>NZ_JAAKEB010000057.1 GCF_011038965.1 Adlercreutzia sp. ZJ141 | reverse complement strand
GATCTTCTTTCTTGCGGTGCCATCGTCACTTCCTTCCATCAGGTTGCAACAATTGTGGCACCTATCGGCTAGAAGCTAAATATGCGGGTGTTTTGACGCTCACGTTTTATACAGTTGCACAAAAATGTTACTGACGTATACCCCGCCACGCTTCCTCCGCCTTCGACCGCAGTTTATGACAAATCCTACTGCCCACAACCTTCGCTCCCGCAAGTCATTTTGCAATTGGCAGGTTGAAATCTTTGCAATTAGCAGGTTATAACTTCTGCAATTGGCGGGTTATAAACTTTACAATTGGCAGGTTGCAATTTCTACAAATGGGGCAAAATGCTCAATACGCCCGCGTGATCATGGCTGCATACGCGCGATGTTAGTAAGTGATGGATCAACTCAGAATCAGGAGTGATGAGGCGCGCGGCGATTCGAGCGAGCGTGCAGTTTGAGCTCCTAGCAATTAGCCAAGAGCTGCAGAAAGGGCGTCCTTGAACTATCGGTTTGGCGATACTATAATGAACTATCGTTGTAACGATAGTTGTGAGGTTATCATGACAGAACTGCTTACCATATTCCACGGCTCCAGTCACATCATTGAGAAACCGATTTGGGGCACAGGCAACCCTCATAACGACTACGGGCTTGGGTTTTACTGCACGGAAAGCTTGGAACTCGCGAAGGAGTGGGGCACCTCTGACGGAGCTGACGGCTTTGCGAACGAATATGAGCTCGACGCAAC
>NZ_JAAKEB010000056.1 GCF_011038965.1 Adlercreutzia sp. ZJ141 | reverse complement strand
TATCACTTCTAGCCGATAGGTGTCACAATCATCATCGACATGATCGAGCGTGACATGAAGGAGGCTGGTGCTGCTGGTAAACCCATCACAACTGAATAGCGCGCGTCAAAGGGAAACGCATTATCGTCTGTGCGAAGGTCTGGAATTATCCGATAGGATTCCGACCGATAGCTTGGAAAGCTCTAAGAGTTTTCCAAGATCGTCTCGAGGGTTTTGACATCCACAATCGGCTCGTCGGGCATCTTTGCAGCATCTTTAGCCTTATCAGGGCTAAGCCTGCACTCGACAGGAATCTCATCTGACCAGGGAAGGTAGCGATCAATTCGACCTAGCTCATCAAGCTTATTGTCGTTGGGCATCTCGGAGAGTACCCACTCTAGGTAAGCACGCTGATTCAGGCCATTGAGCTTGGCGGTAACCACGATCGAATAGATGGCCGCAGAAGCTTTAGCGCCCCGAGGGGTATCTGAGAAAAGAAAGTTCTTTCTTCTATGTGCTTTAGCACATAGAAGAAACTATGCACTCGCAAAGGCTATGCGCTGAACTTCGAGAAGTATCCGACATGATCAGGCGTGTATCCCGGATCTTTGGAACATAGCGTAACGCTACGATTTCCCCGTCGATTGCAATCGCACGAAGGGAGATCATCATGGAAACAGCAATCGCCAAAGAGATTCGCTCATTTAGGGAAGCTATGACCGACCTTGGGCTTCATCCTAAGACGGTGGATGCGTATGCACGCAAACTTGCCGGATTTCTCGCCCTCAATCCGAACGTCATATATGCAGACGAGAGTGAATCAGAAAGCGCTATCAACGCCCACTTCGCATCTGCGCCCGTGACATACAATGACTACACGATGTATGCCGGGCTACGCAAATGGCATCG
>NZ_JAAKEB010000055.1 GCF_011038965.1 Adlercreutzia sp. ZJ141 | reverse complement strand
GGATACTGCGGGTACAGCAGGTGCGGCAGCCAGCAAGCCGCCAAAGCGCCGCCGCATCCGCGCGTCCGCGTCGCCCGACGCAGACGCCATCCGCGATCTCATATCGAAGAAATGTCTCGATTTACAGGAGCGCTTCGGCTTGTCCACGCGCGAACGAGAAGTTGCCGAACTCATCGCACGCGGGAACTCCGTGGCGGCCATAGCCGAGCGATTGGTGATATCCGAAAACACCGTGCGCACGCATGCGAAGCACATCTACGCGAAGCTCGACATACACAAACGCCAAGAGCTGCTCGATCTGCTGGGGTAATGGAAACAGCGGCGCGCTTATACTTCGTGTCTCTCACGCAGCCACAGGCCCGTTTTGCCGCCGTCTTTCTTCAACAGGCGCACATCGGTTATTTCCATACCGCGGTCAACCGCCTTGCACATGTCGTACACGGTCAGGCACGCCACGCTTGCTGCGGTGAGTGCTTCCATCTCGATGCCAGTTTTACCCGTAACGCCGCAGGTAGTGGTGATGTGAATACCCACGCAGCCGTCGGCGCGCTCGCCGGCAAACACTGGCGAACATTCCACTTTCGCCTTCGTGATATTCAGCGGATGACACATCGGAATCAAGCTGCTTGTCTGCTTCGCCGCCATCACGCCTGCCACGCGCGCACATGCCAACACGTCGCCTTTTTTCGCGGTACCACCCGCGATCATCTCAAGCGTTTCAGGTTGCATGGAAATGAAGCCTTCGGCCACAGCAACGCGCTCGGTGTCGGCCTTTTGCGACACGTCCACCATGCGAACATCACCTTTTTCGTCGATATGTGTCAACTGCCGGTCAGTCATGGGGCTTCCCTTCCGTCATTCGATTCAAACAGCGCAGTTTACGTGCAGGTATCGTAAACAAGCATGCTGCAAACGCGCAAGCAATATCTATGCTATACTAC
>NZ_JAAKEB010000054.1 GCF_011038965.1 Adlercreutzia sp. ZJ141 | reverse complement strand
AAAGGCGCTGTCGTTTTCCGGCGTGACAGACGATCTGAAAGAGGCCATGGGAACAGACGTCGCCAAGGTAGAGGCAGCCGTGTCAGAGCGAGCGGCGGCGGTGTCCCCGAGCGCGACGCGCGCCGTCTGGGACGCCGAGGTGTGGATCGACTACGCCAACGACGTGGCCACGACCACCTTCACGCTCGAAGACGGAGCCGCGACCATGGTGTCGGTCACCCGCAAGGCCGACGGCACCATCGAGGCGCTCTGATCGGCATGCGCACGATCAAGACGCTCACAGATAGCAGAGCCTTCGCCTACGCGTTCGTGGTGACGTTCGCCGCGCTCTGCACGCTGCTCCTTCCAATTCAGCCCGCATGGGCGGCTATAGCAGATGACATCAACGCGTGGCTTTGCGGGGTGCTGCGCGACTGGTGCAACTGGATCTTCGGCGCGCAGACTGACGTGTTGAGGTCGATCGGCGCGCAAGGCGTGCTCTCGGCACCTTTTAAGACCATGCTCGCGAGCGCGGGCGACATCTCCATGTATGACATTGCGCACGGCGTGTGGCAGGTCGCCATCGTGCCGATCGGCACCGGGGCCTTAGGACTTGTGTTCACCTTGAAGCTCATCGAGATATCGCAGCGCATGGACGGCAACCAGAGCCTGCCTGGAGTCAAGGAGGTCGTGTTCCTGCTCGTCTTCTTCGCAGTCTTCCTCTTCCTTATCCAAAACTCGTTTGACCTCATGGCGGCGATCTACGAGGTCGTGGGGCTTGCCATCGACCGCGTGGAGGCGCTCTTCGGAACGGGAGGCGCGCTCGATATGGCAGCAGTGTCGGTCGTTACCGCAGATGATGACCTCTCAGCACTTCTTGCCCTGCTCGTCGTGGCCGTCATAAGCTGGCTTGTGGTGCTCATCGCCTACATCGTCGCGCTCGTCGTCTGCTGGGCGCGTGCCAT
>NZ_JAAKEB010000005.1 GCF_011038965.1 Adlercreutzia sp. ZJ141 | reverse complement strand
CTATCTGTTTTTCTCTGACTACTACGAACAAGTACATGTATGTTAATGGAACCGCCGTGTACCGAACGGTACGCACGGTGGTGTGAGAGGACGGGATGTCAACTAATGGCATCCCTCCTACTCGATTACCACATAGTGTGTGTTTGAGCAATCATATTGCTACCGGTTTCTACCGTGTACGAAGCAAGGGAAACCAAAGAAAGAGGTGTACAAAGATGGAACTCGAAGACAGAATCGTTAAACGCCTACCAGGTCTTTTGCGAGCAGTTGAAGCCATGGGTCTGCAAGATGTTACGTGTGAGTACAGCATCGATCAGATAGATGATGCGATACGTGAGTATGAAAGCTACGGTTCCGAAGAAGACGATGAGTTAGAAGACTTCAGCGCGGCACCTAACCTTGAGTTTGCACTTCGCCGTCAACAGGTGCAAACCGGCGATGAAATAGAAACGCTCATGTTTGAAGAGGATGACTACAAAGCGGCCTTAGGCTTTGGGGATGTGTCCGTTGACTTCGATTTTGCCCCTTTAGTTCTTCGCATACTGGCAAAGGCATATGTGAAAGCCGCTACCGATACAAAGGTGAAAGAGGGTACCGTACTTCACCTAACAGACATTCCGGATTTCTATGTTGATACCTATGAAGATTGCTATTATGCGGCAGCACTTCTTTCAAACCTCGGCCTTGCCGCCGACTCTTCCGCTCCCGACGGAACCTATCTTGACGTAACGCTCTCAGGTGTCGGTGCCGCAGTTTTGCAAAAGGCTGCCGAGTAACGGTTACCCAGCGGTTGCGTTTTTTGGTTGGTTCGAGCACTCGCGTCGCCAGTTTCGCAGGGAAAACCCTGAAAATAAGGATTATCATCAATTCTTCTTTGAGCGAGATCCCCTTGTAAGTTTGCGTGATTCGCAGGATATTGCTGATTTGTATTGCGTAAAGTAACGAAATTGGTTACTTTAATGAATGTGAATCGATTTAACGGTGTGTATCACCCATCATTGGAGTAATCACCGAGCTGATTCACCACTGCGGTAAAGAGCGCTTGCACTTGGAAAACTCCTGCTTGAGCGGTAACATCTTCCTTCAGCAGATTATGAGTTGTAGATGATAAATTCTGCCACGTCGACCGGAAAGGAGCAATCCTGCTCATAAGGCCTATCACCCATAGACACAGCGAAAGCGCCCGAGGGAGGTACAATGCATACCGTTCGAGCGCTTTAGCACTTTCAGTTTAACAGGTTTCTACTTGATTGCAATGACTTTTCCGTGTCTGTTGACCAGAATCAATCTTCTCAAAGATTTCAGCTCAAGAGCCCATTTTCGCAGCTCTCTTTCTATGGCTGTATCGGGAATCCCCTTCATTCTTCTGGAGTCAAAGATCACGTTCGGCGACTGCTTGAGAGCTCGACGCAGGTTACGTTCGACCATCTTGAGCTTACATGACTCAGGTGCCTTCATCTCCCATTCGTCACCGTCGATGATTACGTCGGCAGACGTGACATGCCGTTCCTTACTGCATCTGATGAACTTCACGGTGAGGCCCGATCGTGCGAGCGCGTGGGCGGTCTCCATCTCGTGAGGCCATACGTTAGTGTCAGACGGAATGATTATCTTCCCTGTTCGGCTTTGCATGACGCACTTCCATCCTGTCCGCATGCGGCAGCTGATGTCGTGCGGGTGGTTCTGATTGCTTTTTTTGGAGATGTGCTGAGGTGGCTGATTCGCAATGTTTGAGACATTGTTTTACCACGCAAAGCTCTTCTAATCAACAACCAGAAGGAAAAGTATCGCCTTTTGTGATTCATTCATATGATCCTAAGAAGCGGATACCGGGACATCGTTGAATACCCGGGAATTTTATGGACTACGAAAGAAGGGTCTTGGCTCACGGGGCGGGGTCGGCGGAAGCCAAACATCTCATTAACATCCGAATGAAAACAAAGGAGAAAAATGAATAGGGTTCTCGTAACCGGTGCAGCCGGGTTCATTGGTGCGTTTTTGTGTAAACGTCTGCTTAAAGAGGGCAGGTGTGAGGTTGTGGGGTTTGACAACGTGAACTCCTACTACGATCCTGGAATCAAGCTTGACAGGCTGCGGATGCTTGCCCTTGCGGCAGGCGGCAGTGCAGACGATGCGTGTGTGGATGGGTTTTCGGTAGGAAGCTTCTCCTTTGTGCGGGGTGACCTTGCTGATGAGACCACGTTCGAGGCGCTGTTCGGGGAGCGCAGCTTCGATGTGGTAGTGAACTTGGCTGCTCAGGCAGGCGTGCGCTATTCCATCGAAAATCCGCGTGCCTATGTGGATTCCAACCTGGTCGGGTTCTTCAACATTCTTGAAGCGTGCCGGCATCACCCCGTTAGGCACCTGGTGTATGCCAGCTCAAGCTCGGTCTATGGCGGAAACGAGAAAGTCCCCTTTTCCGAGGATGACCGAGTGGATGAGCCTGTGTCGCTGTATGCGGCCACCAAGAAGTCAAACGAGTTGATGGCTCATGCCTACTCCAAGCTCTACTCAATTCCTACCACAGGACTTCGCTTCTTTACGGTGTATGGTCCCATGGGGCGTCCCGATATGGCCTATTTTGGGTTTACCAACAAGCTCGTGCGTGGCGAGAAGATAAAGATCTTCAACATGGGAGACTGTAAACGCGACTTCACCTACGTCGATGACATTGTGGAAGGTGTGGTGCGCGTGATGGATGCTCCGCCTACGGTAAAGGCAGGAGCTGACGGGCTACTGCGTGCGGCGCACCGCGTGTATAACATCGGCAACTCACACCCTGAGAACTTACTTGATTTTGTGGATACGCTGCAACGCGTGCTCGTTGAAGAAGGCGTGTTGCCGAAAGACTATGACTTTGCGGCACACCGTGAGCTTGTTGCCATGCAACCAGGCGACGTACCTGTTACCTATGCGGACACTTCTGCGCTTGAACGCGATCTGGGTTTTCGCCCCTCAACCAAGCTCGAAGATGGCTTGCGCTCGTTTGCTCGCTGGTACAAGGGCTACTACGGGCTGTAAGGTTCGTACTTGATGGGCCACTGAGTGAGGTGACCCTTATTTATGCACGTTGAAAACCGAAGAGAGAGGACTGATTCGACCATGAGAATCGCAGTAGCGGGTACCGGTTATGTGGGATTGTCGTTAGCGGTGTTACTCGCACAGCACAACCAAGTGGATGCTGTAGATGTAGTTCCAGAAAAAGTAGAGGCGCTTGCGCGATGGGAAAGCCCTATTGCCGATGTTGAGATCGAACGCTTCTTAGGCGAAGCGGCGCGCGGTGAGCGTACACTCAACTTACATCCCACACTCGATGGGCGCGCGGCTTATGCGGCGGCTGATATAGTAGTTATCGCTACACCTACCAACTACGACCCTGATCGCAACTTCTTCGACACGCGCTACGTGGAACAAGTAATCGAGCTCGTACTTGAAGTAAACCCTGCTGCTGTTATGGTAGTAAAGTCCACGGTGCCTGTAGGCTACACACGCACACTCTGCGAGCGCTACCCTAAAGGGCGATTCCTGTTCTCTCCAGAATTTCTGCGTGAGGGTCATGCGCTTTATGATAACTTGCATCCTTCGCGCATTATCGTGGGGGTGCCAAGTGAATCTGCCTTTGCGGATGAGCTCGAAGAAGCCGCGTACAAGTTCGCTGCACTTCTGGCTGAAGGTGCAGCTGAGCCGGCCAAAGACATCCCGACCCTTATCATGCGCGCAACCGAGGCTGAAGCAGTAAAGCTTTTCGCCAACACCTATCTGGCGCTTCGCGTGTCCTACTTCAACGAGCTTGACACCTACGCGAGCGTGCGCGGGCTTGATGCTGGGCAGATTATTGAAGGCGTGGGGTATGACCCCCGTATCGGTGACCACTACAACAACCCTTCGTTTGGCTACGGTGGCTACTGTTTGCCGAAAGATGCCAAGCAGTTGCTCGCTAACTATAAGGACGTGCCCCAAAACCTTATTGAAGCTATCGTAAACTCCAACCGTACTCGCAAAGACTACGTGGCCGAAGAAGTGGTAAGCCGCGTTTGGAAACTCGTATATGAAGGTGTCGAGCGTCCTGTTGTGGGAGTCTACCGTCTTGTTATGAAGTCAGGTTCTGACAACTTCCGAGCAAGTTCTATCCAAGGTATTATGAAGCGCGTGAAAGCCAAAGGAATACCGGTGGTAGTCTACGAGCCGACACTCGATGCCCCCGAATTTTTCGGCTCTGAAGTTACTCACGACCTGACCGCGTTCAAGCGCCGCTGCAACATTATTGTGGCTAACCGCTGGTCAGATGAACTGTCCGATGTGGCCGATAAGGTATACACGCGCGACTTGTTCCGGCGGGATTAGGGGCATACGTCATTTCTCCGAGGGCCTTAGTGTGCTGTGCCAAGCTGTGCTGCTGATTGTGAAGAGCTTTTCGCTCGATTACGATTCTAATGACAAAAAATCACGCTTGCGGGAAAAAATGTCATTAGGAGGGGCGGCATGAGAATTGAGCGGGATAAGTACGTGCACGATTTGGAGCTGCGCATGGGCATGGGTAAGGGTATGACAATCAACCCCGCAATCAACCTTCCTCGAAAATGAAGCGCGAAATTCCTCGAAAATGAAGTACACTAATCCTCGAAAATGAAGTGTACAATAAAGGAGGCCAGGTCATGGTGTTCTACGGGAAACAGATCACCTACGGATCTGATAAGCCGGAAGGCTACGCCCCTAGACTCATAGACGCGCGGATTGAGAGGCTGCTGGGGTTGTTTGGCGCTGTCGAGGTGCGCGGAACTAAGTGGTGTGGTAAATCCTGGAGTTCCTTCGCCTTTGGTGAGAGTTCAATTTTTTTGGACAACGAGAACGTGCGTACCCTCGTTAAGGCGGATCCTCGGCTGGCGTTGCGCGGGCAGAGTCCGCACGTGATCGATGAGTGGCAGGAGGTGCCTGCCGTGTGGGACGCCGCGCGCAGAGCGATCGACAGCTCGGGCGGCAGCAAGGGACTTTACATTCTCACTGGCTCTTCAACACCCGAAAAGGACAAGGTGTCGCATAGTGGAGCCGGGCGCATCGCTCGTATCGACATGAGCACGATGACGCTTCTCGAGCGCGGAATTGCTCGGGGCGGTGTGTCGCTTTCGGGCCTGTTTGCCGGCAACTTCGAGTCGGGCCTTGCGCAAGAATTTGGTCTTGCACAGATTGCAGATGCCATCTGTGTTGGAGGGTGGCCAGCGCTGGTCGGAGCAACACCGCAAGATGCTGCCGAGGTTGTGAGTCAGTACCTTGGCGCGCTTTTCGACGTGAGTGTGCCAAAAAAAGGCGGTGTGCCCCAAACCGCGCGCAGGTTGGCGCTGTCGCTTGCGCGGAACGTGGCGACGTCGGCCACGCTCGACACTCTGGCTGCGGACGCCGATCTAGGAGAGGACAATGTCGACCTGGCGCGCTCCACGGTCAGGCGCTACCTCGACATGTTCGAGGACCTCTTTTTCATTGAAGAGCTTCCTGGGTGGGATGCTCCCGTGCGCTCAAAATCGCGCTTGCGTACGAAATCCAAACGCTACTTCGCCGACCCCTCCATCGCTGCGTCGCTGTTGGGGATGGGGCCTGAAAGACTGTTGTCGGACTCCCAAACGTTCGGCTTACTCTTCGAATCTCTGTGTGTTCACGAGCTACGCGTATTCGCGTCCCTGCTGCCAGGTAGTCATGCGGGTTCGTTGCGCTACTACGGGGATGCTGATGGTTTGGAAGCCGACATCGTCTTCGATCTGAACGATGGCCGCTGGGCGGCTATCGAGGTGAAGCTTGGGGAAGACAAGGTTCCCAGGGGTATTGCTAATCTACAGCGACTTGCAGGAAAAATCGCTGCCAACCCAGCGGCGCGCAACCCCGAACCAGAGTTCATGATGGTACTCACGGCCGCGTCGCCGTTCTGGCGGCGAGATGAAGAAAGCGGCGTGTATGTTGTGCCTCTGACTGCGCTGGAACCCTAACGTCGGCATGGGGTGCCATCGTCTATGTGCTCGATGGAGCTACGTATTGCGCGGCACAAAAAAGGCCCACCCCCGACCAGAAGGATGAACCCACCTTGAACAAGGTGGGTGCCCGCAGCGCGCTTCCTGGTTTTCGCATCAACGGATGCGAATCTCCATTTCACGAGCGATCTGAGGCTCCCAAGTAAAATACGTCGGTCCATCGCAAAGTATGGTTGCGGGGGTGGAACCACTTATGAGTATACGCTATGGGCGCGCCAATTGAAGTCTTGACATGTGGCAGTTTCCGAAGTAAGGGCGCACACGATGTAAAGCGATGTAACGATGTAAAGAACTGAATGCAGCGTGCAGTATGTTTTTTGATGAACCCCAAGAACATTTTGCACAAACACTTGTTCGTGTGATACCATAGCGGCATGGATACCTTATTCACAGCAATGGAAAACGAACGTCGGGCCACGGTGGCTCCGCTTGCTGTGCGCATGCGTCCGCGTTCGCTCGATGAACTTGTCGGTCAGCAGGATGCCGTTGGTCCGGACAGCTGGCTGCGCCGCGCCATCGAGCAAGACTGCTTAAGCTCGCTTATTTTGTATGGCCCGGCTGGCACGGGCAAAACGTCCATCGCGCATGTTATTGCCGAAACCACTAAGGCGGCGTTTGTGGAGGTGTCAGCTATCGGCGGCACTGTGTCCGATCTTCGTCGCGAAATCGACGCCGCCAATGAGCGTCTTGCCCTGTCGGGGCGGCGCACCATTTTGTTCGTGGACGAAATCCACCGCTTCAACCGCAGTCAGCAAGATGCGTTGCTGCATGCAGTGGAAGATCGCATTGTTGTGCTAGTGGGTGCCACAACAGAAAACCCGTTTTTCGAGGTGAACTCCGCGCTGAACAGTCGCTCGCGCATTATCGAGTTGAAAAGCCTTACCGATGCCGATATTGCCGAAATGGTGCGGCGTGCGGTAGCTGATGAAAGGGGTCTTGGTGGCACGTACCAGCTTGATGACGATGCGTTAAACGACATCGTATTGCTTGCTGGTGGCGATGGCCGTGCGGCGCTAACCACGCTCGAGCTTGCCGCGGGCATGCTCGAGCCGGGAACTTCCGCCGCTCCCGCGCGGGTGGGAGCCGAACATGTGCGTATTGCTGTGCCGCATCGCGCCTTGCCCTACGATAAAAGTAAGGATATGCACTACGATGTCATATCCGCATTCATTAAGTCTATGCGAGGGTCTGATCCCGACGCTGCGCTCTATTGGCTCGCGCGCATGATCGATGGTGGGGAAGATCCGAAGTTCATCGCGCGGCGCATGTTTATTGCGGCATCGGAAGACATCGGTAATGCCGATCCGCAGGCGCTGCTTATTGCCGAGGCGGCGTTTAAGTCAGCCGAGGTTATTGGTTATCCAGAATGCCGCATTAATCTCGCGCAGGCTGCCATCTATCTGGCGCTTGCACCGAAAAGCAATGCCGCCGAAGCGGGTATCGATGCTGCATTAGCCGAAGTTCGCCAAGGGCCTGCCCGTCAAGTTCCCAATCATCTGCGCGACCGGCACCGGCCAGGTTCGGAAAACTACGGCGATTACAAGTACCCTCATTCGTATCCGTCTGGCTGGGTCGACCAGCGCTATCTGCCCGACGGCTTGGAGCGGGGCTGTTTCTACCATCCGGGTCCACGCGGGTGGGAGGCGTACCGTGCCGATGCCGCTGCGCGTGATCGCGCCGACGCTGACGAAGTTGACACAGGCGAGTGCTAGTTTCGATGGTTGGCGTAAGTTGACATAGGTGTGGTGGTTTGACGCGGTTTAGCGTGGTTTGGTGTTGGTTGCGGAATGGAAACGCTTTGCCAAAGCGATAAGGATTCCCTGGTGTTGTGGGGTTGACGTGCTATAGTGAATGAAACTTTCACGGTATACAAGGAGGTTCGTCATGGGTGCCACTGATATTTTGAGTATCGTGCTGATCGCCGTTGCTATCGTTGCCGTTGCGGCGTTGGCGTGGCTCGCGTTTGAGCTGGTCGCGACGGTTCGCAAAACCAGGCAAACGGTTGACACTATGCAAAAGCAGCTCGAACCCACGCTTGCCAACGTCGAGGAAATCACTGCGGCGTGCAAGCCGCTCATTGCGAAAGCCGACCCGCTGGTTGACCGCGTGTCGCTAACGGTCGATGCCGTGAATTTGGAAGTCATGCGTCTCGACCAGATTCTAGAAAACATCGGCGACATCACCGACACAGCAACTTCGGCTGTTAATGCGGTTGATGCCGTGGCCAGCACACCGCTGAACCTGATCGCGTCTGCTTCGACGCGTATTCGCGATGCTTTTAAGCCAAAGGCGGCAAGCGATGCGTCGGTGGCGCTGGGCGAGGCGAAAGCCGCCGAGGCTGCTGCATCCAAGGCTGTGCAGTCCACACATCCCGCCAAAGAAGACGCTGCTTCAAGCGCTGCTGCTTCACGCGGTTTTACGGAAGCTGAACCTGTGAGCGCTGGTGAGGGAGCTTCGTCAGAGGGTGCTCATGGCTCCAAAGATGGCTACGTTACGGTTCCGCAGCCAGTAGCACCGGCCGATCAGGCTGCGTCTGGTGCGGCTGCCGCATCGGTAGGTGTCCAGCAGCAGAGTGCCGAAGGTTTGAAAGCGTAGGGGGCGTTTCGCTTGTCTCGGGAGTGTTCGGAGGAACCCGTATTAGTTTGCGGGGAGCCAGGCGGCCTTGATTGCGCGGAGCTGAAGGCTCGCACGTTGTGCCTGCGCATTTGGAGTACTATTGGTGCTGTTCTTTTGCTTCTGGTAGCAGCGAAGGCCATAAGCGTACTTCACATAGCCATTGCCATCCTCATTCTCACGGTCATTATCGTATTCTGCTTGCGCGGTCCGGTCAATTCGCTCGAACGCCGCGGCATGCCCCGTTTCTGGGCGACGGCCGCTGCGTTCGTGCTTATGTTTGTGGTAGTCGCATGCGTGTGCCTGCTCATGTTTTCGCCCGCGCATGGTTTGATCGGCCAAGTCAGCGAATTTGTGAGCAGCATGCCTGCTCGCATCGACGATATAAGCGCGCTGCTTAACCAGCTCTACGAACGCTATTCCTATCTCTTCCAAAGTGACGCCATCCAGCAGTGGGGAACTGAAACGTTCTCGTCGCTGAGTGCGATGGCTTCCGAGCTCGCAAAATCCAGCGCGAACGGCATCGTGGCGTTGGGAGCTGGGCTTGTTAACGCGGCGCTCGAGATTTTGTTTGCACTGGTGGTGTCGTTCTGGATTCTCCTTGAACTTCCTGGCATCGGGAGAGAATGTAATCGTCTTGTCAGTGACAAACATCGCGAAGAGGCTGAAATGCTGCACATCACCGCTACACGCGTGATGAGTGGCTTCATTCGTGGCACGCTGTTGCAAAGCGCCATCGTTGGTGTGTGCTCGGGCGTGTGGTTTGCAATCATTGGTATGCCAAGCGCCGCGGTTTTGGGCGTGATCATGACCATTGTGAACATCGTTCCCGTTATCGGTCCGTGGGTGGGTGGCATTATTCTTGCCGTAGTGGGTGTATTCGATGGCGTAGTTGTGGCGGCATTGGCTGTGCTGGGATTCGTGCTGGTGCACTGCTTTGTGGCAACGGTGGTATACCCCCGCATCATGCAAGGGTCGGTCGATGCGCATCCGGCGCTTGTGCTCGTTGCGCTCATGGTGGGTTCAGCGCTTGGTGGCGCTGCCTACGGCGTTATGGGTACACTTGTCGGTATGTTGTTCTCCATTCCCATTGTTGCTATGGCAAAGTCGGTGTTCGTGTATTATTTCGAAAAGCGTACGGGACGGCGCATTGTGGCACCCGATGGGGTGTTCTTCAAAGGCGGTGTCGAAGGCGATGACGCTGTGGTTGATCCTATGGCCGACGCTACGGCCGCTCATCCAGTGGTGAAGGGGTCGGCGAAAAGTTCCGTTCGCGAAGTGAAACGAAAGGGTGGCGACGGGTTCTGACAATCTGAGCCAACCTTTGTGAGAGACGCCCTACGCAGGGGCGGAAGTGTTATCGGGACAAACGAACCATCAGAAGGATTGCATTGATGAAGTACATGACAAGTGCGGAAATCCGCGAGAAGTACCTGAAGTATTTCGAAGAAAAGGGCTGCCAGCGCTGGCCTTCCAGCTCGCTGGTGCCCGACGACCCATCGCTTTTGCTCACGGTTGCGGGGATGGTTCAGTTTAAGCCGTACTTCCTGCAGCAAAAGCAGCTTCCGGCACCCTATATTGGTACTACCACCGCACAGAAATGCGTGCGTACTAACGACATCGATATCATTGGTACCACCGGGCGGCACCAGAGCTTTTTCGAGATGCTGGGCAACTTCGGGTTCGGCGAGTACTTCAAGCAGGAAATGTGCGCGTGGGCGTACGACTTCTCTGTGAACGTACTTGAGCTTCCGGCCGAGCATCTGTATTTCACGGTGTTTGAAGACGACGACGAAACCATCGAGATTTGGAAGAGCCTCGGCGTGCCGGAAGACCATATTTCGCGCTTGGGTGAAGATGACAACTTCTGGCGCGGTGGCCCTACAGGTCCGTGCGGCCCGTGTTCCGAGATCTACTTCGATCAGGGTCCCGAATTCGGCTGCGGCAAGCCCGATTGCGCGCCCGGGTGCGATTGCGACCGCTTCCTGGAGTACTGGAACTGCGTGTTTACGCAGTTTGATGGGCAAGAGGACGGCACGCTTGTTCCACTGCCAAAGAAAAACATCGACACCGGCATGGGCCTTGAACGCATTGCTGCCATTATGCAAGGCGTACAGTCGAACTACGAAACTGACGTGCTGCGCAGCCTGGTGGCGGTTGGAGAGCGGTTGTCGGGTGCAACGTACGGAAGCGACGCTGCTGCCGACCTCGCGCTGCGTATCATTGCTGATCACAGCCGTGCGGTTACATTTATGATTGCCGACGGCATTCTTCCTTCTAACGAAGGGCGCGGCTACGTGCTGCGCCGTCTGCTGCGTCGTGCTATCATGAAGGCACATCTTATCGGCATTGAGGGACCATTCTTAAACGAGTATGTTGACGAGATTGTCCGCCTTATGGGTGATGTGTACCCCGAAATTGTGGAAAACCGCGAACTTGAGCGCCGGCTTATTCTTGCCGAGGAAGAGCGCTTTGGTGCTACGCTGCGTCAGGGCAGGGCGTTCCTAAATGAGGCGCTTGCCCAGCTAGAGGGGCCGGTGCTTTCTGGCGACCAGGCCTTTGTGTTGCACGACACGTATGGTTTCCCGGTAGAGGTCACCTGCGAGCTGGCGGCTGATGCAGGCATTCAGGTTGACATGGATCGCTTCCACGAGTGCATGGAAGAACAGCGTGATCGCGCTCGTGCGGCGAACAAAGCCGACATCGAAGCGGCATGGAGCACCTACGGCGGCGTGTATACCGACACACTGAACGAGGTGGGTGCCACGAAGTTTCTTGGCTACGATCAGCTGGAATGCGATGCCCGCGTGCTCGCTTTGCTGCGCGATGGCAAGCGAGTAAACGAACTTGTCGGCAGTGGCCTGGGCGAGGTGGTACTCGACGTAACACCGTTCTACGCCGAGATGGGCGGCCAAGTGGGCGACATGGGTGCCTTCGATGCCGAGGGTTTGCATGTGCTTGTGCAGGGAACTGCAACACCCGAAAAAGGGTTGTTCGTACACACCGTGCACTGCAAGGAAGGCGTGCTGCATGTGGGTGACGTGGTGCACGCGAGCGTCAGCCCGCGCCGTCGCCACGCCATCGAGCGCAACCATACCGCAACGCACATTCTGCACGCGTCGCTGCGCCAGGTGCTCGGTGATCACGTGAAACAGGCCGGCAGCTACGTAGGACCCGACCGTCTGCGGTTCGATTTCACGCACTTCGAGGCCATGACACTCGATCAGCTTGCCGAGGTCGAGCGTATCGCCAACGAGTACATCATGGAGGCAATCCCCACCACTATCTACGAAACGTCGCTGTCTGACGCGCGTGAACGGGGCATTGTGGGTCTGTTCGGCGAAAAGTATGGCGAGCGCGTTCGCGTGGTTGAGGCGGGCGAGTTCAGCCGCGAGCTGTGCGGTGGATGTCACGTGCGCAACACCGCAGAAATCGGCTTCATGAAAATTACCTCGGAATCGAGCGTGGGCGCTAACGTGCGCCGCATCGAAGCGGTAACCAGCTACGGCGCTTTGGGATACGTGAACGAAATTGAGGCCGAGCTGAAGGAAACCGCCGCCGAGCTGCGCGTGCCGCTGTTCGACGTGAGTGAGCGTACTGCTTCAAACTTAAAGGCGCTGAAAGATATTCAGCAGAAGGCGAAGCGTGCGAAAGACATCGTGTCCGATGACGGTATCAACGAGTTACTGGCGGCTGTGGTTTCCGCGAAGGGCGGTTACCCGGTTATCATTGCCCGCACGGCCATTCGCGAAGGCGCCCAGATGCGCAACATGTGGGACATCGTGCGTGCGCGTATGAGCGCTCCGGGCGCACTTGTTATCGCTGGTGAAAAGGATGGTAAACCCGTGCTTATGGCTGCCGGCACCGATGAAGCGGTGTCTGCTGGATTCAACGCTGGGGCTATCATCAAGGCAATGGGGCCGGCCATTCAAGGTGGCGGCGGCGGAAAGCCGACCATGGCACAAGCTGGCGGCAAGGATGCAAGTGGTATTGATGCAGCGCTCGACATCGCACGCGGCTTGCTGCTGTAGAGCGATTGCGTTATTTAGCTTGCGGAGTTGGGCGTAAAGGTGCGTCTGCTTCCGTTTAAGCCCATTCGCGCGAAGGCCCCGCTGGGGCCTTCGGCATGATTGGCGTCGTATAAGACGGCGCGAGGGAAACGTGTGTCGAGTCCGGCGCGCCCGAACAGGGCTTGCGGAGTAATTCAGCGTTTCCTGGATAAGAGAAAGGCGTTCGATGAGGGTTTTGGCTTTGGACATAGGTGAGGTGCGCGTGGGCATTGCAGTGTGCGACCCAGGAATGCGCGTTGCCTCACCGGTGTGCGTGCTGCCCGCGGCGGAAGTGCTCGGGTGCGCAAAGCCCTTCGCGCGGGTGCTCGAAGATTGGGAACCTGAGCTTTTGCTCTGCGGTCTACCGTATACCATGGCGGGCGAGGAAGGCCCCCAAGCTGCACGCATTCGAGAAGCTGCGGTGCGCATCAGTGCTGCGTGCGGACTTCCCGTCGAATTTACCGACGAGCGTTTGAGCTCGCGTGAAGCCAAACGGAGTTTGCGTGAAAAGGGATACAGCGAACGTTCGATGCGGGGCAAAATAGATATGATAGCCGCTAGCTTGTTCTTGCAGGCGTGGCTCGACGCGCGCCATTGACACGAAAGGCTGCAAACCTATGTCACCCAGACGACAAATGACATATTCCCGACGCCCCAATCATGCCGCCCGTTCGGCACATGCGCGCGGTGCTCGTCAATTCAAAACGTACGACACCAGCTACATCCGCCCGAAGCAGAGCAAGGCACCACTGGTGTTTGCTGCAGTGGTTACTATTGCTATCGTGGTTGCGGCCGTCTTCGCCATCTCTACAATGATGAAGGGCTGCTCGGGGAGCGGCGCTGAACTAATCGGCCCGAACGAGCAGGCTACCATCACGGTTGAGGCGGGGGAAAGCGCTAAGACCATTGGCGACACGCTGTGCGAAGCGGGGCTTATCGCTCGATCGTCAGACTTCTCGTCGCGCGTGGATGAGCTGGGCGTTGCCGACCAGTTGAAGCCTGGCAGCTACACGTTCGCCGGCGAAACGCCCATTGACGACATTATTGCGGCTATCCAAGCCGGTCCTCAGGCGGAGTCAACGCTCACTGTGCCCGAAGGCTACAAGCTAACCGATATCGCTGCAGCGGTTGCGGAAGCTACCGAGGGCCGCGTTTCCGCCGAGGACTTCACTGCAGCCGCATCGAACGCGAGCGTGTATGCGGCCGACTACAGCTTCCTCGCCGATGCGGGCGAGAACAGCCTTGAAGGGTTCCTGTTCCCCAAAACGTACGAGCTTGACGATACCGCTACAGCCGATTCGATCATTCGTATGATGCTTGACCAGTTCAACGCAGAATTTTCGACGCTTGATCTCACGTATCCCCAAAGCGTTGGTCTCAACGTGTACGACGTGGTGAAGCTCGCTTCCATTGTTGAGAAGGAGTCGACCGGATCCGATGATATTCGCGCGCAGGTTGCCGGTGTGTTCTACAACCGCCTAACGAACGAGTTCGGCGAGACGGCGGGCTACTTGCAGTCCGATGCCACCACGGCGTACGTGGTGGGTCACGATCCGTCTCCTGAAGAAGTACATGCGGACGATCCGTACAGCACGTATACGTACAAGGGTCTGCCACCGACGCCTATTTGCTCTCCGGGTTTGGCGTGCCTGAAGGCCGTGTGTTCGCCTATTGAATCCGACAACTACTACTTCTACTTCTGGAATGGCGAAGACGGCACCCTTCAGTATGCCTTCTCTCGCACCTATGACGAGCACCAGGCGGCTATCGCGAACACGCCGCAGAACGCGGGCTAGGCTTGGCGCGTACCAGTTCCGACATGACACCCCGAGCGAAAGCCTGCAGCGGTCCCCATGAAGGTGTGCTGCGGGCTTTCTCTTTCGCGAAGGAGGGCCGCCATGCCGATTTTTCAGCCTGACAGGTATTTTTCTCGCGTTTCGCGCATCGATATCGAGCGTGATCTGCTGGAGTGCGGCCTTGTGCACGTGCTGCTGGACATTGATAACACTATTCTCACGCGCGACACGCATGAAGTGCCTCGTGACGTGCGGTTTTGGATTACGCGCGCCCGTGAGGCCGGAGTGTCGTTCTGTTTGGTGTCAAACAATTGGCACCAGAGTGTGTTTAGCTTGGCGGAAGAGCTCGACCTGCCCATTGTGGCGAAGTCGTGCAAGCCGCTGCCGCATGGGGTGCTGATTGGTCGCGCGAAGATCGGTGGCGCGCGCTGCGACACGGTGGCCATTGGCGATCAGCTGTCAACCGATGTGGTGGCCGCTAACATGCTGGGCATGAAGTCGTATTTGGTGGCGCCGCTTGTCGAGCAAGACCTGAAACATACGCTGGTGCTTCGCAAGGTTGAACGCGTCATTTTGGGCAGTCGTCAACCCGAAGGGGCCGCAACTGCCGTACCCGTAGAAGAGGTACAGTCGGCAAAGGCATCGCAGGCAAGCGAGAGCCAGAGTCAGAGCGTCTAGGTGCGTGGGCATAAACATGATGAAAAAAGTGGGGAAAGGAGCGCGTTCGTTATGGGCGCAACTGAGAAGCTGTACGTGCTTGGTCATCCGGTGGGTCATTCGAAGTCGCCGGCAATGCACAACGCCGCCTATCGGGCGCTTGGGTTGCCGTGGGAATACGGTTTCGCCGATATCGAGCATTCGCACGAGGCGCAGGCGTTCATCGAACAGCGCAGCTGGCTGGGCTTAAACATCACCACGCCGTATAAGGAACTCGCGTTTGCTGCCGCCGACACCGCGAGTGAGGCAGCACGGTTGGCGCGTGGCGCGAACGTGCTGGTGAAGATTGATGGCAAGCTTGCTGCACATAACACCGACGGTTTTGGTTGTGTGACGTACCTTCAGAGCATAGGTGCTTGCTTTGAGGGAGCGCGTGTGGTTGTGTGTGGCACGGGACCCACGTCATTTTCAATTCTCGGTGCGTGCGTTGATGCAGGTGCGAGCGTGCTCATGCTCGGACGCGACGCGCAGCGCGCGCGCGAGCGGGTGGAGGCCTGGCGTGCGGCCTATGCTGCTTGCGTGGCCCACAATGAGCATGCGGTCTGCGCGTTCCAAACGACCCGAACGACTCAAACGTCCCGCAAAGCCCGCTCAAAACGCGAGGTGCGTGTTGAAGGTGCGTCGTACGACGACAGCTGCAACCTCATCTCGTGCGCCGACATCGTTATCGACGCGACACCGTTGGGCATGAAGCCGGGCGATCCTGCGCCTTTCGACGTGAGCGCACTGCATGAGGGTCAGTGGGTGTTTGATGCTGTGTACGGCCATGGTGAAACTGCGCTGGCTGCCGGCGCGAAGGCGGCGGGTTGCACATTCCGCAGTGGGGGCGGCATGCTGGTTGGTCAGGCTGTTGCCGCCGTGCAGCTGTTCTTACAGGCTGCCAATGAGCCCGATACGCTTGGGTTCGACGGCTTGCTCGACGTTATGGCTCGCGCCGCCGGGTTCGCGCTGTAATACGAACTTGCGCTACAATAGCTCCGAATGAAAAAATGCAGACCACACCCTTGTTTTGCGCCGGCGAAACGTTGTCTGCAGCGAGAAAGCGACCATGCTATGCATTACATCACCGCAGGTGAAAGCCACGGCCCGCAGCTTACCGCCATTGTCGAAGGTGTTCCGGCGGGGCTGAAGGTTTCTGAAGAGAGTATCAACTCCGACCTCGCCCGTCGACAGTCGGGGTATGGCCGGGGTGGCAGACAGACCATCGAGCGCGATACGGTTGAAGTGGTGTCGGGTCTGCGGTTTGGCCGTACCCTTGGCACGCCGGTGACGCTGGTAGTGAAAAACCGCGATTGGCAGAATTGGACCGACCGCATGGCGCCCTTCGGCGACGTGCCCGCAGGCTTGGTGCGCGAGGTCACGCCGCGCCCAGGTCATGCCGATCTGGTGGGCGCGCTGAAAACCAACACTGACGACTGTCGCAACATTCTCGAACGCGCGAGCGCGCGCGAAACTGCCGCGCGCGTGGCGGCGGCGGGCATTGCGAGGGAGTTTCTGGCCGAGCTGGGCGTCGAGGTGTTCTCCTACGTTACTTCCATTGGCAGTGCACGCTTCGAAGAAGACGATCCTATGGTTGCTGCGCCCGACTATAAACCGCTCGACATCGAAACGAGTGAGGTCCGCTGTCCCGATGCGAAGGCGACGCAGGCTATGAAGGACGCCATTGATCATGCGAAGGCGGCGGGCGAGAGCCTGGGCGGAACATTTCGCGTGGTTGCCACGGGTCTTGTGCCCGGCGTGGGCGGCTACGCGACGGCGGCTGACCGCTTAACCTCGCGCCTCGGTGCGGCGCTATTTTCCATTCCTGCAATCAAGGGCGTTGAGTTCGGCTTGGGCTTCGAGGCTTCGCGGCGGGTGGGTTCGCAGGTGCACGACCCCATTGTGCTTGAACGGGGCGTCGGGTTCTCCCGCACATCAAACAACGCGGGCGGCCTCGAGGGGGGCATGACCTCAGGAATGCCGCTTATTGCTACGGTAGCCATGAAGCCCATTCCCACGCTCATGACGCCGCTTGAAACGGTGAACCTGGACACGTTGGAGGTGGAGCTTGCGTCGAAGGAGCGAAGCGATACCTGTGCCGTACCTGCCTGCGCGGTGGTGGCCGAATCGGAGGTGGCGTTCGCGCTGGCCAACGCCTATCTGGAAAAATTCGGACGCGACAACATGGCCGATATTAAAGCCGCAGTGAAGTCGTACAAGCAGCGGCTCCGTACCGTGTCAAAGTAACGCGCAGGCGTAGGGTGTGACCCTTTGACGCATTGACACAGTGGTGCTTAACCAAACGACATTGGTTCGTGCATTTTGCTGAACGCTGTTATCGGAAAGGAAGATGTGGGTGACTGACGAAAACGAACGGTTCGAGCTTACGCGCCCGGTGTTCTTCATTGGGTTTATGGGCGCGGGCAAGTCGTCCGTGGCGCGGCGGCTGGCGCGTGTGTGCGGCGTCGGTTCGGTGGATGCCGACGTGTACCTCGAGCGCCGCGAAGGGAAGCGGATCAAGCGAATCTTCGAAGAAGTGGGCGAAGAGGGCTTCCGCGCTATCGAGACCGACGTGCTGCGCGAGCTGTCGGAAAAGCCCCCGTTGCTCATCTCGTGCGGCGGCGGCATTGTTATGCGGCCTGAGAATCGCGACATTTTGAAGTCATCTGGTTTTGTGGTTCACTTAGAGGTCGACGTCGATGAGGCACGCGGTAGGATCAGTGACGTGTCGACCCGTCCGCTATTTCAAGACGTACAAGCCGCTCGCGCGTTAGCGGCTAACCGGTTTCCGCTGTATACAGAAGTCGCCGACGTTTCCATTTCAACGGCTGGGAGGCGCGTGCCTGCCATCGCATACGAAGTGCGCGGCATACTTGTAAAGGAGGGCGTGTTATGCCCACAACAAAAGTAGTGGTGAATATCCCCGGTGAGTCCGCATATGACGTGCGGGTGGGTGCAGGCGCACTCGACCGGCTTGGTCAGCACGTGCGTGCCACGGCAGCGGGCGGCAAAGCCGACCGTGTGCTCGTGATAACCGATTCAAACGTTGCCCCACTGTACTTGGCTCAGGCGAAGCGGTCGTTGGCAGCCGAAGGCTATCGCGTATCAGACATAACCATTCCCGCAGGTGAAGACTCGAAATCAATCGCAGTTGCTGGCGAGATTTGGGAAGCCATGGCGGCTTGCTCGCTCGGACGTGACTGCGTAGTTGTAGCACTCGGCGGCGGCGTGGTGGGTGATATTGCCGGTTTTGTTGGGTCGACGTACATGCGGGGCGTTTCGGTGGTGCAGGTGCCCACCACGCTGCTGGCGATGGTCGACTCGTCGGTGGGTGGCAAAACCGGCGTCAATCTCAGCGCGGGGAAGAACCTGGTGGGAACGTTCAACCAGCCGACGTATGTGTGTGCCGACATCAACGCGCTATCCACGCTCAACGAGCGCGAATGGGCGTGTGGCTGTGCCGAAATAGCCAAGGCGTCGGTCATCGACTCCGACGATTTCTTCTTCTGGCTACTCGATCATGCCAATCAGCTGGCGGCGCGCGACGAAGGCGTCGTACAAGAGGCCATCGTTCGCTCGGTGGTGTTCAAGGCCGACGTGGTGGCACAGGATCAAACTGAAAGCCGCGGCGTGCGTGAATGCTTAAACTATGGGCACACGCTGGCTCATGCGATAGAGAAGTTATCGGGTTATGGCACCTACAGCCATGGCGCGGCGGTGGCCGAGGGCATGCGCTTTGCTGCGCGCTTGGCCGCTGATTTGCTGGGTACGCCCGAAGAGTTGGTGGAAACACAAGACGAACTGCTCGACGCGCTGGGACTTCCCGCTTTGTCGTGGTCGGCATCGCCTGCCGACATGCTTGACGCGATGAAGCGCGACAAGAAGGCGCGCGGCGGCCAGGTGCGTTTCGTGCTGCCGCGTGACGTGGGCAATTGGGAGCTCGTCGAGGTGTCCGATGACATTCTGCGCGCTCACCTGCAGCAATGGACAGCATCGAAAGCGTAAGGGAAGAGCTTGCGTTCGAACAACCACCGCGATTGTCGCGTCGGTTGCGCCGCAAAAAGGAATCAAACATGAAGAAGATACTGCTGATAAACGGTCCGAATTTGAACATGTTAGGCATACGTGAGCCGGGCGTGTACGGGAATGACACACTCGAGTCGCTCGAGCGGATGTTCTGTGACTACGCGAAGTCGCGTGGTGTAGCGGCGAAGTGCTTCCAGAGCAATCACGAAGGCGAGCTGGTAGAGAAACTGCACGAGGCGCATTTCAATTTCGATGGCGTGGTGTACAACCCCGGTGCACATACGCACTATTCGTACGCTATTCGCGATGCGGTGGGTTCGATCGCCACGCCGGTGGTGGAGGTACACATTTCCGACGTGAGCGCCCGCGAGGCATGGCGCAACGTGTCGGTGGTTGCCCCAGCATGCGTGGCTCAGGTGAAGGGTCGCGGCTTTCAGGGATACTGCGATGCACTCGACATCCTGCTTGATGGAGCGGCGGAGCGCTTGGGCGAAGGATTTGAGGAAGTCTACGCGCCCGGTCAGGTGATCATTGCCGGAAAGAGCGCGCGAAGGGAAGAGAAGCAATGATGGCCGCAGCAGCTCGGGTGGCGCATGAGAGCGTTGCTACTGAATCCGAGCCGACGACGGCACCGACCAGCGTGGCATCATCGGCTGTGCTGTCGCAGGCGCGCATCGCTCGTTTGCGCGAAGCGTGCGCGGCCGCAGGCATTGATGGCATGTACGTGCGCGACACGTCGAGCATTGCGTGGCTCACGGCGTTCGATAGTGTGTTCGACAGCGAGGCGGCTCACCTGCTGCTCGTCACGCCTGATCGCGCGGTGTTGCACACCGATTCGCGCTATGCCGACGCGTGTGAGCGCGCGGCGCGCGGCACGGGCGTGCAGGTGAACTCTGAGCGGGTGAGTCATGCAAAGTTCGCTGCGCGACTGATGGGCGAAAGTACCGCTTGCGACGAGCACGCGACAGCTGACACGAGCGCAGCCGACGCTACAGGTGCGGTTGCTGGCACGAGCGCAGCCGACGCTGCTTGCGTGCGCCCGCTTGGTATTGAGGACTCCATCACACTCGCGGAATACCGTCGGCTCGAAGCGGCGTTCGCCGAAGTGGCCACAACCAATACCCCCTTCCGCGAAACCAGCGGCATGGTGGTAGGCTTGCGGGCGGTGAAGGACGCCGCCGAAATCGTGCAATTGCACGCCGCGCAGGCCATTACCGATGCGGCGTTCGAGCACATTATCGGCTTCATGCGTCCGGGTATGACCGAGCGCGAGGTGCAAATCGAACTTGAGGACTTCATGCGTCGCACTGGTGCGGATGACCTGGCCTTTCCCAGTATTGTCGCCTGCGGCGCGAACGGGGCAAGCCCTCATGCTATTCCGGGTAACACACGCTTGGAGGCAGGGCAGTGCGTGGTTATGGATTTCGGTGCGAAGCTACGCGGCTACTGCTCCGATATGACGCGTACGGTGTTCTTGGGCGAACCAACCTCGCGCATGCGCGCTGCTTATGAAGCCATGCGGGCGGCGAATGAAGCGGTTGAGACAGCCTTGAAACCCGGCGTCACGGGCATCGAGATGCACGAACTTGCCGAACGCGTGCTTGCCGATGCGGGATTCGGCGGGAAGATGGGCCATGGGCTGGGGCACGGTGTGGGTCTCGATATTCACGAGGAACCGTGCTTGAATTCGCGCAACACTGAGCCGTTGGTTGTCGGCAACGTGGTCACGATTGAGCCGGGCATCTACCTTGCGGGCGAGTTCGGCATGCGACTCGAGGACTTCGGTGTTATCACGCCGGACGGCTTTGAGGTATTCACGCACTCACCGCACGACATGGTGGTACTGTAGCGGTTGTAGCTGCGAGTCTGTGGTAAATCTCGCGATTGCACAACCGCCGCATACCCGCAAACTGCTACGTATCCGCAAACCGCCGCACGCTCGTAGCCGCCGCAGCACACCTGTTACAACGTCGAGAACTTCCGTATCATTTCCTCGACGTTGACCGGTTTGCCTAAGAATCCGTTCATGCCTGCTTCGATAGCCAGGTCGCGATCTTCCTTAAACGTATTAGCCGTGCAGGCGAAGATCACCATGTCGTCGGTATCATCGCGGTCGAGTTTACGGATAGCGCGCGTGGCGTCGTAGCCGTTCATGATAGGCATCTGCACGTCCATGAGCACGAGCTCGAAATAACCAATGGGTGATTCCTCCACCATGTGCACAGCTTCCTGCCCGTCCGCGGCGCATTCGACCGAGTAGCCCACGCCGCGCAGGATTTCTGTCAGAATGGTGGCATTGAGTTCGTTGTCTTCAGCAACCAAAATGTGCGTCGGACGCTTCCGTCCTGCTTCGCTGCTGGTTTCGCTGGTTCCGCTGGCCGCACCGCCCACCTTGTTGCTGGTTCTGCCAGCCCCGCTGTCCACCTTGTCGCCAGTCCCGCCAGCCCCGCCGTCCACTGCAGCGCCGGCCTGGTCGCAGGTCTTCCCGTCGCATGTCTGCGCGGCGGGCTTGCCAAGTGGAGGCTCATTACACGGACGCTTGTCGCTTATCGGTGCGGGCAGCACAACGGTGAAGCAGCTTCCCACGTTGCGTTTGCTTCGCACAGATATCGTGCCACCCATCTGCTTTACCAGAAGCGAGCTGATAGACATTCCCAACCCGGTTCCCTTTTGGCTTGTTTTAATCTTGTTGCGCTCCTGTGCAAACGGGTCGAAGATATGCTCCATGAACTCGGGATCCATGCCGCAGCCGTTGTCTTCTACCTCGAAGGTGGTGGTCACCATGCCGTCGGCTGGCTCGCTCTGGCTCACACGGAGTGCGACTGCACCACCTTTGTCGGTGAACTTTGCGGCATTGCTCAAGATGTTCATGAGCACCTGCTTAACGTGCGTTTCGTCACTGAGAATACACTCACTTGTAAGCTGTTTCGACACCGACAGCGAAACACCCTTGTTGGCGAACGTGTCGCGCTGCATGGCGTATACGGCGTCGATGAGCACGCTGAGGTTAATCGGATCGTGCGCGATATCAAACTTGCCCGCTTGCAGTTTGCTCACGTCAAGGATGTCGTTTACAAGCGACAGCAAGTACTGCGTGATGGTTGACGACTTCGTCAGGTAATCGCGCATTTTACGGTCGTCTTCTAAGTTCTCGCGCATCAAGTAGTTGAGCCCGACCAGGCCGTTTAAGGGCGTGCGAATCTCGTGACTCATATTCGATAAGAACTCGCTGCGTGCTTGAGCGTCGGCCTCCGCCTTCACGGCGCTCCTGCTCACGCGGAACACGAGCGCAGCGAGCACTACTACGACACCCACAATACTCACCAGTACGATGGTGGTCATAGTGATAACCCGCATGCTTTGTTCCGAGAACACTGCTTCGGGAATAGCCATTACGGTTTGCCAGTCGGTGTTGTTGATGGGACGCACGATGGACACCATCTTTTTGCCGTCGGCGTTTACCCATGAGAAGGTGAACGCTTTGTTGGCTTGGATGCGCTCGATCACGCTGTCGACGCCATCCTCCACCGATCGCGCACTTGCCAGCAGGCCGAAAAAGTTCGCTTCGGTGTCGCTGGCGTCGGTATCAATGTTGACCACGTAGTCGCCGTGGTTGTCGACGACGGTACTTGAACCCTGTCCATTGTAACATTCGATACGCAGATGCTCTTGTACCAGGTCAACGTGGCGAAGTCCAATAATGCCGACGATGGATGTTTCCTCAACATCATATGGGTTAATGCGCACGGTGTAGACGATGGTAGGCACGGGGTCGCCCCCGATATTGTCGTCGATGAGTTCGTCGGTGTCGTAACGCAGCGCGCTGCGATCAAGTCCTAAGGCAAGCTGGGCGATGTAAGGGTTGTCGGAGGCAGTTTTTGCGAGCATGGTAGTTGAGTACAGGTTGCCGGCGTCGTCGACAAGGTATAGCGTGTTGAAGCTGCTCGCCTGTTGTTCAATGGCAAGGCGGCTTTGGACGTCGGCCATGGTTGTATCATGATAGAGTGCGAACTCTGAGCCAATACTGGCTAGTTCGTCCCATCGTGCGTCTAGTTGGGACTGGAAGAAATCGATATCGTGATCGGCGAGTTCTTGGGCGTTTCGCAGTGCGTTCGACTCGACTTCTTCGGTCGTATGGTAAACGAACGCCGCCGTCAGGATGGCGATAATCGCAGCGGCGAGTATGAATGCCGACAGCAACAACCGCTGGTTGGTCGTATTCTTAAGGGAGACAGCCGCAAGTTTGTTCACGGTTGGGTCCTTACCAGGTCAGCCGCACGCGATTGTTGCATACGCTGCATCGCGTCTGTAGCTTCTTCGTTACAACGCCGATATTGTAATGCGAAACAAGCACTACACACAAAATGTTGTCTATCTGTCACAAAGTGTGATAGATGTTGCACGTGCGCTTGCCGCATCGGTCTGGAAGTTCTGACACACGCCGCGTAATTACTTGGTTTCGGTGTCAAGCAGCTGGGATGCCCGTGTTCGGACGAAAGCGCTGAGGGCGTTCAGACGTTGTGGAGTGATAATTCTCCCGTTAGGATGTTCCGTTCGATAGTCTGTGATGAAACCTGAATCGTCAAAGGTGAACTCCCTCAAGCGCTCCACGTGCTTACGCTGCGCTTCTCCCAGTAGTACTCTGCTTTGAATACCCAAGGTTGTATCTAGAATGCCGGGTGCCTCATCGGCGCGGGTTGTGAGTGTGTCGATTTCTAGAGTCTTGTCATCGTCGCGCGAGAAGAGTGAGACATTGTTGTCGAAGATAGGGGCGGCATCAAGCACGCGTCCTGTAGTATTGTCGCGTAGGACGCCAAAGTTGCCGATGTGGCGGTCGCTGTTCGCAATAAGGGAATCGAACACGGCCATCGATCGGAACTTCTCTTCCGCTTTGTCACTAATGTTCCCAAAATAGGAAAGAGCCAGTTCTATATCGCACAATTGAATAAGGTCGGAGGGCAGGCACAGCTCGAAGGGCACGAAGGAAGTCGTTGCTGTGTTAAACAGCTTGCAGACCGAACATAGCTTCCCGCGCCACTCTGTCAGCTCATAAGGGATAGCATCAAGTCCCATGGTGTGGGCCACCTGCCACGCAAGCGCCTCGGAGTAGGGCTCGCGTCCGTAGTTCGGAGCGGCTGTTGCTGATCCGGCTTTGTACAGCATCAGCTGACCGTCTATTCTCCGCCATGTTTTTGGGAACGCGCCTGATGGGGTCAAATCAGAGGGTCTTCCTGTGCCGATAACTCCTTCGGGGATGGCTCCTGTGTAGGCAACGATTTGCAGCACCTCGTCGAAGTCGTTGTCGAAGAGATTGCAATCCGACCAGGTGACATCGTCGTCGGCTGGTACGACGGAGTAAGCATCGTTCACGGATACGCCGCGTGACAGATCGATAATACCCTTGGTGTCTGTGGGGGCAAGTCCATAGGGGCGCAGTATCTCTTCCAAATAAGCGCGCCCTTTGGGAACACGCCGCGAAGCCAAAAAGCGTGCCAGTTCCACATCGTCAGGTGCCTGCATAATGTTCAGCGGCAGAAGGTGACTGTTGTTTCGATCTACTTCCAACCCGCGCGCCCGAAATCCGCCTAGTGTCTTCTCAAACTGGAACTGGGCGAGGGGGGTATCGTAGATTCTTACTTCATATGTCTGCGCGTTTGCCATGAAAAAAGTGTAGCATAGGCGTATCGGCAGCGGATTGTTTCCTTTATATCATCTGTGGTTTTGTGTTTTCGTTTTACCTCTGCGTTTGTTAGTCTGTTCACCTTGGCTCGGGTTCTTGGGAGCATGGAGGAAAAGCTTGGAGTTCCTGTCGATGTTGATGTTGTTCAAAAGCGCACTGAGGAAGTAGAAGGCGGGATGGTTCGCAATGAACTATACTGAGCCACATTCCTAGGGAGGTGTAGGTATGCCACCATTGACGGTTGAGCAAATCAGAAAAGATGTGTCGAGCGCCACGTTGGCATATAACGCCTCGGTGCCCGATAACGAGCAAATAGAGTCCGTATCATTATTTGGTAGTTATGCGGATGGAAGGGCAACTCACGCATCGGATGTTGACTTACTGGTTCGTTTTACCTCTGCGGTTGTTAGCTTGTTCACCTTGGCTCGAGTTCTTGAGAGCATGGAGGAAAAGCTTGGGGTTTCTGTTGATGTTGTTCAGGACCCCGTTCCTGAGGGTTCGCTCCTTTTGATCCATAAGGTGGTGCCGCTTTATGAAAGAGCCTGACATTCGGATTCTTGAGAAGATTCTCTCCGAGATCGACTATTTGGAAGTGTTTACCCCTGCCAAAAAGCTGCATCGAGTTTTGGAAGTTACGGAATAGTTCGCTTGACTGGGCTTAAGAAGTGACCTCTCCCATTTTTGGGGCAAGTCGGGTATACTGTGCAGGTTTGAACAACAACCCGAAAGAGCGCAAGTAGGCCAGCAGGAGGAAGATCATGGCAATTTCCACCGCCGATTTCAAGAACGGCATGTGCATCATCAACAACGGCAAGATGTGCACCATCGTTGAGTTCCAGCACGTGAAGCCGGGCAAGGGCGGCGCGTTCGTGCGCACCAAGCTGCGTGATATTAAGACCGGCCGCGTGGTCGACTACACCTTCAATGCTGGCACCAAGTTCGACACCGTTCGCTTGGAAACCAAGAAGATGCAGTACCTGTACAACGACGGTTCCGACTTCTACTTTATGGACAACAATACCTTCGAGCAGATGTCTATTACTGCCGATATTGTGGGCGATGTGGCCAAGTGGCTTAAAGAGAATGATGAAGCGAGCCTGCTGTACGCTGGCGACGAGCTGATCAGCATCGAGCCTCCCATGTTCGTAGAGCTTGAGGTTGTGGAAACCGAGCCGGGCTTTAAGGGCGACACCGTGCAGGGTGGCGGTAAGCCCGCAACGCTGGAAACTGGTGCCGTGGTGCAGGTTCCTATGTATATCGAAGTTGGCGAAGTGCTGCAGATCGACTCTCGCGACGGCCGTTTCGTGAAGCGCGTGTAGTAGCAAACGTGTAGCGGCGACCTGGCGCTACACGCCAGCAAGCGCAGAACGACAAGCCGGCGCACACAAGCACACAAACGCACAAGCGACAACATGCCAACGTACCAACAAGCCAACAAGCGCGCAAGTAAAGCACAACGCACGTGAGAAAGCCCCGTCTTCGGGGCTTTCTCTTCGCCGTCACAAACCGTCCGTGCCGTCCGGCTTGCGAAGCATGTTTCTTGTCGGTGAATTTCTTCGCAGCACGCATCGTGGCGGCGCTCTTCTCCTATAATTCTGGTTTCGATCTTTGACTCTTCTCACCGATAAGGAGGTGTGAGTTCATGCCAAGGCTTCAGATCATGGATACCACCATCCGTGACGGCCAGCAGAGCCTGTGGGCCACACGCATGTCAATCGGCGACATGCAGCCGATCCTCCCGCTCATGGACCGCGTTGGGTACTGGGCCATCGAGGCGTGGGGCGGCGCGACGTTCGACTCTTGCTTGCGCTTCTTGGACGAGAACCCGTGGGAACGTTTGCGCTCCATCAAGGCAAGCACGCCGAACACGCCACTGGCCATGCTGTCGCGCGGTCAGAATCTGGTAGGTTACAAGCACTATTCCAAGGAAATCGTGAACCGCTTCATCAAGGCGGCCAACCGCAACGGTATCCATGTATTCCGCGTGTTCGACGCGCTGAACGACATCCGTAATGTGGTTGACAATGCCGAGGCCATTCGCGAATGCGGCGCGCACTTCGAAGGTGCTATCTCCTACACCATTTCCCCGGTGCACACGCTCGACAGTTTCCTGGAATACGGCCAGCAGCTCAAAGACCTCGGTGCCGACTCCATTGCTATCAAAGACATGGCGGGTATGCTTACGCCGTACCGCACCGAGCGCATGGTGAAGGCGTTCAACGCTGAAATTGGCCTGCCGGTGCACGTGCACTGCCACTACGTGGGTGGCATGGCTCCGGCCAACATCCTAAAGGCCGCTGAGGCGGGCGCGGCTATTGCTGATACGGCGCACGCGCCGCTGGCATTCGGCAACTCGCATCCCGCAGTCGAGATGATCGTGGCAGCGCTGCAGGAAAGCCGCTACGACACGGGCATCAACCTCGATCTTCTGTTCGAAATTTCCGAGTACTGGGAGGAAGTGCGCAAGCGCGGCCACTACAAGCGCGGCGTGTCGTCGCTTACCCACATGCAGGTGTACTCCCATCAGGTGCCGGGCGGCATGATGAGCAACTTGGTCAGCCAGCTGGAAGTGCAGAAGGCTGCCGACCGCCTGCCCGAGGTTATGGCCGAAATTCCGCGCGTTCGCGCCGAGGTGGGCTATCCGCCGCTCGTTACCCCGCTATCTCAGATCGTGGGCACGCAGGCGGTGTTCAACGTGCTTACCGGCAAGCGCTGGGGCGTGGTGTCGAAGGAAATGAAAGACTACATTCTCGGCTACTACGGCAAGGCACCCGGGCGCATGGACAAAGACGTGGTTGCCAAAGTGGTAGGCAACGCCGAAATGCTGCCGCCCGATGTGGCTCCCGGCTCGCTTGTCACCACCACCTACAACGAGGTTGCCGAGGAAATTGGCGATTTGGCGAAGAGCGAGGAAGACGTGCTCATGTACGCCTTGTTCCCCAACGAGGCCCGCACGTATTTAAGCAAGCACCGCGCACATGAAAAAGTTGACTTCTTAATGCAAGAGGAAAGCAGCGGCACCAAGGAGGACGATTACGTGGACATCAATCAGATTCGCGAGCTGGTAAAGGTCGCCGAGGAAAGCGGCGTCGGCGAAATCGTGGTGGAGGAAGAGGGAATGCGCATCTCCATCAGGGCAAAAGGCGAAAACGCTGCCGTTCCGGTGGCGGTAGCCGCACCCGCTGCTGCCCCTGTGGCGGCACCTGCTGCAGCCGCGCCTGCGCCCGCCGCAAATGAGCGTCCGGCCAACTGGCACGCTGTGACAGCTCCCATGGTAGGCACATTCTACGTTGCTCCCGCACCCGGCGAGCCGCCATTTGTGAAGGCGGGCGACGAAGTATCGGCCGGCCAAACCTTGTGCATCGTTGAAGCCATGAAGCTCATGAACGAGATCGAAGCCGAAGAAATGGGCACGGTTCGCGAAGTGTGCCTGGAAGACGGCGCGCCGGTCGAGTACGGCACGGTGCTGTTCTATGTGGAACCTCATGCCAGTGTTCCGCTCGTTTCGGAGACTGAGTAATGTTTAGCAAGGTGCTCATAGCGAACCGTGGCGAGGTTGCCCTGCGCGTTATGCGCGCGTGCAGGGAACTGGGCGTTGGTACGGTCGCTGTATATTCAACTGAAGATGCCGACACGTATCCGGTTCGCTATGCCGATGAAGCGGTGTGCATTGGGCCTGCTCCTGCGGCGAAAAGCTATCTGGTTATGGCAAACATTATCGAGGCGGCGAAAATCACCGGTGCCGAGGCAATTCATCCGGGGTACGGCTTTCTGGCCGAGAATGCCGATTTCGCTCGCGCATGTTGCGAAGAGGGGTTGGTCTTTATTGGGCCGTCTGCGGAATGTATCGAGCGCATGGGCGACAAGAGTTCGGCGCGCGAAACCATGAAAACCTGCGGGGTTCCCACCGTTCCCGGCTCCGATGGCTGCTTGGATACCGTCCAAGAGGCGCGCGAATTCGCTGAGCGGGTGGGTTACCCGGTGCTCATTAAGGCAACCGCGGGCGGTGGCGGCAAGGGTATGCGCGAAGTGCACGACCCGGCCGATCTGGAGTCGCAGTACGTAGCGGCCCGCACCGAAGCCGGCGCGGCGTTTGGCAACGACGGCGTGTACTTAGAAAAGCTCGTCTTGCGCCCGCGCCACGTTGAGGTGCAGGTGCTCGCCGACAACTTCGGTAACAGCGTGGCGCTGTGCGAGCGCGACTGCTCCATCCAGCGCCGCCATCAGAAGCTGATCGAAGAGGCGCCCTCGCCGGCACTTACCGAAGAGTTGCGTCGCGCGATGGGTGTTGCAGCACTGAAGGCGGTGCGCGCAACCAACTATCGCAACGCCGGAACCATCGAGTTTCTGCTCGATGAACGCGGGTCGTTCTACTTCATGGAAATGAACACGCGCGTGCAAGTTGAACATCCCGTGTCCGAACAAATTACCGGCACCGACATCATCAAAGAGCAGCTGCGCATTGCTGCGGGCGAACCGATGAGCTGCGCCGACCGCGCGCCGTTTACGCCGATGGGTCACGCCATCGAATTCCGCATCAACGCCGAGGATCCCCAGCATGGCTTCCGTCCCTGCCCGGGAACTATCACGTTGTTCGATCCGCCGGCAGGTCCGGGTGTGCGCGTGGAAAGTTATGTGAAGTCGGGTTCGCGCATTTCGCCGCATTACGACTCGCTCATAGCTAAGCTCATCGTCAGCGGGCAAGATAGGGAAGAAGCGCTCGCCCGCGCCGCGCGTGCTCTCGACGAGTTCGTCATCGAGGGGCCCGGCATTGCTACCACCATCCCGTTTCACCGTCGCGTGCTTGAAAACGCGGCGTTTCGCGCAGGCGATGTAACCACTGATTTCATTGAAACCCAGATGGGAGACGTATTATGACGAATCTGAACATCGATGGCATGGCGCTGGCTCCCGGCGTGTTGGAAACCATCGTCTCCATTGCTGTTGCCGAAGTTGAAGGCGTTGCCTCCCTTGGATCGAGCGCGTCGGGCTTCCGCTCGAGGCTCGGCGGCAAGCAGGGCGTACAGGGCGTCGAAGTGGTGGCTGACGAACAGGACAACCTAAGCGTTTCGGTGCATGTCGATGCGTATTACGGAACGGTGCTGCCCGAGCTGGCGGCCAAAATCCGCGAGGCCGTGGTAGACGCCGCCGCCATTCAGGTGGGGGCGTCTATCTCGTCGGTTGACGTGTACGTTGACGGCATCCAATTCGCCCGCTAGGGGGATGCGCCACATGACGACGAAACGACATGTGCGCACACATGCGCGTTGGTGCGCCATTCAGGCGCTGTATGCCGCTGAGGTGCAGGGCATTCACCCGGCCGGTGCGGTAGTCGACGGGTGCTGTTTGTACACCGGAGACGTGCTTGACGAGCTGGAAAGTGCTGTGAGTGAAGCGGTGGCTGCGTGGGAGCCGCTTTACGAGCAGTGGCAGCAGCAGGTTGAACAGGGCGACGAACACGCAAAAAAGCCGGTGTTGGCCGACGTCGACATGTCGGTTCATGCTGGTGTGGCACCGCTGCCTGACTACGCGCTGATGCTTGTCGAAGGGGTTGACGAAAACCTTGCCGCCATCGACGAGCGCCTGGGCGCCGTGTCTTCGAACTGGTCGGTTGAACGCATGCCGGTAGCCGATCGGTGCATTTTGCGCCTGGCGGCCTACGAGATGTTCTGTGTTGATGAAACGCCCATTTCCGTTTCCATTAACGAAGCGGTTGACCTGGCGAAGTTCTTCGGCGGTCAGAACGAGTCGTCTCAGTTCGTCAATGGTGTTTTGGGAAACATCGCCCGCGGCATCGAAGCAGGGGAAGTGCTTGAACCGCCCGTTTCGGCCGCGATAGCGGAAGCGGATGCGACCGACGGCGCCGAAAGTGAAGCTGAAGTTGACGCGCCTGAAGCCGAAACGCCGCGTGAAGCCGCCGAGGACGAAGCGGTAGCCGAAGTTGAAAGCGAACCCGAGCCAGCGAGCGAAGCCGAGGAAGGCGCCGCGCATGGCGAATAGCGCAGGTGAGACGTTCGCCGACGTGCAGAAACGCCTCGATGAGATTCTCGATGCGGTAAACGACGAAGAAACCTCGCTCGATGAAGCGCTGGCCTTGTGCGAAGAAGCGGTTGGCTTAGGGCTTCGAGCAAGCGACATGTTGGAAGAGGATGTGGATTCCGCCGAGTCTGGAAGCAGCGAACCTGGCAATGCCGAGTCTGGAAGCAGCGAGCTTGGCAACGCCGAACCTGGCAACAGCGAACCTGCATCCAACACAGCGGAGGGCGGCGCCATAAGCCCATCCGAGGCGGCATCGTAGGCACGCGCCTGTATTCTGGTTGATTGAAACTGAGCGCGAACCCGCAACACGGCGGGCTCGCGCAAACGCATGCGTAAAGGACGCGATATGGACGATCAGCGTATCTTGGACATGGTGAAATCTCCTGCCGACCTAAAGCTGCTCTCCAATGAAGAGCTGTCCATACTGGCGCAGGAAATTCGCGAAGAAATAGTCACCGTCACCTCGCGCAATGGCGGGCATGTTGCCTCGTCGCTGGGTGCGGTGGAAATCATTCTCGCCGTGCACAGCGTTTTGAACTGCCCGCACGACCGCTTCGTGTTCGATGTGGGGCATCAGGCGTATGCGCACAAGTTGGTGACGGGTCGCCTGGGGCAGTTTGCCACGCTGCGCCGCTACGGAGGCATGTCGGGCTTTCCCAAGCCGTCGGAAAGCCCGTACGATAGCCATCCGTCGGGTCATGCGTCCGATTCGCTATCGGTGGCGCTCGGGTACGCCCGCGCGCGCGACCTGCGCGGCGACAACCAAAAAGTCGTGGCGCTTATTGGCGACGCGGCGCTTGCCGGTGGCATGGCATTCGAGGCGTTAAACCAGATCGGGTTCATTCGAACACCGATGGTTATCATTCTAAACGACAACGAAATGGCCATCTCGCGCAACACCGGCGCGCTCATGCGGCACTTAGGCCGTATGCGTGCCAGCTCGCAGTACCGCCAGGTGCGCGACAACCTGCAAGAGCGCATGGAGCATTCCAACGAGGCTACGGTGGCACTGCTGAACTTCGGGCGCAACATGAAGGAATCCATGAAGCAGTTTGTGCTGCCGCGCACGATGATCTACGAGCAGATGGGCATCTTGTGCACCGCACCCATTGACGGGCACGACATTGCTCAAATGAGGGAAACGCTGCAAATGGTGTTGGAAACCGATGGTCCGGTGCTCATGCATGTGGTCACCAAGAAGGGCGCAGGCTATTCCCCCGCAGCGAACGACCCCGAAACCTTCCACGGCGTTGGGCCGTATAACGTGGCTACGGGTGAAATTAAGAAGAAGCCCGCATCGGCTCCCACCTACACCAGCGTGTTTGGTGATGCTCTGGTGCGCGAGGCGCGCACCGATGCCAGCATCGTCGCCATGACAGCGGCCATGAAGGGGGGCACGGGGTTGGCGAAGTTTGCCGAAGAGTTCCCCAGCCGCTTCATTGACACAGGTATCACCGAAGAGCATGCGGTGGGTATGGCGAGTGGTTTAGCCTTTGGTGGCATGAAGCCGGTGGTCACGTTGTATTCCACGTTTTTGCAGCGGGCGGTCGACCAGCTTATTGTGAATAACGCCCTGGCAAACGCCAACGTGGTGTTTGCCATCGACCGCGCCGGCCTGGTGGGCGACGACGGCCCCACGCATCATGGTGTGTTTGACCTGGTGTACACGCGTATGGTTCCCAATATGTGCGTGCTTACTCCCTCAGACGAAGCTGAGCTTGCAAGCGCACTGCACACCGCGCTTACGCTCGCCGGCCCTGTTGCCATACGTTATCCGCGCGGCGAAGCCGAAGGCGTGCCCGTACCCGAGCTACCGTGCGTGTTTGAGGAAGGTGTCTCGCGCGTGGCGTACGAGCCCAGCGTTGCTGCCGAAGGTGTGTTGGACAGTGGTTCATCTGTATCCGCGGTGGCCGAGTTGCCAGCTACGACCGAGACGCCCGCACCGCTGGATGCGACCATTCTCGCGTTCGGGCGTATGGTGGGCAGAAGCGTAGGCGCGGCGAAGCTGCTGGCGGGCCAGGGTTTACAGGTGCGCGTGGTGGACATGCGGTGGGCCAAGCCGCTTGATACCGTTGCTATCGCCGAAGCGGCAACTTCGTCGCGCCTGGTGGTAACGGTGGAGGAAGGCGCGCTTGCTGGCGGCGTTGGTGAAGGTGTGCTCGCCGAGCTGGCGAAGCTGGAAAGCCGTGTGCCCGCCATTACGCTGGGTATCCCCGACCAGTTCATTCCGCAGGGAAGTGTCGACGTGCTGCTTTCCAGCATCGGGCTTGATGCCGATGGCATTGCGAGCACGGTGGCCGAACGCCTTCGTTAAGGAAACACGGTTAAACCCACCAGCCCTGTGCCGACGAGTCGGCGCCTGAGGGCTTCAGACCTCGTTTGCGTACGTACACGTGCGTACTCGGTTTTTAACTATCAGATATTCGTCTCGTCAACACAGGCAAGACGGATTTATATCAGTGTTTTCTTAGGCAGAAACAGGGCGCTCCATAATGTAGTCATCCATAACAAAGCCGTTTCCAATGTCGGTTACTACGCATTCGGTAACGCGAAAGTCGTTTCCCTGGTAGGCGCGAACGCCCAGTTCGTTGTGCTTGTTCACGGTCAGATACATGGCCGAAAGCCCGCGCTCGCGGCACAGCTCATCGTAGAAGCGTATGGTTTGCGAGCACAGGTGCTTGCCGCGTGCGTGTGCTGCAAGGTAAATCTTCGAGATAAAGAATCGGTTGGTTTCGGCCTCTGCATGTCCGCCGGTATAGCCGAGCGCAGTGCCGTTAGCATCTTCTATAAACCAGTATTCGTAGCCGTTATCGGCCATGTCGGTCTGAATGGCCTGAAGGCTTTGGAAGTGGCTTACCATGTAGTCGGTCTGCGCCTCACCGATGATGGCGGGCCAGTACTCGTGCCAAATGTCGCTTGCCATGCGTGCGAGTGTGGCCTGATCATCGGCGGTTACAACGGGGGTAAACCGAGCGGTTGTCATGAATCCTCCTTTGTGCTTTCAACTCTCCTGCGTTGTTTGAGCGTGCGCGCAGGTGCTACCAAGGCACTGTTTGGGTAATGTCCAACATCACGCAACGCAAAGGGCTGCTTGTCTTGTGTACCCGCCTAGTCTACCCCTCTTACGTTCGTTTCCTGTGCTTGTTTCTCGTAATGAGTGTGCCTGCGTTCCCTTCCGTCCCCACTGCGGCCCTGCTTAACTCAACAACAGTGCCGCCTTCCTGCTTGTGCGAGCCGCAAGAAGCAGCATGGGGCCCTCACTATGTTACAAGAAGCGAAAATAATCCTCAGATTTGCTGAGACAAATGTCGTTTTCACATTGTCTGTGAGAGGGCTTATAGGTACAATGTCGGCAGCTGACATAGGTAAACAAAATACAGCTAGTGCTTGCTGGGGGAGGGCAAGCTATAAGGCGGGTAAGAAAAGGTACGACCACGATGGCGCAACACGAGCGCATGAACGTAAGTCCGGGTAGCTACGCGGCGGCTCGGGCAAAGAGCACGGGCGGCACGCCGGCGTCCAGCTTTCGTCATAAGCTGGGCACGGCAGTCGGCATTGTGCTCTGCGTTATTTTGCTGCCCATGCTGGTTGTTAATCTCACGCTTATCGTACGCAGTTTCATCAACCCCAACGAAGTGCCCAGTATCGGTGGCGTGTTCCCCCTTATTGTGGTTACCGACTCAATGTATCCAGACATTCAAGGTGGCGACCTTATCATTTGCCACACTACCGACCCCGAGCAGGTGCAAGTAGGCGACGTCATCGCGTTTTTCGACCCAGCAGGTAACGGCACCAGCATCGTCACGCATGCGGTGACTCAGGTTGAAAATGGCGAAGCGGGGCTTTCGTGGATTACGCGCGGCATTGCCAATAACGCTGACGATGCAACGCCCGTGCCGGCCGACAAGCTGGTAGGCATCTATCAAGCGCGTTTGCCGGGTGTTGGTAGCGTGGTTATGTTCATGCAAACCGTTCCGGGCATCATCTTGTGTGTAGTGTGCCCAATTCTGTTGTTGGTGGCGTGGGATGTCGTGCGCCGCCGCCGTTATGAGAAACGCATGCGGGCCGAAGCAAGCCTGCTGCAAAGTGAGCTCGAAGAATTGCGAGCTCGAAACAGCCAAATGTGAAAGGAGAGGGGCTATATGGAGAAGAACAGATCGCTGCGCACAGCCTCGGGGCTGTTCGTACTGGTGCTCCTAACTATCTGTGTCGTCGGAGCAACCTACGCGAAGTACGTGACTTCGGATGACGCGACTGACACCGCGCGTGTCGCAAAGTGGGGCGTGACGTTTGCGGCAGATACTGACTTGTTTTCGCAGAGTTATAAGGATGCGGCTGTGACCGATGACACTGCAACTGTTAAGGTAGGAACAACCGATGTAAAGAACTTGGTAGCTCCTGGCACGACGGGGACTGGTTTTGGTGTTATGGAATCAAATACCGCCAAACCCGAGGTTTCTTATGGCGTGACTATCGAGCTGAAAGGTGACGCTAAGATGCCTATGCTGAAGTACAGACCAAATGATGGCAGTGAAACCAATTATGAACCTGTTAAGTTTACCGTTTCAAATGGCACTACCGTTCTTAAGCAGGATATGGATCTTCAAGCTCTAAAGGAATTCTTCGACGGTACAAAGTCTCTTTATGTATACGATATTGGTGCAGATAGGTATTATGTAGACGAAAACCTCGACGGCACTATTGATGATGCAGAGAAGGCTGGCGACAAGGCCCAAACCACCGCGCCTAGCATCAATGTTAAGTGGGAGTGGAAGTACGAAGGCACCGACCCGAACAAGGCACTTTATGACGAACTAGATACCATTTTGGGTAATGATTCTTCCGGCTCTTCTGTTACAGAGTATAGTGGTGGGTTCATCTCCGGTATCAAAACTGACGTTCAGCTTAATTGGACATTCACTGCAACTCAGATCGACTAACCCATACGCAGCGTAGTTCCGCGCGAAGCGCGGAAAAGCCCGCTTCCTCTTGTGATGGGAGGAAGCGGGCGTTCCCTCGTTTCAAAGAGGGAATATAAAGGTTTGAACAAAGCGCTTTTTTGCGAGGAGGTGTCCTGTGAAGAAGCCATACATCTATCAAGCGGCCTCTGGGCAGGTCGCCAACTCTCAAAAGAAGAACCTCACCCCGTGGCTGCCAGTGCTTTGCATGCTGGCAGCGCTTGGCGTTGTGTTAACTGCTACGTTGCTCGGAAGCAGCTTAGGGCGCTTTTCTGCACCTGACGCATGTGCCATTCCTCTGGTGCCCGACGCTACCGAAACTGACGTAGCTGCTGTGAGCGATGCATCCGTATCGGCTACATCGGTCGCCACCGAGCAGGACAGCACAACAGCGCAAAGCACATCGCAGCCCGCTGCCAAAAGCGCTAATTCCGCATCGACAGATTCCGCGGAAACAAACGATGGCTCTGCCGCTTCCGCACGTTCAACCGTCGAAGGCTATGCGGCAAGCAATCCTTCAGCCGCTGCACAGCCCGGTTCCATGCAGGTCTACGGCACCCCGCAGGTGTGGAGTACCGAAACACAGGTCGATCTTTTCCGGAGCAGCTACAACAACACGGTCGCATCCGCCGATGGTGACAAGCTCATCGCTCCGGGCACGACGAACCGCTACGACTTCACGCTGCGCAACAATGCCGAGGTTCCGCTGGGCTACGAAGTCTCACTCAAAGTGGAGGCATGGTCCGCAGGTGCTGCGGGCGGTGCGACCACTTCCGCAGGTGATACGAACACCTCTTCGACAAACGACCCCGCAATCACTTCTGACGCAGACGCTTCCGGCGCCGTTTCCGCAAGCAAAACGGACGCGATGGCTGCAACCGCATCGACAGAGGACACTTCATCTTCCGTAGGTGTCCCGTTGGAATGGCGGTTGCTTACTGCGGCTGGTGATTCTGTAAGCGACTGGCAGCCGCACGGCGAAAACGTTAGCGTGCTGGATACCGCCACGCTTGATGCTGGGCGTCAAGCGGGTTATGCCATCGAGTGGCGCTGGGCGTACGAGCAGGGCGACGCAAGCGCAACGGATGCCACTACCGCGACCGATCAAACCGCCGCAGGCACAGCGTCCGCAAGAGCCACTGCGAATACAACCGACACAGATACTGCAGCCGCAACCGATCTCGCAACAGCGGATGCTACCGACACAGCGCACGGCGACCACGCAGCGCTCGAAGACTTCGGCGTGAAGGCGACCATCTTCGTGCGGGCGGAGCAAGCACCTCCGTCACCTGCCGCCGAAACGCCGAAAACCCCACAAGATATCGTCGCTGGTCTGCTAGCACAAACGGGCGATTCCGCGCTTGCGCTTGTGGCGGCGTGTTTGCTGGCTGTTGCGGCATGCGCGCTGATTGTGGTAGTGATAGCGCGCCGCAAACGAGAAAAGGACGCTGACCATGCGCGCGGGTAGTTCGATGCGGCGAAACAGGCGCGCCCAGGTTCAGCATGCCCAGACTCGCGAATTCCACAAGTCTCATGCGCCCCGCGAGTCCCGCGTGCCCTACGAGTCCCATATGTCCCGTGAGTTCCATGTTTCTCGCGAGGTCGGCGTTTCCTGTGAGCCCCACGCACAAGAGCATAGCATCCTTTCGGCGGTACGCTTCATTGTTGTTGTGGTGCTGTGTGCCGCGCTGGGGTTCGGCGCATTCCGCATTGCCACGGCGCCGCAGGACGACGCGCTGCCTATGCCCTTCGGGTTTGGCGTGGCAGTGGTTATGTCGGGCAGTATGTCTCCAGCACTCGAAGTCGACGACCTGGTTATTGTGCGGCCGCAGGAGAGCTACGCGGTGGGCGATATCGTTGTGTACCAGTCGGGGCAAAACCTGGTGATGCATCGGGTGGTTGCGAGCGAAGGCGACACCCTTACCACACAAGGCGACGCGAACAACGCACCCGACGATCCTATCAACGAAAACGCCGTGCAGGGCGCGGTGGTGTTTAGCATCCCGTATGCGGGTGCGGCGGTTGACGCACTACAAACCCCGGCGGCGTTCGCGGCGCTGCTGCTGGCTGCCGTCGCTTTCCTGTGGTTGTCATTCCGTCCGCATCGCAGCAGGGAAGAAGCGCAACTGAGCAACCTCCAAGATGAGGTATCCCGCCTGAAGGCGCAGCTTTCTCAAGCGCACGCCAAGGAAGCTTTGCAGGGGTCACGCGCGAACGCATCTGCAAGCCCTTCCTTGCAGACTATGGATGCCTACGCCGTGCCGCGGGCTGATATCTCGCGGGGGGTCACGCCACGGGACGCTTCCTGTGCCGCTACATCGTCGGCCGTCGTGTCGCTGGCGAACACCTCCCAGGCCGCTGCATCACAGGGTGCGGCTTCGCAAGCCTTGCGCCCGGCAGGGGCCACCAAGGCAATGTGTGTGCTGTTGGCGCTGGCTGCGTGCTTGTGTTTGGCCGTGGGTGTGGGCGCCCGTTTCGCAACGGATGGTTCCGCCAGCGACAGCGCCCGCGTGGCAGCGTTCGCGTTCACGAAGGAGGGTATAAAGAGTACTCTTTTATCCTCACTCAATATCACACAGCCAGGCGACGAAAAAACGTACACCTTCACGGTAAGCAACACAAATGGCAGCGCGGTGAGCGAAGTGGCGCTGCGTTGCTTGTTCACGGTGGAGCTGAACGGCAGCATGCCGCTTACCTGCACGATTGAGAAAGTGGATGGCCAGGGTGCAGGTGGCGCTGATCCGACGAATCCGACGAACCCGACGAACCCGACGAACCCGACAAATCCGACTAACCCAACCGATCCAACAGATCCAACGAACCCAACCGATTCGGTCGACACGGTGCTTTCCGTGGCGCTGACAGATGGGGATGCGGGCTCTTCGGGCGGCGCAGGCGCAGGCTCCCAAGGCGGTACGAGCACAGGTCCCACGATTGGCACGACGACAGCAGAGGCTCAGGCGGCAACTTTTGAGGCTGCTTCGCGGCGCACCGACACCTATAAGCTCACCGTGCGCTGGCCCGATAGCGCAAATAACGCGAAGTTTGCTTCGCGCAGTGCGGTTGCGGAAGTGAAGTTAACCGTGAGAGCAGAGCAGATTGACTGAGGCTCCGCCAGCCTGCGCAGCGCGTTGTGCGTCCGAGCAGGCTAGCGAAACCTCAGCACGGAAGAGAGAGTAGGAATGCAAAACGATAAACGACAGATTGCCGCGATCGCACCCATCAAGGGCGGCAAACGTGCTGTCGCATGGGCGGCGCTGATCGTTTGCGTGGTGGCTTTAGCAGTTGGCAGCGTGGCGGCGCGCTACGTGACGGAAAACCCTTACAGCTCCGAAATGGAATCGGCTGTATTTCATATAAGTTCCGACTACCTTGCCGAACCCTCTGGGGAAGGCAATTCTGTCTCGCACACGGTGCCGTACGCAGACACCTTCGATATTTACCTATACAACTACGAGAAGGAAAACGTCGCGCTTATCTCGCAGGTGGACATTGCGTACACGGTGACAGCCCAAAACGCGACGGTGAGCGTGAAGACTGCTGATGGAGCGCCGATTAATCCCGGTGAGGGCGGAAGTTACCAACTCATGAAGGCAGCGGGCGAAGATGGCAAAGCACAACAGGTGCTTCACGTGACCCCCACAAAACCGACTTCGCCAGACAATCCCATTACGGTGACGGTGAAAACGACCTCTCCCTACGTCAAGACGCTCACGGCGAAGTTTACGGTTGCTGGCAGCGTGCCCAGCTACACGATCGAAGATCAGGGTGATGGCACTGTTTTAGTAACGGTTACAACCAACGACTACACCGGCAATGTAACGCTGAAGTGGAACAACACCAGGTTCTCGCCCGACAACACTAATGAGCTAATGTCCACATGGACAGACGCAAGTGCAGCGGGTGCTACAGCAACCAGCGCGCAAGGCATCTTTACAGCGCAGCGCAACTCCACCTACAAGCTGCTGTTCTTCAAAAACACCGCCGAACCCTATAACGGTGGCACCGAAAAAACTGGCACTGGCGCAGAAATAACACTGGAGTAAGAACGATGATGGCAAGGGAAACGAACGAAAAAAGAAACACCCCCTTTGAGCGCGTGCTCTCGATAGTGCTCGCTCTTTTACTAGTCCTAACCTGCTTCAGTCCCAACGGCCAAGTAGTCATAGCTGAAGCCGCCACCGGCGGTGACGCTGGTGCGACAACGGTGCCATTTGAGACGTATCAAAATACTGACCTGAATATTTACAATTCACAGTTTTATACAAATGCAAATCAGGGTATTACGCGGAGCTCTGGTAGTTACAGCATCAGTGGTACCAACAATTATCGCAGCATAGTTATCGGCAATCATCCTGTTGATGGGAGCAACGATACTGCAGCACTCGATGCCGATATCCCCATCTTCTTGGATGGTCTTACCATGACGCAATTCCTCACTGTGAAGCCGGTGGGTCCGGCTTCTGATAGCGGTACCTACGCATACAAGACCACGCTCACGGTGGCCAATGCTTCTTCGGTGGGCACTTTAGAAGTGGAAGATTATGCCAACCTTGACATTGTTCTCGATCAGAATCTTACCGTAGCAAGCATTTCACTGGGCACGGGCAGCACGCTCACTGTGACGGGTTTGGGTACACTCGCGGTAACAGGCGCCTTTACAAGCCAAGGAACCGTTGCGCTCAATGGCGGTACTATTGATGTGGGGCAGGGCATATCCGCTCAGACTCTGACGGTGAGTAACGCAGTGGTTAAGGCTAATGGCAACGCGATTTCCGCAACTGATACAATCTCTCTCAATAGTGGCCAGGTGGAAAGCGCCTCTTTGTTTGGTTATGCAGGTACAAGCGGCGAAAAAGAGCTCGCCCTTACGGGGACCAACAATAGGTTCTCCGGCGTTGCGGCGGTTGGCTGCTTACCCAACAGTGTCGATCAAGTTTCGATAACGGGCATTGAAACGATTTCGTCTGTTTCAAATACAACCTTCTACAACGACTACACGATTACTTACCAAAACGGTACGGAGAAAATAACCGGAAATGCATCGTGGCCAAACGCCTATCGTGTGAGTACCAGCAGCAACACTTTCAATGGTGCCGGCATCGTTGGTTATCACGCATCTGGAACTTATAAACAAGAATCAAGTGTCCCGCTGCCTAAAGACTACACGCAGCCTGGCTATGTGCTTGAGGGTTGGAAAATAGGGGATTCAAACGACGCTGCCCACGAACTCAGCAGCTATCAGGGAGATGTCGTGCTAACAGCGGCGTTGAAGCCGGGTGCGGTGATGGTAAAGCTTAACCTTGGCTTTGACCCCGATGTCTACACAAGCGACAAGGACGATACCGGAAACTTCCCCGCACGCATAACCACAATAGAGTCCCAGCTCAACGCAACCGTTACGCTTTCAACCCCTTTCCGGTTTGGCTATAAGTTCACTGGTTGGAAAATTGCCAATGGTACGAACCCACGAACAGTGCAGGCTGGCGACTATACGATTGAGCTTGGTGATTGCACTACGGAAGGCAATCAATCGGTTGTCAGCATGGAGGCCCAGTGGGAGGCTGATAAATTCAACATCACGTTGTTTTTGGGTTCGGATGTAGGAGGGGATGAGAACCTCGAGATTTCCGTTGATGGAGGCACCACCTATAACTCGCTCAATAATTTCCAAGTGGAGGGCGTAAAAGTAAGTGGTCGTAGCATTACCTTCAGCTCGGATAAGCCCATAGAATACGGGAAGAATGTCAGTGACTATCTGAGAACAAGTTATTTCACGCAACTCCCCGAGGGTGAGCTGCCAATTCTGCGCGATAAACGTACAAGCGAAGAAACAAAAAACTTTAGTGGCTGGTCGAGCGCTTCTGGTGCGATTGATGGAACGACAACGTACTGTTATGGCGAGGGCGGCATGCTTGCGCCAGGCGATAAAACGCTCAGTGCCTATCAGACAGAATTGCATCAGAACAACGCACCACTTAGTGCTGTTTGGGGTGTGATGAGCTACGGTTTGAAGCTGCCAAACACTATGCCTGCGGGTTGGAGTCTCACCTATACCGGCTCGGATGGCGCAGTGAAAACCATTGGTGAGAATAGCCAAACAGATGGCACCGTTTTGGTACAGCAAGACAGCCCGGTCACACTCATGACAAGCGCAACAAACCCCAAGAACTTCAGCTTATGGGATTTCAAACAAGGTCTCGATAACGGCAAGATCATCCCAGATGAGCAGCCCTATACAGCTGGTGACTCTAAGCTTGTTTACCAGTTCACTATGCCTGCGGCTAACGTAACGGCGACCTATAACAAAGACAAAGAAATTTGGGTTGATATAGCAAAAAGCCCCATCGAATTTCAGGAAAAGGTTAGTTACCACAACAAGGATCGCGCAGGTTTCTGGTATGCCGACCACATTGATGGCATGACGCCGCTGTTTCGGGATGAGAGCAAAATGTTATCCGGCACAAAGACGGATGGAACTACCGCCCTTTCTATAGGTGCCTATTTCTATCAGTGGAATTTTACGGATAAGTTTTGCGTTACTAGTAATAGCGTGGCCACCAAAAACCAGCTGACGTTGGTAAATACCCTAACAAGGGGCGTGTATTTCAAAGACGTCAATCTCGCCATGCGTGACGCCTATGTGAACAATGCCAAGGGAAGCCTGCTCAACGGCGTAGACTGCGAGAGTTCCATCAGTATAGAGCAGAATAAATATACCTGTGATAAGGTCGAGGAAGGCCTCAAGAACGTCGATCTAGCGGATTACGCCAACATCGTCATCAACAACAGCACCTGGCAGGCCTATACCACCACCTTTAATTTCCAAGGAGAAAACAATACTGTCGGCGCGATCATGCAGGACGAACTGCGGGTAAGCGGCAACAACATAAACCCTCTGACTTTGAAAAGCACCGGGAAGGATAGCGGCACTGTTAATCTAGGTACTGCCTTCGGTAACTTCGATTATACGGTTTCCGATATCACGGTGACGGAATATATCAAAGAAGATCTCACAAAGAGCGACTTCAAGTATTTGTTCTACTGTGCCAATCAAACGGGCTGCAAGATCAAAAACGCCGTTATCCAAGCACAGCATAAGAATATACATGCGGGTTGTATGACGGACACGGCCAAGGAGGTCTCCTTTACAAACTCAACGGCGGATCTTTATAGCATCTGTGTTTTCCGAACATTCAAAGTAATCAACTCTTATCTACGCATACGTGAAAATGCACGGTTGGGCTGCATTCCGATACGCCTCGAACAAGGTGCCAAAGTAGTCATCGAGGGAAATCTAGAAATGGCCTACCATCATTGGGCTGATTCGGATGCATCTGAGAAGGATATGGAAGGTGCAACGGACGATAATCCGGATAACTTGCTTGTTGTCAAGGGAACTTTCTGCGATATTCCCAACCGCAGCTGGAAGGCCGGTACCCTGATTTGCAACAACTTGGTTCTTGGTCGTGCCGGTGGTATCAAGGGCGGCACGGTCATTACCAACCAGATTACCAACCAGGCTGTGGGCTTCTGGAAGTACGATCCAAACAATCATAAATATAGCTATGATCCGGTCGGGAACAATCAGACACAGAGATCGCAAAGCAATTCTGACGACTACCCCTTCACCATATACCACCACAAAAGTGAGCAGCCGAATACTTATACTTTCAGCGGAGGCAAAATCTACCTACTGGGGTATTACAAAACAACGTCAAAAACGATCACTGGAAACGATAACCCAATAACAGCGTACGATTCAACACTGACGGCAATGTCCGAGAACAACCCGATAGCGCCTTTTATAACCCCACTTTTTGACGCGAACGGCGATCTTGTTGAAAATCCCAGTGTGAACACCACCAATGTAGAGATCGCGGTAAGAAGCAGTGCGCTAACAAGCAACGAATGCGTCGTCCTGGGCAACAGCAACGATTACTACAGCACAAGGCGCTCCGTTGAGATCTCCGGAGCCGAGATTTACGCTGCAGGCAATATTACTTTTTATAACGACACGACCGTTTCCGGAGGAACCATATACTGCAACGGCTCCTTCGGCAGCAAGGGCGACGTGACGGTCACGGGCGGCAGCATCACGGCTTCTGTTGTGGGCAACGCCTACAATCTTAAAACAACCTTAAAGGATAAGACCATCCGCTGGAAGCGCACTGACATTCAGGGCGGCATGGTGACAGCGGACAGGATTGGCGCATTTGAAAAACGGGTGTCCGATACGAAAGTGCCTGACGAGAAGTATCAGCCCAAGGGTACTGTCACTATCGGGACAAATGCCACGATTGAGGGCGAGCCTAAAATCTACCACGACGTCTATATCAACTATATCTTTAACAATACCCAGTTCACGAATAATGGGAACAAGGACAGTTTACGCTTTACAACCACGTGGAGTGGGGACAATGCCTTTGCCACCCAGAATTGGAGTAACACCGCCTTGTCATTCAGCGCGCCCAATGTGGTCGGGGGAGGTACCGGAAGATGGAATTGGGACAGCTTGAACGGCGACCACCCGGTGGATGCCATAAGCACTGACGGCATTGCACAGAGCACGAATGCTCCCCTTGCGGAAAACCAAAAGGCTTTTGATCGAATTCAGATGAAGCTGTATGCCGTTAAGAGCAACTACGATCTGATCTTTAAGGAGGGCGCTTCCCAGGTCAAGGGCATCACCTGCGACGATACGTCGATGATGCTGCCCCAAACGGACGGTGAGAAAGCACCCGTCCCGGCGGGTAGGAACGTGGTGCTGACCTTTATGGATTCGGCTATGACACAGGACAAAACCGTCCTCTGGTACATTGATGCCATCGGAATCATTCACAGCGTCAATCCTACCGTGAGCGGAAACACCATATCCTTCACCATGCCTAATTCCGATGTGGAGGTCTTTGTTTCGGATGAAGTGACGCTTGATCTGGACATCGCCTCCTACACCCTTTTAGAGGACGGCTTTCGCACCGAGGCCAATGCGACGCTAGAGCGAGATGATTCCACCTTCCACTATCTGGGTAGTCTGGTGATCCATCAGGGATCCATAAAAGAGGATATACAGTATCGAGATATAGATACTGTTGTCGATGAGACGAAAAAACTTCTCGCGTCAGAACAGATAATTGCTCCCAGGAATTCCAAAAATGCCATAATTCAAACCACCAATAGAATTCTGGTAGATGACGCCTTTGACAACAGCGCAGGTGGAAGGACTGTGACGCTGCGCCGAATTTACCAGAACGGAACACCCACCTCTCGCGGCATTGAGCTGGAAGTAGGGGCAAAAGCCAACTTCCTGGTGGATGGAGTCATCCGAACCTGCCGCATCTATGTTCCCCAGGGTTCGGACTTCGGACTGAAAGGGAAAAACAATGACCGAACAAAAGATGCGATCTACCCGACCGTAAATGGAGACGCGCTGAGAGGGGATGACTGGGCATCCATCGGTAGTTTTAAAGGTCAGGCGGGCAATATCACACTGCAGGATTTGACTATTCTTGCTAGGTCGCAAGGTATGTTAGGAAGCCTTTGCTATAGCGGGCAAGATAGCAACAATACGGTGACGTACAAGAACTGCGTCTATAAATCGGCTCAGAATCAGGATGGCGACAACAACAAAAACCGTGGCTGGTACAACCGAAGCTATTTTGCCTACAGAGCCGGGAACGTGGTCTTTGACGGATGTCAAATTACGCTCAAGGTATCGAAGGACTGGCCGGGATCCTTCTGTGACTTAAGCCAGAATGTCACCATGCAAAATGGCTCAAGGATCACCGTTACGGATAATGGTGCCACCGAAACCGATCCGGGACGTCCCTTCTATTTGAGGATCATGAATAGTCTGGTGATCGATAATGCTACTCTTGATCTGTCCCTGCGGGTGCCGGATGATGGCAAAACCTACCGGGTGTATCAGACCGCGTGGGGCTTCCTTCCGCCGGAAGTTAAGCTGACAAATAACGCTAACCTCATCCTAGAGCAGCATGCCCGTCTGAAAAAGTTGGTAATTGGTGACAGTACCAAATCCGACGACAGAAGCGCGGTTCAGGCTGGGCAGACCGGCACCGGCTACTTGCTGTGCGAAGACATACAGGTTAACAGCAATGCGAGCTTGGAAGCAGGCGGGATTGTTGTTTCCGGATTCTATAATGGCTCAGGTGAATTCCAAACAAAAGACCAGTTCCTTAACGCCATGAAGAAAGGAGAGAGAATCCTCGATGGCAATGGCAACTCCGGCCTGGTGGTCAACGGCGGCACGGTAACAGCCAAAGAGTATATCACCGGTGACGTGAACGGCAAGATTACCGTTAAGGGCGGTACTGTCAGCGCCCCGGCCATCGGAACTACCGGCAAACTCTACGGCTACACGCAGTATGTTCCGAAGGCGAACGAGGAATATATCTACACCTACAAGAAAATTCCCACAGACGCTACGGTTACTATTGAGGGCGGTACGGTTAAGGTGGCTCGACCCGAGGGCGCCACCGAAGACGGTATAGTTCCATATCTGGGTGGCATGAAAACAACCGTCAATATCAGCGGCGGTAAGGTGCAGCTTGCAGAAGACGCCGTTCTTGGCCTGACGAACGAACAGCAGACGACGCTGCTAAATAATGCTACTTCCCATGGTCAAACGCCCGCAAACTTCGGTTCCCTGACCATAACTGGTGGCATTGTGGAAGGCGTGGTGTCTGGAGAAGGGGATTCTCAAAAAGGCGGCTCTATTCTTATGCCTTACGGCACCGTGAACGTTTCTGGGGCGGATACCGCTATTAACGTGTATGACATGGTGGCCAACTGCGGCAATATCACTATCGCCGGGGCTATTGGGAAAACGTATCCTAATTCATATATTGGTACTGACAGATTTCCTGGACATGAGAACCTAGGCATATCTATTGCGCGGCGCTTGTCGGCCCAAAATCTCACTATCCAGAATGGCTCGGTGGTCTATGCTGCTTCCGCTTATGCCAATGTGCCGAGTGGCAAAGAAGGCAGCATCACTGTTGCTAACATCGACAACAATCGAGCTTACCTCTACACCACCAATGCCTATGGTGTCATCGGTGAGGGTGCGGGTAGCTCCAGTTACACTGACACAACCAATAACCCGCAGAAGCTTCCGAAAAACGTCTACGGTACGAAGGTAGTGGACGTTCACTATTACGTTCGGCCGCAGGGTAGCGTTTTGCTGGATAGCGATGTAAACAAGGTGGACAACCCCAACTCCGCTTCCGAAGGCGGCCTGCCTTACTACACGGTAACATCTGGCGGCACATACAGCCTTCAACCTGCTTCGTGCAGTGGGTATAGGTTCCTTGGCTGGTATGAATACGATCCAGATATGGGAAAACTAGGGGATGATCCTGTAGCTACAATCAGTAAGGAAAACATGCGCACAGTCAACCTGGCAGCCAAGTGGGAAAAGGTGCAGGTTACGTTCGAGGTCCAAATTCAGTTCGCAAACAGCGATACCGCCACCAAAGAATATGATGAGAGAACTATGCAGGTGGTTGAAGGGTCCGAAAACACCTATCGCTTCAAGGAGCAAGCGACGGTTGCCTATGGCGACAAAATATTGGGTGTAGATGGTGTTTACCTGTCGAATTACATGACAAAAACGTTGGGAGTCATGGAGGTCGCTTATAACGAAAAGAAAGTGTCAGCCGGTGACATAGTTACGGCGGACATGGCGGATGCCTTTGTGGGGCAAAACCAAGCTAACGCCGATAGTGCTGTGACCCCGCTGATTTTGATGGTTACCAAGGATGGTACCCAGGTAGTAAATATCCTTATAACGCTTGACCAAAACAAAAACAATAATAATCGCCCCGAAGACACGCAGTTTAACTTGAGCCCAGGTACAGTGAATAATGGTGGCGATGATGATAATCAGGTGAGTGCCTATATACCCGTTACGTCTACGTTGGGCAACATTGGGCCATTTGCGGATTCCTCGACCGAAGATGGGCTGAACGATGGCCTGATTTGCCCAACGGCTCCCGGCTACACTTTTAGGGGTTGGTACACGAATAGCAGACTTGAGGGGGATCCGGTAACCTCCGCAACCAAGATATCGGATCTTCAAAGCGCCAATACCACTACGCTTTACGCTAAGTGGACACCGAACACCTACGTGGTGCAGTTCAGCGCGAAATCGCTTGGCGAGAATTCGATTCCTGGGGGCGATAATCGTTGGGTGACGGCAGATATTACCGCGCCGGACGCCAATCAGGGTCCCAAGCATGAGCTGAACTATACCTGGGTATACGATACCGTGCCGGATAAAGACAACATAACACTGCTTGGCGATGGCTCTGAAAAGATCGGGACACTTCCTGTTGCATGGCGGGAAGGATATGTCTTTAAGGGTTGGTTCTATCATAGTAAGAAAGAGAACAAGGATTGCGAAGTCACCAGTGAAAGCGAGCTGGATCAGTTAATTATTGATGCACTCGACGTGAACAAAGCCTACGATGGCACGAATGAGTCGAGCCCCACACCTGCATTGACACTGTATGCCTCCTATCGTCCGGTGGAGGTTACCTATAACCTGAATGGTGGCGTGTGGGCGAGTACTGAGATCGTAGGCGACAAAGACTCCCCGGAATATGGGCAACCGCTTGCTGGGTACTCTGTGGATGTGCCAGTTGGCTCCGAGCCAACTGGCTATGAAAAGCTTGGCAAGGTGACCAGTGCTGATAGCACTAAGAACTATTCCGTCCATAGTACAACGAAAGATCATTTCGCTAGCACCAACACTTTTGATAATACTGACTATCGCTACACACTCGCGCGTAAGGGCTATACCTTTCAAGGTTGGAAAAAGGCGGGAGAAGAGAGCGTAGCTAACGCGCATTATGGTTGCGCTCCGCGATTCAGTGACCTCAGCTTAGTGGCAGACTGGACGCCGAACACCTACAGCCTTAAGCTTCATGTAAAAAATGATGCCTATGGAACGAGCTATGTGTCGGACTTTTATAATCCGAATCAATCTACGGTGTTGATTGATGGTGTCACGGTCGGCCGGCCCATTAGTGCTAGCAGTACATGGCCCGATAAAGCGAATTGGTACGCTTTCAACAAGGGCAGCGAAGCTGATACTGATAATAATAAGCGTTTCATGCTGGGAGCCACGTTTGCCGCACTTGACCCTGGCGATAGCACTAATACGACTTCTGAAAGCACCTACACGAAGTACGCGAAAGCAGTCGTCAACATGCAAAACAGCAAGACCATGTTTAGCGACGGTGGCACATTCTTCCTGCCGGATGATACAAAATACAGCAACGACTTGGCGGATGCTGTTATTGCGAATCCTACTGTCTCGGGCAGTAACCCGAGATTCCAGGTGCCCGACTATCCTTCGGGCTGCACTATTCCCTTGTATGGTGTCTATCGCGAGCGTTCCTTGGTGTTTATTGAAGAGTACGTGGATGGAAATGGCCAGACGCAAAGCACAATCATGCATTCATGCCCTTGGACGCAATACTCAGATTATCCCCAAACGTATATCAAAAACAAAGAAGGGAACTATAGTTCTCTGACGGAGAATAATGGTGGCTATGCTTTGGCAGGGTGGTATGCCCTCTCCCGCACCGTTGATTCTGGTCGCGCGTATCCGGATAATGGCAATGGCTTTACGAATACGGTTAATCAGTGGCTGACAAACGCTAGTATTACTGGTACTGTTGACATCAATGTGTACACCGCCTATGTAGCACAAGATTCTATCAGTCAAGATCTGGACGCAACGGCTAACACCTTTGGCGAATTCTCTTTCCCCTTTGCATCGTACGTTCTACCAGGCAGTATGCAAGAGGGCCAGCTCTTCTATCATGTGGAAAGCAAGTCGGAGGGTTTGAATCTTGTTGACGTCGCCGATATGGATGATCACTTGTACGACAGTTCGTGGACAACCGATGGCAGCAAAACGTACACGGCTAACGACACCGTTGCTTTGGAGCTGAAGCTGGAAAAAACGGGCTTGAACTCTAATCTGTCTCCAGTATCTATTGTTAAGGACGCCGGTGACCAGCCGGCGGAAGTTGCCAGCCAAGCGATAGGTAAGGATTGGACTCTAAAGCTGACACTGCATCACTCTAAGGTGATGACCGAGACAAATAGGTTTCCGATTACCATCAAATACACTTTTGTAAAAACTGAAAACGATACGAACATTCTCTCTAGCCAGTGGTTGAAACAGAACCTCACCGTGAAGCTTCAGCCTTCTCAATATAAGGTTGATTATCAGGTGAATTTGCCAGAACCAGAGGAAGACCTCAAGTTGATTCAGCCGCAGTCGGAATCCAAAGCTTTTGAGTTGCTGGGCGCAGGCGAGAGTGTCGGCTCAGGGGCCGATGCCGGTGCGCAGGTTTATCGCCGCATTGACACACAGAAATACGGATCTGATTTGCTGGTGGCAAATGCTACGCTCGGGCTTGAAGGCTACGACCGAGCAGCAAATTGGAGTTATACGCCTCCAGGTGCGCCTGGTGCTGCTTTGTCGTCGTTGTCGTTGACACAGTTGACGCTGGGCGATTTGGATCCGGCCGCGAGGGCGACAGAACTGCAAGACGGCAAGATAACAGTTTCTGCTGGCTATACGCCGAAAAAGTACGCTCTCGGAAAAGATACGACCGTTGGTGACAAATGGGCTATTACCTATGGAGATGGTGCAACCGATATAGATCCGAGCAATGATATTCATCTAAACAATGGTCAAAGTACCGTGAGCTATCATTCAACGGTTACATTTAAGCCAAATCCCACAACCCAGCCTGCAGAGTTCATCACGTTGACGTTTGGGGATCCAGCCAACAATACGATAGTGGAAACGAAGCGCCTTGATGAGTATGCGCAGAAGAAGGACGGTAACTATACGTTCGCAATGCCTGCGCGCAACGTGACCATCAGTTACAACGACGTCATGGAGCTGTATTTAGATGAAGGCTCCATCGAGTTGTCCCCTGATGGGTTTACGCAGGCGGGCAAATACGAATCGAAAGTTACGTGGCACGGCGACTACAGGATCTTGCAGTGTGAGGGCAACAATACTGACTTCCATCCAACGGAGAACACGCTGAAGATTTCAGGCGACATGACCACGCGTGTCGATAATAAAGTTGATAGCGAAGGAAAATCTGTAGGACGCACAATTACCCTTGGTAATTTGAACATCGAGAGCAATAACTCCATCGAGCTGATCGACGCAGCTCAGGTGACGCCTGAGGTTACGCCTGGCCCAACGGTTGTCAACCTAACCCAAGAGGGCAACATCAAAGCGAAAAACATCCTGGTGCCGTCAAATACGAGTCTAACGTTGACGGGTGGTTATAACGCAAGCGATGCCTCGCAAAACAAGACCATCAAGCTTGCACCGGAGTCAGGTCGAGCTGCTATCGGCGCCACTGAGGCGAATCCCGCGAACGGTGGCATCACCTTGGATAAGGTTGATGTGTCGATGGAATTGAATGCTCCGTCGAGCTCTTCGGGCATTGGTTCTGGGAATCAAGCGCCCGCTGAAGGGGCAAACTCATACGGCAATGTGTCAATAACCAACAGCCGAATAGCCGTAAAGGAAAGCACGAGTGCATCCAGTCAATACAAAGGTGCATGGATTGGTGGCGCTGGTGTGGGGAATGTCAGCGTGACTAATATGATCGTTGCAGAAGCTGAAGGAAGCTCAAACCATAATGCGAAAGCGATAGATGGCACTTCGGTGTCTTTGGAGAACTGCACGATTGGCACCACAGGTCGCCCGGTAAAAGAGCCGATTCACGCAGCAGAAACGTTGAACATCACAGGCTGCAATATATATCTGCAGAACGAATCTGATCTTGGCGATGTATCCATGATCGGCACGGATGGTGGAACCACTACAGTCTCGTGTATCAAAACCGACCCGAGCAAGAACAGCACCATACAGGTTGCCTACGTCAACAGTGGTAAAACCAATAAGCTCTTTACCGGAAAACTGGTGATCGACAATGCTAAGTCCGATGTGACCATCAACGGTACCCAGATCGTTGAGGTTGGCAATGGCAATATGGCCATTGAGGAATCTAAGATTACCCAGGGCGGGGTATCTCACGACCACGGCAACTTGTCCCTGAATTATCTGCTACTGAAGGAGAAGGTGTCATCGGCCACCGACCCTAATTCAACACCGGCGAGTTTAACAGTGAAAAGCCTCGGCGCGAATAAGACAATCACCGTGCAGCAACCGATGGAGCCTACGAACAGTACTGGTGTGACCATCGGGGCGCTGACCATCAATTCCAATGCGAAGGTGGTATTGGATGGCAACTTGGTGGTAACGGAGGCGGCTTCTGTTGCGGCGAATTGTGAATTAGTAGCTGAGAGCAGGCCCATCTCAGGCACAGGCGATGCAGGCTGCGAAAACGGTTATGGCGTAACGTACCAGAAGGGTCTGTCTGGCGAGGGCAGCTATGCGCAAACAGGTGGCAAGCTTACTGGAAATGCCGATGTGATAGTCAAGGGCAACATGACCTTAGCTGGCGTGGAGGCAAACTGTGCGAGCCACGCTATTGGCAGCAATGGTGGCAGCGCTGCGACTACAGGGACCGACGGTACAGTTGTTCCGAGCACTGCTTCCACGGTTACCATTAATGGCGGTAATGTTACGGCGGTCACCATTGGTGCCTGTGGGGCTCAGAACAGCACCTTTACGTTTGTGAAGACGGATGGCACACCGACCATAGCTGGCAACCTGGTGCAGGATCATTACCGTATTGCCTATGATGTGGGCACCTTGAAGCTTGATCTTAAAGATGCTGACGGCAATTCGCTACCCACCGTGCTGCGCACTCAAACCGATGGTGCAGCCGAGCCCGTTGATCCTCTTAATGGTATACCGGCAAACCCGACGGGTGATAACAAGGATAAATTCAATTGCTGGTATATTTCGAACGGCGATGGCACGACGCGTCTTGGCTTGCTCGATGCTGAGGCCGTGCCGAGTGGCTTGCATGGTAAGACGCAACTCTCGGCGAATACCGCATCCCAGGATATGAGCGCTGCTGATGCTGATGGTACAAAGACGCTCACCGTGCATGCTTGGGTGAACCCGACGGGAACAGCGCTTATCAAGAGCGGCAGGGTGTTTACGAGCTTCGAAAGCGGCTACACGGGCAAACAAGTTTCGGTTTCGCAACGCGGCGCATGGACGGCACAGCTGGTAAGCGATGGCGCAAATGTAACTGGGCGCGACTATCAGGTTACGTTTAGCCAGTCTCTGCCTGCTGGCACCGATCTTACCCTCACGGTACTTGCCGCGGAAAAGGCTGAGTCCAATACCAATGCTGCACCAAACGCGTATTACCACTACACGGTTCCTGTCGGAGGCGCGAATACGGTGAAGTTCTCGCAGTTCACCGAGATGGGGGCCACGGCGGCAGCCCCGCCCGTGCTTGCTGACCGCCCGATAGGGACCAACGAGACATTCCTGCTCAGTGCCGACTTCGGTGAGCTTGGCTCGGGCGTTAACCCGGAGGCCAGTACAGTTTCCTTCTCACTGATTCCGAGCGCGGGCGCAGGTTCGTACACTTTGGGTTCATCAGTGAATTACACGGTAACCTCGGTGGTGTTTGGTGCAATTGGGGCGACCTCGACTGACGTTAAGGTGAATACTGCGCCTGCAGGTGATGAACGCCTCAAGGGTTCGAAGGTGTATCTGGTTGGCACATTGAGCAAGACGGACGCTTCATCGTTCACGGTCCCTCTTGAAGCGACAGCAACCCTGAAGTCTGGCGGCAGCCAGATCAACGGCACATGGGTAAATGGCAACACCGTGGCATTCAAGCTGGGAGATTACGGAGCTAATGCGCTGCAAAAAACGTACACCTTCTTCTTCGGCGGATTGCCCGCAGATTCATACCACATCACATGGAAGCTTTGTGCTGGTGATGCACCAAATGTACTCAATGGAACGTGCAGTAATGTTGACCAGAGCAGTACGTATAAAGCAACTGACGCCGCACAGCCGAGCTTGTCGGTGGCGTGCGATGCGCCGCGCACCTATAACGCTCTCAGCGGAACGGACGAGTCATATAGTGTTTCGTTTGGTTGTGATACGAATGCGAGTCAAGTAACAGTTACGGTAGAGAAGCAAAAGAGTCCTCTTGCTACGTTTGAAACAATTGAAACGAAAGTGTCTCCGACGATAAGTATTTCCAATGGAAAGGGTACTGCGACCGCAGCAATCCCAGCCACCAAAGGAACGTATCGCGTGCGGTTCTCCATCGCCGGCACCAGCGAAAACGACGACGTGTTCTACACCTTCATCGTGCGCTAGTGGTAAGCAGGCGGCCTCTCAACCAGGGGTCGCCTGCTTTGTGCGGTAGGAAATTCAGCATTATTGCTTATTAAAGAATCTATAAATTGCAGAATAGGTTGAAACAAAGACTAGCAAAATTGTAAAATATCAAGCAGTAAAGATTAGCAAAATTGCAAACTTCCTGGTACTTGCAAATACTCTTCTAGATTGACGAGGTAGCAACGTGTTTCAAAGGAAAGCCTATAATCAGCTCGAGCGTTGGGCAGACAGGCTGGGTCAGACGGCTCTCCTTGTTACTGGTGCGCGGCAAATCGGCAAGAGCTACTTGATCGAACATCTCGGTCGGCAGCGATTTCAGTCTCTTGCGGAAGTCAATCTTGTTCTCAATAAAGATGCGAAGCGTGTTCTCTCGGATGTTTCGAGTGTTGAAGATTTTATTGTGCGGTTGTCGTTGCTTTCGGATGCCGAACTCATTGTAGGTAAAACGTTGGTATTTATAGATGAGATTCAAGAGCTTCCCGATCTTATGACGTTGGTAAAGGCACTCGTTCAGGACGGTCGCTTCTGCTATGCGTTTTCTGGTTCGATGCTTGGTACCGAATTGCGGCATGTGCGTTCATATCCGGTGGGATTCGTAACAGAAGTAACCATGTACCCCATGGATTTCGAAGAGTTCTGCTGGGCAAACGCCCTGAAGCCAGATGTGTTGGGCGTGGTAGACAAGTGCTGCGCTGCGCTTACGCCTGTGCCCGACTACCTGCACGAATCGCTCCTTAGCTACTTTCGCACGTACATGGTGGTGGGCGGCATGCCTGCTGCTGTGCAGGCGTTTGTGGATGACGGCGGCAACATGCGGTCGGTGAGAACGGTGCAAAGCGAACTGGTTGTGTCTTACGTTCACGATATTACAAAATACGCGAAAAACGCCGCTCCGAATGTGTGCGCTATTTTTGAGCAGCTCCCCGTGCAGCTTGATGCGAAATCTCAGCGTTTCCGCTTGAATTCATTGGATTCTAAGGCCCGCTACGACAAGTTTAGTCTCGATTTCAATTGGCTTGTATCGGCTCATGTTGGGCTCAAGTGTAATGTGGTACGCAATCCGAAAAGCCCGCTTAAGGCAACGGAGGATTCAGGTAACTTTAAACTGTACGAGTCGGATACGGGCATGCTGACAAGCCGTTACGACATTTCAGTTGCGCGCGCACTCTACACTGATGATCGTACGGTTAACCTGGGCTTTATGTTTGAAAACGTTTTTGCTCAAGCGCTCGTATCGTGTGGTTGCTCTCTGTACTATTACATGAATCGCAAGCGCGGCGAAGTTGATTTCCTTGTTGAGGGTGCCCGTGGGGAAGTAGTTCCCATTGAAATCAAGTCTGGCCGTTCTCCCCGGGCTCACGAAGCGCTGAATAAGTTGCTGGCAACGAGCGATTACGATATCAAGCGTGGTTTTGTGTTCTCGCGTCTTAATGTAGAGGTTCGTGACAAGGTGGTGTATCTGCCGTGGTATGCAGCCCTTTGCCTTCCCGAAGCGCTTGGATTGAGAAAAGGTGTCGACACTGAAGATTCGTTTACCATCACGCTACCCAAGCTCGGTTAAACGCTCGACAAAGTAAAACCCTTTCCCTTATGGTTGTAATCGCAACCATTTCGGAGGTCTGCTACACGCGCAGCTGCTGACGCAGGGCTGTTTGTAAGGTCTGCGAGAAATTGACACCATGTTCGACGGCCAAAGCATTCAGCCATGCGGGAAGCGTTACGGTGCGGTTTACTGCTCGAGATGATAGAGCCTGCCGCACCGAGGGCATATATGCGTCAATGAGTACGGTTCGCTCATTCGATTCGACGGTTAGTTGGCTTAAAGGTGTGGGAGCTGGTATTTCTTCACCGTCTTCTTCTAATCCGAACAGTACACAGCCCAGAAGTTCGCGTGCGGATAGCAGCGCGTCATTGTCGTCTACGCCGCTTGTTGCTACTCCTAAATCAGGGAATTCCACAGCGATTTCCTGCCCCTGTTCGTAAGTAAAAATTGCTGGATAGAAGTACCGGTCGGCTTTTTTCATGTATGCTCCTTTTGAGGGGGTTACTCGAATCGCAGCCCCGATTGTGCCTCGATGCTCTTGAGCGTCTTTGGTGGTATGTCTTTTGTTGGATGCTTCACTGTGACTCGTCCGTGTTTTGTCGGATGTTTTAATTGGTGGTGGCTTCCAACTACTGCGACCTCGTACCACCCATCAGCCTTGAGCTATGCGATGATCTCTCGTGACGAATAGCTTTTCAACCCTATCTCTCCTGCAAATCAGTATAACGAATAGAATAACAAGTGTATATAACACATAGAAGAATATTTGTTATTGTCATACCTTCAAGGTATTCCCCGCTACGGCTAAGCTGCAAAGGGGGTCGTAATCCTGTTGTAAGTTCAGTTTCATTGAAGCCTTTTACAGTGCCACTACTCCGTATTCGAATCGACGTGCTGGCGGCATGAGGTCTTGTGGTTGGCAATGCAGCGCTTTGGCGAGTTTCCACACGTTGTCAAACGACGCTCGCGAGATGTCTTTCGAGCCCTGCTCATATTGCTGTATTGCGCGAATTCCCACGCCAGAGCGTTGTGCCAGTTGCGATTGGGAAAGCCCCATAAGGGTGCGCTGGTGTTTCAGCCCCTGCGGGTAACTGCTGGCGGCGATTATCTCATCGGCGGCTTCCCGAAATCGGTCTTCGGATTGCTCATGATATGTTCTGTACATGTTGAACACGGTGCTAATGGGAAGGTGACGATTAATTTCCGCAAAGGTAAGGCTTGTGCTCCATTGATAGAAAGCAAGAATCCAGCCGCACCAATACGAGGGCGAAAGGTTGAAGCTGTCACTGACCGAAAGGGTGCCTGGGTCGTCGGGAAAGGCGAGGCCTCCCTGCTCGCAGACTTCGTTTGCCAACTCAAGCCCCGATTTCCCCACAATGGTAAAGGGTGATCCCTTGGCGATTTCGCGCGCGACGGTGCTTGACACGAAAACGTGCCAGAACTCAGTAAGACTGACATCCGGGGCTGCCGCGACACAATCAGCCATTTCGCCGAGGTTTTCCATTGCGTCCATAAGGTAGCTTTCAGCGTAGGCGGGCATAAGTATCCTCCCAGTTCAGGCGCATAAGATCACTGATGTAAAGACTATCTGTGTCGGACTCGGTAGAGAACGCGGCGGAGCCCCTGCGCGGGTGACAGGGGCGTTTTTACGAGCTTGGATTGTTGGAGCGTTAGACCGTTAGACCGTTAGACCGTTAGGTCGTTAAAGCGTTAGAGCGCGGAGCACACGCTTTTTGAGGTGACGCCGTCGAGTGCGCCGATTTTGCCCGACAGTGCCGAAATAACGTCGTGTGGCGCGTCAAGGGCGATCATGATCACGTTCATGTTGTGCTCGCGGTAGGGAATGCCCATGCGGCCGATAATGTAGTCGCGGTACTCATGCAACAGCTCGTTGAGCTGGTTGACCGACTCGGTGTTCTTGACGATGATCGATATTGCAGCAACCCTGGTGTCCATGGCAGCCTCCTTTGGCTTCGGTTCCACTTGCCTTATTGTATCGTGTCGCCGCCCCGCCGGGGGCGACAGATTAGCTTCGTCGCCGGTTGGGTGACGGAGCAGGGTGACAAAGCGTCACGAAAGGCTGCGGCAGCAAGACACGAAGGGTAACCTGCTGCCGTGTATCGGGTTGCGTAACCCTTTGGCGCACGCCGTGCCGTTGCCTGCCGTGCCGTCATGCTCGCTGCCGTTTCCTCACAAGTTTTCAAGCAGCGTTTTCGCTTCAGGGAGCGGTTGTAAGCTCCGCTTCAGCACGCCGGTCATGTACGCGAGCGCCATGCCGTAGTTGATAAGCGGCACGCCTTCGCTTCGCGCTGCGTCGGTGTGAGCCTTCATCTGCGCGTCGCTGATCATGCAGCCGCCGCAGTGAACAACAAGTGATACGCCGGCAAGCGAATCGGGGAAATGCGCGCCCGATGAGAACTCAAACGTCGGATTGCTTCCGGTACATTCCCGAATCATGCGCGGTATCTTCACCGTTCCAATGTCTTCGCACTGGCGGTGGTGCGTGCACGCTTCCGATACGAGCACGCGGTCGCCGTCGCGCAGCCCGGCAAGTGCGCGCGCGCCATCTGTAAACGACGACAGGTCGCCCCGGTAGCGCGCCATGAGGATGGAAAACGACGTAAGGGGTACATCGTCCGGAACAATGCGTGCCACTTGCTCAAACGCTTGCGAATCGGTAACCACAAGGCGCGGCGGTTGGCGAAGCGACGTAAGCGCACCTGCCAGCTGCGAGGGTTGGCACACGAGCGCCTGGGCGTGTGAGTCAAGCACGTCGCGCAGTACCATTTGCTGGGGAAGAATAATCCGGCCTTTCGGCGCCGACGAGTCAATAGGCACAACCAGCACCACCGTATCACCTTCCTGAATAAGGTCGGCAATCAGGCGCTTCTGCTTCTCCCTTGTGCGGGCGCTGCGAGCTATCGTTTCTTTCAGCTCGTTGATGCCTTCGCCTGTGACGGCGCTTACGAGCACGTCGCCTTCGCGGTGCTGCATGCGCTGCCGCTCGCTTGGTGACAGCAAATCAGCCTTGTTCCATGCTCGCACGAGCGGAATGCCGCGCTCGCGCACGGCACGAGCCAACTCGCAATCGGCTTCTTCCTCGCCGCGCGCGGCGTCGATTACCAGCACGGCAATATCGCACGTGGTAAGCGCTTGCTTCGCCTTGCGCACACGCAGTTGGCCAAGCTCGCCTGCGTCGTCGATGCCGGGGGCGTCAACAATCACCACGGGCCCTAAAGGTAAAAGCTCCATGGTCTTGCGCACTGGGTCGGTGGTGGTGCCAGGTGTGCCCGACACGATGGATAGGTCTTGCGAGGTGACGGCGTTAACAACGCTCGACTTGCCGGCGTTGCAGATGCCGAAAAAGCCAATGGTCGCCCGCTCGCTTGCGGGGGTGTCGTTCAGTCCCATTGCCGGCCTCCTAACTTGGTCGCGGGACGGGTGTGGGGCGGTACGGCGCGTGCGCGTGGCAGGCGCACGTGGTGGGCGCCGCTGCGGTGTGGGTGTACGTGGTGGGCGCGTCACGTGCAGCAACGTGCGCGCCCGTAGTGCACGCTGCGCTAGAAGCGGAAGTCGCGCAGCGAGGTTTCCTTAATGTCTCGAATGCGGGCCTCACAAATGCTGCGGGTCTTCTCGTTCGTGATCTTATTAAGCTCACGCTCGATAATGGCTTCACCTGCCCGTTTGGTTTCAGGCGTTGCGTAGTCGGTCAGATACTCTTGCAGCGTCATGAGCGCGTTGGGATGGCAGTAGTTCAGTATTTCGCCGCTTTTGCAGAAGCTCATGAAGCGGTCGCCGGTGCGCCCCGCGCGGTAGCATGCCGTGCAGAAGCTGGGTATGTGGTCACACGAAATAAGCCAGCTGATCACGTCATCTAAGGTACGCTGATCCGACACGTCGAACTGCTCGGTGTCGTGCGGGCGGGCTTCTTCGGTATAGCCACCTACGCTTGTGCGGCTGCCACCCGATATCTGCGATATGCCGTAACGCAGCGCGCGTTCGCGCACGACTTCGCTTTCGCGGGTGGAAATGATCATGCCTGTGTAGGGCACGGCAACGCGGATGCACGCGATAATTTTCTCGAACATGTCGTCGGGCACGCCGTTATCGAAGTCGTCGGGGTTGATGTCACTTGCAGGCTTCAAGCGCGGCACGCTGATGGTGTGCGGGCCCACGCCATGAACGGCTTCCAGGTGTTCGGCGTGCATGAGTAGGCCGACGAACTCGTACAAGTAGTTGTCCAGGCCGAACAGCACGCCTAATCCTACGTCGTCGATGCCGCCTTCCATGGCGCGGTCCATGGCTTCGGTGTGCCACGCGTAGTTGTGCTTGGGGCCTGTGGGATGAAGTCGCTCGTAGTTTTCGCGGTTGTAGGTTTCTTGGAAGAGAATGTAGGTGCCGATTTCGGCCTCTTTGAGCCGACGGTAGTCGTCAACCGTGGTTGCGGCGATGTTCACATTCACGCGGCGGATGGCGCCGTTACGGTGCTTGATGGAATAGATGGTTTCCATGCTTTCCAGAATGTAGTCGAGCGGGTTGTTCTTCGGGTCTTCACCCGCTTCGATGGCCAAGCGCTTGTGTCCCATATCCTGCAGCGCTATTACTTCGGCGCGGATTTCGTCCTGCGTGAGCTTGCGGCGGGGAATTTGCTTGTTCTTGGCGTGATACGGGCAGTACAAGCAGCCGTTCACGCAGTAGTTCGACAGGTACAGCGGCGCGAACAGCACGATGCGGTTGCCGTAGTAGGCCAGCTTAATGTCGTGCGCGAGCTGCTTGATGGCGGCGTTGACCTTTGGGTCGTCGCAGGCCATAAGCACTGCGGCTTCGCGGTGGGTGATAACCGAGCAGTGGTCGCGCGCGGGATGCAGGTTCGGGCGGGCTTTCTCCAGAATGCGCTCGATGAGCTCGAGATCGTTTTTGTGCTGTTGTGCGTACTCAAGCGTGTCGAGAATTTCCTGATGATTGATGAATTCGTCGGCGTGAGGCGATTTCGGGTCATACGTGCAGGTAGTCATGAGGTCCTTCTTTCTCGTTGGCACCGCTCGGCGGTGGTTTGGTGGCGGTTCGGTCCGTTTCGGTTTGCTTACGTGACAGGCGTGTAGCTTCGGTTCGCGTTGCGCTTCTGCGTGCCGTGCGTGCTACGTACCCGCGTGCCGGGTTCGTAGCGTTGTGCGGTGTGCTCGGTCGCGTGCCGTGCGCACTACGCGGGTGCTTGGGGGTCGCCCCGGTCGGTGACAATTTCGTAGCCAATTGCGCGGATGCGCTTCCGCAGGCTTTCCAACTGCGCGGCGGCGTCTTCGATGCCGAAAACCTTGTTGTCGTAAATTTCGTACTTGCTGCGACACGAAAACGGCGACAAGTTCGGCATGATCACGTTCGCGCCGGCCAAAATTCCTTGCTCCATGCCAGCCGTCTGAATGGAATTCAAGGCGGTGGTGGAGGGCAAAAGCAGGCTGGGTCGCATGATGCGCAGAAGCGACAGCAGAAAGCAGGTGAGCTCGGCCGACCCTTGCGGCTCGTTTGCGAAGGGGGTTGCGTGGTGCGGCACGAACGGGCCGATGCCGCACATAGCGGGCTGTAACTCTTCGATGAGCTTTAGGTCGCATGCAAGCTCGTAGGCTGTTTGCCCGGGCGTTCCTACCATAAACCCGCTACCCACGGCAAACCCAAGGTCGCGCAGGTCGGACAAGCAGCGCAGGCGATTTTGCAGCGCCAGATCGGCTGGGTGCAGCATTTGGTAGTGGCGTGCCGAAGCTGTTTCGTGTCGCAACAGGTAGCGGTCGGCACCGGCTTGCCGCAGCGCTTGGTAGCTCTCAAAGCTCCGCTCGCCTAAGGAAAGCGTGATGGCGCAATCGGGGTAGCGGTGCTTCAGCTGGCCGATAATTTCTGCAACCCGCTGGTCGGTAAACCAGGGGTCTTCGCCCCCTTGCAACACGAACGTGCGGCACCCCAGATCGTAGGCCGTTTGTGCGCAGTCGAAGATGTCATCGGCGCTTAGGCGGTACCTGCTGCATGAAGCATTGCTTTTGCGGATGCCGCAATAGTAGCAGTCATTTTTGCAGTAGTTGCTCACCTCAATGAGTCCACGTATGAACACGCTGGTGCCGTATGCGGCTTTGCGTTGCGCGCAGGCCAGCTCGCGTGCATGAGCGGCAAGCTCGGGTGAGCGGTTGAGGATGATCTGCTCGTACTGCTCGACGGACAGGCGTCGCTCTTCGGCGAGCTTGTCCACAAGGTAGCGTGTGCTGCTCATAGTAGTCCGACCTTTCCTTCAGCACGAGTTGCCAAGAGTCTCTTCGAAGGGGGCTTAAAGGCCTTTCCTGCAAAATGGAGCCCGCTTTGACGACTCGCCTTCATATCAGGTGCGTATCGCGCGCGGCACCTCAGAAAGGGTGTGCCCCTGCTGTGGTGTCGCTTGCATGCACATAAGTATACATGGGTCGCATCACCGAATTGTTTCAGCAGGCGGGTGGCGCGGTGTGGCGGGCGGGTGGCGCAACGGATGCGATGCGCCGGGCGGGTGGCGCAACGGATGCGATGCGCCGGGCGGGTGGCGCGGTGTGGCGAGCGGGTGGTTCGTCGCCTTCTTCATGCCTCCTTCCCCGCCTTCTTTTCGGTTCCCCCCGGCTTTCCCCCTGTCTCTTTCACGCTTCTTTTCGCCGCGCCGCTCAAAACAACAAAGCGGCGTTTGACCGAACTTGATCGAATTTGAAACGCTGGCGAAACACGACAGATGTGAATATTGATCGCGGTAAGCCTTTGTTGTGAACGGTGCGTAAGTAGTGCGTTTCAAAAGCGGCGAAGGCGAAGCGAGCGAGAAATGGGGTGAGGTAAAGATGCTGAATGTGACCATTGATGGCCGTGCGATAAGCGTGAGGGAGGGCACGACCATTTTGGGAGCTGCACGCCAGGCTGGCGTGAGTATTCCCACGCTGTGTTACCTGAAGCATGTAAGTAACATCGGGTCGTGTCGTGTTTGCGCAATTGAAGTTGAGGGACGAAGCGAACTAGTAACGGCGTGCAACACGCCTGTTGCCGAAGGCATGGTTGTGACAACGGATTCCGAGCGCGTCCGATCGTCGCGGAAGACAGCGCTCGAGCTGATACTTGCACGTCATGGTCTTGATTCCACGAACTATTGCTTTAGCTGCGTGAAGAATGGCGCGTGCGAGCTGCAAACGGTCTGTCGTGAGCAGGGGGTCGTTGAATCGCCGTACTACGTGGCTCAGCCGCGAAAGGCCGTGCTCGACAGCAACCCGTTTCTGCGGTTCGATCCAAACTTGTGCATCGCGTGCCAGCGGTGCGTGGGGGCATGCAACCGGGCGGCGCGCAACCACACGCTGCATACCAGCAAGCGGGGTGTGCGAACAGCGATTGAGGCACCGTTCGGCGAGAATTGGCGCGCGACCGACTGCGAAAACTGCGGCAACTGCGCTCAGGCGTGCCCCACGGGAGCCATCACCGAAAAGCGTCGTGCCAGCTACCGCGAATGGGAAACGCGAAAGGTTCAAACCACGTGCCCGCATTGCGCTGTGGGATGTCAGCTGAACTTGGTGGTGAAGGATAACCGCATCGTTGACACCGAGGGAGTAGCTGGTCCATCGAATCATTCGATGCTGTGTGTGAAAGGCCGTTCGGCCAGCTTCGACTTCGTTCACAGCCCCGAACGTCTGCGCACACCGCTCATCAAGAACAAGCAAACTGGCGAATTTGAGGAAGCGTCGTGGGATGAAGCGCTTCACTACGTGGCAAGCAACTTCACGCGCATTAAGCAGCAGGTAGGGCCTGATGCGCTCGCCGCGTTCGCTTGCTCGCGATCGACGAACGAAGACGTGTACATGCTGCAGAAGATGGCGCGTTGTGCGTTCGGGACGAACAACGTTGATAACTGCGCACGTGTTTGACACGCTCCCACGGTTGCCGGTCTGGCAACGACACTTGGCTCGGGAGCTATGACGAATCCGATCTACGACGTCACGCGCAATTCCGACGTAATAATGCTAGTGGGAACAAACCCCGAAGAAGCTCATCCGGTGTTTGGCATGCAGATACGCGCTGCCGTTGAGCGCGGAACGAAGCTCATCGTGGTCGACCCGCGCGACATTGGGCTGGCTGCCCGTGCCGACATCCATTTGAAGCTGCGTCCCGGCACCAACGTGGCGTTTGCGAATGGCATGGTGCATATCCTGATAGAGCGTGGGCTTATCGACCGTGATTTCATCGACCGCTACACCGAGGGCTTTGACGCGCTGGCCGCTATGGTGGCTAGCTACACACCTGCGCGCGTGGCCGAGATCTGCCGCATTCCAGAAGACGACCTAATCGCCGCAGCGCTGCTGTATGGGCAGGCCGACCGTGCACCCATTCTGTACTGCTTGGGTGTGACTGAGCATTCCACGGGTACCGATGGCGTTATGAGCTTGTCGAACATCGCCATGGTATGCGGCAAAATTGGGCGCGCCGGTTGCGGCGTGAACCCCATTCGCGGTCAGAACAACGTGCAGGGTGCGTGCGACATGGGCGCGCTGCCTACCGATTTTACAGGGTATCAGAAGGTGGAAAACCCCGATGTGCTGCGCAAGTTCGAGCAAGCGTGGGGAGTTTCTCTTAACCCTAAGGTGGGCACCAAGGCAACCGAGTGTTTCCCCAAAATGATCGAAGGCGAGATTCGCGGCCTGTTTATCTGCGGTGAAGACCCGGTTCGCACCGACCCCGACACGCATCACGTTATCAAAGCGCTCTCATCGCTCGAGTTCTTGGTGGTGGACGACCTCTTCATGACCGAAACGGCGAAGTACGCCGATGTGGTGCTTCCGGGCCGTTCTTATGCGGAAAAGGAAGGCACGTTCTCCAACACCGAACGGCGTGTGCAACGCGTGCGTAAGGCGGTGGAGGTGTCGGGCGACACGAGGCTTGATACCGACATCTTTATCGACATTATGAACTTGATGGGGTATGAGCAACCTCGTTTGACCGCTGCGCAGATTATGGACGAGATCGCCAGTCTCACGCCCAGCTTTGCGGGTATTAGCCATGCTCGCCTTGACAGCGCCGAGATTGCCGGCCGGGGCTTGCAGTGGCCATGCACCGCGCCCGATCATCCGGGCACGCCCATTCTGCATGTAGGTGGATTCGCACGCGGCAAGGGTGGCTACTCGCTGGCCGAATATCGTCCGTCGGTTGAGCTGCCCGACGATGAGTTCCCACTGATGTTGTCGACGGGTCGCATTTTGTACCAGTACAACGCCTGTGCTTTGACTGATAAAACCGCAGGTTTAAACGAGATCGCCAGCGAGTCGTTTATCGAAATCAACGATGCGGATGCCGCGCGTTTAGGCATTGCCGACGGCGATCGCGTGAAGGTGTCGAGCCGCCGCGGGAGCATTGAATCGACCGCACGAGTGAGCGGCAAGACGAATGAGGGAGAAACGTGGATGCCGTTCCATTTCCAGGACGGAAATTCGAACTGGCTCACCAATGCTGCGCTGGATGGCGTTGCGAAGGCGCCCGAATACAAGGTGTGCGCCGTGTCGGTGGAGAAGGCTTAACCTAAAGAATCGCTACGGGAAGGAGCGAGGAATATGACGATCGAGAAAGAGGATGTGTTGGCGGCCAATCCCGACTGTGTGTCGGGGGCTGCTCTGCTTCAGAAGGCCCAGGGCATTGCGGTTGGCAAGGCCAGCACGGCTGGCACGGCACCGCTGCGCTGCTTTGCGCTTTCGGTGCTGGCAGGCGTGTTCATCGCGTTTGGCGGCACGTTTATGCTGCTGGTGAAAGGCGACGCCGAGCTGGGATTTGCCGCGTCGCAGCTTTTGGGCGGCTTTGTGTTCTCGGTGGGCCTGGTATGTGTGATTATTGCCGGCGCTGAGCTTTTCACCGGAAACAACCTGATGGTTGCTGCCGTGGCTGACAAGAAGGTGTCGTGGGGTGCGATGCTGAAAAACTGGGGCATCGTGTATGTGGGCAACTTGGTTGGTTCACTTTTGGTGGTAGTTATCTTGCTGTTCGCGAACTTTGCCGGCATGAATGGCGGCGGCGTGGGCGATGCGATGATATCAGTTGCCGCTGGCAAGGCAGCGCTGCCGTGGGGTGTAGCGTTTTTCCGCGGCATCATGTGTAACGCGCTTGTGTGCGCTGCTGTGTGGATGGGCTTTGCGGGACGCACCGTTGTGGACAAGATGTTTACGTCCATCTTCCCCATCTTTGCGTTTGTGGCCTGCGGGTTTGAGCACTGTGTCGCCAACATGTTCCTTATTCCCATGGGAATGATCACACAGGCAAGTGGGTTTGCGTACAGTGGTGCGGCTGACGTGTCGGCGCTTACCATGATGGGGCTGCTGAGCAACATCTCGGCTGTTACGCTGGGTAACATCGTGGGCGGCGCGGTGCTCATTGGGCTTCTGTACTGGGCTGCCTACGGGCGTCAGAAGGCGTAGCGGGCGCTATTGAGCTCGAGGGCAGGGTTGCGCTTAAACCCCATACTGCCAATCTGCTGTGCTTCGCGCTGTTAGCGGGAGTTGTCAGTGGGCGCTGTCGGGCTCTACCAGGAGACGTTGCTGGTAGAGCCCGTTTTCGTTGTCGTGGAAGCCAAGGTGGCGGTAGTATTCGCGGGTTCCTACGGCGCTGATCACGTTTATGGTGGTGTAGCCGTGCTCGCGGGCGATGGCACAAGCACGTTCGATGAGCGTGCGACCAAGCCCCAAATGCTGCGCATTTTGTCCCGGCCCGCCGATGCCGGCCACCTTGCCGTACACATGCACCTCGCGGATCATGGCTTCACGTTCGCCTATTGCCAGATCGGTGGCGCGTTCGCGCACCACGCGTTGGTTGGGAAGCGACAGCCGCAAAAACCCTGCGATCCGGTTTTCTGGTGTGACCCACTGCAAAAACCGCTCTGAGGTAACCGAGGTGTCATATGCAATAACGTCGAGCGTGAGATCGGACGCACCGGCCACACTTGAGCCCAGTTCGCGGTAGCGGATCTCGTGCAGGGGAGCGCGAACAGAAGGTGCTTCTTTGCGTGTGGTGTCCGCGAATGCTTCTTTGTGAGCAGCGTCTGCAGGTGTTTCTTCCTGTGTGGTGCCCGAAAGTGCTTCTTCCTGCGCCGTGCTCGCAGATAGGGGACGTGTGGCGTTTTCTTCGGCTTGTTGCTCGATGTGCTGTTCGACAAGCTGTCGAAGGTTCGTTTTCTTGTTACCCGCCACGATGTCGCCTGCCGAAATATCGCGAATCATGCGAGAGATACGCAGGTAGGCAGGCGTAGCCAGCATGTCGGCTGCCAGCACGTCGACAAGCTCGTCTTCGGAGTAGGGGCGCCACGTGCCCCGCTTGTAGTGCTCGCACAGCCCCGTGCCTGCCACCAGGGCGCACGGGTAGAGTTTCACCTCGTCGGGCAAGTAGGCGGTATCGCTTACGAGTTTGAGGTAGTCGCGCTTGTCGGCGTCGGGCGTGGCACCCAAAAGGTTAACCATAAAGTGCGCGTGCAGCTTAAAACCATACAGACGAGCGAGCTCGAATGCGCGGGCGATGCGCTCGGGGCCGATGCCGCGCCGGTTTGCTTTCAAAATGCGTGCATCAAGGCTTTGGATGCCCATTTGAATCTTCGTGCAGCCGAGCTGTCGGATAAGGAAAAGGCTATCGGGGGTAATGGTGTCGGGCCGCGTTTCGATGACGAAGCCAACGGCGCGGTGGCGTGCGGCTTCGTTTTTCCGTTGCTGCATCTTCAGGTCATCGAGCGTGGACACTTGCATGCGCGCGACATTTCTCCATGCTTCGCCGTGCTCGTAGAGTTGCTCGGCGGCCTGGTTGTAGGTGAGTTTACCCACATTCACCTGCGCTTGTGCCTCGGCCACAAAAGCGCGTGCGTCGTCCTTTTCGGTTGGCACGCCGCAGGCGCGGTAGAACGCGCGGCGCATCTCGGCGTGCTGTTGGGCAACCTCGGCGATACAAAAGCGCGCGATGTCATCTGGCTGCGTTGCTTCGTGCGCGCCGCAGTCGTTCAGGGCGCGGAAGAGCTCGGTTGCAAACCAAATTTGGTATGCGTGCGGGTAGTCGCTCCAGGTGCCGCCAAGCACAATAAGCTCAACCTTGTCGGTGACGTGTCCCATGTGCATGAGCGCCTGCAAGCGCGATACCACTTGCAGGTACGGGTCGAAACACACACGCTCTGCGCGTTGGCAGGCGGGCTCTTCCGATAGGTAGCTTTTCGGCATGCGCAGGTCGTTTGGGCAGTACAGGCAGTTGCTGCCGCATTTCCACGGTTTCGTGATTACGGTGATGGTGGCCACGCCCGACGCCGTGCGGCGCGGTTTCATTCGCAGCAGCTCAAACAACTGCCGTTCGGTTTCAGTGCTTATCTGCCAGCGCTGCCACCGGGCAGGGTCGTTTGCCTTTACGTTCAGGTAGAAGGGGAGAATCATCTTCTTTGAATAGCGGGTGTGTTCGGCGTCTGCCTGTCCGCTGTGTGAGCGCACGAGCGCTTCGAGCCGTTTGGCGTCGAGCTGTTCGCCAGCATTCAGGCGAGCAAGTATGTCCAAGAGAAGCGATTCCATAGCAAGGGGAATTCTATACTAGAATGAGAAAACGGAGCGCGTGGCGCATCTATTTTGAAGTGGCGAAGGCGAAAGGCAGGTGGGGCGCATGAATGAAGCGACAATTGACGCGCTGGTTGCGCTGAACGAGCGGTTCTACGCTGCGCAGGCGAAGTCGTTTTCTGAAACGCGGCGCACCTCATGGCCCGGATGGGAACACTGCCTGCCGTACGTGCAGAATGCGGCGCACCAGCAAGAGTCGCAGCGTTGGTGCCGTTTGTTGGATGTGGCGTGTGGAAACTTACGTTTCGAAGCGTTTCTGCGCGAGCAGGTGCCGCAGGTGTCCTTTGATGTGTGTGCGGTTGACAGTTGTGCGCCACTTGCGGGCGAGTTCGCCATCGCACACGTGGATGACCCTGGCGAGGCTGCTGGTACAGTGCCATTTGACGTGCGATTTTGCGAGCTCGATGTCATCGGTGCACTGCGCATAGGTAGCGCTGTCTGCGGCGCTATCTGCGATCTTGCTGCTGCCCGTTGTGCTACCCGCGATTCCGCTATCTGTGACCCTGCTGTTCGCAGCTCCGCTTCCCTCTTCGATGTTGCAGTGGCGTTTGGCTTTCTACACCACGTTCCCACGGCACACCTTCGCGTGCGTCTGCTGCGCGAGCTGGTGCAAAGCGTGCGTCCAGGTGGATACGTCATCGTGTCGTTCTGGGGTTTTCTGCGCGATGACCGCCTTCGCGAGAAAGCGCTGCTGTCGCATGAGCGTGCGCTCGCCGACCTGAGCCTCACGCCCGAAGAATTTGACGAGGGCGATTTCATTTTAGGGTGGCAGCACGAGCGCGCTGCGTATCGCTACTGCCACAGTTTCACTTCGCGTGACGTGGACGAGCTGGCGCGCGAGGTGTCCGACTGTGCGCAGGTGCAAGCGCGCTTCTTCGCCGACGGCCGCACGGGCAACCTGAACGAATACCTGGTGCTGCGCCACATCGCACGGTAGCGTGACAATAGGGTCAGGTTCCATTGTATGTTGGGATTGTAACTGAATCCCGCTTGTAAGGATGCAGGTAGACGGCTTGTTTTTGGGTTGGGGTGTCTGCCTGCATCCTTTCGGTAAAGAAAAAGTCAAGAATCGTGCCCGCGCAACGCTCGCATCACTTCGCACCGTTTTACTACTCGGCAAGCATGTATGCTTCCTGTATGACATCCATGGTCTCGCGCTTGGACTTCATGTTGACGTGTGTGTAGATCTTGAGCGTTATGTCCGGGTTCTTGTGACCGGCGAGGCAAACAGAAATCAGAAAATGCCACGAGCATGATGATCGCTTTCCGCGAACGCGGTCTGGCGGTTTCAACCAAGGTTTCCGGGGTGCGGTGCTGCTTTGGCAAAGGTGCCAGAAAAAAAGCCGCAGCCTTCTTCGCGAAAGAGCAGGGGTAAAGCCGCGTTATCAACTGATGTTAGCGGAGAAGGAAAACTATCCTGTGAAGATGATGGCGCGCATCTTAGAAGTGTCACGTTCTGGTTTTTACGCCTGGTTAGGTCGAGGAGGATCGATTGATAACTGGAATGAGACACGGCAGACAGCAAAGCGCATCTGGGAAGAATCAGACAGACGCTTCGGTGCAAGGTTTATCAAGTGCTTTTTGCCTAACGACTTCGGGAATACCACCCTCTATCGTGTGCGGAAATGCATGCGTGAGCTGGGAATCAAGGGATGTACTCCCTACAGATCAAAACGCACAACTATCCCTGACAAGAGTGCAAAACCCCGACCTGATCTTATCCGGCGCGACTTCACAAGCCCTGTTCCCACCTACAAGCTTGCAGGAGACATTACCTACCTGCGCACAGGACAAGGCTGGCTTTATCTAGCAACCGTTATTGATCTGTGCACCCGCATGGTTGTGGGCTGGGCGCTTTCTGAGCGCATGACGGCAGATATCGTAGTGAGTGCACTAGACAATGCAAAAGCACGTGGCTATGTGGCAGAAAACGCTATTTTCCACTCAGATAAGGGTGCTCAGTACACCTCATGCCTTCTTGCCGAGTGGGCACGTGACAATGACGTACGACTATCGTGCAGTCGTACCGGAAACTGCCACGATAACGCAGTTGCCGAATCATTTTTTGCCACACTCAAAAACGAGATGTACTACCGGAAAAGCTTCGCCACACGCGCCCAGGCCAAGATGGCTGTGATTGAGTTCATCGAAGTCTATTACAACCGCAAAAGACCGCATTCAACGATTGACTACAAGATCCCGGCGCAAGTGATGGATGCATTCTTTGAACGAACGAGACCTATGGATGAAAGGGTGTTGAAGGTGGCATAGAATCTCAAGTTTTTGTGTCCGAAATATTGACACAGGTCAGTCATCAATCGTTACTTGTTCGTGGTCGAAGGGCGTTCTTAAAGGCAGTCGTATGCTTGTAATCATCGTACATCCTGCAACATTCGATCACCCTGCCTTAAATAGCTTCCATACACGTCGCGTTAAGGCGCTCGAATTCCTGAAGGGTTCTATAAAACTGCTGAAATCTCCTCCGTCGACCGCTGAGAGCACCGTTTGCAGGATCTAGACATGAAGCAAGACGCGGATCCTCGGCACAAGCCCTCTTAATCCTGGCTTGCAATAGCTTCGTTGCTTCAACGACTTTGGCGTGTCTCTCATCATTCGGGTCGTATTCGCTAATAAGGCTAAGGGGTAGCGTGTGGATATGACGTTTCCCGAAGTTGCCTTCGGGCTGAAATTCTTTTATTGCGTCGTTAATGGCGTCGCTGTTGAGAAGGCCGACATAATAGAGGGCTTCATCCTCGCTGTTTGCCCCTCGCCAGTAGAGAGTCTGGTCAATAGCCAGCTTATGTGCCCTGCTGATTTCCTCGCAATTAATGGCCGACGCACTAATGTTGCTGCCGCCGGCGCCGTACAAGACACGCCATTTTGAAGTGTCGTGCAGTGTATGCGAAAGCTTGTTTCTCGTGTCCAGATATGCGAGATAGCCGCCCTTTTCCTGGTAGAACTCAACACCGCCTTCCGTGCAATGTTTGACCTTGTCAGCAAGTACTTTGTTGCTTCTTCCAAGCAAAGCAAGGTCTCGATCGGATAGCTCGACGGCTCCTTGCCCGGGGACGTACTTCACAGGCAGAAAAGCTCTTACAGGATGGACAGGCGCAAAGGGCATGACCTGGTTAGATGTAATCATTTCATATATCAAACTGCCGTCAATATTTGTGACCGTACCGATGCTGAAATTCTTACATTTCTTACCGTCCTTTATGGCAAAAGATAGTGAGTCGCCGTTTGTTGGAATCGAGCTAACCGTCCAGAGGCGATTCTGCTGCTGCTCGCATTTAAAGATAACAGCCGTTCGAGGCATTCCATCAAAGCCCTGATTGAAGTTAACGACGTCCAGGGCTTTCTCAACATTTTGGGTGCTGTAGGAAAAGGCCGTTGCCCTTCCGTTAGTTATAAGCTTGTATGTGACTTGAGTCTCATCGAGGCTGCTATCGAACACAATGCCTGCAACTTCTCTGCTCGCAGTATCGGTGTGCTCCTTTTTGGCAAAGATGACTGCAGCGCGATTATTGAAGGCTTCCTTTGGTAGTTCCCAGATTTCGGTTAACTTAAATTCGGTTGCTAGCCCTGAACGAAGGTAGCCCCCTGTCCTGAAAGACTCTTCATGCCTACCGTTAAGCATCGAGTGAGGCATGATGCATGCTATCACGCCGCCATCTGACACGTATCTTCGTATAGATGCCACCAAGAAAATGGTTGCAAGTTCAACGTGGGGGAAGGAGCTGCCGTGTGGCATTATGCCATGCGAATTCGCCAGCTTAATCAGCGCGTCATGATATGGGTTCCCGCGCAGCCTGCTGAGCGCAAGCCAAGGTGGATTGGATATGATGCCGTTGAAGAACGATGTGGCAAATGCGGGCTTGAACGAGTTGCTCAGAACAAAAGGCCAGATGCCATTTCTGTCTCGGTTGCGCAAGTCACTCAGCACTCGGATAAGATCGGCAAACGTAGCTGCGGCAGAGTGATGGCTGTTCTCATCGAGCTCCGTTCCCATATGCGTTACCAAGCTGGCGAAAATCCCATCCGTGTCTGCGTCGTCGACCTCTTGCTCCTTTTCTGAGTAGTCGGCAGCGACGACGTCGGCTTTGACCAACATCTCGTCGAACAGTTGCCTATAAGGCCTGCTTATGAGGAACTGCGGAATCGAAACCGATCTATCGTGAAGGTGGGCAACAAGTTCGTTGCCACTTGTGTCATCGTGCGTGCTAACGGGTGTGCGCGTGAATAGGGAGTCGGCATGGTACACTGGAATATGTACGGGTCCCGCGAAAAAGCTAAGGTACTTCTTCATCACGAGCACCCAGTTGACTTTCGAAAGGATGACGGCAAGCGGGTCAACGTCGAAGCCATATATGGATTCGCTGAGCATAATGAGTTCAGTGCCTTCTAGGCTTGCCGGATTGCCCATGTTGTCGATGAGCCGTGACAGCGTTTCGACAATGAAGATCCCCGATCCGCAACACATGTCAACTAGATGGGGCGCTCGCCCGTCGAGGTTTTCTATAACCTTACTGACCATTCTTGCAGCGATGGGCTGAGGGGTTGGCGCCTGGCCGAGAAGTATTTTCTTATCAACTCCTGCCATCTGAGAGATGAGTCCACCAAACAGGTCCGTTGTTGCCACGTTTGCGAAGTCGTAGACCATTAGGTCTCGCTGCAGCTCGATTGCACAGTCGATAAGACCGTCAATGTACGGGTCTGCGTTCAGCCAGCCGAAATAATCGTATTCAACAAGGTTTTCGATGCCCAAACTCACGAAGTAGCTACCTTCAAGAATCTCTCGTATCTGCCCTGCGCTTCTCTCTGGTGCACCGCCGTCGAGTATGTTTGCCGCTATAAGCTTTGCGAGGGTGATAATGTAAAGCTCATGCGAGTAGTCTTCCGTGAACCCCGAGCCTACCCCGGTTACACCTTCGACGAAGTTTGACCATAGACCCTCAATGAGCTTCGCGTACCCAGGATTCTTTTTACAGGCGGTAGCGACTAAATCTCGTATGGCATCAGTCCTGGTCTTAGTGCTTCCGCTGTACAGGCCGAAGTCAGACACAAGCGCTTTCGGGGTGAGCTCTTTCGAACCGATGCGTCCGTAATACTTGTTGATGAATCTCTCGAATCTCCCCAGGTTCTCGTCGGAAGTGTCTGTCATGTCGAGTTGATCGATTTCACAAAGCTTTAGGTCATCCCGGCCCCAGAGGCCGTTTTCGGCCATGGGCCGTCCGTCATATTCGATGTCAACTCGATAGGCGTACCAGTGTACGGTGTCGGAAAGGATTCCGACGATGTTGTCACGATCGACGTTTTTGTTAAGGAGGCCTGCGCAATAGTCTTCGACCTGCTCGTATCCGTGATCGAATATGCTGCTTTGCGCTAGGTTCTTTTCGTATTCGACGGCGGTGTGGCCAATTAACACGTCGGCAAATCCGCTCCTTTGCGTATTGTTGACGCTGTATGTTTCATTCGCTTCTGCTCTTCTGGCATGCTCGTCAATCCACCAAGGCTTGCTGGGGAACATTATCGGCAACCGTGTACAGAAGAGGTAGCGTAAGGGGTCTTCCTTTGACCTGTCCTGAATGTCGTGACTTGCCTGCGTGAAGAAGTCTCTGGCGGCCTCGTAGTCGAGCTCCGCGCGAAGCTCGTAGTCTTTCATATCCATAGTAGTCACTCGCTCCTTAGCTTCACCCTAATGTTAAGCTCTTCCCTCCATCGCGCAAGCAGGACACTGGCTTGTTCGTTCACGGCCATCACGTGCGCAATATCGCTGTCGATACTTGTCTGGATGGCCGTTGCCTCATCGATGGTGCGAGCTATCGCAAGCTCGGCTCCGCACCGGCTCAGTGCCTCTATCAGTTCACTCTTTGGTTCAGGTAGCTTCAACTTGCGTAACGACACGGCTTCGCACTTCAAAGCCCCGCCGCCCAGTATGCTGCAGTGGCGCTCAAGCTCGAGCCTGACGTAAGTCGAGTTCAGCAGCGCGAGCGCGGCGTGTGCCATTTTGCAGTCCTTGCCACTAACCCAAATCGTGGAGAAGTTGGCATCTGCCACAACCTGTCTGTCACCAGCAAGGAGATAGGCGCGCACGACGCCTCCATTGATGCGGGGGATCACCAAGTCTGGCAGGTGCCTGTCTTTGAGCGCGGGCAGCATGTACCAATATCGATCTACGTCGGGCGTACTACTGAGTGGTCCGTTTGTCCTAACAGCCGAAAGGCTTGGTATATACTGGCGTCGTCCATCCTGGACAACATCATGCTCTTCGCAGTAATCGATATATTTCCTCAAGCTTGTCAATTCTCGCTCTGCAAGAGCGGGGCTGTTCTCGATGGGCTTGCTGATGAGCAATAGCCGGTATCCAGTTTCGCGTGCTGCTACAGTGTACGCATCTCTGATTTCGTCCTGATAGCGCAGTGCCGGCATAAGCGGAAGGCGACAAGCGTTGGCAGGCTCCAACCCTGCACAATTCTCCCAAATACTGTTGCTGACCCGTCCGTCCTCGTCCTCCATCAGGTAGAAGAACCCGTTTGCACCTGTGCGCAAGCCTTGGCCAACGTTAAGCCTCCAGTCGCGAAGAGACACCGTTCTCGTTTCGGCTTCTGGACACGATGCATATGAAACACGGCTGAGGTCTTCACGTCGTGCCCATACGAAGCTGTTCGAGATATTCGCTCCGTTTCGGCATAGATCAATAAACGCCTCGTCGCCAGCATGTCCCTTGTACGCTAATGCGCCGGAAAGTGAATGCTCGCTAACTGCCCACTTCGACAAGCCTATATGATGCACATGCGTGTTATCTGGTGTCGTTCTGCCGTCATTGCGTTTGGTGGCAATAAGGAGGTTTGTCTTGACCTGCGCATCCGGGAACCAGGTGCGGCCTTCGTCGATGACAATCCGGTCAATTGTGAAATCAGTGTTCAAAACGTCATAGATGACGCTGGCGTACTCTCTCTTCAGCCAGGCATCAGGCAGCACCATTGCGAGCTTGCCGCCGGGTTTTACTAGGCATGCGCAAAGAATCCAGCAAGGCACAGCGAGGTCGGATAGCCCAGAGTACGATCTAGCCGCTTCGAGATACGGTCGCTTTGATCTCGAAGCATCGAGCGCCTCAAGGGTCCCGATGAGACGTTTGCGTATGGTCTCTACCGAATTCTCACCGTAAAAGGTGTCGAGGGTCTGATACCTGACATAGGGCGGGTTCGTTATGACCAAGTCCCACTCATGTGAGCTATACAAGTCAGTAGCCGATGGGCTCAATGCATCGCACTCAAGAAGGTTGCTGTTTCCTAGCCTCGCCTTTGCAGCCTCAACGGCCTCGCCGTCGATGTCAATCCCGTATAGCCTTTCTGTGTGCGCTCCGTGTTGCTGCAGGGCTACGAGCATGTCTGCCTGCCCGACCATAGGATCGATGGCGTAAGCAGATTCGATATCGGTGATCTCTGCAGCGAGCACAAGAAGATTGGAGACTCTGGGTCCTGAAAAGAATTGGCCAATTTCCTTGTTGCTCATGTTATTGCCCCGAATGATGTAAATCTCTCGTAGGCATCGCGGGCGTCCAGCTCTACCCGCAATCCGTTTTCGAGGCAATGGTTTACGTATGAGGCATATGCCTCATACGGGTCGTTTGGGCATTCGTAAAAAACAGGCTCTGCTTCTGTGCCGATAGATGCGCCTGACTTATGCTCCGTCTTGCCCAGCAGTATAAGAGAGTCACCTTTCACGCTTCCCGTTGAAACCACCTGTTTGAAGCTTTCTTGTGACTTCGCAAGGTGCGTGGTGGTAACCACATCGAGGCCCGCGTCTTCTATTGCCGAAGCGAGCGCTTGCCACACATCCGCTTTTGATGAGTGAAACACCAGCGTCATGAGCCCGTCGTCTTTTAAAACACGTTTGGCCTCAGCCAGTGAAGCCATAATCATATGGCTGTACTTATTGGCATCCTTATCTTGAGAGGGGCTGATGATGGCCTCATCTGTGCGATCAGTGGTCGCGTCCAGCCAAAGCTCGTTGATTTGATTAACCTCCGCATAGGGGATGAAGTCTCCAAACGGTGGATCGGTGAAGACGTATGAAATCGTCCTGTCGTCCTCTTGAAGCCTGTCGCTGCTTTGGTTGATAACCTTGACATGTCCAGTGCACCCATTTATGTAGGAGAAGGCCCTTGCGAAGGGCTTTATTTTACGTTGTAGACCCTTAAAGATGTTCTTCTCGACAGGTAGGTTGCTAACGTACAGCACGCCGCTTTGGGCACCTGTCAGCACGAAATCTGACGAATTGTGCTTGGCGACCACTCTCGTCATGAGGGTTGCGTGCGTGGCGTTGTAGCTGAGTATTAGGAGGCGCAGCGCGTCCCGAACGTCGTTTTCGTAATCTGCAGCCTTTCTCCAGAGTGCTTCGATAATGAGAAAATTGCGCTTCGTGTAGAAGTGGTGCAGGTGAGAAATCCCGCTGTGATACCCAGCCCTATACAGCTCACCCCATTCAATTGGCTGTGGCTTTGTGTCCTCCGGATAGGCAAGAGCTTCGATTCTGGTTACACCATCGAGATCCGCTGCATTTGCGGTACGTCGCCAGTTTCGCCCATTGGTTTCGCCATAGACCAGAACCGGAATCCTACGACGGCTACTTATGCTCTTGCCGAGCAAGGCATCGTATTTCGTCTCCATTGAAAACGCGTTATCGCCTGTCGTCACTCTCGCACCGCAGTGAGGGCACTTGCCATTTGAATCGATTCTAAGGGGGTTCCAACTGACCATGCCTTCATAGAACGTGAAGTCACGACCGCATTGCCTGCATGTTAGGACGCTTGACCAAATAATATGGCGAATAGTGCCGACATGCCCTTGGTCATCCTTAGCCTGATACAGATGGCCTAGTTCGACGTCCACGTCACGAATTAGTTTCTCTGCTGACTTGACGAAGAGATCCGAAGAGGGGGGGTTCGTCATCACACGAGTTGCAAAGGTGCCGTAAGTGCTTATGTCGTAGAGAATGGCGTTTCTAGGACCCCATTTGGGATCTACGCCGAGTTTCTCAGCAATGCTCAACATGCTTTGAGTTGGGTGCTCACACATCTGGGCGGCTAGTCCCGTCGCCCCGCTCCCTGAGAACAAATCGAGGACCGTTTCTCCAGGGTCAGTATGCGTGGCGATGTAGACGGCAATCGATTCTGGCGCTATCTTAGTTGGATACGCGTAGGTATTGAAGAAGACACCCGAGCGGAACGACGGCAACGCCTGTCGGTATAGTGTCAAAAGGTTGTTTTGCATAGCTCGGATGTTGCTCCAAATCAGGCTAGATAGTTGCGTACAGTACAACCGATTCATTTTACTATCTAAACGGTTCTCTCAAGTCTAGGTCCTTGTTTTTGGCGACGTAAAAACATAAGGGGTTGGTTGCAAATGTTAATGCAACACCCCCCCAGTGTTGCGTTTAGTAATTCAACCTACGCGCTTGATTTGTGCGCTGGCGTGCGCGCGGCGGGGTGTGTCGAGGTTGACGGCAAGCTCTACGAGGTTGAGGGCAAGGTGGCCGTCTGCTGCAACGACGACGGAAAGCGCCCGCAGCCCCAGGCTCTCAGCAAATGGTGGAGCCGTCACTGCAAGAAGTACGGCTGTGAGGCTGGACGCTTCACAGCCTGCGCCACTCGTTTTTATGTCTTGCTGCCGCCCAGGGCGTGCACCCGTCGGTGATGATGTACCTCGCCGGCCACAAGAGCCCAGACACCACGCTCAAGATCTACACACACGTCAACATGAAGTCCAAGCGCGAGGCCATGGATGTCATACAGAAAGCATACATGCTCGCCGGGTAGTAAAACGGTGCGAAGTGATGCGAGCGTTGCGCGGGCACGATTCTTGACTTTTTCTTTACCGAAAGGATGCAGGCAGACACCCCAACCCAAAAACAAGCCGTCTACCTGCATCCTTACAAGCGGGATTCAGTTACAATCCCAACATACAATAGGCCCTGGCCCTATTGTCACGCTGCGTCGCAGTGTCGCCTACTTGCGTGTTCGCAGTTTTCAAATAATCTGCTCGCCGGTGTGCTGGAATGTGGTGTAATGAAAAGCTGCACGTTTACGTTGTTTGCAAAGGCGAAAGACTATGATTTTTGAAGCGATGATTGTTGACGACGAGGCTCCGGCGCGTGTTGAGCTAACCAATCAGCTCGAACGTACGGGTCGCGTTCATGTGGTGTCCGAGGCCGTGTGCCTGCAAGAGGGCATCGCCAAATTAAGGAAGGGCGGCATTGATGTGGTGTTTGTCGACCACAACATTGCTGGCGCGGGTACTACGATGCTGCCCGACGCACTGCCCGATTTTCCGAAGGTTCCCATGTTTATTTATATGACGGCGTACAGCGACGTGATGGATGACCCATTTGGCATGGAGCCGCTGGGCTTTCTGGTGAAGCCAGTGGATAACCGAAAGCTCGATGAGATTGTGGCGCTCATTGAGGAAAGCTACCAGCGAGAGGTGGTGCGTCCGTGATCGTTTTGGTATTGAATGCGGGTTCAAGCTCGCTGAAGTTCAAGCTGCTCGAATCAGAAAGCGAATGTGTACTCTCGCGCGGTGTGGTGGAGCGTATTGGCAGTTCAAGTGCTCCTGCACGTTTTGTGTGTACCGATAAACGCGGGGCAGTAGTGCAAGACGTTGCGGGCGAGGGGTACGCCGGCGCGCTCGAGCATGTGCTTGCAAGCTTGGTGGAAGGCGACGGTGCGCCGCTGGCCAGCTTGGATGACGTGCAGGCGGTGGGGCATCGCATCGCGCACGGCGGCGACGTGTTCACCTGCTCGGTTGCCATTGATGACGATGTGGTTGCCACCATCGAGCGGTTCGCTGAGCTGGCACCTTTGCACAACCCACCGGCGCTTGCGGTTATCGACCACTGCCGCCGCTTGTTCGGGCCGAGCAAATTGCAAGTTGCCGCATTCGACACGGCGTTTCATCAAACCATGCCCGCGCGCAACTACGTGTATCCCATTCCGTACCGCTACTACGCCGACATGGGCATTCGACGCTACGGCTTCCACGGCACGTCACACAAGTATGTGAGCCGCCGTGCGGCGGAGTTTCTGGGCAAGAGCCGCCGCGACTTGAAGATGATCACGTGCCATTTGGGCGCAGGTGCCAGTGTGTGTGCCATCGATCACGGCGTTTCTATGGATACCTCAATGGGCTTCACACCGCTTGACGGCATCGTGATGGGCACGAGGTCGGGGTCGGTTGATCCGGCCATCATCACCACCATCATGGAGCGCGAAAACCTTACGCCCGCACAAATGGATGCGGTGTTAAACCGCGAGTCGGGCATGCTGGGCGTGTCGGGCGTGTCGGGCGACTTGCGCGAGCTCAAAGAGGCGGTAGCAGTTGGCAACGAACGAGCCGAGCTTGCCTACGACATTTTCCTTACCTCGATTCGTCGCATGATTGGCGCGTACTTCTTCGAGCTGGCCGGCGTGGACGTCATCGTGTGTACCGCTGGGGTGGGGGAGAACGACCCGTATGCGCGACGTCTGATTTTCCGCGGGCTTGAGCCGTTCGGTATCCGTATCGACCAGGAACGCAACATGGAGGTGGGCAAAGCCGATCGGCGCATATCCACCGACGACTCCACGGTTGAGGTGCTGGTGGTGCCAACCGATGAAGAGGCCGAAATCGCGCGTGATGTGTCGCTTATTGCTGCGGGCGTGGACATATCCGATCCGTACAGCGATTAACGGCAGGGTAGCGCGCGGTAGCATCCGAAGGTACCGCTGGCGCGTGAGCGATGGGAAGGCTTGAGAAAGGGGCGCGGAAATGTACGGACTGAAGACTGAGTACTGTTTCGATGCGGCACATTTCCTCACCGAGTACTACGGAAAATGCGAGAACCTGCATGGGCACCGCTGGCGCGTGGTTGCTTTTATCGAACAAGCGGCACTTCAGACCGAAGGCACGATGCGTGACATGGTAGTTGACTTTGGCGTGTTCAAACGCGATTTTCGCGCTATTGTCGATGAGTTCGACCACACCTTCCTAGTGGAAGAGGGCTCGCTTGCCCCTCAGACTATGGAATGCCTGCATGCCGAGGGTTTTTCGCTTACGGTGGTGCCCTGGCGAACAACGGCGGAAAACCTCGCAGCTCATTTTGCACGTCGCTTGCAGGATGCAGGCTATCCCGTGTCGCGGGTGGAAGTGTACGAAACGCCCAACAACTGCGCGTATTGGACTGCTTCCTCGTAGTCGCGTGCCAAAGGGTCGTAACATGTGTCATTTGGTGTGACCCTTTGGCACATGACCCCTTAATGCATCACATCACATCCTGTTGATTCTTTATGCTTATGCACGTGCGGTGTGGGTGTCATCGATTCGCTTCGGCGATACTTGAGAGGAGAAACGATTGAGGGGGAGCCCATGTCAAACCGAATAGGTGTTGTGACCGATAGCCACTGTGGAATCAGCGGAGAACTTGCCGAGCAGTTAGGTGTAACTGTTCTTCCGGCGTCGTATGGCGTGTTCGGGCGGATTTTTCGCGAGGACGGAAGCATTTCGCGCGAGGAATTCATGCAGATGTTGCGTGATGGCGCTCTTGTGAACACATTCCAGCCCGCACCAGGTGAGCTGATGGAAACATGGGACGCTGCGTTGCGTACAGCCGACGAGATCGTGTACGTGCCCATTGGCAGCATGCTGTCGGGGTCGTACGACACCGCATGTCAGTTGGCGCGCGATTCCAAGTATAAAGGGCGCGTGACCGTGGTCGACACCAAGCGCGTGTCGGCTCCGCAGCTGCGTTCGGTCATGGATGCGTGCGAACTTATTGAAGACGGCCTTCCCGCCAAAACAATTCGCAAGACACTCGAGGCTACGTGCATGAAGTCATGCACGTATGTGGCCCTTGACACGCTTGAATACCTTCAGCGCGGCGGTCGCATTCCGAAGGCCGTGTCGGTAATTGGCGAGGCGTTAAACGTGAAGCCCATCGTAGAATTTACGGCTAAGGGCCTGCAGCTGGCGAAGACCGCGCGCGGTATGGCAAAGGCGCGCTTGTCGATGATCGATACTGTTCGCAAAGACCTCGAGAAGCTGCTGGCAGGCGGCCTGCCAGCAAAAAGCATCGCACTTCTTGCAGCCGGAAGCTCGTCTGAGACAAAAACGGCGAAGTGGATCGCCCAGCTCGAAGAGGCGTTCCCTGGCATGAAGGTGCTTTATGGCGACCTGCCGCTCGCTATCTGCTGTCATATCGGCCCCGACGCGTTGGGTGTGGGGTTAGCGCATATGCCGTCGGTGCGCTGGGCCGATTAGCAAACATATCTCACGTTGCTCATGTATACGCGAAACGGCAGCCCATCTTCGAGGCTGCCGTTTCGCGTATATGTTTCCTATCGCTTCGTTCGATAGCTACGCATCGGTAGTATCGTCATCGCTTTCTCTGATGGCGTCGCATCGGGTTTTCGAAATTCCCAAACTTCGCTGTTGCCTTTAGAATCGAATCCATCGCTTGAAGAAACACGAATTTGGTCAGTGTTTCCTCAAGGCCTGCAATCGCCTGTAAGCATCACCTTGATCCGGAACGGGGCTGATGAGACGGTTGCGGCTTGGCGAACGATTGAAAACTGGGAGGTCTCATGCGGCCCCTTCTTCTGTGAAAGGATGAAACAGATGAATCTGAATGCACGCGTTACCCGTAGGAAGTTTCTGGCGCTGGGCGCCTCTGCAGCGCTGGTTACCTCGCTTGGTTTGGTGGGCTGCGGCTCGTCTTCCGATACCGCCGGTGGTGCGAGCGAGAACAAAGTGATCACCGTAGCGGCAAGCCCCACGCCCCACGCCGAGATTCTCAACGACGCAGTTGCTCCGCTGCTTGAAGCGCAGGGCTACACGCTTGAGGTGAAGGAATTCACCGACTACGTGCTGCCGAACACAGCAACGGAGGCTGGCGAGGTTGACGCAAACTACTTCCAGCATCAGCCGTACCTGGACGACTTCAATGCCGACCAAGGAACGCATCTGGTGTCGGTGGCGGCAGTGCACTATGAGCCGTTTGGCATCTACTCCGAGAAGATCGAAAGCCTTAAGGATCTGAAGGAAGGCGCCATTGTGGCAGTGCCCAACGACACCACCAACGAGGCGCGCGCATTGCTGCTGCTCGAGCAGGAGGGTCTCATTAAGCTGAAGGAAGGCGTGGGTCTTGAGGCAACACCGAAGGACATCGAGGAAAACCCACTTAACCTTGAGATCAAAGAGCTCGAAGCGGCAACTATCGCCAACACGCTTGCCGATGTTGACATCGCTTGCCTGAACGGTAACTATGCTTCACAGGCTGGTCTTTCGCTTGCCGACGCGCTTGCTGCCGAGGGTGCCGACTCGCTGGGAGCCGAAACCTACGCCAACGTGCTGGTAGTGAAGGAAGGCAACGAGGATTCCGAGGCTGTTCAGGCGCTGCGGGAAGCGCTCGTGTCTGACCAGGTGCGCGACTACATTGGCATCACTTATGACGGCGCGGTTGTGCCGGTGTTTTAAACCATAAGGTATCCTGTCTGCGCCCTTACGGTTCAAGGGTGTTACGATAGCCCTGCGATGACCTTGCTGCTCACGCCCAGCCGCTCATAAGGCTGGGCGTGAGTGCGCTGCGCCTACCGTGAAAAGGAGCGATTAATCGATGATCACGTTTGACCATGTGAGTAAAACTTACGACGCCCGCAGAGGAGAACACCATGCACTCTGTGATGTAAGCCTGCATGTTAACGCAGGTGATGTGTTCGGTATTATCGGACAATCGGGTGCGGGCAAGTCGACATTGGTGCGCTGCATCAATCTGCTTGAACGACCGACATCGGGGCGCGTGCTGGTGGACGGGGTTGACGTGACGGATTATTCTGGGGCTCAACTGCGCGAGCTGCGCAAGGGCATTGGTATGGTGTTTCAGAACTTCAGCTTGTTTCAGCAGCGCACCGTAGTACAAAACGTTACGTTTCCCTTGGAAATTGGCGGGGTGGCAAAGGGTAAGCCGCGTTCGGCGGAAGCCATGCGTGCCCGCGCCATGGAACTGCTCGACATCGTGGGGTTATCGGCGAAGGCTACCTCGTATCCCAGTGAACTTTCGGGTGGGCAGCAGCAACGGGTGGCTATTGCTCGCGCCTTGGCGAACAACCCGCGCATCATTTTGTGCGATGAGGCAACAAGTGCGCTTGACACGCGCACGACGGTTTCCATCTTAAGCCTGCTCGAGCAGATCAATCGAGAGCTAGGTGTCACGTTGGTTCTTATCACCCATTCGCTAGCCGTGGCGCGCCGTATTTGTAACCGCATTGTGGTGCTTGATGAAGGGCGCATCGTCGAACAGGGAACGACAACCGAGGTGCTGTCGAATCCCAAAAGTCCGGTAACGCGCGAGCTCTTGGAGTTCGATGGTCTTGCTTCGGCTAATCGGTTTGGAAGATAGGTGATCTGACAATGGAGTCCGTAGCTGCTTTTTTCGCTGAATATGGCGAGCTGCTGTTCGAAGGCACAATCGACACGCTGGTCATGACGTTTGGTGCCACGTTCATTGCCTATCTTATTGGTATACCGTTAGGTGTTGCCCTGGTGGTTACTGCACCAGGGGGTCTGCGTCCCCATCGAGTGCTCAACACGGTGCTCAGCTGGGTGGTGAGCATTGGGCGTTCTGTACCGTTTGTAATCTTGCTGGTGGCATTAATTCCTATCACGCGCTTGATCGTGGGAACCTCACTTGGTGTGCGGGGCGCGATGGTGCCCCTGGTGGTTACAGCAGCCCCGTTTGTTGCTCGCATCGTTGAGCAGAGCTTAGCCGAGGTTGACGGCGGGCTCATTGAAGCGTCGCTGTCGTTTGGCGCAAGCGTGCCGCAGGTGGTGTCGAAGGTGTTCTTACGCGAAGGGTTGCCTTCGCTGGTGCGCGGCGTATCTATTACGTTTGTTACGCTTTTCGGGTACGTTACCATTGCAGGTACCGTTGGTGCCGGCGGTTTGGGTGACATCGCCATTCGTTATGGTTACCAGCGTTTCCAAAGCGACGTGATGCTGGTGTCCGTTACGTTGTGCGTGATTATTGTTATTCTGTTTCAGGCTGGCGGCGATTTTCTGGTTAACCGCATTGACAAACGGCGGTAAAAAACCTAATTTGCACTGCTTTGTCTAACTTTACCTGACCTTTACACTCACTTATCTGTCATCATACACGCATGCACGATTATAAAGAACGTGTATGCCCGATGACGGAAGGTAGGGGTAGGGAATGGATTTTGGTCTCGTCACAGTTGCTCAGGCCATGATGGGTGATCCCGCTTTGGCGCTCATTGTCGTGTTGACGCTGGGGGCAACGGTAGTGAACGGTGCAACCGATGCGCCGAACGCCATCGCTACTGTTGTGGGGACTCGTGCGATGGGCCCGAACGCCGCTATTGCGATGGCCGCGGTGTGTAACTTCATAGGCTTGGTGGGCATCACCATGATCTCATCGGCGGTGGCGAAGACCATCTTCGGCATGGTCGATTTCGGAGGCGACAACCATGCGGCTCTGGTTGCGCTGGCAGCTGCCATGGTAGCTATCATTGTATGGGGTGTTGCGGCGTGGTATTTCGGCATACCCACGAGCCAAAGCCATTCGCTGATCGCCGGCATTACAGGTGCGGCTATCGCGTTGCAAGGTGGGCTTGCAGGCGTGAATGGTGCCGAATGGGTGAAGGTTATCTACGGTCTGCTTGTGTCAACATGCTTAGGTTTCGGGAGCGGCTGGCTGTTCATGCGCCTGTTGAAAATCGTGTGTCGCGATGTTCAGCGTGCTGCGGCGAACAAGGCATTTCGATGGCTGCAGATTATATCGGGCGCAGGTGTTGCCGTGCTTCATGGCGCGCAAGATGGTCAGAAGTTCTTGTCGCTGTGCATGCTCGGCATCATGTTAGGTGTTGACGGCGTGGCATATTCCGACGTCAATTTCCCTTTGTGGGTAATCGTTCTCGTGTCGATGACCATGGCATTGGGTACGGCAGTTGGCGGTCGTAAGATCATCAAGTCGGTGGGTATGAACATGGTGCGCATGGATCAAGCACAGGGGTTCTCGGCGTGTGTTGCCGCATGCTTCTGCATTGGTCTTGCTACGTTTACCGGCCTGCCCGTTTCCACCACGCATACGAAAACCACTGCCATCATGGGTGTGGGTGCCGAGAAAAGCATTCGCTCGGTGAAGTGGAACCTTGTTGGATCCATGATACTCACCTGGGTGCTCACGTTTCCCGGATGTGGCCTGTTGGCGTTCGCGTTCACGCACGTGTTCCTCGCGTTTATGTAGCATTCCGGGTGGTAAAATCAGAAGGTCGGCAAGGTCCGTATGCGGGCGGCGCTTCTTTTTTGAAAGGAGTGATCGCCTATGATCGAGAAAGTTCTTTTCATGTTGGCCGCATTGGCTACCATCGCGGAGTTTATCCTCGATGCATGGAGGGAATGGAAAACGCAAACGGATGACGAGGGGAAGTAAAAACTAGAGGTCAGTGGTAGGACACTGACCTCTTAGAAATACAACCCGCGCCGCCCGTAACCCTTTAACACAACACGGGCCTTGCCGGCATGGCCCAATTGTAGCACCCATTTGTTTCTTTGTCATGTTAGATCAGCGCAAACCCAATGAGTCCGGTGAGCGTGCCTGCGAGCGCACCTGCTATTACGTCGCGGGGGAAATGCACGCCAATGATTACGCGTAGCGTGGCGAGTGCGACGCCGAGCGCGAACACGATAATGGCAGGTACCGGCGTAGCGAGGCATTCCAGGAACGCGGTTGCGATAACGAAGATAGAAAACGTATGCTTACTGGGAAACGACTTTCCGCGAGTGTCTTTTGGTACGGATGCTTCAATGCCGAACACCTCGTAAGGTCGTGGTGCATTGATGACCTGGCGCAGCAGCGTGACCGCAACAAATCCAATCGCTGGAACAACCACAGCGCGAAAAGCCGCCAGTAGGCCGTCGTGTGCGAACAGCCACACAATAAGGCAGGGATACGCCAGGTAGATGGCCCCTGTGATGGCAGTGTTTGCGCCGGCGGCCACCCGTAGTAAGCGTGGGTGGCCGCGCAAAAACGTATGCAGCCGAAAGTAGCTTTTCTGCTTCATAGTTTTACGCACCACAGCGTTGCAGCAGCGGGGTCAGCGGCTCGCTCGACACGATGTGAAGGTGGTGAGTAGCACGGCTGATGGTAGTGTACAGGCGGTTGCGCGATAGCTCGTCTTCGCCGAACACGCGAGCCGATGCGTCAGGCACGATCACGCAGTCGAACTCGAGGCCCTTCGCCAACTTGAGCGGCACGATAACAACGCCGTCGTCGGGAAGCGTCATCGTGGTGTCCATAACACGAGGTGTTTTCTCTCCCAGCGCAGGCAGTAGGGCGGCATGTAGTAGGCGGGCTTGATTGGAGTCGGGTGTTATGATGGCGGCAAGCCCCGCCTGGTCGCCGGCTTCGATAATGATAGCGGCAATTCGTGCGATGCGTTCGTTTTCGGTGGTGCACACCTCAATGCTCGGTGAGGTGTGTTCGGGCTGGACCGATGACACGTGCGCTTGCTCATCTTGCGGCAGCAGGCTTGCGAACAAGTTGGTGATCTCGGGTGATGATCGGTAGCTGGTCATCAAGCTACAGGATGTGACTGAGCCACGTTCGCGTTCAAACACCTGTCGTATCTCGTCAAAGGTGGCGGTTTCTTCCTTAATCGCCTGATGGGCGTCGCCGAGTAGCAAGAAATGGGCGTATCTGAAGTAGCGGGCGAACACGGCGAGCTGTGCGGCGGTATAATCCTGCACCTCGTCGATCATCACGTACTTCGCACTGGTGTCCCCCAATCCAGTTAGGCAGATTTTCGTGTAAAGCCACGTGACGGGATCGAGCCCTTGTGCGTCCAATATGCGCATGCCAATGCGGTCGATGCGCAGCCATTCATCGCGCTCGACGGCTTCGATGGCTCCTGCGTACTTCGTGTTCAGGTAACGCAGCGTGTACGATTTCAGTTCCGCTTCGGTTTGCGGTTCAATGGTTTCGCGGAACAGCTCAAGCTGCTCGTCGGTACTTAATTCCAGCAGCTCATCTTGGGCGCGTTCGGTTGCGGCAAGCTGTGCGATGCGCGAGCGGACACGTTTGAGCAGCTCTTCGCGCGCAAGCGTAATGCGATGAGGCCCAATTGGCACGTTCTTGAATTTGCCAATTGCCTGTTGGATTTGCCCGACCGACACAAAACGTGTGCCTTCGCAGGTGATTTCCTTGAAGTCACCGTGGTCGAGTACAAGCTCGCGCATGCCGCGATCAAGTGCGGCTAGGTCAGCTGTGGTGGCATGGCTACGCTCGTGGCCGCGGCCTTGAGGCATTAGGCTTTCTGCGAGATCAGCCCATGTTTCGATGTGTGGGTTTTGTTCGCCCATGTCGGGCAGCACGTTGTCGATGTAGTGTCCGAACACGGGATTCGGCGTGATTAAGTGCACCTCGTCGGGGCGCAGGGTGTCGCGGTTTTGATAGAACAAATACGCGATGCGCTGCAGCAGCACCGAAGTTTTGCCGCTGCCGGCAATGCCATGTACCAGCAACGCGTCAACGTCATCGTGACGCACGATAACGTTCTGCTCTTTTTGGATAGTCGCGGTAATGGCCTGCATCTGCGCGGTTCGCTGTTTGGAAAGCGACGCAAGCAGCAGCGAGTCTTGGATAGCCACGTTCGTGTCGAAGTAGGCGGCAAGCACGTTTTCAGAAATGTCGAATTGTCGACGAAGCAGCAAATCAACGTTGATAGTGCGCCCGTTCGCCACGTATGAGGTGGCACCGTTTTCTTGGTTGTAGTACACCTCAGCAACCGGCGAGCGCCAGTCGACAACGAGCCGCTTACAGTTCTCGTCCGACATGCCCGCGTTGCCGATGTAGAGCTCTTTGGGGTCCTCATCGGGCTTGAACTGCAGCGAAATCTTTGCGAAGTACGGCTGGCGTAGCAGCAGCTGCGCATCGGCCAAGCGCTGAGAGTTCACTTCTTGTGAGATGTTGTACCCCTCGATGATGCGGTTTACGGCGGCAATGGCTGCGTAGGTTTCCATGGCTTCATCGTCGGTGGTGAAGTTGTGCGCAATGTCGGCGGTCATCGACTCTTTATCGGCCGCTGCGGCGCGCGCCGTTTCCTCGAGCTTGCGTTGCGCATCGCGGGCGATAGCTTTTAGCTTTTCGTAGGTTTTCGTCAGGTGCCGCTGCTCGTGTTCGAATACGGGGTCGGTCTGCTCGGTTGGCTGCGGTGCGGTGACGCTTGTGCTCACGTTGCCTCCTTGCGATGTCTCAAACTGAAAAATCGAATGTACTATGGTAGCACATTCGATTTTTCCAGAAGCGCGCACTTGTGACAGCGTGAGCTTATCGTCATTTCTGTTTCGTGTTAATTCTTCACCTATTCCTTGCCGGTCCAGCAGTAGGTGCACACCTTCGCCGGATCAATGCCAATAGCTTCGATCATGCCATCAAGCGACTGAAACTCCAGCGAGTCGAAGCCCAGCTGTTCGCAGATAGTGCGCAGCATGCACTTGCCGCGTTCGGTGGTGGCATCGGCGTATTCGTCAAGGTGCTTCTGGCCTTCGTCACCTTCGAGTTCCTGCACGGTGCGGCGGGCGATAAGATCCATATCCGACTTGTTGCTAGAGAAGGTTAGGTACTTGCATCCGTACATGATGGGCGGACAGGCACTGCGCATGTGCACTTCCGCGGCACCCGATTCGTACAGGAATCGAACCGTTTCACGCAGCTGCGTGCCGCGAACAATGGAGTCGTCAACGAACAGCAGCTTTTTGTTTTCGATAAGCTCGGGCACGGGCAGCTGCTTCATCTTCGCCACATGGTTGCGCATGGTCTGGTTTTGGGGCATGAACGATCGCGACCAGGTGGGGGTGTACTTGATGAAGGGGCGACCGAACGGCGCGCCGCTTTCCGCAGAGTAGCCGATGGCGTGCGGCAGGCCGGAATCGGGCACGCCCGCCACGAAATCAACGTCGGGAAGGTGTCCGTTGCGCTTGCGTTCATCGCGCGCCATGATAGCACCGTTGCGGTAGCGCATGACCTCCACGTTTTCGCCTTCGTAGGTGCTGTTAGGGTACCCGTAGTACACCCACAAAAAGGCACAGATTTTCATGTCGTTGCCGGCGGGCGCTAACGTTTCGTAGCCGTCGGGCGTTACGCGGACAATCTCGCCGGGGCCAAGTTCGTAATCGCTCACGTAACCGAGCTTCTGGTACACGAAGTTCTCGAACGACACGCAGTAGCCGTCTTCCGCTTTGGCTACAACCACGGGCAGGCGGCCGAGCGCGTCGCGTGCAGCGATAATAGACCCGTCTGCGGTCATAATAGTAAGGGTGAGCGAGCCGTCGATGAGCTTCTGCGCGTGCTTGATGCCCGACACGAAGTCCTGCTTTTGGTTGATGAGCGCCGCCACCAGCTCGGTTGAGTTCACTCGCCCTGAGCTCATTGCCATGAATTGGCTGCAACCGTCGGTGAAGTAGTCTTCCACCAGCTGTTCGGCGTTGTTGATGGCGCACACTGTGGCGATAGCGTACACGCCCAAATGTGAACGCACCAGCAGCGGCTGCGGATCGGTGTCGCTAATGCAGCCGATGCCCGCAGTGCCGCAAAAGTGCGGCAGATCCTCTTCGAAGCGGGTACGGAATGGCGTGTTCTCGATGGAGTGGATCTGTCGCTGGAAGCCCTTCTCATCGTCGTGGAAGATCATGCCGGCGCGGCGTGTGCCGAGGTGGGAATGATAATCGACGCCGAAGAAGACGTCCAGTACCACGTCGTGCTTTGCCGTTGCCCCAAAGAATCCACCCATTGCTGTTCGCGCACCTTTCATGTTCTGCCGCCCAGTGAAGATGCAAGCATAGCCGAACGGCGTGAACTGTGTGTTACAGGAGTGAAAAACGTCACGATTTCCGTACGCTGTTTGTTTTTCTGTAGGAGTAGAGGAAAACATCCGTCGAAAAATTTGACTCATTGCGCTGCACGGTGTGTCTGTGCCGTGCGGCTCCTGTATATACTTCCCGGTTGAGTCATTGGATGCTGGTTTGCACCCAAACGAAGGCACACGGCGTTGGGATGGGTGTTGAGCCAGCGAATGAGAAAGGGGAGTGGAATGAATGCGGAACAATTGAGAAAGGGCATTGAGGAAGCCGTGCTTGCCGTGCGCGAGCGGCGACCGTTAGCGGGTTCGGTAACCAACGGTGTAACCACGGACTTCGTGGCAAACGCCCAGCTTGCCGTCGGCGGATCGGCGGCCATGGTGTATTTGCCTGACGAGGGCGAAGCGCTGGTGGCAGCGGGTGACGCCGTGTACGTGAACATGGGAACGCTACTGCCGGTACACGAGCAGACAATCCCCGCAGTTGTGAAAGCCGCGCACGCTGCGGGCAAGACATGCGTGCTCGATCCGGTGGGTATTGGCATCGGACAGCTGCGCACCGATATCTTAAGCGCCCTCAAGCCGTTCAAGCCGCGAATCGTTCGTGGCAATGCGTCGGAGATCATTGCGCTTGCGGGTTTATGGGAGCTTGAAGGCGACGCATCGGAGTTAGGGCGTGCTCATGGCGTTGATACGACTGATGCGGTTGACGCAGCACGAGGTGCTGCTTGCGCGCTGGCTCGCTATACGGGTGGTGCGGTTGCGGTGTCGGGCGAGGTTGACCTGGTGACCGACGGTACGACGATCGTTCATGTGCAGGGCGGCTCTGAGCTGATGGAGCGTGTGACAGGCTTCGGTTGCTCGCTGGGCGGTGTCTGCGCCGTGTATGCTGCCGTAGTCGATCCGTTTACAGCGGCGCTTGCGGCAACAGCGCATTACAACGTCGCGGGGCTGCGTGCGGCCGCTGCTCATGCGGCGCCGGCGTCGTTTAAGCAGGCGTTTCTCGACGAGCTCTACCGCATCCAGCCAGCCGGTATTGCACACTGCGAGCTTACGGTCGAGTAGGCGTAATTCGAAAGATAAGACCTTCAAAAGAATAAGGCCTTCAAAACACTACGATTCAGACTGGCATGTTCTACCAGTTCATAGTGTACATCTGATACAGATGTGAAGGCGCGTTTACGCTTTGAATCATGCAAGCCTCATCTTCGGATGGGGCTTTCTGTTAGTGCGCCGAACATGCCGCTTGGTTGCTGGTGTAATAGTTTGGCCTAAAGTGCTTGGTGGCTGAACAAGCTATCTCCAAGAGCCGGGGGTAGCCCTCAGCAACTCTTATGTTACTCACGGGTCAACCAGTGGCATTGAGCATGCTGTCCCCTTCGTTGTCGCTGTACTTCGCGTTTCTCGTGGAGCACGGCAGCGCATTTCTCTTTGGGGGCTTCCTAAATCGAGTCAACACACTAAGGTTGTGGCTATCAGGTACTCAACCGCCGGCTCTTCGGCGCGACAGGAGGGAAACGCCCATGGCTGACATCGTTCACGTAGAGGGGCTCACCAAAGACTACGGGCACAACCGAGGCGTGTTTGACCTGACGTTTTCCGTTGCGCCCGGTGAAGTGCTGGGTTTTCTGGGGGCAAACGGCGCTGGAAAGACCGTGACGCTGCGCACCCTTATGGGTTTCATCCGCGCAGACCAGGGATGCGCCCGCATTGCGGGCCTTGACTGCTTTGCGCATCGCGATCGCATCCAGCGCACGCTTGGCTACCTGCCCGGAGAATTGGCCCTGCCACCCCACATGACCGCCGACGCCTTCTTGCGCTTTCAGGCGCAGGTGCGCGAACTGCACGATCTGGGGCGCATGCAGCGTCTCATCGAATTCTTCGAGCTTGACCCCAGCATGCGCATAGGGTCCATGTCGAAAGGTAATAAGCAGAAAGTTGGAATTGTCTGCGCGTTTTTCCACACACCCGACGTGCTGCTGCTTGATGAGCCCACAACCGGTCTTGATCTGCTTATGCAACGGCGTTTTGTCGAGCTTGTGCAAGCTGAGCGCGCGCGGGGTGCTACGGTGCTCATGTCGTCGCATTTGTTGGGAGAGGTGGAACGGCTGTGTGATCGCGTTCTGTTCATTCGCCATGGGCGACGCATCATGGAATGCAAGCCGGCCGAGCTAACCATGGATGGCGCGCTGGTTAATTTGTACGGAGAAGACGCGCTGGTCGGCACGTGGCACGACGCCGACTAGCTAGCACGTGGAACGACGCCGACTAGCTAGCACGTGGAACGACGCCGACTAGCAAGAACGCGGGCTGGCAACAAGGCGCGACACCCCTTCGCCAGTTGGTCACCACGTAGTGTGGCACTCGTTCACCGGCCGGCTGACACAACGCTCACCAACGCACAGCATAACGCCAGTTAACGTAGGCGACGAAAGGAACCCCTATGAACCTGATTCTTGTGAGACGTGAAATCAAATCGAACCTGTTTTCCGCACTGATGTTTTTCGGCGTGATAGCGCTGTACGTAGTTTGCATCGTGATCATGTATGACCCCTCGCTGGAAGCCAGCCTGAGCACCATGCAAGAAGCCATGCCGGAACTGTTTGCCGCTTTCGGCATGGCTTCCCCTACAACCACGTTAGTTGATTTCATGGTGAACTATCTTCAGAAGTTTCTTTTGGTGCTGTTCCCCTTGGCGTTTATGCTGATGGCGGTGCACAAGATGCTGGTCAAGCCCCTCGAAAGCGGATCGCTTGCTTTCACGCTAGCACTTCCGTTGACGCGTCGCTGCATTGTACTTTCTTTTATCGGTGCATTCGCGGCTTTGCTGATTGGCCTACTTGTGGCCACTACCTTGTGCGAAATAGCGTGCGCAGCACTGCTGTTCCCCGGCGACTTGGATGCATCTGCTCTGCTGCGGGCCAATGCGGGACTGCTGGGACTTTGGCTTTTTATGGGCGGACTCGTCTTTCTTGGCGTGTGTGTGCTGCCTCGCCCCGACAGAGGGTTCTTTGCGGGAGCCGGGGTGTGCCTTTTGTTCTATCTTATGGGAATGCTTGCTGACCTGCAAAAAGACTGGGACATTCTGAAAGTAGCGAACCCTTATGAGCTGTATCAAGCAACCGATCTGGTATCGAATACCGCCGGTGCCGTGACGGATGCTCTGCTGCTGGGCGCTATCGGCTGCGGGCTGTTCGCCTTGGGGGTGCTGGCCTTCACACGCCGCGATTTAAGCGTATAGGCGCAAACGTTGTTGGCTGTTCCGCACAAGCGTCGAGCTGTTTTACGCGATCTAAAGCTAGCGGCACGCGATCCAAAGTCAGCGCCATCTGTCGGCGTCACTCACCGCGTCTGTTGCTTTCGCTTATTGCATCCGATTGTTTCGCTTCCTATCCCAGATATTCCGGGCGATAAGCCCACGCGCGCACCATCTCACACCACAACTTGAACTCGACCATCATCTCGTCCCACACAATGGCGCGTCCCAGGCTTTGTTGCTGATGCATATAGCCGTCAGCTAACCAAATGAGCAGGTCGGTCACCTGCTTCATGGTAACGCCGTCGCGAAACTTATCGGTGCGCACATGGTAAAAATACTGCTCAAGCAGCTCGTCCACCTGCCCATACATCCAGCGCATTGCCGTGTCGCTTACATCCTTGTGCTGCGGGTAGAACGCACGCAGACAAAATTCGATCAAATAGGGAAACTGCGCGAACATATCCATCTTCGTCTCGGCGCAATACCGCATCAAATCAAAGTAATCGTCAATTTCCCAATACTGCGGTCCAACAACTGCAGCCACCGCTCTTTCTCGCATGCACTGTATTAAGTAAAAATAGAAGTCGCGCTTGTTGTGGAAATAGAAGAACAGCAGCCCCTTGGAAATGCCGGCCCTATGCGCTATGTCATCGGTGCGGGCATCTTTGTAGCCCACACGCCCGAACGTTTCCACGCCAGCTGCGATCAGGGCTTCTTGACGATCTTTTGGAAGGCGGTCGAAATCTCCATGTTTTGCCATGGCGGCTCTCCTTTGTTGACTCATCGGTCAGCAACTGCACACCATAGTAGCGCATGGATAGTCTCTGCCACGGTAAGTATATGAAGAACAACAGATCCCCAGTGTCTCTGTTCGTTCCCAGTGCCCCGCCGAGGGGCTTAAGCGTAAAGCGCCACTTCTTCGATGCAGTTCACGCCGGTGTCTTGGCAGAGCTTCGCGAGTTTTTTGTCGAGCGTCATTAAGGTTGCACCCTTACGCCGAGCTAAACAAAAGTAGAGCATATCGTATACGGGGTGCTTGTGTCGGATTGCTTCAAGGAACGCTTCGTCGCTGAGTTCTTCAATAGGAATGTATGTATCAACATAGTCGATGGCGATAGCTGCTCGTTTTTGTGCACATTCCTCAGACATTATTTGAGCGATAACGTACTTCCAAAATGAATTGCGCACTTCAACGCGAAATAAATCGCAGCTTATCAGCTGTTCTCCTTCTTCGAGCAGGGTGCAAAGCGCCCGGCCTTTCGTCGTACCGTTTGCGATTTCGACAGCGGCGCTGGCATCAAGCACGATCACGTTGGGCCTCCATGTTCAGACTTGCATCCAAATCCCCAACCGCTTCCAGAATCTGGTCTGTGCGCTCTTCACGCATTGAACGAATGAGCTTCGCAGCATCGGGAAAACCAATAGGAACATCGGCTGACCCGAGTTTATCAATTCGGTCGTTTAGAACCTGTCTTCGGTTTGCGCGTTTGCGGCGCTCGCGGTCCTCATTCTCATTGAAAAGATCGGTTACATAGGGTTCAGCCCAGAGCGCATTCTTTACGGATTGATGAGCTTTGTACATGCGGAGGAATTCCCTGAGACCATAGACGGTTTGTTGGGAAACACTCCGACACTCTTTGGCTGCACACTCGCGCAATTCTTCATAGAGGTCGTCGGGAAAATCCTTTACTTGCAATGCAGGCATGCTTTATTCCTCCATTTCACACCTATTTATCATGCATTATAGATATGCATGCGAATGAACACAAGTTCAACGAGGTGTCGGAATGAAAAGCACTGCTGCGGACAGCAGTGCTCGGCCGCCTCTCCTGTTTTTTGTGTTTCGCATGCCGTACTGCTGGATGCTGGACACTCAAAATGTCCCTTGCGCTTCTTGCGGCTAGGTTTTATCATTTGATAAAAACGAAAGGAAGCCATGGCGACGGACAGGAAAAAGGTCAGCCAGTATTTAGCGCTTGCCAAGTCCTTCGCGCAGAACGAGTTCGTCATCTCTCCACGTAGCAAGAATATGCAGTTTATGCTTGATTGGGGCATCGACTTTGAGACGGCTAAGGACATTGTGCTGGGGTTGAAGACTTGCGATTACGTAGACGGGCCTTGCGTCGATGACAAGCATCTGCCCGGCAGAAATGACGTGTGGGTATTTGGGAAGACGCTTCGATGCGATGGGCAGGACGTCGAAACCTACATTAAGGTCACCCATTTGAAAACCGCAGGCGGACTCGGATGCCTATGCATTTCGTTCCATGAAAGCGAGCGACCGTTGGTTTATGAATTTGGAGGTGAGCAGCATGAGGTCTATCTACTGCCCTAGGTGCGACCGCAGGGTTGATGCTGAGGTGACCGAAGCGGTAGTTCCCCTTACCGTGAGAAAAGTCAACGTGCGCGCTTGCCAGCTTCGGGCGGTTTGCCCGCATTGCGGTGAGGCAATCGCTGACGAGGAGATTTCCCGTTCGAATCTGGAGTCTGCTTTTGCCTCCTACCGCGCAGAGGAAAAGCTGCTGTCCCCTCATGAGATAAGGGAATCCTACGCGAAATACGGTTTGACCCAGAAGACGTTCGCCGCACTTTTGAACCTCGGCGGCGCGACCTTGAGCCGGTACGAGCATGGCGCGTTGCAGACGAAGCAGATTGACATGGCGATAAGGCAGGCGAGCCAGCCCGAGAACATGCTTGCATTGCTCAATGAGCACGACGGCAAGATCCCGGTGAGCCAAGCTGAATCCGCTCGCCAAAAGGCCCTCGCCCTCCTGGCGGACGAGGCTGACGATCATGCCTTTGTGGGAAACTCGGTTGGCAACTTCCGCCTGCTGCTGTCGGAAGAGCCTCCTTCCGAACGCAACGGGTTCAGGAAGCTTGACTGGGGCCGTGTCGTGCAGATGGCTGTCTACATGGCGCAGCATTGCGCCAACCTCGGTCGCACGAAGCTGAACAAGGCCCTGTTCTATGCGGATTTCTCGTGCTTCGCGGATACGGCCTGCTCTATGTCGGGGCTCGTATACGCACATGCCACGCATGGGCCAATCGTGGATCAGTATGACGTGGTTTTCGGACAGCTGGTCAGGCAAGGACATCTTCTCGAAGGGTCGGCTTCGTGCGGTCCGTATGAAGCGACGGTGTTCAATACGGGGGAGGAGTTCGATTCTTGCCTGTTTACGAACCAGGAGCTTCGCATCCTTGAGAGGGTCGCTGAATTTGTGAATGGCTTCGACACGGCGAAAGAGCTCAGCGAATACAGCCACCAGGAGAAGCTTTGGACGGAAAGCGGTGACGGCATGCTGCTTTCCTACCTTGATGCATATGAGCTCAACAGTCTCGAGCAATTCGTCGGAACCTAGCGCGGGCATCGAGCGCCAAGGTTCTTCCTCGTTCGCTCCTGCGGGTGCCTCGTGGTCTCGGAAGTCCTGCGTCTGTGCGGGTGCGAGAAGAACTTGAATATACAGTTCGTCTATGTTTCCGGCTGATCGTTTCGGAGCTAAATGGAAGTGGATAATAAGCTGCTAAGCAAGCTAGGGGGAGGATAAGAGGGTATTATTGAGCGAGTCAGCAATTCATCTGATGAGCTGGATGAAAAGACAGTGACATGGAGAAGTTCTGCAACAGAGTAGCTGCAGTCTTGTGAAGAGTGTTGACGTCCAAGCTCGTATGCCGTTCGCGTACGAGCTTTCTTTGGGGAAATGAAGGTATGATGAAAGGAGTCAGATGTTATGAATACGCTTGTTGCTGTTGCTATTGCACCATTAGGTGTGGGAGACGAGCTTGCCGCTGAGGTTGCCGAGGTGGTGCGCGTTATTCGCGAATCAGGTTTGCCGAATCGCACGAATTCTATGTTCACCGAGATCGAGGGCGAATGGGACGAGGTGTTTCGCGTGGTTCGCGATGCCACGTTCGTGCTGGCAGAGAAGGGTATTCGCACCGAGGTGGTGCTAAAGGCCGACGTGCGCCCGGGCTTCGAGAATATGATGGAAGAGAAAGTGGCGAAAGTCGACGCGATTCTGAAGTAACGGAGTGTTCTATAGTGTTAAAGGGTGAGAGCGTGCTATGAGGTGTGACCTTTGGCACATTTCTCACTCTTTAATCAGCGTTTCCGTAATGCACTCTCACAAAGCCGCAGGATTGAAGAGAAGGGAAGGGGAGGTTTACCTATGAGAGGTTCGTTGGATATTTCTGCCTATCTGGTGATAGGCCCCGAGAATACAAACGGTCGTGCTGTGGCCGACGTGGTGGGGCAGGCTATCGACGCGGGTTTTACGTGTGTGCAGGTGCGCTCGAAGGAGTGCTCGGCGCGCGAGCTTATCGACTGCACGGTTGCTGTTGCCGATGTCATTGCTCGGCGGGGTATGGGCGAACAGGTGGCGCTTTTGGTGGACGACCGCGTTGACGTGGCATTGGCCGCGCGGGCGCGAGGAGCGAAGGTCGATGGCGTGCATGTGGGGCAATCTGACATACCCGTTGACGTGTGTCGTGAGCTGTTGGGGCCGGATGCTATCGTGGGACTGTCGGCTCGGACGGCTGAGATGCTCGAGTACGTGAAGACTGCCGACATGAGTGTGGTCGACTACTTGGGTGTGGGGCCATTGCACGAAACTGCCACGAAGCCTGATTGCGGCATGGATGCGCAAGGCAACGTCATCACGAAAGACTTCGATGACCTCCGGCAGCTCGCGCAGGCAAGTCCCGTTCCTATTGTGGTTGGCGGCGGCGTGAAGCTGGCCGATGTGCCGCTTGTGCGCAACACGGGTGCGGCGGGCTTTTTCGTGGTGTCGGCAGTATGCGGTGCCACCGACCCATATGAAGCAGCGAAAAGCCTGGTAGACGCATGGCGTGCGGAAGATTCGCGTGAAGGCGACAATTAAAGTTGACAAAACCTAGGTAACTAGTAGGATAACAGCTATTAAACAGGTTTCGTTCGTTACGAGTGCTCTGTGTGGACGTTGCTGTTGATCTCATCGCTAGCTTGATGGTCAAATATCGGACTCGCTTGCACATTTGGTATTCGCTGTTGAAACGAAAGAGAGGATTCACAATGACCGTGTATCAAAGCGTTGCCGACCTGATTGGCAACACCCCGCTGTTGGAGCTGCGCAACTTTGAGCACAACAACGGACTTGAGGCAACCATCATCGGCAAGGTTGAGCTGGTAAACCCCGCTGGATCGGTGAAGGATCGCGTTGCCAAGAACATGATCGAGGAAGCAGTGCGTGCTGGTCTGGTCAACGACGACACCGTGCTCATCGAGCCCACGTCGGGAAATACCGGCATCGGGCTGTGCGCGTTGGCTGCTGCGCGTGGCAACCGTATCATCATCACCATGCCTGAAACCATGTCGGTTGAACGCCGCAATCTCATGAAGGCATACGGTGCCGAACTTGTGCTTACCGACGGGGCGCGGGGTATGACGGGAGCCATCGAGAAGGCAAACGAACTGGCCGAGCAGATTCCGAACTCGTTCATTCCAGGTCAGTTCACCAATCCTGCGAACCCTGCTGTCCATGAAGCAACCACCGGTCCGGAAATCTGGGAAGCGACCGACGGCAAGGTCGATATTTTCGTTTCGGGCGTGGGAACCGGCGGTACGTTGTCTGGCGCGGGCCGTTTCCTGAAGTCGAAAAACCCCGATATCAAGGTGGTTGCCGTGGAGCCGGCGTCCTCTCCGGTGCTGTCGCAGGGGCGTGCGGGAGCGCATAAAATCCAGGGTATTGGTGCGGGTTTCGTGCCGGACACACTCGACACCAGCGTTTATGACGAGGTGCTTACTATCGAAGACGAAGAAGCGTTTACCGTCGGACGCGAGTTGGCTGGCAAAGAGGGGCTGCTCGTAGGCATATCGTCGGGTGCTGCCGTAGCGGCTGCGGCGAAGCTCGCGCGGCGTCCTGAAAACAAGGGCAAGATGATCGTGGTCATATTACCCGACACCGGTGAGCGCTACCTGACCACGGCGATGTTCGGGTTCTAAATACACGTTCAGCTCCGAGAAGAGGGGCGGGGCGTGCCGCGCGCAGTTGCGCATTCCCGAGAAGAGGGGCGGGGCGTGCCGCGCGCAGTTGCGCAGCAAAGCGAGCACTGTGTGAGCACGGCGTGCCCCGCCCCTCTTCTCGGAGCGTAGTTTTGAAGTGAGGCGTATTGTGGGAATGGCGAGCACTGTTTGAATACGGTACACCTCGCTCATCCCTGTGCGCACCGCGCGTACCGTGTGCGAAGTAACACAAGCGCCCTTATCTCCGCTGATTGTGCGAAGGTAAGGGCGTTGTTGTTTCGTGCGTCTTTCGCGATCTTGGCGCTAGTGATGCTCGAGCTCTTCGATGTCATCTACGGGCTTTTCCAGCCCCTCAATGGTTAGGTTGTGCTTTTCGGCGTAGTCCCACAGTGCCGCATGGATGGCTTCTTCAGCCAGAAGAGAGCAGTGTACTTTCACGGGCGGCAAGCCGTCGAGTGCTTCCATGACTGCCTTGTTGGTAACCTCAAGTGCTTCCTGTACGGTTTTGCCTTTGATGAGCAGCGTTGCCATAGAGCTGGTGGCTATGGCCGCGCCGCAGCCGAACGTCTTGAACTTCGCGTCGCGAATCACTTGGTTGTCGTCGATATCCAAATACACACGCATGATGTCGCCGCACACCGCGTTACCGACGGTACCGCAACCAGATGCGCAACTGATCTCGCCGACATTTCGGGGGTTGGTGAAGTGATCGATAACCTTCTCGGAGTAATTCATTGCCATGATAGGTGTTCCTGTTCACTGGGAGAGTTTACGTTGTATTTGAGCGTGCTTGCGAACGCAGTACGCAGCCGCAAGCGAGTCGTTCGTTATTCCTGCGCAGCCATACCAGAGAAGCGCTCTTCGATAATCGAGATTGCGTTTCCCGCCTGGAAGTCTTCCCAAAGCGGACTCATCGCGCGCAGGTTCGCGATGGTTTGCACGAGGGCGTCAACCGTATAGTCGATGTCATCGCGTGTGGTGTCGCGTCCGATAGTGAGGCGCATCGATCCATGGGCGATCTCGTGGGGAAGCCCAATGGCCAGCAGCACATGGCTGGGATCGAGCGAGCCAGACGTACAAGCGCTGCCGCTGGAGACACATATTCCCCGAAACGATAGCTGCAGCAGCATACCTTCGCCTTCGATGAATTCGAAACTAATGTTTACGTTATTCGCCAAACGCTTCGTGGGATGCCCATTCAGCTTGCTGTAGGGAATCTCGTCCAAGATGCGGCGTATGGCATGGTCGCGCAGCGTGGTTTGACGCTTATGCTCAGCTTCGCGTTCAGCGCAGGCAAGTTCGACTGCCTTCGCGAAACCCACGATGCCAGGCACGTTTTCGGTGGAAGCGCGTCGGCCGCGTTCTTGCTGTCCGCCGTCGATCAAGTTGCGCGGCTTCACGTTCGCGCCGATGTAGAGCAGCCCCACACCCTTTGGGCCGTACAGCTTGTGCGCTGATGCCGACAGCAAATCGACGCCAAGTTCGCGCACATCAATGTGTTCGTGACCGAGTGCCTGCACGGCATCGGTGTGGAAAATGACGCCATGTTTGTGAGCGATGGCGGCAAGCTTTCGTATGGGTTGCAGCGTGCCTATTTCGTTGTTCGCGAACATGATGGAAGCGAGTACGGTATCGGGCCTGATGGCAGCTTCGAAATCGTGTACACTCACCAGGCCATCAGCGTCAACAGGCAAGTAAGTGACTTCGAAGCCCTCGCGCTCGAGTGCCTGACAGGCGTGCAACACAGCATGATGCTCAACCGTACTCGTAATGATGTGGTTGCCACGATCTCGCGCTGCCCACGCTGTGCCCTTGATAGCCCAGTTATCCGACTCCGACCCACCGCTGGTGAAAAACACCTGTTTCGGCTTCGCTCCGATAGCGTGCGCGATAGTCTCGCGCGCATCGGCCACGGCATCGGAGGCGTTCTGTCCCAACTGGTAGATGGATGACGGGTTGCCGTATTCTTCGGTGAAGAAGGGAAGCATAGCCGCCAGTACGTCGTCGCGAACGCGCGTGGTGGCTGCGTTGTCGAGGTATATAGTTCTCATGTGCTTGGTCCTCTCAGATGCAAGTTCGTATTCCTAGTAGAATACTAGGAATATTACCGTTCGACCGAAACGATAGTCAAGTGAAATGGTAGGTTTTAGATGAACGGACGTGAAACCAAGCCCAATGCCCACAATGCACCTCGCCTTAAAGCAACGCTCGAGAAGAGGGGGCAGGTGTGCCGCGCGCAGTTGCGCAGCGAAGCGAGCACTGTGTGAGCACGGCATGCCTGCCCCCTCTTCTCTGAGTAACGTGCTCGGTTTTCTAAGCATCAAGAGCAGCCTCTTACGCACTCAACGGATGCATGACCGACATATGACCCCTTCCTCAATCCCTCAGCAAGGAAATCGAAACACGAAAGCCTGGTAGTATAATGAGAAGTCGACCGATGAACGTGGAGGAGGTGCTTGATGCTCTACCAGCTGATGAACAAAGATGTGGTTGTGGCAACGTATCGGGAAGAGAAACAGCTCGACGATTATCGATACAGCGTAATTGAGCGTTTTGACGCATATCTTCCTTACGGGTTTGTGAACATCAATGACTGGATTGATGGGCGTCAAATAGCCAAGCATCGCACATCAATCGAAAAACTCATGCGCGAGTTAGGACTTACCACGCGACACGACTTTATTGCGATGGCACGTTGTCTCTCGCTCACTGACACGTTCTGGATGAAGCGGGCAGACGAGAACATCTCTTGGAACGAGGTATCGCTGTATCACAATCCGTTTGACGACGTGATTGCACGCATTGCTTTCGACGGAACCGGCATGTACGGCCGACAGAATTCTCCCACTTCGCCCGAGTACGCCACCTCTGGTTCCTTTGCGAAATGCTGGGTTCGCGAAGGAAATGAAATCTCGCTCCTCAAGCGCGGATCGTCGGGTTATGCAAACGCTGGGTTTGAGCCCTATTCGGAGGTGCTCGCATCCAATGTACTCGATGCAGCAAGCATCGATCATGTTCCCTATACCATTGTGAACTATCATGGCAAGCTTGCTAGCAAGTGCCCCCTATTTACCTCGGAAAAAGTCGGATTCGTGTCGGCTCATCGCTTCTTTGAGGGACCTTTTGACATCGAGGATATGCTTGCGTTTTGTAAGCGCAATAACTCAGAAGAGCGCTTTCGTGAGATGGTTGTCATGGATGCCGTCACGGCCAATGTCGACCGTCATGCGGGCAACTACGGTTTTTTGGTCGACAACGACACGGGCGAAATTTTGCATATGGCGCCGCTGTTCGATCAGAACATGGCATGTCTGCCTATGATGATGGAGTACGATGACTTCGACACTTACCTGAGCATGATTGGGCCAAAGATCGGCACAACGTTCGTAAGCATAGCCCGTGCGCTGCTTACGCCCAGTATTCGCGCGAAGTTGATAGCGCTCAAGGACTTCGAGTACACCGATCCGGGCCTTGGCTACCCCGCATGGAAGCTCGCCGCCGTTAACCGCCTGAAAGACCGCATGATCACTGATATTTTGGCGTAGACGAAGTACGCATTTCCACAACGCACTTCGCCTCAAAGATATGCTCGAGAAGAGGGGCGGGGTGGTGAGCGAGGAGGGAGCTCGAATGAGGATCTCGACAAAAACTCGATACGGAATGAGGCTCATGATCGATCTCGCCCAGCATTGGGGAGCAGGTCGTGTGGCGCTTCGCGACATTGCTGAGCGGCAGGAGATATCGAAGAAGTATATGGAGCAGGTGGTGGCACCGCTGGTATCGGCAGGGCTGCTGCATGTGACACGGGGCAACCAAGGTGGCTACGAGCTTGCGCGCGATCCTCGTCAAATCACCTGCGCCGATATTATGACAGCCACCGAAGACGGCCTGGGGCTTCTCGATTGCGCGAATGGCGCGCTCGCATGTCCGCGCGATAGCTTTTGCCTGTCGAAGGACATCTGGCTCGGACTCGAACGCGTTATGGCCGACTATCTTGCGAGCATCACGTTGCAAGACGTGCTCGAACGCGGTGCCGATGTGAACATGTATGTGATCTGACGGTTCTTCGCAAGGAGACACTGATTAAAGTCTCCCTGTAAATGCAGGGTTGGCGGAATTTACCAGTGTTTTCTCGTCTTCGTGTTTTTCTAAACAGTCAGATCGGCGTATGAGAACGGCACCACTACTGCCAGATCATCGGGGGCAAGCTGGATCTGACAACCGATGCGCCCTCCCGAGAACATGATGCGATCGAACAGCTGGGCAGTTTCGTCGACGAACGTGGGGAAGCGCTTTTTCATGCCGATAGGCGAGCATCCTCCGTGAATGTACCCGGTGAGCGGTAACAGATCTCGTGACTTGATCATATGAATAGCCTTCTCACCAGCTGCCGCAGCGGCTTTCTTCAAGTCGAGTTCTGCAGCAACGGGGATCATGAATACGTAAAACTCCCCCGATTTCCCTTGCGTGACTAAGGTTTTGAACACGCAGTCGGGGTCTTGTCCGAGTTTAGCTGCCACCTCGGTGCCCGCAAGCGCGCCGTCGCATTCGAAGGTAAGGAAGGTGTAGGCAACGTGCGCTGCATCGAGTGTGCGGATGGCGTTGGTTTTTCCATCTGGTTTCGTCATAGTGCCAATATCTTAGCGCATAAGTGCCGTATGGGGTGGAAAACGTGCCGGACGTGGCTTGTTGTGCTTTGTCGTTGCGTACCGGTATTTACCACTGGTATTGAGCCGTGGGTAGATGGTGGAGTAACGAAACCTTGCACGGCGTCTGATACAATCGTTTGCTATGAAGCACACATCTGACAGCGTCCGCGCGACGCATTCTTCATACGACGTGAGCCCCAGGTCCGCCACGCCTTCCAAGCAGAGCCGCATTCCTTACTGGGGATACGGTTGCATGCTGCTGCTTGCTGCGGCTATCTGGGGTATGGGAACTATTGTCATCAAAGACTCCGTAGATGCGCTTGCTCCAGCGTGGCTGGTAGGCATTCGCTTTCTGGTTGCGGGCGGTGTGCTGTGTGCAGTGATGGCTCGCCGCATGAAGGCGAACTTCGACGCGAAGCATGTTCGCGTCAGCATAATCCTCGGTGTACTCACGGGAGCAACGTATTTGTGTAACACCTCAGGGCTGCTGGACACGACGGCGTCGAAAAGCGTGTTTCTCACTGCCACGTACTGCGTGATGGTTCCGTTTGTGGCGTGGGCTATGCAGCGTATCCAGCCGTCGTCGACAAGCCTTCTGGCGGCGGTACTCTGTATTGTCGGTGTAGGGCTTATTGCGTTACAGCCAACGGAGGGCGCGAGGTTTGGGTGGGGTGATGCCATCACGTTGGTGTCGGCGCTCTTCTGCGCACTTCATCTGGTGGCAACGGCGAAATATGCGCCAGGATGTGACATCATGGTGATAACAGGGCTGCAATTCCTGGTGGCCGGGGTCATGGGAGTTATCGGGGCCGTGGTGTTTGGGGTGCCGCTTGACCCACAGGCATTCGATGCGCGGATGATCGGTGGGCTGGCGTATCTGGCTATTCCGGCGAGCATCATCACGCTTGGTCTTCAAAATATCGCTGTGGCGAACATACCCGCTTCGTCGGCGTCGCTGTTCTTGGCGACCGAGTCGATATTCGGCACGGTGTTCGGCGTGGCGTTGCTCGGTGAAGTGCTCACTGCTTCTATGGTGGCAGGCTTTGTGCTCGTGTTCGCCGCCATTGTGGTGAGTGAGTGCGTGCCTGCGTGGTTAGACGATCGTGTGCAGGCCACACAATAAGCCTGCACACGATCGTCTTCTCTATTGTTTTCCTAACCCTCCACGCGTTGGGAATTCTCGAACGTGAAACGCCCCATCTTCGTGCCGCCGAGAATGTGCAGGTGCAAATGGCCCACGGTGGCGGCGGAATCGGGGCCGGTGTTGATGACAGTACGGTAGCCCGACTCACTCACGCCCTTAATCTTTGCTATTTCGGGCACAACGGACAGCAGATGTCCCAAAAGGTCGGTGGGAACGCCGTCTTGCAGGTTGTCGAAGTGCTGTTTGGGAACCACCAAGGTGTGCACCGGCGCTTCGGGTTCGATATCGTCAAAGGCGTAGCACAGGTCGTCTTCGTACACTTTGGCCGACGGGATGTCTCCGGCCACGATCTTGCAGAACAGGCAGTCGTTGCTCATAAGGTGTCCTTTCGATGCGTGCGCGTTGCGGGCGTATGATGTTACAGGATCTTCACGACCCAGCCGTCGGGTCCTTCGATTTTGCCGGCTTGGATGTCGGTGAGCGTGGCGCGCAGCTTCTTCATCACGGGGCCGGACGTCTCTGTGCCGTCGGGGAACGTGACATCAACGCCTTCGGCTTCGATATGGCCCACTGGCGAGATAACCGCAGCGGTGCCGCACAATCCACATTCCACAAAGTCGCCGTTTAACACTTCTTCGAATTTCACGGGGCGCTCGATGACGGTAAGTCCCAGGTAGTCTTTGGCAACCGTAACCAGCGAACGGCGCGTGATGGAGGGAAGAATAGAATCGGTTGCCGACTGCGGCACGATCAGATCGCCTTGCTTATCCACGAACAGCACGTTCGCGCCGCCCGTTTCTTCCACGTAGGTGCGGGTCTGCGAGTCGAGGTACAGGTTCTCAGAATAGCCGGCAGCATGCGCCTTCTCGCCCGGGTATAGGCTCATGGCGTAGTTCAAGCCGGCTTTGATGTTGCCGGTGCCGTGCGGTGCAGCACGGTCGTAGTCGGCCACGGTGATGGTGATGGCGGTATCGCCACCCTTGAAGTAAGGGCCCACCGGCGTAACGAAGATGCGGAACTGGTATTCGTCAGCGGGCTTCACGCCGATAACGTTGCCGGTTGCAATCATGAAGGGACGGATGTACAGCGTGGCGCCCGAACCGAAGGGTGGCACCCATGCGGCGTTTGCGCGGACGACCTCTTTCACGGCTTCCACGAAGCGGTCTTCGGGGAAGGGGGGCATGCACAAACGCTGCGCCGAATCGCCCATGCGCTGGGCGTTTAGGTCGGGGCGGAAGCAAACAATGTCACCGTTCTCGGCGGTATAAGCCTTCAAGCCCTCAAAGATTTCCTGGCAGTAATGGAAAATACCAGCGCATTCACTCAGCGTGAGGGAGTGCTCGGTAGTTAGCCCACCTTCTTCCCAGACACCGTTGCGGTAGTTGCACACGTAGCTGTAATCGGCGGGCATGTAGGCGAATCCGAGGTTGCCCCAGTCCAGATTCTTCTTTTCCATGGGTATCGTCTCCTTATGAAAACCTTTGTGCTTGCATGGGTGGGAAGGGCATGGGTAGAGCAATGCACCGTGTAGGCGGCGCAGAGCAGCGTCCGTCGAGTCTTTCCCGCCGCTTTGTTGCCGCGCTCATCTTACTCCTGCTTTACCGAAGCGAAGCGCAAGCACGGCGAATTTCATCCACTTTTAACTTCGTGTAATATTAACCCTATTCTGACCAGGTATTTTGTAATTCTTGAATGTAAAATATCCTAACTTATCCTAAGTTGCTTGAACTTTGCGATGGAAGCCTGATTTTGCGTACGCCTTCGCGAGGGCTTCGGCGAGCTTTTCTGGCGATGGTTTTAGGTAATGTGTGCCGGTTACTCCGGGAAGCTTATGACCCATTAAAAGCTCCAAAGTGTCGTAGTCGATGCCCCAATCGTATTGCGCGAAAGTGCGCCATGATTTGCGCAAGTTGGCGAATGGAACGTCGGCTGCCAAAGAGTAAGGCTCCCACAAGCGATTGAGTGCATGCGTGTTCAGCGGGAGCCCGTCGCCACGGTCGGCAAGCCACTCGCGCCCGTCGGATAGAAGGGCGCACGTTATCTCATGAAGCCGCGTGCCGTACGGCTCGGGTATAGCAGCAGTTCTTACGCTTTGCGCGTTCTTAAGCACGCCGTCTGGTGTCGCATCGCATCCTTTTTCGCCCACCATGCGAACAATGGGAACTAACGCCATACGCACACCATGAAGCTCTATCAAGGTGACTTCGTCGGCACGAACCCCGCACGCTTCACCTGTTCGTGTTCCGCCGAAGCAAGCCAGGATGAAAGGTGCTTCCACTAAGGAGCCGCGCAGCTCGGAAAGCGCTGCATCGGCTTGTTCAAGCGTAAGAAGGCCACCACGTTTCTTGTATGCGCTTTGTTTAGGTATCTCGTATGAAATACGGAACTTGTTTGACTCAACTACCTCGTACTGTACGGCAAAGTCGCAGATGCGTCGGAGTATGGTTAGAGAAACATTCGCTGTAGCATGCGGCAACTCGAGCAGCCACTTTTGCACTTCAACCGGCTTTACCGAATCGACCGGTACATTTTCCCAGCGCTGTTTCGCGTGGGTTTTCCAGTTAAGCTCGTAGTTGTCGAATGTCTTTTGCTTTGTCAGGCCATCGGCTATGCGACGTTGCATCCAGGGCAGCCACCAGACGTCATGGCATTCTCCGACAGTTGGCACCGGGCGATCGTCGGCGTGTGCCACTTGCAAACGCGCGAGTTCCTGGCACGCTTCGCGATAGCTACAGCGAACTGTGCGCGATCGGCGTTTGCGGCCGTTTTCGGTGTTTTCCATCCACCGTAACACATGCTTATCGCGGGTAATAGTTGTGACGCTTCCCCATGAACGACGGCGTTTCTTATTAGCCATGTTACAATTCACCGTGCCTTTCCGATTCGTCGGCAGGGGTGTTTGCTGTTCCCCGCGCAGGGTTGCCGTCCATATGCGCGGGGATTCTTGCGTTCGAATCGTCCTTAAGCCAGCATCGCCTTCGCTTGTCAAGTTTTCTAAAACAGACGGAGAAAAGAGTTTGACTTATTGCGCAGGTCTGCTAGCATAAAGGTATCAACACGAGGCGGGCCGCGACGGTTAATACCTTAGCTCCCCGTCTCATCTGTTTTTCAATCTCTCACGCATATCTGGCGTGTCGACGTAGGCCCACTTGCTGCGTGTTAGCCGCTTGTACAGCGACGAAGCGAACTGCCTATTGGGCAAAAGCACCTTTTCTAGCTTGTCTTTCTCATCGAAGTACTCCACGACTCTGTAGTAGTCGCCATCTCCGGAAACGAGCAGCACCTTATCGTACTCGCTCCCGCGCTCGTATAGGTCTCGCATCATCTGAAACGTGATATCAACGTCCACGTTTCCCTTCTTGTTGCTTTTGAGCTTAATGCCGTGCAAGCGCCATATGACGATATAGCCTGCTTTTTGAAGTGAACTGTACAGGTCGATCTTGGAATCGTCGAATGCGCCAATGAAATAGTACGCTTCGTCTACGTGGTATTTTTGTTGCAAGTACACTCTAAACCGTCGCATGTCCATATGCCACGGGTCGATTCCCATGGTAGTTGCCATGTAGAGATTCTGGCCGTCTATGTACGCAATATTGCTCATGATGTCATCTCTTCATTCCATCTCGTCTTTTGATTGGAACCAGACAACCCGGCCGCCGAATTCTATGATGTGATCGTCGGTTGCTCGTATGACGATGTCTTCGTGTTCGGGGTTGAAACTGTCGGGCGAGAGAACCAGGGTTTGCGTGGTGCGATACATTCTGCGCATTACAGCGTCGCGCCCGTCTATGGTTACAACAGCTACCGAGCCGTTTTGTGGCTCACGATTGGGCGATATGGCGATTAGGCACCCTTCTGGATATACCCTATTCATGCAATCGCCTTCCGATAAGCAAGCATAGGTGTCGGGGTCTTCATCAATAAGAAACTGGGGAATAAGAGCTGTTTCTCCGTCGAATTCGTCAGGGTCGTTTGGTTTTCCTGCATGAACCCTCCCCAGAAGAGGAACGTGCCCCATGGCCATGCCAGAAACGGGCATTGAGTACGCTCTGGTTGGTCTCGCTCCGTCCAGCTCTAAAAGCCATTCTGCAGAACAACCGAAAGTCTCACATATTCTTGTAATGAGGTCAGATTTAAGGCCCTGTTTCCCGTTTTCATAATTAGCGTAATTCTGTTGGGTTAGACCTATTCTCTCCGCGAACTCCTTTTGCGAGAGATCACCACGCAATTCAAACAAGCGGTTCTTGTATCTCATTTCAACTCCTAACACTGAATATTTGTAAGATTACAAGAATTTCTTGAACCAATGCAATATACGGACTTGAATTTACAAGCACTACTTGTTAATCTTCGTAAATAACAAGTATTGCTTGTAAGGAGGTAAGTAATGAACCGTGTCTGCTCGGAACGCAACAACAGAGGTTGGACTCAAGCAGAACTTGCAGAAAGAGTCGGCGTTGATAAGTCAACCGTTGTTCGCTGGGAAGCAGGTGGCAGCATCCCTCAAGAAAAAATGATCAAGATGCGCGGTCTATTCGGATGTGATATCGACTGGCTTATTGGTGTTTCGAACGAGAGAAAAACCGTTAGCTAACACCGTAAAGGAGAACCCCCATGAAGAACGAGAAGCTCTACCGCAAGGCAATCGACATTGCCGCCGATGCCGAAGAGTTGTTCCGCAGCATTAATAACGCGAACAAGGTGATGCCGGAATACTGCCGCGAGAAGCACTTCAAGCTGTGCGTTAAGCCACAAGCTGTGCATGCGTGTACACAGCAAGAGTTCATAGAAAACTTGTTCGGCGTGTCAGGTAAGCGCGTGATGGATGACATCGATCGCGTTATTAAGCAGCGCCAGGAGCGGTGCGCCACCGTGTGCGCATCGTAGATTCTTAAGCCAAGTAGCGAGGGGACTTTGACAACCGCATACAGCGCAACATTTAGGAGCCTCTATGGGAAACAGAGCTACCTTGAAACTTACCCCGGTTGTAGACCATGAAGGCATTGAAGAGCTAACAAGGCTTGCCGGTGAACTCGAAACGAAGATTAATGAGGTCAACGAGCTTATTCAAAAGATCGAGGGCCTTTCTATCAACGTAGTTATTCACCAATCGTTACATCGAGAATGAAGCCACACTCGCAGACGTTCGTAAACCCAGTTATCTTGATGGGCTTTCCGCACTCTGGGCATTCGTACTCCATTTCGCCGCTTTGCACATGCCCTTCCGAAATATTTTGTACGACAGCAGCAATAGCTTCTTCATCTGACACAACTCTTATTTCACTGTTCATATCCACCTCTTTTCCGTTGCGCTGTATGCGGTTGTCATGCCGGTGATTTTACCAATTGACGATGCACTCCTGTCTAGCAGACACAGGCGCGGCATCAGCCGTGAGACTCCTTAGCGGTGGAGCGGCTGCGCGAAAGCGTTAAAGCTGACTAACCCTCAACGGCCAAGCTGCTCCCGATGCCGCGCCTGTGTCTGCTCGGCACGCACTTTGAAAACTGAATACCTGGAAACGTGGCGACCGGAAAGGCGGTTACTATGAGAAGTTTCTGTAAGTGGTTCGCCGAGGAATGTGAAAAGAGGGGGCTTCGCTGGTATCACATCGTGCTCTACTTCGCTTTTGTGTTTGTGATGTCAGCAGTAGTTAGCCACCTAACAGCGACATCAATGCTGAATCGATTTCTCGGTTCGTGATGATCCAAGACGCTAGAACGCTAAGCGCAAATGACAAAAGCGCCATAAAAATGGCAAACCGGCGATCAGACCACTTCCTTTTGCGTTCTTCGCTCTTACGCTTCTTTTGGTTTTCGAAGTAGCAGCGTCCATTGCTCGTAAGTTCGACATCGAAGTACCAAGAGAAGCGGGATGGCCTGAATCCTCGAAGCATTCCCTTTTCGATAAGGCTGACGTAGATACTCTTTTGTTTGGCATGGCCAGGAAGCTCTATCATCTGGCGCTCGCCCATCTCGTCAGGTTCGCCATACTCTGCGAGTTCATGGAACAGCTTGTCACTAATGAAGGTGTCAATGTCAGCGCCGTCTTGATATACCTCAAGCAATTCTCGAAGAGCAACTTCTTCTTCTTTGTTCAGCTCTTCCATGACCGTCACTTTCTACAAGGCGTGTTGTGTAGGACAAATTCTAACAGGCCGTCACGTTTCTAGGTATTCGGTTGCACTTTGAAAACTTAGGGTTCCGCTTAATACCCGCTCGCCTGTATGGGTGCCAAGCGGGGAACACCGGGGCTATCGGAAGAAGAAACCAACGGAGGAGAGGATACGTTCATGGTGACGTTTGCGGAAATGGTTGATGAAGCGGGTATCCGCAAGAAGTGCATGTATACGCTCGGCGATGTGTCCGCCGTGACCGGCGTACCGATGACAACGCTCTACGAGGAAGCGGCATCGTCTCGGCTGCGCTCGTTTATGCCGCCGGGTCGCAAGCGCGGAAAGCTTGTTCGCCCGGAGTGGGTGGACGAATGGATGCAGGAGGGAATCAGTGGAAAGGTTTGATGTGCAGGAATGCCGCGGGGCGAAAACCTGCCCGCGGGCCCGTTGCAACGATGATTGCACGCATGTTGAGATTGAGCGCGCGGGGCGCGGTATGGCGGTGTTGATGGTTGCCTTCGGGCTGTTTGTGATGCTTACCGAGATGGGTGTGATCTGATGGGTGTCGTGCCCGTTTTGGTGCCTGGACGGTGCGGCGATGAACGTTGATGACTACACGCAGCCGGTCGAAGCCGTTATAGCGCAAGAGCGGGCGTTTGTGTTACCGGTGCCGCTTAAGGCTGCAAGCTACCGCGCGTTGTTCGACGCATGGCGACGCGCTAACCCGAAGGTGATGCATGAGATTGAGCTAACGGCGCTCTCGATTCACCGGCGCGGTTTGCGGGTGTCTGCTAAGTATCTGATCGAGCGCACCCGCTATGAGAGCTCTTACACGCTTGTGGCGGTGCCCTACGTTGACCAGTACGGAGAAGCGCACCACTACATCATCAACAACACCATAACGCCGCTGCTATCGCGTTGGCTCTTGGAGCAACACCCCGATTTGCGCATAGAAACACGCAGGTCGATGTTTGACAGAAAAGAGGGTACGAAATGATTACAACAACTGAGAAGGCAAAAACGAACATCTATCAAGCACTAGAGATGTTCGGTAGCGTCGGCGCTGATGTCGATGCTTATAACAAGGTAACAGGTGAGAGTATTAAGATCGATGGGGACACGTTGCTTTCCGGCATACAAACAGGATTGGCGCTTGCATACGTGATTATTGGTGACCCTGCTCTTCCACGCGATCACAGCATGATTCGCGCAGCTATGAGAAAAGCGACAGAGGACTGTCTTCGTCGCAAGCTCAATTCATATCAGTATGACGTGACTACAGACGTTGTGAGCCACGAAGAAGTGTGTGCTACAGATGATGAGACTAGGTGCGGCAATGCCGAGCGCGAGTGATCTTGCAGCGGAAAGCATGGCGTATTTCCCGCACGATTCTAACGCCGCAAGCGACATCAAGTGCCAGCGTTTGATTATCCGGCGCGGCTTTGCCGGATACGGGCGCTGGTGGCGATTATGCGAGCATCTGGCATCGGTTCGGGGCCACACGATTCCGTTTGAAACCGACGAAGACAAGTTGATATTAGGCGCAGTGCTGAAGTTTGGAAACGGTGCCAGTTTCGATGACCTTTTGTGCATTGAAGAAGTAACCGATTTCGTTTCTGAATTGCTTGATATTGGGCTGTTGCAGACCGACAAAAACGGGTGTTTAGAAAACCCACGCATGCACGCTAACGCGCTTTCCTTTGGCAAAAAGCGTGCAGGAGGGCACAAGGGCGGCAGACCACGCAAAACGAAACCGGCACAAGAAATGCCTAACAAACAATGAATTTCGGGAAGCAAAAAAACCAGGGCTTAAACCTATGCTTAAACCTAAGGTTTTATAAAAGTGAAATTGACCTTTTAACAATATCTAGGTCTATGTCTAGGTCTAGGTCTAATGTTTTGGTTTTGGTTACACCAAAACCAAAACCAAAACCAAAACATTGTTACTTGTGGCATGTACTAACAAGTAAGTTTTCTTTTCTTGCCTCTTCTTTTGCGACGCAAATCGCTTTCGCTCGAATTCGGCGCCATGTTTTTCGCTGCCGCAAGTTTTCAACAGAGTTTTCCACAATCGGACAGATCGGAGGTTTGGGAGTGTGGTTCAGTGACTACGAAAACAAGATCGATCGAAGGCGCTGTCCATCATGCGGCGTAGTTCATCCGATTGACTGGTTTACCGCCGATGACGCTCCGTGCTGGAAGTGCAAGAGTCGCGTGCCGGTGAAGAAAACGTCAGCAGACGCTTCATTCAAAGCAGAGGTCGAACAGATTCGGCAAGGGCTTGCCGAAGACGATTTGTGAAAGGATGTGATGCAGGTATGACGGTAATGACGCACCTTGCGAATCTTTCAAAGCGCCTTACAAAGGCATACAGACAGCATAGCAGCGCCGTTTGTGCTCAAAGTGGTAGCGATACCCACGAGAACCTAAAACGGGGCCACAGCACAGGCTCTGACAGCTTAGAGAAGATCGCATTCGATATGTACCAGGAAATCATTGAGCATGACGAAAAGCACCCGGACGAAATCCCGCCATCGAGCGATGCGCGCCGGATGTATGGCGATCGGCTAAGAAAACTGGGGGTGGTTCTATGAGAAAAGACGGCACCTGTGTGCGCGATATGGTTGAGCAGTGGTTGCAGGAAAACCAGTATGACGGGCTTTCAAACCCGGATTCTGAATGCGGGTGCGGCCTTGATGATCTGATGCCGTGCAGGCACGTCAACCCGTACGAATGCGTTTGCGCCTACGAAGTGCTGTTTGAAGGCGATATTATGTATTGCACAAGTAATGCATCACACGATGAAACGTCGCAGCTGCAAAGCAACGACGTTACGTATCCGTCTCACTACACAAGCGGTGGCGTTGAGTGCAAAGACGCTCTCAAAGCGGCTTTTGGCGGCGCAAGCGGATTCGGCGATCATGGATTGCCAGCAATGGTGTTCTATTGGTGGGGATGTGCCTTCAAATACCTGTGGCGCTGGAACAAGAAAAACGGCATTCAGGATTTGCAAAAGTGCAAGCAGTGTATTGATCTTCTGATTGACGAACTAGAGGAATAGATGACCGTCTGTAAGGTCAAACAGGGCAAAGACGGGGTTTGGTATGCGCGGCCTTATCTTGGGCGCACACCTGACGGCAAACCGATTCAGCCCTACAAGCAGTTTGATACGGCCAAAACCGAAGCAGAAGCGCAGGACATGGCCGACGCTTGGGCGGCAAACCTTACTGCTGATGGGTTGGTGCGCAGCGCCTTGCTTGCTGACTTGTTGGACGATTATGCGGCCATGCGACGCCGCAATGGTGCAAGCCCGAACAGCACGCGAAGCTATGGTACGTTCACGCGCTATGTACGCAAGTACCTCACAACCGCCAATGCTCGCGATTTGCGAGTTTATGACTTTAACCGCTTTGAGCAACGCTTGATGATGCCAAAAGAAATGGGTGGCCAGGGGCTTTCCCGCAACAGTGTGCGCAACGTTCATGATTTCTTGCGCGGTGCTTATAGGTTCTTTGTTCGTGCTGGCATATGTGAGAGCAACCCGCTTATTAACGTTGACAAGCCAACGCCTGAAAGACACGAAGCCCAGGCGCTTGCTGTTGGTGACTTTCAGGTGCTCGATGCGCAACTGAAAACGCTTTTGAGCCCGCAGGAGCTTGATGCTGATTCGTACCGAAAAGCGCTTGATTCCTTCGCCGCCTGGCTGGCGCTTCGCACCGGTATGAGAGTTGGCGAGGTTTGTGCAGTGCGCGATCGTGATGTGTACCGGGCGGCAAAATACATTCACGTTGGCGGTAACGTCATTGAGGAAAAAGGAAAGCGGCCTTATAGGCGTGATGTGACTAAAGGCCGCAAGTGCAGAAACATCGCCATTACCGATACCGACATTCACACCATTGATGCGTTTGTTGAGCTGCGTGAGCGGTTTTGCGGGGCGCTTGGCGCCGCTTCACCACTTGTCACGTATGACGGTGGCTTTGAGCGCCCGTGCGTTGTCTCACGCGCTTTCACCACGCTTGCTAGCAACTTAGCTATGCCACAAGGCTTCACCTTCCATGATCTGCGCCATACGCATGCCACATGGCTTCTCACGCACGGTGTTGATCTGAAAACGGTGAGTGAGCGCTTAGGACATGCCGATGAAGCAACCACGCTTCGCATCTATGCACACGTGCTGCCAGGGCGCGATGCATACGCTGCAAGCGTCTTTGAGCAAGCGGCACAGGATGCTTCAACGAAGCTTAGCGCGGTGTTGCAATGATGTTGCAATGGCACTTTTCGATAGCCGGTTGCGCATCGCCTGAAAACAGCAGGTGCGACGCAGAAAAGCACGGCTCGGGAAACAGACGGTATCAGATAAGAAGTAATTATCAGAAACAGCGTGAAAAGGGGTGCGAATGACGGCTGAATGTGAACCATACAGCGAGCCGCTAGGACCCGACCTTACGGGGTCGATGCAGCGCGCCTATGCAGCCTTGCAAGACAAGTGGAAGCTCGACAAGGCTTGCGAGGAAACGGTCTATCAGATAGACGTTCCGGCACAGACTCTCACTATCTATGGCGAAGAAAGTGTCAGATTCACCATTCGCACGTTGAAGGGTTTAGGGATTACCGGCACGTACCGGTCATCAAAGAAAGGATGCTGAAAATGATTCCAGTATTGTCGAGCGCAGACCGCAGGCAAAACCTTGAGAAGGGGCTTAAGCTGCGCCACCGCCGCGCCGAAATACGTAAAGACCTTGGCAACGGCATCATGAATGCTTATGACGTCATCATGCTTGCCGATCGTGGTGACCAAGCAGCGAGCGGCATGCGCGTGAAACATCTGATAAGCGCGCATCCGGGATACGGGACTGTAAAGACGCGCGAGCTCATGGATATGATAGGCATTGCTGACAATAGGCGCGTTGGTGGCCTAAGTGTTAGGCAAGCCCGTTCGCTCATTGAGAAGCTTGACGGGGTGGCGCTATGAGCCTGAATACCTGTGCTGTATCGGGCAACCTTGGCAAGGCGGCAGAGCTTCGTTATACAGCGAGCGGACTTGCTGTTGTGAGCTTTTCGGTGGCTGTCAATGAGCGACGCAGACAAGCGGACGGCAGCTATCAAGACGAAGTAAGTTGGCTTGATTGCGTGATGTTTGGTTCGCGTGCCGAAGCGCTGCATCCGTACCTTGCTAAGGGCTCCAAGCTCACGTTGGCCGGGCACCTGCATCAGTCAACGTATGAAAGAGACGGGCACCGTCGAAGCAAGATTGAAATCATCGTTGACGATATTGATCTGATGAACACCCGGCGCGAGCTACAAGCTGCGTCCGAAGAGGTGCAACAACCCGTTTCGGTTGAACCGCAACAACCCGTTGGCGTATCGGACATCTATGACACTGACGTGCTGTTTTAGGGGGACAGAGGATGTTACACGATAACTTAACGCTTGACGGCTTTTGGGAGACATGGGAATGGCCGGATTACATTGCGGTCAATCACGAAAAAGACGGGCACACTATCAGGTATTGCCCCGTGCGTGAATGCACGATGGTTGAAAAGGAACACGATGACGGGATGATCTTTGACGTGTGTGATACGTGTTTAGCGCAGTTTGATTCGGCGGATTCGTTCAACTTTTGCCCGAACTGCGGGTCATGGATTCGGAGGTCATGATGGGCGAAAAGATTAGCGAAGGTTTGAAACCGTGCCCATTCTGCGGCAGCGATCATGTTCGGCGATCTATGAAGACGGATAGCGACGGGGGCGAGTTCGTGGCAGTAGAGTGCCGCGAATGTGGTGCGAATGTGCCCGGAGATTACAACCTGATTGGCGACAGGGCTGTGCAGGATTGGAACGACCGAATCGAGCGCACATGCTACTACTCCCCGGACGTAGTGCATGTTGTGTACGACGATGATGATAACGAGGTCGAGACGGGCGAGACGCACCCAGACGGATGCGATTATGCGTGCTCGGAGTGCGGGGGCATGATGCTTGGCGGTGAATTGGGGTGGTTTGATGAGACAAGGGGCAAGTACGGTGGCTGGAACTACAAGCCGCGGTTTAGCTTTTGCCCGTATTGCGGCGCTAAGGTGGTGAAGAAATGACAATCTGGACGATAAGGACTACTGCTGACACAATTGCTGACATTGAGTACAACTACGATGTTCAGTTTACGCCAGTGTACACACGCGAAAGCGGTGAAGGTTGGCCGAAACGGTTAGACGATGACGAGAGTTTTTCCGATTACATCAATCGGTGTTTTATTCCTCGACCTTGCTTTGAAGATGGGGCACTGGTACAGGTCGGTGATTACGCCGATGGATTGGACGGCGCGATCATAGGGTATGAGGTTAGCAATACTGGTTCATGGACAATCTACGATAGTTTGCGTGAGCGTCACGGATACGGAGACGTTCCTAGAAAGACTGTACTTGACGGCGACGGAGCTGAAATAAACGTCGGCGATACTTTGTACCATAAGCGCAACGGCAAGCAGTATACGGTCATCAGTGTTAGCCCGCTTGTGGTGGATAATCACGGAACCGAATGTCATATTTACACGCCGTCGGTATTTACCCATAAGGAACCAGACTCGCAGGATCGCATTGACGAAGATGCGAGAAAATCAATGTTTCAGTATTGGGGCTGCATAGCGTTTTCCTGCGAAGAATGTCCTTCAAAAATCGACGGCAAAAAACCGAGGGGGTATTACGGCGTTAATTCGTGCGACACCGCGAAAGCGTTTGATCTTTTGGCGCGTCAGCGTAAGCTCTTAGAGGGTGATATGTAATGGTCGTGAGAATCTTAGACACCTATGAGCTACGTCCGATGGATTCGCTCAACTGGCAGCTCTGGATGCTTTCTAAAGGCAAAGACGGAAACTATAAATGGAAATCCACGGGGCGTTATTACCAAAACTTCGCTTCTGCCTTGAAAGACGTGTATGAGCGGGAGCTTCGGTTTCTTGAGGGAACGTACGATTTGCCGCAAGCAATCAAGCGAGCACAAGCTGTAGAGCGGCAGATACTTGAAGCAGTCAAGGATGTAAAGGTGATACGACAATGAAACTCAAAGAGCGGAAGATGAATGTTCGTATAACTGATGGCATGGAGCCGCCAAGCTACGCGCATGAAGGTGACGCAGGTCTTGACTTGCGCATTAAGCATGATGTGACATTGGAGCCCGGGCAGCGTGTTAACATCGGCACCGGTGTTGCTGTTGAGATTCCGCAGGGGTGCGTGGGGCTTGTGTTTCCGCGCAGCGGCCTTGCGACAAAACACGGCATCACGCTTTCAAATAGCGTGGGCGTTATTGATTCGGGCTACCGTGGCGAGATCGGTGCAAGTCTTGTTAACACGTCCGATGAAACCATAACGCTTGATGCTGGCACCCGTGTTTGCCAGTTGGTTGTTATGCCATACGTGCCGTGCGAGTTGGTGCCGGTTGATTCATTGAGTGAAACCGAGCGCGGCACTGGTGGCTTCGGTAGCACGGGTATTGGTTAGGTATAACCATGAAGGTTGTGAGTGAATGATGCGATCTCATCTTCCCGATCGTGAGCCATGTAATTGGAGGTGCGCTGTGCTGTTCATACTTATGGCTGCTGGGTTATTCCTTGCTGCTTTCCAGATAGCCAGGTGGATTGGCATTCTTTTCTCTGCGGCCTGCGCCTGCCTTGGAGTTGCTGCGACGTAACGACAAAAAAAAGAACCCCCAACATATTGAGGGTCCCGAGCAAGTACGGGAATTGTACCGCAACATGTTGGGGGTGCTCATGGAAGAACACGATATATACGTTATGCGGGAGTGCGTGAGAGCTTGGATGCATCATATTCGCGCACTTGACGCCGATATCCGTGACGCCGAGCGTCGTATCCGTACCATTCGTGAGCGTGCCGAAGGTGTGGCAGGCGTGAGTTTCGACGATATAACATCAGGTGGTCAAGGCTGCTCGACAGCTGATATGGTTGTGCAGCTTGTCGACCTTGAAAGAGAGTGGTCAGAACTTGTACGAGCAAATCATGCCGAGGTTGCCGCAGCAAAGCGCATGTGCTCGGCTGGTTTTCTAGGGCGGCGTGCAATGTGGTTGCATGAGGTAGATGGGCTTACATGGAATGCTGTGGGAGATGAGATCGGCTACAGCGCAAAGCAGGCTTGTCGTATTGCAGATGGTGGCGTGCGTGAACTGTACCCGATGATCCCCGAGCAGTTCAAATCGGGGTTATTTCCCGATGCTGTGACTATGTGATGGAAATGTGTATGAAAAGATGTCCGTAAATGTCCGTATGTTCCGTGCTATTTTGCTATCGTCGAGAAGTTCAAGTAAGGCCGTCCGGGTGGGCGGCTTTTATTTTGCCCTTACTGAATAGAACGTCAGGAGGTGGCTATGGTAACGATTGACTACATGATTAGTTCAGCGTTGCGCTTTGACACCTCAATGAGTTGCGCCATGCTGCGCGCATGTGGTGAACCAGCGCCGCGCTCATGCCAACAGTTTGATTGTCTCGGCCCGTCGCCAAGTTTTATGCGCGACATCAGGGAGCACAATAAGATTAAGCATGCGCCCATGGATGAGTATATGAGGGGCGAATCATGAGTCGCCAACGCTGGAGCTCAAACGGTAACGCCACCCGCAAGATGCGAGCGCGTTTGCGTGCAGAAGGCAGGCCGTGCCATTTGTGCAAACAGCCTATTGATTACTCACTGCCACCGGGTGACCCGTGGAGCTTCGAGCTTGACCATGTGGTTCCGATCGCGCGTGGTGGTGACCCGTACGATTACACCAACGTTGACGCCGCACACCGCATTTGTAACCAACGCAAAGGTTGCCGAATGCCGGGTGACGCCAGCGCAACAGCCCTGCCAATAGTTCGGACGCGCCTGTTCTGAATAAGAGAAGCGTTATTGACGACACTTCTCCAGGATAAGCAAGCAGCACTTTCTTTTTTTGAAGAGTGCCTGATTCAGAACGAGAAAAATAGAGAACAACCGGGGGGCTTACCCTCTCCCCGTACCTACCGGCCACCCCGGAGCCATACGGCCTTTTTTTCTCACGCCTTTTAGGGTGTAAACGGAAAGGGGGTTTGCATGCGGACAAAAGGAGCAGTTACGGAAATGGAGCGCGAATATGTGCGCTCAAAGTTTCCGCAGATGAGCATATCTGAAATCGCGAGAAACATTGGTCGATCACGTACGTGCGTGAGCGGCATTGTGAACAAAGAAGGGCTGCGTGAAAAGTGTAAACGACAGGAGGTAAAAAACAGCATTGCTGTAAACGACCCACAGGACTCGCTTTCGCGCTTAAAAGAGCTTCGCGACATGCTTAGAGAATCGCTCAAAGAGGCGGGCCCAAAAGAGATGGCTTCGCTCGCTCGCGAGTATCGAGCAACGGTAGAGTCAGTTGAGAGAATGGAGGGTGACCCGCAAGATGAAGCAGCAATCGCGCTCGATGCCGTTGCCGAATCAATCGCGCGACGGATGCCATCCTAGGCACTGGGTAACACAAGGGTTCGGCGCGGGTAACCTTGTGGAAGAGGTTAGAGAAACAGCAAGGCTTGCGGGGTATAGCTTGCTTGACTGGCAAGTAGACGTTATTGCTGTCTGGTCGGCATTTGATGCGCTCGGACAATGGGTTCACCGCAGAAACGGCGCATCTGTTCCGCGCCAGGCCGGAAAATCAGTCAACGGCATTGTGTGGGTTATTTTTCTTGCCTGCATGATGGGTTACAAGGTGCTTTGGACAGATCATAACTACTCGACTACCTGCGAGATGCTTGACAGGTTTAGAAAGATTCTCGGGCGAAGACCGGATGACAACTACGGTATTAAAGCGTTCAATCGGCTTGTTACCGCTGCGTGTTCGAAAACTGCCCAGGAGTCATACGAATTTAAAGGCGGCGGCGTAATTGCGTTTTCTACGCGTACGAAATCTGCTGGTCTTGGTTATAGCTTCGATGTTGTTGTGTATGACGAAGCGCAGGAGCTTATGCCAGAACACGTGCAGGCAATTATGCCCACCACTTCGTCTGGGGCAAAGCATAACTTCCAGGCAATTTATCTGGGCACACCAACGCGAGCTGGAAGCCCGGCAACGAACTTCATGCAGATGCGGACAGAAGCGCTTGGGGATGCATGCGGCGATGATCTGTCGTGGGTTGAATGGGGTGCGCCAGAAATTGGGGACGTGCGCGATGAAGCGCGATTGTATGAGGTTAACCCTTCGCTTGCGTCGGGCCATGCCGACATTAATGCAATCAGCGCCGGTATTCGCGCAATGCTGCCTGATGATCTTGCGGCAGCCCAGGAGTATTTCGGCTATTGGTTGCCAGGAACAACGGCGGCTTCGGCGATTGATGCCGCCGCGTGGAAAGCGTGCGAGACAGATGCTCCCATGGCAGGCGGCAAGCTTGCCTTCGGCGTTAAGTTCAGCCCCGACGGCGCAATAGTTGCTATATCGTGGGCGCGCGCCGAAAGGGGCGCAGGCTCATACGTAGAGCTGTACGACGTACAAGGAGCGAGTGGCGGAACCGCCGGTGTATCGGACATGTTGCTACGCAACGCCGCCGAGATAGCGGCTGTGTGTATTGACGGCAAATCTGGCGCGGATGCATTGATTCAGCGCCTGAATGATGGTGGGTTTCCAAAGAAGGCGATCATGCAAGGTTCGTCTGCGGTTGTGCAGGCAGCAGCAACGATGCTTCGCGACGAAATTTGTTCGAAAACGCTTACGCATATCGCATCCCCTGCGCTTGATGAATCGGCTACAAGATCGATCAAGCGTGACATAGGAAAGAACGGGGGCTGGGGCTTTGGTGATGGCCCAGATAGTGTGTCTGCCCCCATTGAGTCGGTATCACTTGCGCTTTACGCAGCACGAACAACAAAGCGTGACCCAGGAAGAGTACAGGAGGCGAGCTTTTGATGAACGACATCAACTTGAATCTCGCAACAGGCGTTTCAAACGCTTCGGGGCTTCTTCCCGAAGATCGTGATCTGGTAAAAGAACTGGTAGATGTGTGGCGTAAGAAGCGCAGGCGTAACCTGCTGCGTGAAGATTACTACCTTTGCCATGTTCGCGTGAAGGACTTAGGAATCTCAATGCCAGATAGCTTGGCAAAAAAGATTGATCCACGTGTTGACTGGCCGCGCAAGGCGGTTCATGCCCTGGCTGACCGCAGCGTGCTTGACGGCTTTACCGCATCGGATGAGGTTGTGCAGGCCGAACTTATGGAGATATGCGCCGCGAATGGATTAAACGAACTCTATCGGAAGAATCTCATTGGTGCTCTTAAGCATTGTTGCGGTTTCTGGACGGTGACAAGCGGCGATGACGCCAGGCCGGTTATTAGTGCTTATCCAGCGACTGCTGCGAGTGCTGTTTGGGATGACTCTAGCAAGACAATTCGCGCGGGGCTTGTCATGGTCGAGTCGAAGGCGCGTGGTGGCGAGCGTGTTCCTATGGCCATTGACGTTTACACCGCAGACGCGATTATCTCGCTGCGTTTTCGTGGTGGAGCATGGAGGGCTGAATACTTGGAGCACTCCATGGGGCGCCCGCTTATGGAGCACATGCCTTATGGCCCTACGCTTGAGCGTCCGTTCGGCACGTCTCGAATCACACGCTCGGTGATGAGTATCACCGACGACGCAATTCGCCAGCGAGCCCGTATGGAGGTAGCCGCAGAGTCGTCAACGCTTCCGCAGATTTGGCTACTTGGAACGTATAAGCGTGTTACCGACGGTGGCAACAAGTTTGACGCAAGCATGGGAGCGGTAAACGAGATCACCAAAGACGCCGACGGTGACAGGCCGACCGTGTGGCAGTCGGCACAACTTCAAATGGCGCCACTGACGGAGTACTTGCGGCAGCTTGCGTGTCAGATGTCGGCAGTAACCAATGTGCCCGTTTCGTTCTTTGGAGTGTCAAATGATAACCCGAGTTCGTCGGATGCTATAGCGGCGTCTCTTGAGCCGCTTGTTATAGATGCGCGAAACATGAACCGCGACAACGGAAGTGCGCTTCGCAACGTGGCTTACATGGCGCTTGCGGTACTGCATGGCACCGACTTTGCCACAGAGCGAGACGCTGGTTACAACGTTACTGCTAACTTCTTACCAGCGGCCTACCCTTCTGTGGTAAGTCAGTCTGATGCGCTCTTGAAGCAAGTGCAGAGCATTCCGAAGATAGCAAACTCTGATGTTTCGCTTGAGATGTTGGGGTATACGGCAGATCAGATTAAGCGCATCAATTCCGACAGCCGACGAGCGCAAGGTCGTGCGGTTGTTGAGCAGCTGATCGCAGGCGGAACGGAGGATAGCAATGCGGCTGTCCAGGAAGGCGCTTAGTGAATACGACGCACGTCTTGCGAAACTTGAGGGGGCAGCGTATGACCATGTGAGAAAACGCATTGAAGCATATTTGGCTGCTTTTCCTCGCGTTTCAGCTGAATCGGTGCGCGAATTCGCTATAGAGCAAGTAAACGATGCAGTGCTTACCTATGGTGACGGTGCATCGTCTCTTGCAGCTGATTTGTACGATGAAATGGCCGAATCAGCGGGCGTTACGATAGATTCAGCGGTAATAGACACATCAGATGTTTCTGCATACGTGGAGCGTGAAGTTCGCTATCAGATACGCAAGTATCTTGATGGCGACACCGCGGGGTTTTCTGATGCCTGCGGGAACCAAGCAAGCGAGCAAGTTGGCCGCAGGGCAAACCAGACCATGCGTATTAATGCGAAACGCGACGGGATACGTTATGCGCGTGTGCCCATGGGTAGCGAGACGTGCACGTTTTGCATCATGCTTGCAAGTAGGGGGTTTGTTTACCTGTCGGCAAGCGCCGCGGGCGAAGGAAACCACTTTCACCGCGGCTGCCGGTGCAAGGTTGTGCCAGGGTTTTCCGGCATGGAGGTCGAAGGCTATGACCCCGACGAACTGTATCGAAAATGGAAAGGGTTCGATAAGATAGACAAGATGCAGGGCGTTAGTGACTTCGACAAAAGAGTACTCAAGGCTGCGTTTGTTCAGGGGCGTGAGCCATACGATCGTGTGATGAAAGCGCTTGATGATTACGAAATTACGTCGGCGAAACTCGAGCGATACGCCCTTTCACCCGATGGCGACGCAAACAAGGCAAAAGCTTTTGCAGGATACCTCGGCTACACCGCGAAAGACGCCGCAGAGGTTGCCGCGCGGATGTACGCCCATGTTGCCGAACACGAGCCCGAACGCAGAAACACGGACGAATATGGCGACCGCTTTACGACCCATATGACGATGGATGGTAAGGATGGTAGAAGCGCATTAGTCAAAGCAGGATGGATTACGGATAAGAAAAAGGGTAAACTTAGATTGACTTCAATCTACGTTAATAAGTAGGCGGTGCGATATGAAGGAATACGACGAGGTTATCGTGCCCGATGGACGAATCGGCCACATCATAGAACTTTTCGACAACGGTGACTGTCTTGTTGAGTTTAGAACACCAGATGGCCCCGATGCATACGAAGACGAGTTTTTCAAAGCGAACCAGGTGAAACTTGCTGATATTGATTAGCTTCAAGAATCAGAAAAAAAAGAGCTAGCCATTGCCCTCCTTGTTCAGGCGGGGGGTGGCTCCTTCGCAGATGATAGTACCGTACTTTTTGGGATTAAGCGCCGAACGGCGCTTTTTTCATGCCCGCGCACGCGGGCATTTATTTTTCATCGCCCGTAAGGGCACGACTCGCGCCGCACGGCGCGGAAGGGAGACGAAATGGCAGACGGAACGCAGACCACCGGACAAGACGGAGCACAGGCCACAGCGCAAGGTGCCGAACAAAACGGTGGCGGACAGCAACAGGAGCCCGACTACAAGGCGCTCTACGAGCAGGCGAAGGCAAACTCGCGCAAGTGGGAAACGCGGGCGAAGTCAAACAAGGAAGCCGCCGAAGAGCTTGCAAAACTGCAAGGCAACGGAGGAAAGAGCGTTGAGCAGCAGATTGCAGAGCTTAAGGCCAAACTTGACGAGAAGGAAAAGGCCGAACAAAGGGCGTCGATAGCTGCAAAGGTGGCACGCGAGAAGGGTGTTCCGGTTGACCTACTAAACGGGGAAACCGAAGAGGAAATGGGTGCATGGGCTGACAAGATGCTCGCCCATTTCAAGACCAAGCCTGCCCCGAAAGTCTCCGACCCCGGCTCTTTTGATAAGGGGACGGGTGGAAATGACGAGCTTCGCGAATTCGCGCGAAAGCTCACCGGTAACAACTAGAAAGGTTGGAAGAAATGGCAAACGGAACCGAGAAAGTAACCTTACCCAAGAGTGTTGTCACCGAGCTTCTTGGCAAGGTGAAGGACACCTCCACCATTGCGGCGCTCTCCCCGAGCACGCCGCAGAAATTTGCGGATACCACCTATTTGGTGTTTAATCCGACCGCCGAAGCCGAGGTTGTGGCAGAGGGCGCAAAGAAGACAAGCTACGACATTAACACCACGCCGATTGTTGCGAAGCGTGCCAAGATTGTTACAACTACGCGCGTATCTGACGAGTTGAAGTGGGCAGACGAGGACAACCGCCTTGAGATTGTGTCGAACATCATCGCCGATCAGACGGCGGCACTTGGTCGTGCGCTTGACTATATTGTTTACCACGCGATCAACCCCAAGACGGGAGCTGCTCTTGATGGGTACACCGCGCTTACTACGGGTGCTACTGCCGTTACGGCAACCAATGACCCCACGGCTGATATTGATGCGCTGACCGACGCCCTTATCGACTACAACATTAACGGTTTTGCGTTGTCTCGCCGCTTTGCGAGCGAACTGCGCAAGATTCGCGTTCCGTCTACGGGCATGCGCCTGTACCCGGAAATCCCGCTGTCTTTGAATGTGGGTAGTGTTGATGGTATTGCAGCGGCTGCGTCGGGCACCGTCAACGGACGCTTGGCTACGACTCCGACTAACGTCAAGGCGATCATGGGCGATTTCGGGCTCATTAAGTGGGGCATGGTTCGCGATATGTATTCCGAACTGATTGAGTTTGGCGATCCCGATAACACTGGCAATGACTTGAAGGGTTCTAACCAGGTTGCATACCGCACCGAAGCAGTGCTCGCCTATGCCGTGCTTGACCCCAAGGGCTTTGCGGTGCTTAAGACCGCAGGCGCGTAAGGGGGTGTATGTATGTCTGCAATACTTATGCAACGCTACATTCTTGGTAAGCCTGCTGATGCGTCTCCGATTATGCCGCAGCACGTTGCGCTGACCGACGAAGAAGGAAATGCCGTACTTGGCAAGCTGGATAAGCTGCCAGATGGTGCCACCGTAAAGGCGACAGCAGCGGCATATAACGCGCTTGTTGATGCACTGGTGGCCGCAGGTCTTGCATCGGAGTAGAGCCGTGGAGCCTTTTGCTAGCGCGGCTGACTATGCGGCGCGATACGGCGAGGTAGGTGATACTGCCCGCATGGATAAGTTACTTGCTGATGCGACGGCCAAGCTGCTTTCGGAATACGAGAGTTTCTGGGGTGTGGCGTATGAGCCCGGTGTACACGCCGCATTTGACCGAGGTGTAGAGGCGGCTTGTTGCTTGCTGGTTAATCAGGTGCTGGCAGCTCCCGCACAGATGGCTGGTGCGACACAGTATAGCCAGGGTGCAGGCGGATACACGGCATCGGTGACGTACGGAAGCGCGCTTGGCAGCATGTACGTTAGTAAGTCAATGCGGGCTTCGCTTGGGCTTGATGGCCAGATTGTGCGATCGATGCACCCTATTGAACGCAATGAGGTGAGCTGATGAGCCTTATTACGGGAGAAACGGTTAAGGTGTGGCACCCGATTGAGGGCGAGCCTGATGAAATGGGTGAACCGTCTGTGACCTTTGAAGGCGAAACCGTAACGGGCGTGCTGTTCGAGCCGGGTGTATGGCGCGAGCTTGCAGCAGCGCGCCCGAACGGGGCACGCTGTGATGCGACGTTTCATATACCGAAGGCTTACGATTCACCTCTTCAGGGCTGCGAGATTGAACGCTTAGACAGGCGTTATCGCATTGTTGGCGACCCGCAGCCTTACGGCCCTGATGTCCCTGGCCCCTGGAACCGAGCTGTGTTGGCGGTGGTGTGCGATGGCTGATATCGAGTTTGAGATTGACCATGACGGTTTGCAAGAAATATGCAAGTCGGCGGGCATGAAGTCGGAACTGCTTCGTCAGGCATTCAAGCTCGCCGACGCCGCCAATGCAGACGCGCACTCACACGAAGCTAAGTGGGTTGGCTCAAAAGGGTTTGAACACGAGCCATACGGCGCGCACGTTGACGTGTTATCACGCACGGCTGTTGGCGCGGCACATACGCGCACAAAGCTTGGGCGTATCAACGAAGCGAAGTATAAGAGCTTGGGAAAACAGTGTCATTAAGGGATAGGGGGACGCTATGCCAACGCTTAACGTGCAGGCCGACGTGCGCAAACGCTTAGAAGATGCGCTTTCGCCTGTTGAGGTGAGAGTGCGAGCACCTGCCGACTGCTCGGTTCCGCTTGTTGTTGTGTACCGTGAAGGCGGAGCCAGAGAAAACACACTTGTTGACCGCGCGGGCATTCGTATTTACTGCTGGGCAAAAACCGAGCAGGAAGCTTTCGAACTTGCCGATGCGGCGTGCGATGTTATCGACGCGCTGCCATTTTCTGGCGGTTATGCGGATGTGTTTCAAGAGTCGTTTTATAGCGACCCCGACCCAGACTCGCGCTTGCCGAGATGGACTGCAAGCTACACCGTGGCGACGTACGTGCCGCCCAAATAAGAGATGAAGAGAATTACAGAAGGGAACAGCTATGACTGCTATAAAGGAAATTGATAGCTCTCTTGTAACGGTTGGTAAGCCGGTTGAGGGAGGGTGCTGCTGGACAAGCTTCGATGACAACCCGACGCTGCCCACCGACGCGACAACGAAGATGAGTACCGTTGAGGGCTTTGAATCGCTTGGTGAATTGAGCGAGAACGGGTTTACCGAAGGCAAGACGGTTGACACCAGCGAGTTTAAGGGGTGGCACGGAAGCACGGTTTTAACCGAAGCTACCGGAGAGCAGAACACTTACAAGATGGAGTTCATTGAGCCAAACCGTGCTGCGGTGGCAAAGCTGCGCTACGGCGCGGGTAACGTCGAGTCGGCATCAGATGGCTCTGTTACTCACATCAAAGGGGTGGCTGGTTCTATTACCACGGTGCCGCTTGTTATTGACGAGCTGGAATCGAACGGGTATCTGCGCCGTACGGTTGTGCGCAAGGCATCTATCACGTCGTTTGATGATGTTCCCCACCAGCGCGGCTCGCTCATGGTTTATGGCATGACGTTTACCGCCATTGAAGATGATGGGCGCATGTTCGATATTTATCGCGCAAAGCCCGCCGCGCCTGCTTCGGTGTAGCGCATGAACCGGGAAGCAATGGCGCGCATGAGCGCCGCCGATCTTGACGAGTATGCGCGTGGTATTGGTATTGAAACGGGACACGCCAAAGGCATTGACGCGAAAATGAAGCTCATTGAATCACGGCGTTCGCGCGTAGCGACTATCCGGGCGCTTGGTATCGACTTTGAGGTGCCCGTAAAACGCGCACACGATAAGCGGGTAAGCGACCTTTTGTCTGGTCAGCTTCGTGATGAAGATGCCGAACAGGCGTTGCTCCTGCTTTTGGGTGCCGATCAGATGGCTGAACTTACCGCGGCGTGTACCGACGAAGATGGCACGGTTGATGTGGGCGCTATAGGTGTTGCGTTCACTAAGATTCTTACCTCGCCAGAACTAAAAAACTTCTAACGCTCGCGCACCTGGAGGCGGGTCATGTGCGCGAGCTGCGTCACGACTTTAGGCGCGTTTATGGCGTGTCGTACGACGAAGTTCCTACCGACGAAGCTATCGACCTTGTGCTAACGCTGCCGCCAGGTTCGCTCTACGTGAGGGTAACGCGCCCTCAAGATTCTTGGCCTGAATGGAGACATGCTGCGGCCGACATCCAAGACGAACTGTGGAGGATTGCCTATGCGCAGGCAGGCGTAAAGAGTAACCCTCCACAGACGTTTAGACCCGCTGACATCGTGGAAAACGCCCGTGCGAGAGCGTCGGTACGCAAGGCGGTAGACGTCATAGGGTCAACAGAGTGGGAAGAGGTGTGAAATGGCAGTTATTGGGAAGGCAACACTGAATGTTGTTCCAAAGTTCCCGGGGTTATCTGCTGCCGTGAAGGCCGAATTCGCGAAAGTAGATGCGAGCGAAGCAGGAGAGCGCGCCGGTGGCGAGTACGGGCGCGGAATGGGTGGCGGACTCGTTAAGTCTGGCGCTGCTATTGGTGCGTTTTCTGCAATGACAAACATGGCCATGGAAAGCATTGCGAGCCATGTGGGGGACGCTGCTGCTCGCTTCGACACGCTGAATAACTACCCGCGCACCATGGAAAACTTAGGCTTTGGTGCGCAGTCGGCAGAAGCATCCATTGAAAAGATGAGCAGCAGGCTGCAAGGGTTGCCCACAAGGCTTGATGACATGGTATCGACCGTGCAGGGGCTTGCTGTTGTTACGCGCGACCTTGATTTAGCAACTGATGCTGGTTTGGCACTCAACGACATGCTGGTGGCGTCTGGTAGCTCGACACAGCTTACAACAGCTGCCATGGAGCAGTTCCGGCAGATGCTGGCGAAGGGCAAGCCCGAACTTGAGGATTGGAAGAGCTTCACGGCAGCAATGCCTGGACAGATGGATCAGCTCGCAAAGTCGATGCTAGGCCCGACGGCTACAGCAAACGATCTTTACGCCGCACTGGGTGGCGGCGGTGGTGAAGCTATTCTGTCGATGGATGACCTGTTGCGCGCCATGGTGCGGCTTGACAATGAAGGCGGCGAGAGCTTTGCGAGCTTCCGTGAGCAAGCAGAAACCGCATCTGGTGGCGTGCAGACGTCGGTTGCCAACATGGGAAACGCCGTTACGCGCGGAATCGCCGATGTGATGGATGCTGTTGGCTCGGAGAATATTGCCGGTGTGTTTGACGGCATGAAGGGAGCCATAAACAAAACGTTTGATGCGCTATCTGATGGCGTGCGGGTGGTAATGCCCCCTGTTAAGATGCTTGCTTCTTGGCTGCGAGATATCGGGCCCTCTGCTGTTACGGCGTTTGCTGGGTTTAGTGTTGCCCGGTCGGCGGGAACCCATATACAGGGGTTTGCCGACAGGGTGAAGGATGCGAAGAAGGAAACGACGCTTTTGGCGGGCGCGAATAAGCTGCTTGGCACGTCGATGACACCAGCGTCGCTTGGGCTTGCAGCTGGGGCGGCAGCTTTCGGACTTGTGGCATCTGCTGCGGCGGCGGCGTACGCCGAACACAAGAATTTTGTTGAATCGACCGAAGGGCTTGCTGATGCGGTGAGTAATGCTGCGGCACTCGATGGCTACTCGGTGCAACTTGATGGTATTGCATCAGCCGCGGGACCCGCTGCTAAGAGTGTTTCAGAGCTTGCAGAGTCAATGGCGCAAGGTGTTGGGCGCATGAATGAGACAACAGCGAGTGCCCAGGCACAGATTTCGGAGCTTTCAGCTGCACAGCAGATCATAAATGACTACGCCGGGAAAACCGACCTAAGCGCCGAAGCACAAGGGCGGCTTGAGTGGGCGCTGCAACTGGTGAACGAGCAGTTTGGGTTATCGGCTACCGCAGCAGACGTTGCCGCTGATGCGTATGTTGATGCTGATGGCAATGCACAAGACCTTACTGACACGGTAAACAACCTTATTGAAGCGAAGAAAGAAGAAATTCGCATAAGTGCGCTTACCGAGAATTTATCGGAAGCATACAAGATGCAGGCCGATGCGGCTGCTACTTATGCAGCAGAGCGTCGCGAATACAACGATGCTTTAGAGGAAGAAACGCAGCGTCTGATGATTCACGAAGGGCGCACGTACGAAGACGCGAGAGCATGTGCTGAAAACACCCTTGCCATGCAGGGGCTTAACGGCGAGTATTTGGACGCAAAGGCGGCCGCCGAAGTAGCCGACGGTGCGGTTGCACAGCTTGAAGGCGAGCTCGGAGATGCAGCCAGGGCTGCAAGTGACTCTGCTGATGAGTTTGACCAGTGGGGCGCATCACTTCCGGCCATGTTTTCGGCGGTGCTTTCCGAAGGCGGTACGTCGCTTTCTATGCTCAAAGACGATCTGCGTGAACTTGGAGTTGAAACATCCGACCTCTCGGCGCTTACCGATGAGCAACTACTTACCCTTGCCGATTCATACGACGGTACCGCAGCATCAATTGTTGGCACACTTGACAACATGGGCGTTGGGATGGATGACGCGGTGGCAGACACCGCCAGGATGGTTGCGGATATTACCGAAACGCTTACTGGCATGGACGGCGTGGGTGAAATACTTGAGGTTGCCGGCGTAAGCGTGACAGACTTTGCCGGGAAATTAGGTGAAGCGGGTGTTTCGTCGGAACAATTAAACGCTATTGGTTCGGATAACCTGATGCAGCTCGCCGCGAATTGCCAGGGCAACATGGATGCGATGGTGTGGAGCGTGCAGCACTACAACGACACATCTATCGTTGACAAAGATGGCAACATCGTAGTCGAGCGCGGCCAGCTTATCGACGCCCAGGGCCGTGTGTACACATGGAATGGAACAGACCTTGTTGACCAGGATGGAAATGTTGCTGTCGCAGATCAGCAGCTGCAAGACGCCCAGGGCCGTGTGTATACGTGGAACGGATCACATCTTGCAAAGCTCAATGGTAGTGCACACGTTAATGGCAATATCGCTGAATCGATTCGTCTTCGTGATATTTGGAATGGCGGCTGGTTCCGTTCGTTTAGTGCACGGGTAAGTCTTGCCATAAGCCAGACCATGAGCGGCGGCGTGAGCCGAAATGCCGCGGGCGGTATTCGGCTTAACGCCGAAGGTGGCTACCGCATGCACGCCGATGGCGCAATCGCAACGCGTGCTGTTCCGCTTGACATTGTGGGAGAAGACGGTGCCGAGGCCATTGTTCCGCTTACAAATAGACGTTATTCGCAGCCCTTTGTTGATCTTATTGCCGAGGGCGTACGAAACAAAGCGCAGACGGTAACAAATAACTACTACAGCGTTGGCAACGTGAGTGTGCCACCAGAAAGTGCTGCGGCCGATGCGCTGCGGCTGATAGTTGACTACGCAAACCGCGCGAATGCGGAGTACGGAAGGTAAGGGGGCGACACAATGGCAAGTTCGACCGTTTACCGCAACGGCGTAAAGTTTTATTCCGTCGATGTTTCTGCCTGGGTGTCTTCTGAAACTGATACCCATGCGATCATTTCGTGGTCGGCAAGTATTAGCTTTGGTGACTGGTATTTGTGGGGCGTTGGTCTTAACGTTTATGTCAATGGCACGCATGTACGCGCCATTGAGGGGGCGTGTACGTCGAGGTATCAGACCGTTTGTGCATGTTCGGGGTCGGTGACAGTAGCTAAGGGAGCTACTGGAAGACAAGTGTCGTTTTCCGCTTCGAGTTATTCTGCGACGGTAAACGGATACGGTGGTGTTGGCTCTACGACTACTGCATCCGGCGTTGTTGCGGTTGCGGGTGCGGGAACTCCTGACGCTGTTACCGGTGCGGCCGCCAGGCGCGTTTCTGACAACCAGAACACGGTTTCGTGGACGCTTGCGTCGAGTGCATCAAAGCCCTATAGCGGGCTATACGTAGAGCGCAGTATAAACGGTGGTGAGTGGTCGGCACTGGTGAGCCTGAATGCAGGTGCTACCTCATATGCTGACTCCACCACGGCCGCCGACTGCTTCTACCGCTATCGCATACGCCCGTATAACGGTGTACATTTTGGTACATGGTCAGAGACAAACTACACCTACAACACACCTGCTGCACCTTCCAAGGTAGAAGCGTCGCGTACCGGCGAGACTGGTGTTGCGCTTGCTCTTACCAATGAGTCGCGTACGGCCACGGCCACTGAAATACAAAGATCAGCCGACAAATCAACTGTTATTACCACGATAACAATTGATGGCATGGCTACGTCTGCATCAGATAACCCTGGCGGTGGTACGTTCTATTATCGTGCGCGTAATGTGCGCGGTAGCTTGGCATCTGCTTGGTCGCCGTGGTCGTCGGCCGTAATTACCATGTGCCCGCCAGCAGCGCCGACACTCACTTCTCCTGTGTCATCGGCAACGGTATCGAAGGCACATGCGCGCGTTGTTTTCGGATGGTTGCATAATCCTGCTGATGGCTCGGCTCAAACTGCTGCACAGCTTCAATATTCAGTTGACGGTGGCGCAACGTGGACGTCTGTAGAGGTGAGTGGCTCTGCACAGCGAGTTGAGGTGGCAAACTTATGGGACATCAACTCAACTGTTACGTGGAGGGTACGTACTAAGGGTGCGCACGCTGAATGGGGCCCATGGAGTGCGAATTCTGCGTTTCGGGTGTGCCAGGTGCCTTCTGTTGTATTCGCCGAGCCATCGGAAGGATATGTGATTCGCGATTTGCCCGTTCGTGTGCGGCTTCAGTATTCGGACCCGTCTGGAAAGCTTGCTTCGGCAGTGCTTACCGTAAAAGATTCGCGTGGCGCGGAAGTGTGTCGCATTGACATGGGCACTGCAACCGTGAGCGATATTGCACCGGTTGAATGGTTTCCTACCAACGGAGAGCGCTATGTTATGGCCGTGACAGCTCGGTCAACATCAACGCTATCGGCAAGTGCATCACGCGCAGTTGCTGTGAACTACGTGCTGCCGTGTCCTGCACACCTTGATATTGACCCTGACCCTGAAACAGGACTTGTGTCTTTGGAGGTCTCGGTGCTTGATGACCCGGAACTTGCAGAGGTTTACCACGTGGATGTATTCCGTGTGAGCGAGACAGGGCGAGTGGAACTTGCGAAAGGTGTTGACGCTGGTCATGCACTTACTGACCGCTATGCCCCGCTTAATGTCGTTTACTCGTATGAATGCGTAACTTATTCGGGTGCTGGTGCTGCAAATGCGACGTCGTTTCCTGGCAAGGTTTGCACGCCATGGTGGTTCTTTTACTTTGGCGATGGTGACACACAGATCGCGCGCGGCAAATGGAATCCCGATTCAAGCTGGGCATCAGAGCGACCGTCTCGAGCCCTTGAATGGTTTGCTGGACGCAGCTTGCCAGTGCTCTATGACGATGGACACATAAAACGTACGGGTGATGTGTCTTTGGCGCTCACGGCTCGGTCGGAGCGTATGGCATTCGAGCATCTTGTGCAGACAGGTGGCTTCTGTGTGATGAAGACAGCTGATGGCGATGTAATGCACGCTGCTGTTGATGTGTCACTTGACCCGGCAGACGTTGAACGTGGCTGGTGGGGCACCGTGCGAGCGAGCTGGCAACAGATCGACGGAAGGGTGCTGTGATGGTTGACTGGACAACAAGAAGGCTACAGACACGCACGTTTCGTCGCGTTGAGTGGCCGTCGATGGATGAAGCGGGAGAGATTGCGTGCGCAACCGGCGGAACGCTTGATCTTTCGGCGCTTTCAGAAATTAAAGGTTCAGGCAATGTGAGCTTCGACGGCGATGAGCCCAGGAATGGCGGGCTAGTGCGCGTGTCGTATGCGTTTGTTGATGAGTACGGTGAGCATGACGATCGCGTTGTGGCAACCATGCGTGCTGCTTGTGAATCGCCGACGCTGCTTGGCGGGCGCACATCGGGTAAGCTTGAGCTGTCGGGAATGCTTTCGATACTATCTGGCAGACGCTTTGCCGCCCCATACACCGCGCCTGCCGGGTCGCGCCCTACGGAGCTTGTGGCTAACATGTGCGCCGAGTGTGGTTTGGCTGCATCTATCACGCCAAGTGCCTACGTACTTTCATCTGATTGGACGTCGAAAGCGGGAGTAACGTGGCTGTCGGTGTGTAACGAACTGCTCGACAAGGCCGGATTTGCTTCGCTTCGCGCCGACCCATACGGCACCATTGTTGCCGCGCCTTACGTGGAGCCAATGGAACGTTCGCCGGTATGGGAGTTTCGTGACGGTGACGGCTCGATTCTTGTCGGCGAGGTTGAGGTTAAGCGAGACCTTTCGGTACCAAACGCCGTGAGGTTATGTCACTCGACAGCAGACGAGTGTTTAGAAGCATGGTGTATTAACGTGGACCCCGATAGCCCATCGTCGGTGCCTTCACTTGGATTTGAGGTTACAAAATACGAAGCCGTGTCAGAGCTAGCAGGTGATAGCCCGCAAGAGCGACTCGCAAGCCTTGTGGCGCTTGCTGAACGTAAGCTGGTTGCATCTTCTGCAAGGGTTGAAAAGGTAAAGATCAAAAGCCCCTGGGTGCCAGTGTGGCCTGATGATGCAATAGCGATTGAGTATACGGCGGCTGGACTGTCGTGGCGTGGGTGCGTTACATCGATTCGCATACCGCTTGCAGGCTCGCCTATATGCACAACCGAAGCGCGGCGATTCGTTCGTACAGCATTTAAAACCGAGTCGGGAGGGAGGGTTATTTGTGGTTGATAGCGAAACGACAAATGGCATGATCTCGCTCGATGAATTCGCGAAGTCGATGCGCATAACTGCACCCGTACGCGATGAGTCGCACTCATGGGGAACGGTTGGCGGTTTGCCTTCTGGCGGGCGTTGCAAGGTTAGGCTCGATGGAGCGACGGTTGACGTCGACTGTGTGCTGTGCTGTGACGTTTCGAATGGCGACAGGGTGATCGTTTTGACGATGGCAAGCGGTGAAAGCGCAGTGATAGCGCGGGTTAGGAGTTAATGGTGGACAGGAAAGCAATACGTATTGTGTGTGACCTGCGCAAGGACAGAGATACGTTTGGGCGACCGAATGGCGGCGAACCAATAGCTGTCGTGCAAGGTGAAGCCGACACACTCAAGTTAGAGGTATCCATAACTGACCACGGAAGCCCCTTTAATTTGACTGGGTGTTCTGTAGAGCTGTGTGCGGCACGACCTAATGGGACGTCGGTAATTGATGCGGCAACGATAACCAAAGCACTCTACGGACGTGTTGACTATCTTGTGCCGGGTGTGCTTGGCGCGGTTGTTGGTCGTGTGCGTGCTCACTTCAAGATTAAGTGTAACGGGGTTGAGATTGCCTGCGCGCAGCCGTTTTTCTTCGACGTCGCACGCGGTGTCGATATATCGGATGCCGGTGCGACAGACTACCTACCAAAGTACGACGAACACATGCGTGCAATGGAACAAGCAACGGCCAACGCCAACGCCGCTGCGCAGTCAGCTAACACGGCAGCTGCATCGGCGAATTCGGCTATTGATAAGGCAGTGACAGAGATTGTGCCGGATGAGGTAGCGAATGCTGTTGCATCTGAAATGGCTAAGTATTCCGCTGTTAGTTTCAGCGTAAACCCTGATGATGGCGGACTCGACATAACCTATTCGTATTAGGAGGAAACGAAACATGGCAACAACCGAAGTAACTAACTTCCCACGTGAGAGCACGTTGGTACGAATTGCTGATGCGCTGGAAAGAAATCACACACAGCAGGTGCTCGCGCAGCTTGACGGCACGGTTACAACGTATCGCAAGTGTATGCGCGACTGGTTTTTGTACCGTGGTGCCGCTCGAGCTACACCACGTGAGCTGACCGAACTGTGCAACGAATGGTATGCGGCCACTCGCACGATTACCACGTGGTGCGGCGGCGTGGAGTTTTATCAGCCTACTGTTTCCGCTGTTTCCACGGGCGAGCGCTTCGGAGACAACGTGGGCATGACGTGTGTGCCATCGACCGATACCGTAGCGAATACAGATGACTACGCGGGCGAACCGCTGTTTGTTCCTACCGATGTTAACTGGACGCTTGATGCAACTGGCAAGCGCTTGATTACGGCAATTGATGGCATTACCAGCAACTTTCGACGTCGTGATACGTCGGTATACGTCGGCGTGATGCAGATGGCTCCATGGTATTTTGAGTACGCTGACAACAATGTTTATGCGCGCGGTATTGCCGCGCAGCAGTCGGTTGACTATGACGTGCATCCGCTTGTTGAAGCAGTGCAGCCCGACGGCACACTATCGGAGTTTGTACTGCATCCCAAGTATGCCGCCCACAAGCTAACAAGCGGTGCGCTAACAAGCTGTGCGGGCGTTGTTCCGTCGGCCTGGATGTCGCACAATGCGGTGCGCTCGGCCGCAAATGTTAACGGTGCACGATATAGCGGCGAGTGCGCTTGTGATGCTTCGTGGCTTATTCTGATGGCAAACATTAAGTATGCATCACTCACGCTTGATGGTATTTTGCAAGGATGCTGCCAGAACAACTATCAGTACCCCGCAGCGCTTGCAGAAACAGGCGTTAAGCGCGTGCTGCTCACCGCTGCGCAGGGTGCCGTATTTGAGCCTGGTATGGGTGTACTTATAGGCAACTACACAACGAACGTTGATAGAAGCTACTTGTACTCGATTACAGGCACGGGTGGCGCTATTGTTACTGCCGTGGAGCCCGTGACTGTTGGCGGCGTTGATTACACAGCGGTATACGTTGATGTACCGGAAGCGTTTGACACAGCCGCGAATGGAGCTGCTACAGCGGGTACCACTTACATCTCTAGCTTTCATTGGGCTACGGGAACAACGGACGGCGTGCGAGGAAACGACGGCTCACCGAAATCCTGCACCTCGGGCAAGTATCCGGCCAAGCTTCAGGGCGTCGAGTACATGGTGGGAGCATATGAGGTTATAGGAGATGCTATTTTCTCTGAAGATACGCAAGCCTATTCGGCGTATACATGTTCTGACGCAACCAAACAGGCATCGTCTGTCACTGCTGATTACGTCGATGCAGGGCTGCGTCTTCCGAAGGCTGCTACCGCAGGATGGGCCTATATAAAGAAGCAGGGCTTTTCTTGCGGCGTGACAATGCCGACCGTTACGGGCGGCTCATCGAGCACCTACACGCGAGACGCATTCTATTCGGACGCTGCTGCAACAACGGGGCTTCGTGAGGTACTGCTCTTCGGCTCCTTGTTCCTCGGTGCGGCGCCAGCTGGCTTGTCTTGCGGTTCCGGCCTCTACGGGCTCGGTAACGCGCACTGGTACATCGTTTCCCGGCTTTCCCCCAATGGAAACCGGGGTGAATACGATGCGCTAGCAGCGTAGAGGGGCTTTGCCCCTTAGAACTAAGTGAGTTAACTGCATAATGGGTCGTATGGTGAACGGCGATGGCCTCTTTCGTGCTCTTCGGCAACTTGAACAACGGTGCGGCGCAAGCTGGCTTGTCTTGCGGTAACGGCAACAACGGGCTCGGTAACGCGAACTGGAACATCGTTTCCCGGCAATCCCTGAATCACATCTATACACCATGCGGCGGCACCTTAAAGACTGGTGCAGGCGCTTTTGCGTCCCATGCCGGTAGGCGAAATTGGCAGGTAACACCCGTGCGTTAGTAGGTAACGGCGAAAGCGCACGTCTGTCAGGGAAAGGAAACTCGCTGTATGAAACGCAGCTGTAAAGATATAGATATGCGAGATTGGCGAACACTCTACCCATGGGTGGAAGCGTGCGTATGGAAGCACCGTCGCAAGCGCAGGTTCGCTCGTCTCGCAACTAGTGTGGGAGGTGTGAGCAATGATGACTACATAAAAGCTCTCAATAGCTGTGACAAGACACTACTTAAACCAGCTATTGAACGGATAGCAAAGCATGCGGTGAGCATTATAAGTTCACGAAAGCTCAACGAACCAAAAGTCAGCATGCGCGAGCGTGTTGATAAGTCAAGCGGCAAGGTGAGACTCATAGGCTGCCAATCGGCAATGCAGCAGGTATTAGATGCGATAGCTGTTGCGTCATGTGATGCTGTGTGGGCGCGCCGGATAGTACCGCAGCAAGCATCGTCAATTCCGGGCCGTGGTCAAGTCTACGGTATGCAGATGATACGCAAATGGGTACAACATGACTTGAGAGCATACAGATGGGCGTGCGCCCATGGTGCGCGATATCACCGTGCATGCGCCTATTGGGTGATTCTAGATACCACTAAGTGCTATCAGTCGATGCGGCTTGATATCTTTTTGGAGCTGTTTGTACGTGATGTCGCAAACGACGACATCATTTGGCTGTGGTGGGCACTGCTCGATAGTCACCGGGTTGACGGCTACGAAGGCTTCATGATCGGTTCGCTTGTGAGCCAATATGCAGCGCAGTACGTGATGAGTTTTGCATACCGCCACATAACAACCTTACACAAAACAAGGCGTGGAAAGCGTAAGCGACTTGTTTCGCACTGCTTAATGTATATGGATGATATTTTGCTTACATCACCATCACGACGCGATCTGCTTATCGCATCACGCGAAGTAGTGCGTTGGTTTGCGCAGCGTGGCCTTACCATCAAGCCGAACTGGCAGATATGCCGTCATGACAAAACGCCGATCGACATGATGGGTTACCGCATTCATGCATCGGGCAAGGTTTCCATTCGCCCGCGTGTGTTTGTTCGTGTGCGCCGCATGGCCATGCGTTGCCGCGGGCAATGCACGCTTGCGCTATCACAGGCAAAGCGCATCTGTTCCTACAAAGGGTGGGTTGTGCATTCTGATTCGGGGCTTATATGCAGGCGCTACAAGTACCACCAGGTTTCAAAGCGTGCTGCACGCAAAGTAAGCAGATATGAGAGGACAAAACATGAAGGCAATCTATTACATGCTGCCTGATGCTGTGGCGTATATGCCGCTGCCTGATGGGCGCGCTGACGTATGGCTTCGCAAGGGTGTTTCCGAAAGCGAAGATGACGAAGGTTCTGTTTGTTGGGAGTGCGAAGAGGTTTACCTTCGCACCACATTGTCGCGCGATGACGTTGTCGCAATGTTTGATGAGTTGTTCGATAGCGCCGAACAAGTGGCCGCTCCTATTCCGACAGTTGATGACCGTGTTCGCGACCTTGAGCTACAGGTTGAAGAGCAAGCCGGTGCAATCGAAGAACTTGCGCTTATGATGGTGGGAGGTGAGTAAGTATGGCGAAATACTACGCGGGCCGCATTCGCCGCGGTAAGATGACGCTTGATGACGTTCCGCAGCGTTGGAGGGATGCAACCGCAGCTCTTATCGCACCCAAACAGCAAGCATGACAGAGGTTTTAACGAAGCACCGATACGGTGCTTTTTTATACCCGAAAGGTGGTGGTATATGAACGTGCTCATTCAGGCGCTTCCCGCCGTCATCAGCGCAGCGACACTTGGCGTAGCTGGATTTCTCGCACGAAAAGTAACAACGTTTCTCAAGGAATTCCAGGAGCAGCACGATGCACTCATGGAAAGCCAACGGTGCCAGCTCAAGGCGTCGATCGTACGTGAGTACGAAGAGTGCGAGGGACGAGGATACATTACACCCATGGAGCTTGACACGCTTAACCGGCGCGCTGACAGCTATTTCAAGCTAGGTGGCAACCACTATATTCATGCGGTGGTGCGACACGCAAATGAGGATTTAGAGGTTCGTGGGTGTTTCCCCGAATAACCGTGTAAGAGAGGTGACGTAATGAATATCAATTGGAGCGTGCGACTTAAGAATAAGGCGTTTTGGGTTGCGATCATTCCTGCGGTACTGCTGCTTGTGCAACAGGTAGGCGCGGTTTTTGGCGTGACGTTTACCTTTGCAGTGCTGCAAGATCAGATTATTGCCATTGTAGGCACAGTCTTCTCCGTTCTAACTATTCTTGGTGTTGTTATTGACCCAACTACTGATGGTGTGGGTGACAGTACGCAGGCGATGACCTACACCGAGCCCAAAAAAACCGACTATGAAAGTGCTTAGGACCTATGACTTTGCAAGGAATCGATATCAGCAATTGGCAAGCTGGGATTAATCTTGATGTTTTGAACATTGACTTCGTGATATGCAAGGCCACGCAGGGCACAGGCTATGTGTCGCCTGAATGCGACCGTCAAATGCAACAAGCCATGAGACGTGGACTCTTAGTAGGTGTATATCACTACATTGACGGTGCGGGCGTGGATGCCGAAGCACAGCACTTCGCACGTAGTATCAAAGGTTACATTGGTAGAGCCATCATTGCGCTTGACTGGGAAGATTACCAAAACAACGCTTGGGGCAATACCGCGTATCTTGACGCCATTATCGCCAAGGTAAAGCAGATTACCGGCGTAACACCACTTGTATATTCCAGTGCAAGCGTTTTCCCATGGGATGTTTCTAGGAAACATAACTGTGGCAATTGGGTAGCGCAGTACGCAAACATGAATCCAACAGGGCTTCAAAATAGCCCATGGAATGAAGGCGCGTATAGCTGCGCTATCCGGCAATACGCAAGCACCGGACGTCTTGACGGGTGGGTCGGTAACTTAGACCTGAATAAAGCCTATATGGACGCCGAACAATGGCAGAGATATGCCGCTGTAAACGGTGAGCAAGTGCAGCCTGTGCCCACGACATCAAAGCCCGCTACCGGCGTTGAGAGCATGGACTTACTCGACCTTGTTGCCGGTGTGTTCCGTGGCGACTATGGTGATGGCGATAGCCGTCGTGCAAAGCTTGGCGGGCGCTATAACGCCGTGCAATCCATGGTCAACCATATATGCAGCGCATCGGCAGAAGAGTTGGCAAGGGAAACATGGGCGGGTAAGTACCGCAACGGGTCAGAGCGAAAGGCAGTACTCGCGCATCGTTATGATGAGGTTATGTCCGTGATTAACAGTAATGTGTCAGCAGGGCGTACATACACCGTCAAGCCTGGTGATACGCTTTCTCGTATCGCTGCAAAGTACGGTACAACTTACGTAGACATTGCAGCAAAGAACGGCATTGCTGACCCGAACAGAATCTATACGGGGCAAAGGCTTATAGTCTAGCGACAATTTGGGGCACCATGGAATCGGTGCCCCAAATTCGTGCGTTAGAGAGCGATTACGAAAGTTGTCTATCTGATCTTTTGCATATCGTCGGCAACAAGTGTTTTCAGATACTCGGTGACGTTTTCTTGCGATTTCAGCCAATCGTACATGGCTTCATCTTCGGCATTCGGATAGAACCGTAGTACAAGCTGCTTGACGCTCTTTTTCCTGTAGGTGTTCTCTGCCTTTCTCTGTGCATCTGTTTTCATATCTAGAGCGATGGTATGATGGGCGGTGAAGCGGTGCCGCCCGCTTTTGCAAGCGGCACCTTTTGGCTATCGGGTGGCTTTCCGGTTATTCTTGCGACGCCAAACGCTAAAACGAATAACCCAGTCACCCAGAGCCAGCTCCACGCTAACCCTTTTCATCGCTTCACCTCCTTTCGTTTTCCGACACTTGATATTATATGGTATACCACATAATAATGCAAGAGGAATTTTGAAAAAAGTAGCTTAATAATCTGTGGTGGCGTCCTTCGGAATGCCCCGCTCTTTGTGCGTTTTACGTGCCGAAGGTTGTAAGCTTTTCATATCCTAACTATATCCTAAGTCGACGCTATTAGCGTGTTTCTCGTAACTCTCGCATATGTAGAGCCAGTTCACGGGCTTGTAAAAAACATATGATGCAGTTAGAGTTCATCCACTTTTAACCAGTGTTCCCTCAGACATTTAACGTCGCGGTCATGCTTTGTGGGGTGCGAGTGGGGTAGTATATGCGGGATCGCTCGCAGGGCGCTTGCGCGTGAACTGTTTGCGCAAGCGACCGAACTCGCATGATGAAGGAGAATCGCATGGCTAACGTCAACGAAAACTATCAGAAGCTCCCGGGAAGCTATCTGTTCTCGGAGATCGCGCGTCGCACCGCCGCCTACGCCGAAGCGCATCCCGACGCGCAGCTCATTAAGATGGGCATCGGTGACGTCACACGCCCGCTCGTGCCGGCCGTGGTTGCGGCCATGCATGCCGCAGTGGACGACCTTGCCCGCGCCGAGACGTTTCATGGGTACGGTCCCGAGCAGGGTTACGACTTCTTACGTGAAGCTATCGCCAAACACGACTTCGCAGCGCGCGGCGTTGACATTGCCGTTGACGAGATATTCGTGTCCGATGGCGCGAAATCGGACTGTGGCAACATCGGCGACATCTTCGACATAAACAACAAGATAGCCGTGTGTGATCCGGTGTATCCCGTGTACGTTGACACGAACGCCATGGCGGGCCGCGCCGGCGACTATGACGAGGCCGTGCAGGGTTGGACGAACATCTACTATATGCCCACCACTGCCGAAAACAGCTTCTCGCCGGCATTGCCCGAGGTGCCGGTGGACATCATCTACCTGTGTAGCCCCAACAATCCCACGGGCACAGTGCTCAATTACGAGCAGCTGAAGGCGTGGGTCGACTACGCGAACGAAAACGGCTCAGTCATCATGTTTGATGCGGCGTATGAGCGCTTTATCGTGGAAGAGGGTGTGCCACACTCCATCTTCGAGGTCGAGGGTGCGAAAACCTGCGCCATCGAGTTCCGTTCGTTTTCCAAAACCGCTGGCTTTACGGGCGCGCGCTGCGGCTACACCGTGGTTCCCAAGCAGCTCGTGCGCAACGGGCAAAGCTTGAACGCCATGTGGAATCGCCGTCAGTGCACGAAGTTCAACGGCGCGTCGTATGTAATCCAGCGCGGTGCGGCGGCAGTGTATACCGAGGAAGGCGCGCGTCAGGTTGAGGAAACGCTTGACTACTACCGTGAAAATGCCCGAGTTATTAAGCAGGGGCTCGAAGCTGCTGGCTTTACCGTGTTCGGTGCGGTGAACAGCCCGTATGTGTGGTGTAAGACCCCTGATGGTGTTGGATCATGGGAATTCTTCGATCGGTTGCTTGTCGACTGCAACGTGGTCACCACTCCGGGCGCTGGCTTTGGTCCGTCGGGTGAGGGCTACGTGCGTTTGACCGCATTCGGCGATGCTGAAGCCACGAAGGAGGCCATGGCCCGCATCGGGCGCATGATGGCGTAAGGTCAGGTTGTTCGCGTTCGGTTCCTGAACGTTTTTTCGCATGGGCCATATTTTTTTCAACCTGTGCCCTCGGATAGTTTTGTGCAGTTTTAGAATATGCCGCGTGAGTGCTCCTGGCAGGAAAGCGGTCCTGTCAAGGAGGAAGGTAATGAAAGGCAAGATGATGAGCAAGCAAACCGAGATTTTGCACATGCCTCATGACGAGCTGGAGAGGGTTCAGCTCGAGGGGCTCAAGAAAACCGTCGTGAATGTCTACGAGAACATTCCCTTCTACAAGGAGAGCTTTGACGCTGCAGGGTTTGATCCGTATGCTGTCGAAACGCTGGATGACTTGAAGAAGGCCCCCTTCGTCACCAAGCAAGACCTTCGTGATGCGTATCCTTATGGCATGCTGGCGGTGCCGCTTTCTGATGTGCGCGAAATCCATATGTCTTCGGGCACGATGGGTGTTGCCACGGTTGGCGCTTACACCGAGCACGACCTGGAGATTTGGGGCGACTGCTTCGCCCGCGGCATCGAGTACGCCGATGGCGACGAGAACGACGTGTGTCACGTATGCTACGGCTACGGCCTGTTCACAGGTGGTCTTGGCGCACACTACGGCGGCTTGTCTGCTGGCTGCACCACTATCCCCATGTCGGCTGGCAATACTGAGCGTCAGATCCGCGTGCTCAAGACCATGGGTTCGTCCATCATTTGCTGCACGCCGTCGTATGCCATGCATATCGCCGACACTGCTATCGAGATGGGTATCGATCCAAAGACCGAGTTCTCGCTGCGCGCTGGCATCCACGGTGCTGAGCCGTTCTCTGACAACTTCCGCCGCGATCTGGAAGAGAAGCTGAACTACAAGGTGCTCGACGTGTACGGCCTGACCGAAACGATGGGTCCGGGTGTTGCCATCGAGTGTATGGAGCAGGACGGTCTGCACTTGGCCGAGGATCACTTCATCGCTGAGATCATCGACCCGACCACCGGTGAGAACTTGCCCGACGGCGAATGGGGCGAGTTGGTGCTGACCACGGTCGACCGCGAGGCGTCGCCGGTTGTTCGCTACCGTACACGCGACATCACCCGCATCCTGCCGGGCGAATGCGCGTGCGGGCGCACTCATCGTCGTATCGACCGCTTGCGTGGCCGTACCGACGACATGCTCATCGTTCGTGGCGTGAACGTGTTCCCGAGCCAGATCGAAGATGTCATGAAGACCTTCCCCGATGTGTCGTCGTGGTACGTTATCGAGCTGACCACCGAGAACCATCTCGACGTTGTTACCCTGAAGGCCGAGCTTAATCCCGACTTCAACTTCGACAACATCGCATCCATCGACCGTCTGCAGAAGGATATCCAGGAGAAGATGAAGGCGGCGCTGTCCGTCGGCATCAGGGTGCGGCTCGTTGAGCCGAAGACCATCGCCCGCTCCGAGGGCAAAGCAAAGCGCGTCATCGACAAGAGGGAGGGGTAATCGCCATGATTCAGCAGATCACCGTTTTTCTGGAGAACAAAGAAGGCCGCCTGTCTGCTATGTGCCGCGTGCTCAGCGAGGCGGGCATCGACATGAAGGCCCTCACCATTGCAGAAACTGCCGAGTACGGCTTGGTGCGTCTGATCGCGGACGATCCCGAGGCGGCGCTTGCGGCACTGCATGCTGCCGACTATCGCGCCATCAGCACTAACGTGGTTGCGATCGCGCTTGAGAATCGCCCCGGCTCGCTTTCCGAGCTGTTGGAGAAGCTTGACGACATGGGCGTGAACATCGAGTACGGCTATTGTTTTGCCTTTAAGGGCGAGCAGGCTGTTGACGTGTTTAAGGTTGCCGACGCCGAGCAGGCTGCCGTGAAGCTGGCCGCTGCCGGGTTTAAAGTGGTGAAGGCCGCCGATCTGGCGTAAGGATGTCGAACGCTACGAGCTAATGCGACTCATGCGCTGAAGTTGTTACGATTGCGAGCGCTGCCGGTTTGCTACCGGCAGCGCTCGCGTGCTATAGGGGACACGCTAGAACTTCGTTTTCTTGTACGCTTGCAGCGTTGATACAACGGGAGGGCTGAGCGTGCGGGCGCGGTTGCTTTAGTTGTGCTGTGCTGGTTGTTCTGCGGTGGTGTTCTTCTCTCGGAACGGCAGGTAGTCCATGAATCGCTGCAATGCGAGCGATGCGGTTCCCTCGCTTCGAAATGCCAGTACTACGTCGCGATAAACGGGCTCATCGAAGCTTTTCGACACCACATTATACGGGCAGCGCTTCATGATCATCTCAGTGAGCACGCTGATGCCAAGCCCCTTTTCGATCATGGCCATAATGGCGTAGTCGTCCCAGGTGGTGAAGTTGATACGCGGTTTGATCCCGTGCTTTTCAAGCACCTTCTTGCGCACTTCGGCGCCATTTCCCTTCTCTAGCAGCATGAGCGGCTCATCGGCCAGAGCTTGTGCGGGAAATGTTTCGGCATGTGCCAAGGGATGGTCGGGCGGCATGACTACGAGCAGCTGATCGCGCTCGAGAAACACCGTGCGAAGTTTGGCGCTCACGGGAAGCGACAAAAAGCCGCAGTCGACGGTGCCGTCCAAGATCCAGCGCTCGATGTCGGTGTAGTCGCCGATCATCACCTCGTAGTCGATGTTGGGGTAGTCGCGCTGGAATTCCTTGATAATATCGGGCAGCCACAGCGACGCGCCGCTCGAGAACGTGCCAATGCGGATAAGCCCCGACTGTAGCCCGTTAATCTCATCAACCTGCATCTGCAAGTTCTCGTACTCCTTGCAGATGCTTTTTACGTAGGGCAACACCTTTGCGCCGTCGTCAGTCAAGCGCACGCCTCCTTTTTGCCGCTTGAACAGGGGAATGCCCCATTCCGATTCCAAATCGGCAATCATGCGACTCACGGCACTTTGCGAATAGGTGAGTTTCGCCGCCGCTCCCGAGAACGACCCCGCCTCAACGGCGGCCACGAATGCGATGTATTTTTGTAGGCTCGCTTCCATCTATGCGTATCCTTCATATCAGAAATGTTAAATATTCGCTTTTAGAATTGTATCAGTCGTGGTTCAATAAGTCGCACGCATTTTTCGCGAAGGGTTTTCACGTCTTTTGAAAGGCATTTGTATGGAACGGAACACGATCGAGCTTATTATTTTCCTCATTTACCTGGCATGTATGCTGGGGGTCGGCATCTACTTCTTCATCAAAACCAGGTCGGGCGGCGACAAAGACTACTTCCTGGGCGGTCGCCAGATGGGTCCGTGGGTGACGGCGCTTTCCGCTGGGGCCTCCGACATGAGCGCGTGGGTGCTGATGGGTTTGCCTACGGCCATTTACGCTGCTGGTTTGGGGCAGGTGTGGATTCCCGTTGGCTTGGCTATCGGTTACACTATCAGCTGGCTGACCATGGCACCGCGCCTGCGTAAGTTCTCTATTGTGGCGAATGACTCTATTACCATCCCACAGTATCTGTCGAACCGCTTCTTGGCGAAATCGAAGGCGTTGCAGATCATCTGCGCTGTCATCTTCTTGGTTGCCTACACCATCTACGCGTCGTCGAGCGTGCTGGCGTGTGGCACACTGTTCCACACCGTGGTGGGCATCGATGCTGAGGTTGCCATGTATGTGGCGGCTCTTGTCATTGTGGGCTATGTGTTTTTGGGCGGTTTCAAAGCCGTGTGCTGGACCGACTTCTTCCAAGGAATGCTCGTGCTGGCAGCTATGATGATCGCTCCCATCTTTGCGCTGTTCGCGCTGAATAGCGTTACCACAGCTCCGGTCGATCCGGGCTACTGGCAGCCACTGACCAGCTGGCAGGACGTGCTGTCAGGCTTGGCGTGGGGCTTGGGTTATTTCGGCATGCCACACATTATCGTGCGTTTCATGTCGCTGCGCTCTCAGAAGGAAATGCGCAAATCGGCAAAGATTGGCATTACCTGGACCGTGCTCATCGTCATTTTTGCTGCGCTCATCGGCATTGTCGGACGCATGTTTTTGGGGTATGACAGCGCCATTGAGGCCGATTCGCTCGTATTTATCGTCATGGTGCGCTCGCTGTTCCCGGCGGTTATTTCGGGCATTTTGCTGGCGGCGGTGCTGAGCGCGTCCATGAGTACGGCCGACAGTCAGCTGTTGGCGGCGGCTTCGGCGTTTTCTGCCGACGTATACAAGCCGGTCATCCGCAAGAATAAGGCCAGTGAGAAAGAGATGCTGTGGTTGAGCCGCTTCGTGGTGCTGGCTATCGCGTTCGTTGCGGTGCTCATTGCGTCGAACCCGAACTCTGGTTCCATCATGAGCTTGGTGTCGAACGCCTGGGGTATTTTTGGCGCAGCATTCGGTCCGGCCATTTTGCTGAGTTTGTTCTGGAAGCGCTTCAACTTTGCGGGTGCAGTTGCGGGCATCGTGACGGGTGCTGTGGTCGACATTGCGTGGCTGACGTTCTTGTCGTCGACGGGGCTCTATGAGCTGTTGCCTGGCTTCCTTGCTGGCCTTGCTGTTGCTGTGGCGGTGACGCTTGCCACGAAGGAGCCGTCGCAGGAAGTGGAAGATCTGTTCGACCGCGCTTCGGCATACGAAGACTAAACGAGCAGTTTTAAACGCGCAGTTTCTCGAATGCTAAAGCCGCATCGCAAGGATGTGGCAAACATTCTCGCAAAACAGAGAAACGTCCGGAGCCGCATGGTTCCGGACGTTTCTAAATTATTGAGACGCGGTTTACAGGTGAGACAAGCGCATCGAGTCTGCGCCATCCGTGAAACGCATATTACCTGCGCGCGCTTAGCCCAGGTACAGCGCCTTTTTCACGTCGGCGTACACCTCGTCGGCGTCTTGTGCACCATCGACGGTGGTCAGCAGCATGCTGCGGCGATAGTGGTCGATAAGCGGTGCCATGGTGGTTTCGTACACGCCAAGACGGTTGCGCACGGTTGCTTCGTTGTCGTCGTCGCGCTGGTACATCTCGCCGCCACACTTCGGGCAAGCTGCGTCGGCTACCGAACCAATATAGCCGCAATCTTTGCACATGCGGCGCGAGGTGAGCCGCTCAACGATAAGGTCGTAGTTCACGTCGATGAGCAGAGCGGCATCAAGCGGCATGGCCAACTTGGCAAGCTCTTTGTCAAGAGCAACCGCCTGGGCAGGCGTGCGGGGGAAGCCATCGAGAATGAAGCCGGCCCACTTGTTCTCCAGGTTCTGCAGGCGCTCAGATACCAACCCGATGATCACGTCATCGGGCACCAGGTTACCGGCGTCCATGTAGGTTTTCGCCTTCTGGCCCAGCTCCGTGCCGGCGGCCACAGCTTCACGCAACATGTCTCCGGTGGAGATGTGCGTCATGCCGAAGTCCTCGACGAGCCTTTTGGCCTGCGTGCCTTTGCCGGCACCCGGTGCTCCCAGCAAAACGATCTTCATGATGTACCTTCTTTCGGGAAAATGAAGCCACCTGCCTTCGTGAACGGCAGCTTCTGACCATGATCATCATACCAACATCCGCACCGATTGACATCCTTGAATTGGGGTAAAGGCGGTGTAAAGACACAGGCAGGGCCGAGGTTGTGTGTTGTGACGGAGCTTAAGACGGAGGCTGCCCGAAAGCTCGTTTGTTCGCAAGATCGGCAGATTTAACCAGTGTTTCCTGAGAGTCCGTAACTGCAGGCGTCTATCCTGCGGGTTCGGGGTAAGATGATACCAGTCAGAGATTCCCTCAAAAAGCGAAAGAGATTAGAAGACTCCATGGATAACTTGAACGATTTTCAACGTGCTGCTCGTAAGGTGAAAGAGGTTACGCTTCCAACGCCGCTGATAGAAAGCCCCGCTTTCGGGCGCAGTACGGGCAACCACGTGTATCTGAAACCCGAGAACATGCAGCGTACAGGGGCATATAAGGTTCGCGGAGCCTACTATAAGATTTCCACGCTCACCGACGACGAACGCGAGCGCGGGCTTATTACGGCATCGGCAGGTAATCACGCGCAGGGTGTGGCACGCGCGGCGGAACAGTACGGTGTGCGTGCGGTGGTAGTCATGCCGGAAACAACCCCGCCCATCAAGATTTCGCGTACCGAGGCGCTGGGTGCGGAAGTAGTGCTGCACGGTTCGGTGTTCGACGAAGCATTTGCCTACGCTCAACAGTTGGCGTCTGACGAGGGTCTTACGATGGTGCATCCCTTCGACGATTTAGACGTTGCCACGGGTCAAGGCTCGGTGGCGATGGAGATTTTCGACGAGCTGCCCGAAGTCGATGTCATTTTGGTGCCCATTGGGGGTGGTGGTCTCGCATCGGGTGTGGCTACGGCAGCCAAGCTCGTGAACCCAGAGGTGTGCGTTATCGGCGTGGAACCGGCGGGCGCGGCGTGTATGAAAGCGTCGCTTGATGCTGGTGAGGTAGTGTGCTTATCGCATGCGAGTACGATTGCCGACGGCACGGCGGTACTTGAACCGGGGCACAAGGTGTTCCCCTACATTCAGAAATACCTTGACGATATCATTGTGATACCCGACGAGGAACTCATCCCTGCCTTCCTTGATATGGTTGAGAATCATAAGATGGTAGTGGAGAATTCCGGTTTGCTTACGGTGGCGGCGCTATCGCACCTGCCGGCCGAAGGGAAGAATGTGGTGGCAATTCTCTCTGGCGGTAATATGGACGTAATCACAATGTCGAATGTGGTGCAGCTGGGGCTTATTGCGCGTGGGCGTATCTTCACGGTGTCTATCATGCTGCCCGATCGTCCGGGTGGTCTGGTGCAAGTGTCACGGATTGTGGCCGAGCATTCGGGCAACGTGATTCGCCTCAACCATAATCAGTTCGCCACGGTAAACCGCAATGCGGCGGTGGAACTGCGCGTGACCATCGAGGCGTTTGACGTGCGCCACAAGGAAAGCATCGTTGCAGCTTTGAAAGAGGCAGGCCTTAACGTACGCGAGGTGGAAGCGTCGCTTTAATGGGTGCTTTCTTATGTGTCCTAACTGTTGTCGTTCTTTGACGGGAAGATGACGCTTAGGAATGCCGGTGTACAGCGCGTTTTTCGGTTTGGTACGCTGCAAACGATGCATCGATCACCGGTGTGCTGGCGTTGTGCCGCCGCCGATTCAGCGAGTAAGCGTCTCGTATGTAAGGAGCGTGAGGATATGAGAGAACAGCAGCCTTATCAGCCGCAACAACCGTCTTCGCAGCAGAGTGCGAGCCATCAGGCACCGACGCACGGCACGAACCCGACACGGCCCTATCAATCACATCAGGGGTATACGGCTCCGGTCGGCCAGCAGCCGTATGCATACGGTGCCCCATACAGCCCGGTGAATGGAACCACTACAGTCAAGCGCGAGTCGAATGCTGGAAAGACCTTCCTCCTGGGATTTGCTGGTGCGGCATTGGCATGCGTACTCGGTCTCGGTGGATTTGCCGCTTGGCAGATGTTCGGTCCATCCGACGAGGGGTCGGGCTCGCCGGTGCAGCTTGGCTCGTCTGGATCGAGTGATGTCACTGCGGCGGATGAAGATGCAACACTCGCTGAAGCGGTCGCCCAGAAAGCGCTGCCTTCCGTTGCTGCTATCGATGTGTACACAACTCAGTCTGACATGTACGGGTTTGGGGCATCCACTGGCGAGCTCGCGCAGTCCTCGTTGGGTAGCGGTGTGGTTTTGTCCGAGGATGGTTATATCCTTACGAACTACCATGTGGTCCAAGGTGCCGAAGCGCTGAAGGTTACCGTTGAGGGTGCTCAGTACGACGCCGAGGTGGTTGGTAGTGATCCCAGCTCCGACCTAGCTGTGGTGAAAGCGGCGAACGCGAGCGGCTTGCGGGCGATCGAGTTGGGCGATTCCGATAACCTGACCATCGGTGAATGGGTGATGAGCATTGGTAGCCCGTTCGGCTTGGAGCAATCGGTGGCAACCGGCATCGTGTCAGCCACCAGCCGCTCGCAGATCATGGACAGCAGTGCGCAAGATCCCTACGGCATGGGTCAGGGTTCTGGCACCACTACCATCTACGCGAACCTGATTCAGACCGACGCCGCCATTAATCCGGGCAACTCTGGTGGTGCGCTGGTTGACGCCGACGGCAAGCTTATTGGTATCAACACGCTGATCACGTCGTATTCCGGCAACTATTCCGGCGTTGGTTTTGCCATTCCGGTAAACTATGCGGTAAACATCGCACAGCAGATCATCGATGGAAAAACACCCACTCATGCACAGCTTGGCGTGTCGTTGTCGAATGTCACCGCCCAGAACGCTCAGCGTTACGGTTTGTCAGTTGAATCGGGCGCTTATATTGCTGCGGTTGCCGCTGGTTCTGGTGCCGCTGAGGCGGGTTTGCAAGAGGGCGACATCGTAACCAAGTTCGACGGTAAGGCAGTGGAGTCGGCGAGTGATTTGATGCTCGATGTTCGCTCGAAGAACCCCGGTGATACGGTAACGCTTGAGATCAATCGCGGTGGCGAAACACAGGAGGTTCAAGTGACGCTGGGTTCCGACGAGGAAACGCAACAGCAGCAACAACAGCAGCAACAGCGCCAGCAGAGCGGTGAGTCGATCTTCGACCTGCTGCGTAACCTCGACTCCAACCAGTTGCAGGATGCCGCATAAGATTGGTTGAATGAAACGAAGTGTCTGCGCTGCTTGTTTGTAGCGTATCGCGCAGACACGATCAAAGGCGGACTATAATTCGCCGAATTGAAAGGCGGTGGGAGCTTAGATGAAACCCCCACCGCCTTTACTAGTGCTTCGGGTATGTACGGGTTGTTGTAAACACCGCATACACCCGCATTGTAAAGTCGCGCTTATACTGAGACAACCTGCTGATACAGTGCTTCAAGACGTACAACGAATTTCGACTGGGCATAGCGCTCGAACACGTTTTCCGCAATGCGCTCTTTGCGGTTGGGCGTTGCGGCCGTACGGTCGAGCTCTTCAACAATAGCACGCGCAAGGGCAATCTCGTCATCAACATCAATAAGCGTGCCGCATTCCTGCGTAACGAACTCGGGTAAACCCCCCTGGTTCGTTGCGACAACGGGCAATCCGCACGCCATAGCTTCGAGTGCCACCAAACCGAACGGCTCGCGTCGCGACGGCATGGCGAACAAGTCAGCTGCGTTGTAGAGCCTGCGCAGGCTGTCTTGCAGCTGATGACCCAAGAAGTACGTGCGTGAAAGCCCTAAATCGACGCGCAGGCGCTCGAGCATAACACGCTCTTCGCCACTGCCAGCAAGCAAGGTGACGATGTCGGGGTGCTCACGTTCGTAGCGCGCGGCGGCATGTAGTAGCACGTCGACGCCCTTGAAGTTGGTAAGCTTCCCCGCGAACAGCACGATGCGTTGCCCCTGGTAGGGCACGCCGTGTTGCGCAAGCAGTGATGTGCGGTCAATGTCTTCGCGGTAGAAAATGTCTTCGTTGTAACCGTTTAACAGCAATACCATCTTATCGGCTGCGGCGGGAATGGTCGTTACGGTGTCGTCGTAGTTGTCTTTCGAGATGGCAATGATGCTGTGGCACAGCTGCACTGTTTCGTTGGCGAGCGTGTGGAAGCGCGGCCACTTGCGGTACCCCATCATGTCGGTTCCATGCGCTGTGACAATGGTGGGCACGCCGGTCTTTGCGGCCACGTTAGCAAGCAGCCACACGTGCTGGGCGTGGATGATGTCGGGCTTAAACTCGCGCACCGCTGTGTCGATGGCTGCACTGAACGCTTTCAGGTAGCGCTCGATCTGGTTGTCGTCCAGGTCATCGAATGTTATCAGGCTGCGCGGATGCGTGGTGAAGCACGGGAAGTTGAATGGCAGTGGGCGCGTTGGTGTGCTGCCGTCATGCGTACTGCCATCGTATATGGGATTGTCGGCAAGTGCGTGCTGCTCGTCGCCGGCGTCGAAATAAACCGGGCGCAGCGAAACCCCATCAAGGGGAGTCGGTACGCGGTTTTCTGGAAACACAATACAAACGTCATGCCCGCGTTTAGCGAGGTGCTGTGCGGTGTTCATGGTGTACGTGCCGCTTCCCGACCCTTCAAGCGGAAAATGATTAACCAGGAGAATCTTCATGGGAACCTCCAATACGCGCGCAAGCGCAAAACGACGGCGGGCGGACGCATCATGCGCCGCATACAATGCCCTTATTGTACCGCATGCATGGCGTCGTAGTCGGCGATGGCGGCACGTACTACGGCGCTGTCGGTGGGCCAGGGGTCATCGTGTCCGGCGCGCTTCATGGTGCACTCGTGGCCCTTGCCGGCTACGGCCACCACGCAGGGGCGCTCGGCGCTGAAGATAGCATGACGAATGGCCTGTTCGCGGTCGAGAATCATCTCATGTTGATGCAGTCCCTGCGCTTCAAGGTGTTCGACGATCTCGCTCGCGATGTCGGCGGGGTCTTCGGTTCCCGGGTCATCTTCGGTGACAATTACGCGGTCAGCCAGTGCACCGGCGGCGTCCCCCATATCAGCCCGACGCTCGACGCCCTTGTTTCCTGTTGCGCCGAACAGCACGCGCAATTCGCGGTCGGGGTAGCTCTCGCGCACATTTTCAAGCAGGGCTGTTAAGCTCATGCCGTTGTGTGCGTAATCGACGATAGTAACCACGCGTCCGTCGGCGGTGGCGCACGTTTCCATGCGCCCGGGCACCGTCACGTCCGACAACCCGCGCGACATCACGTTGGCTGGAATATCCAGTGCGCTCGCGCATGCTATGGCGGAAACGGCGTTTGCTACGTTGAACATCGCCGGTGTGGGAATGTGGGCACACACGTTGCCTTGAGGCGTGCACACCTTCACTTGTACGCCGCCGTCGCATCGTGTCGCGTGGGTGAGAGCCACGTCGGCCTCGGCATGCGCACGTGCGTCGCACGAATAGGTAATCACGCGCTCGCATGCGGCCCGTGCCGCATTAAGGATGGACGTGCGATAGGGTTCTTCGATATCGAGGTTCACCACGGCCGTGTGGGCCAAGTCGAAAAGCGCGAGCTTCGAAGCGAAGTAATCCTCAAACGTGGGGTGTTCGATGGGTGATATGTGGTCGATTCCTATGTTGGTGAACGCTCCTACAGCCACGGCAACGCCGCGCATACGTCCGTACTTTAGCGCTTGGCTCGACGCTTCCATCACGAATACGGGCGCGCCTGCCGCCCGGGCGTTTGCCAGATGGCGTTGCAAGTCGAAGGGCTCGGGTGTAGTGAGCTTCGAGGATCCTTGCTCCACGCCGTCATCGAAACAGATACCAGTAAGCAGCGCCGGACGGGGTGTACCCGCCACCTTCGACGCTTCGCTTAAGATACCATGCAGGTAAAACGCACTGGTAGTTTTGCCCTTCGTGCCGGTGAACGCACATACAGCCATATCTGCCGACGGGTGGTCCCATGCAGCGTCGGCGATGGTGCCCATGGCCGCACGCACGTCGGTCACGCGCAGCGCCACTGCACGAATGCCGTCGTAGCGGGTTTCTGACACGTAGGCGCAAGCACCAGCTTGTACGGCGGCTTCCAAATACTCGCGTTTGAATGCGGCTCCCTTACATACGAACAGCGTGTTTGCGCGCACGTCGCGCGAGTCGCACGTGGCGAACTCAACAGGCGCGTCTAGAAATGCCGCCACTTCGTCAAGCGGGGTTTCCTCGTTATCTGTGACGTCGGCCAGCACGCCGCAATTGCGCAGAAGCTCGGCGAAAAAGCCTATCGTTTTGGGCGCCTGTACAGGTTTGCTCATGCACTCATACTCGTTCATGTGGTGTGCGCCTTACGCTGCTTCGTCGATGAAGAAGCGCTTGTACCATACCAGGAAGGTGAGCGCGGTGTAGATCTTACGCTGGTTCGCTGCTCGTCCCTCGTAGTGGTCGTCAAGCAGTTTCATCAGCTTGTCACAGTCGAAGAACTCCGCTGCCCATGGTGCGCAGAAGTACTCCTTCACGTAGTCGTAGTAGCGCTTCTCGCGCAGCCAGTAGCGGAAAGGCACGGGAAAACCCTTCTTGGGGCGCGTAGCCCACTCATCAGGAAGCACGCGGTTTGCGGCCATACGCAGCACCTGTTTGTTGCCCTGTTCGTTCACGCGATAGCGCGCCGGCACATGTTCGGCGAACTCCATCACGCGCTTGTCCAGAAACGGCACGCGCAGCTCGAGTGAGTGCGCCATGCACATCTTGTCGGCTTTCAGCAGAATGTCGCCGGGCAGCCACAGGTTCATGTCAAGGTACTGCTTCTTCGATAGCTCGCAGAAGTCTTGCACGCGCTCATAGATGGGCGCGGCAACTTGGAAGGCGTCGGGGCCATGCCGGTACGGTTCGGTGAGCACCTCGTCAGCCTCCTCGGCGGAGTATACGAACGCTTGACCCACGTACCACCGCTCGGGTACTTCGGCGCATTTTGTGAGGAAGTTGTGGCCCTTGAAGTAGGGAAGGTGCTGCACGAGCGAGCCCAGTGCGCGACGTACCCCCAGCGGCACGGTGCGCTTAAACTTCGCCATTTCGGGTGTGTCCTCGTACCATTCGTAGCCGGCGAACAGTTCATCGGCTCCTTCGCCAGAAAGTACGACCGTCACCTGCTCTGACGCCATGCGTGCCAGGAAGTACAGCGGAATGCTCGACAGGTTCGATTGCGGTTCGTCCATGTGGTACTGGATGGTGGGCAGCGCCTCGAAGCATTCTTCGGCGGTTACCATTTTGCGGAAGTTCTTCACGCCCAGTTTCTCGGAAAGCTCGGCAGCGTAGTTCGTTTCGTTGAAATTCTCGTAGTCAAACCCTACGGAAAACGTGTTGTCGGGCATGAGACACGCAGTGATGTAGCTGGAATCGACGCCTCCCGACAAAAAAGACCCTACCTTCACGTCGGCGATGCGGTGAGCTTGCACACTCTCGCGCACAATTGCGTCGCATTCGTCCACGTAGGCGTCGAAATCCTTCGAGTTGTCGTCGGAGAAATCGCACTGCCAGTAGCGGCGCACGTCCATGGTGTGCGTTTTTAGGTCAAACGTGAAGCAGTGAGCGGCGGGCAGCTTGTGTACACCGGCGAAAAACGTCTCGTCGGTGGCGGGGAACTGTAGTGTCATATACGGGCGCAGTGCGCGCTTATTCACAGCTTTCTCGAAACCGGGGTGGTCGAGAAAGCCCTTGATCTCGCTGCCATACAAGAGGTCACCCGTGGCTGTTTGGTAGTAGTAGAACGGCTTGATGCCGAAAATATCGCGTGCACCGAAAAGCTTGTTCGCGCGTTTGTCGTAGATTACAAACGCGTACATGCCACGCAGGTGGTCAACCACCTGCTCGCCCCATTCCTCGTAGCCATGCAGCAGCGATTCGGTGTCGGCACCGCAGTGGAACACGTAGCCCTTTGCCTCAAGTTCGGTCCTTAGCTCGCGGAAGTTGTAAATCTCACCGTTGAAGGTGACCACCACAGAACTGTTGTCGTTGCCCATGGGCTGGGCACCTGCTTCAGACAAATCGAGAATAGACAGGCGGCGAAAACCCATGGCCACGCCCTCGTCGAAATGGGATCCGCCCATGTCGGGGCCGCGATGCACAATGCGCTGCATCATGGTCTCAAGCACTGCCTCCCGGTTTTCCACCTCGCCGGTGAAGCCGACGAATCCGCACATATGACCGGTCCTTTCTTTTCGCAGACAGGCGTTTGTGTTTGCACCCGTCTGCCGTGTGTTTGACTGCCTGTCGCTTACCTGTTTGCGATCCTGCGATGTGTCGCTCGCTGTCCGCCTGTTGTTTTCTGCCTGTTTGTTTGCGTTCGGAGCTCGCCCGTTCGTTTCTACTTGTAGCGCTCGCTGTGGGCGAACTTGTCGAAGTAGCGGTGCATGTGAATTTTCACGTACAGCCACCTCAGCAGGTTGCCCTTCAGGTCGGGGGCGTAGTCGAATGTCACTGACTCGTTGCCAGTTTCGGAAAGCCGCCGCGCGCGTGACACGAACGCCTTGTCTTTCACGTAGTGGAACACGATTTCGCGCGGCACGGAATGCCAGAAGTGAACGTTTTTGTTGTGATGGCATTCGCCCAAGTCGCGCTTATACACGCGGTCTTCCACCACATAGCGGGCAATATTGTTGCCCGATCCGGTAACGTAGTAGTTCGATCTACCCTGACGCAGGTTAATTTCGAATACCTTGTAGGAACCGTCGCGCATGTCGTATTTGATATCGAAGTTCGAAAAGCCCGTAAATCCAATTTCTTCGAGCCATTCCTTAATAGGGTTTTCTAACTCGGGGTTCGCTTCGGTGATGATGGCGCACGGGTTGCCAAGTGCCGTGGCTGTGTGCTCTTCGAGCCCCACGTGGCCAAAGCACATCATTTTCACCTTACTGTTACGATCGGAATACCCGGTAAGCACGCGCATGTTGCTGTCATCGCCAGGGATCATGTCCTGCAACAGCACCTGGTCGGGGTAGCCCGCACCGTAGATGAGACCCAAGATACGCGAGGCTTCTTCGGGTGATTCGGCGGTGTACACCTTCTTCATGCCCTCGAAGGGGTGCTCCCAGTATGTGTCGCTCATGGAAGGCTTCACGATGATGGGGTAGGGAAAGCCAATCGCCGCTTCGGTCAGCTCTTCGGGCGCAAGTTCACCCGAGGTGTAGAATGTTTTGGGGTAGGGAATTCCGTAGCGCTCGCACATTTGGTAGAAGCTGGCTTTCGACGCCAACTTGTCGCGCAGTTCGGTACCGATATACAGCGTGACACAATTCTCCCGCAGGCGATCCTGGATTTCCATGAGCATTGCTGCGTAGCCGTCGGTGCAACCCCACACCAGACAGGTGGTGTCGGCGTGCTTCCCGGCGAAGTCGTTAACGGTCTTCAACAGCACGTCAACATCGTGCAAGTTCGGTTCGTACGTGCAGTTCACGATGCGGCTGTATTTGGTGTCTCCTGCGGCGAACCGGCCGAACACCTGGCTTTTGATGCCATATTCTTCGTGAATGGCGCGGGCCACCGAATAGCAGTTCATGTCGCCACCGATAAGTACCGGAATGAAGTCGGTTGCCGGCGTAGCGGGGCGTTGCGCGGACGCGGTGCGCGTCGCTGCTTCTGTGTCGGGCATGCTGATTGCTCCTTGAACGTACGAATGCGTGAGAACCGCCATTATACCAGCCAAGGGGCACGTCGCCTGCACATCTGGGCGGAGCTGACCATAACCACAAACTGCAGTGGGTGTAGTGGGGCGCCACCATGTGGCCACTGTGCGACCATGTGGTCGCACAGTGGCCAAGCGAAGGCGCTCGTGTATCGTGCAGACGAGCGAGTGGCGCTGCGGCTAAAATGATGCAGCGCCCATTGCTACTCTTTAAAGCTCCCGATGACAATAGCCGCGATGCCGCAGCAGATGCCGCCGATAGGTAAGGGTAGCCAGAAGAGGCTGCCAATCCCAGAGTCGTAGTTCCAGGAGAAGCCTGCGTTTGCAGTCGGAATAAACAGCCAGACAAGCATGATGATGGTGGCCGCAAGCATGATGATGCCGCAAACAGTGCCAGTTAGCTTACTCTTACGCCGCGCTGCGAAAGCTCGTTTGCGCTGTTCATCGTCGCTGTACAGGTTTGCTATCTCGGCGTCAGATAATTCCTCCACCGCTTCTTTGTTGTAGCTTGCTATGTCGAGTCGCCCATGCATGATGCCGCCGTATATGAATGCCCACACGCCTGCTGCCACGAATGCAAGAAAGATAACCGTTTGTGTCGTTTCGCTGAATGCGGACATCAGCGAAGCCAGAACACCCAAGAAGATGAACGCAATTCCGAAAACGACACAGCGCGAGGTCAAGCGGTTCGTATGGCTGTGATCTTCGGGTGTGTAGAAATCTTCGACGAAGGGATGCTCCTTGACGAACCGGGTATGGTTGATGCCAGCAGGCACGAGAAGAGCCATACCGATGACAACGCCGAGAAAGACAAAGATAAGCGTGATGGCGTCGGGGTCGGAGAACGTGCTCGGTGCTGCTCCCTCGAATGCGCTGCCAATGGCCACGCCTGCGATGATAGCCGCCACGCCGGTTGCAATGGAGCGGGCGAACGACCGCATGTGCTCGTCGTACCCGCAGATGTCTTGCGGCGTGTATGTGCCGAGGCTTTCAGTTGCCGCGCAGGTCGGGTCAGGTGTTCGCGACGTTAAGTCTCCCTGCACCAGTTCATCGAGCGTACAATCAAATATCTGACAGATCTTGATGAGCTTGTCCATTTCCGGGTATGCGCGCTCGGCTTCCCATTTGGTTACCGATTGCCGGCTAACACCGAGCAGCATGGCCAGCTGTTCCTGTGTCATGTTTTTCGTTGCTCGCATATGCTGAAGATTATCGCGAAAACTCATGAGCTTCCTTTCTCTGTTTGTGTCGCGCTTGGTGATGCGACTGAAACGTGCCTGACGTTTCCTTACGTTAGGATCACGGGCGTTTTCGATCTACCAACTTCGAGCTGCTTTTTCTCGCGATTTTGAGGAAACTCATGGCGCCTTTCGGTTGCAAGTGCCTGGTCAATAGCGTGTTTCGCGACCGGCAGTGCGCACCACATCGGCAGCGTGGTGTTTCCAGCACACGATCTTATTATTGTTCGGGTTCGACCAGTTTTTCGTACAGTGCGTACAGCTGGGGCAGTGCTCGTTTGATGCTGACGGGCTTGAAGGTGCTGCGTTCAACTAAGCATCCTGTTAGGTAACCGGTAACAAGCGGCTTGTCGGTTGCGGGGTTCATGTCGGCACGGAACACTTCTTGCTTGTAGGTGGTCTTCGTCGGAGTACTCTTCACCACGCGCGTGAGCACGAACGCTTCCTCCCCGAAGCGTAGCGGGGCACCGTATTGTATGTCGGCGTGGTAAACAGGGCACATGTATCCAGCTTGTTCGATACTCGTATAGGGGAACCCGGCATGCTCTAAGAAATCGGTGCGGGCGTCTTCGAAGTACAACAAGTAGTTGGCATGGTACACAACGCCCATCATGTCAGTTTCGGCGTAACGGACTTTGAAAGGGGTTCGAATCTGCATGAGGTGCTCCATTCTCTTTTACGTCTTGCTTATTATGTTCCTTATTTCGCCAGGCTGTTCGGGTTGTTCAGGTTGTTTTCGTTCATCTCCTTATTTTGCGCAGGGTGGTCGTGCATGGCGTTGTAGAATTCCCGTCATGGATTGCAAACATGAGCCGCACGGCGAACTACAGAATAAGCGGCGTTTCTGGCTGCTGGTTTCGAGAACGTGGAACCTGCATATGCGGGTAGCGCTCGCGCTCGTATGCGCGCTTGTGTTCTCGTTGCCACTTACGGCGTGCTCAAATGATAGTGGCTCGCAAGCGGCCTTTAACAGCGTGGAGGTTTCCGCTGCAGAAGCTGGCCCGCTGTTATCCGTCGAGGGCTTCGACATGGCCACTGTTCCCCAGTACGAAGGGGAGCTTTCGGTTGAACTCAACGGAGGCGCGCCGTACTTTGACGATACAGATGCGCCTGAAGGGCTCGAGGCGTTTAGCCCCTTGGACGAATTGGGGCGCTGCAACACGGCGGTGGCGGTGGTTGGCAAGGAAACCATGCCGACCGAAGAGCGGGGCAGTATTCAGGAGGTGCGCCCGAGCGGATGGCATTCGGAACAATACGATTGGGTTGATGGCGAAAGTCTCTACAACCGCAGTCATCTTATTGCATATCAGCTAACAGGGCAGAATGCCAACGAACTCAATCTCATAACGGGAACAAGAAGTATGAATTCCCAGGGAATGCTCCCGTATGAGGAATCCATTGCCGACTACGTGCGCACCACGGGAAATCATGTGCTCTATCGGGTAACGCCGGTGTTTGAAGGCGACAACTTAGTTGCCTCAGGCGTGCTCATGGAGGCGCGCTCGGTGGAAGATGACGGCTGGGGCCTAGAATTCTGTGTTTGGTGCTACAACGTGGAGCCAGGCGTTGCCATCGATTACAAAACAGGCGATAGCTGGCCTGACAATACGTCGAACTTCGCTGCGGTGAGCGCAAACGGGGAAGATGAGAACAACGAGAATGCCGCCGCTCACGGGTCGACGCAAGGCGCGCTTCAAACAGGTGCTCCAGAAGCCGTTGCTGATATTTCGCAGTGCTCTTACGTACTGAATACCTCCACGAATCGGTTCCACCTACCAAACTGTTCATCGGTGGTAGACATTAAGGAATCAAACAGAAAGGCATTCAGTGGTACACGTGAAGAGGTGGTTGCTCTCGGGTATGAACCCTGTGGTACGTGTAAGCCATAAGGCATTAATGGGGAATTGATCGGAAGCAACCATAATTCCTTCATAATTACTTATCAGTTGTGTTACAGAGGTTTTACCAGCTAACAACCTCTTTTTGAATTCAAGCGAAAGACAATACGAAAATTTTCCCCTCAAACCCCTTGACCTGTCCTCGCTAAGGGGGTAGAGTACCGCCTTGCGCTTCGGGGGAGACCTCGAAAGCAAACACAAGCCCTGATAAGACCAAAGAGAGCAGGTCTTATGCAGGTTAGGGACCTTGAGAACCGGATACTGTGAGGCAGACATTTCGAAGACGATAAATGAGTTCTTCGTTTGCGGACGCCAGATGATATATAAGGATACAACCAAACAGTACGTGGGAAAAGAAATGAACAGGCGCATGAGCATATATACACATACACTCATGCGTTTTCTTTCAACGGAGAGTTTGATCCTGGCTCAGGATGAACGCTGGCGGCGTGCCTAACACATGCAAGTCGAACGGGAAACGCGCTTTTTAGCGCTGATAGAGTGGCGAACGGGCGAGTAACACGTGGCCAACCTACCCTCTGCTTCGGGACAACCTCGGGAAACCGAGGCTAATACCGGATACTCCACGCAAAGCGCATGCTTTATG
>NZ_JAAKEB010000053.1 GCF_011038965.1 Adlercreutzia sp. ZJ141 | reverse complement strand
TGGTCGATATCGCCTCTCTAATGAGGGCGTTGTTGCGGTAGTGGGAGGCTTGGAGGAACACGCGGCTTCTGAAGCGGATGCATTCGACATCGCTTTTGAACACGATGAAGTAGGCGGTGATGGTGGTAAGCGTGCCGGGCGCATACTCCTCTTTCGTCGCCCATCCCGCCTTGCCTGCGACCTCGGGAGCGGATGCGAAAGTGGACGACCACTTCATACCGAAGAGGTTGTGGTCGCGGGTGGCGAGCTGGCTCATGGAATCTCCCTGCCCGGACTCGCAGATGATCTGAGCGATGGTGCAACCTGCAGGATGTCCGTACTCTTCCTGGCAGCGGATGGCCTCCTCGACCATCTCATAAGTAATGTAAGGGGGAAGGCCCTCCATGGAGCGCCGCTTGTCCTCGGCGTCCCAGAAGCCGAAGAGCGCAGATATCACCTGTCCGACCACAAGGGCCACGAGCACGAAGGCGACGATGCCGCAGATGACTCCTGCCGCCACGGCAGCGCCGCTGCCGCCGACGGTACTCGCCACGGCCACGCTTCCCCCTGAGGCAGCCGCCCTCTTCACGACAGCTCCCGTGGCTTGACTCGCCGCATGCTGGGCCGCGGTGTGCTGGGCGGCCTGGGCACGGATACCCGTTCGGGCTGACATCTTGGCAGCCCCCGACTTCCTGGCACCGAGCGCGCCCGCGCGCTTGCCGCTTTCTCGCGCCCCTCCCGTCGCGCTCGCGACATCGCCCTTGCGCCCCGATCGAGCGTAGGTGGCGGTGCGCTTGGCGGCGCGGCTCACGTCGTATACGTCTTGGCTCCCCTCGAACTCGTCGGTGTCGTCGAGCTCAGATACCACCTCGCGCATCGCGATCTGGCGGACCTTCAAGGCCTTGTCGCCTGAAGCTTGTGCCTCCTCGGCTGCTGTTGCTAACCGAACGCCTTGCGCTTCCTTGGCTC
>NZ_JAAKEB010000052.1 GCF_011038965.1 Adlercreutzia sp. ZJ141 | reverse complement strand
TCGGTGTCGTCGAGCTCAGATACCACCTCGCGCATCGCGATCTGGCGGACCTTCAAGGCCTTGTCGCCTGAAGCTTGTGCCTCCTCGGCTGCTGTTGCTAACCGAACGCCTTGCGCTTCCTTGGCTCCTGTTGCAGATCGGATGCCTTGGGTCTTTTCGGACACCATTGCGGATCGGATGCCTTGCGCCCGGAGCTCTTGGGCAGCCCCTGCTGCTTGCTTCAAGCTCGCAGCTTTTTTGGCATGCGCAGGCGCTGTACGTCCGCCCCTCTTCCTTGCCGGGCGCACGCCGAGCGCGTCTTGCCTCTCGGCGAGGACGGAAAGCGTTCGGGACTCATCATCAATCACGATGCCGGATGAGATCGCATCGACCTTGTCTGCCGTGACGACGTCAGCGATGGTGACGTGCTCATCTGCGAGCTTTTCGACATCCATCGCTTAGACGCTCTTCCTGGCGTTGTCACTGAATGCCTTGGCGCGCTTGAGCTGTGCGATCTCCTCGGGCTTGGTGTTGAAGAGGTCGTAGAGCGCGCCCTTAGGAAAGTCATCGCGAATGGGCACGCGCGCGCCTCCCGCCACGAGCAGCCCTTCACCTGCCTTGATGGACTCATCGATGTATTCCTTCTCGGCGGTAGAAAGCGAGAGCATCTCGGTCCATGCGGCGAGGTCTTGTGATGCCTGCTTGTGCAGCAGGCAGAAGTCCGAGTTCAAGACCATGGTGCGCGCCCGCTCGTTGGCGAGCATGTGGGAGGTGTTCTGGGAGATGCCCGTGCAGATCATGCCGTATTTTCGCCCCTCCGCCCAGAACTTGGCGAAGTAGTCGATGATGGTGGGATGGCCGAAGAGAGATTGCACCTCGTCGATGTAGAGCCAGGTCGTTACCCCTCGCTCGAAGTTCGCGTACATCCGGTTGCGCACCGTCTCAAGGGCGGTGAGCATGCCGAAGACGCGCATGTTGGTCGAGAGGTCGTGAAGGTCGATGTTGGTGATGCGGTTGGCAAAGCCTATGTTGGACTGGCGGTTGAAAAACGAGAGCGCTCCTGTGACGTAGCGCTCGTAGCGAAGCGCGATGTCGCGCGCCTCAGCCTCCGGCTGGTCGAGCAGCACCGCATGAAAGTCGGTGAGGGTCGGGGTCGTGGCACCATCTGCGCACCTGGCGTATGCCGCCTCGACGCAGCGCGTGATGATTGACTTGTC
>NZ_JAAKEB010000051.1 GCF_011038965.1 Adlercreutzia sp. ZJ141 | reverse complement strand
GTGAGCGTCAAAACACCCGCATATTTAGCTTCTAGCCGATAGGTGCCACAATTGTTGCAACCTGATGGAAGGAAGTGACGATGGCACCGCAAGAAAGAAGATCAATGCGACGCGAGCAGGTAGAACGCTGTCTTGCAGCAAACATGACCATCAAGGAATGGTGCACGCTGAACAAAGTTGCAAGATCCACGATGTATGCATGGATGGCGAAGTTTCGCAAGGAAGAGCCGGAGCTGTTCGGTAAGCCTAACTCTCATGAGTGGATCGAGTTGTCCAGAGAGTCAATATCATCACGCACAGCACTTTCTAGGCCTGTAGCTGTACCGGGTGTATCAGTGTATTGCGCTGAAGACAGCGCTTGTTCATCTCCATCAACGATCATTGTGCGCATGCGAGATATAAGCGTTTCTGTTCCTGTAGGTTGTAGCGCGGATGACATCGCATCAGTGTTAAGGGTGGTGGCTTCCCTTTGAACCCGTTTACCACACCCGACAGATTGTTCATATCACGTCGTCCACAAGATATGCGTGCAGGTATACAGCGGCTTGCCGCTGTGATCACAACTGACTTTTGCATGGATCCCACCGACGGGGCGCTTTACTGCTTTGTAAGCCGTGACTGCGAGAAGATGAAACTTTTGCGCTTTGAGACAAATGGATGGTGTATGTACTACGTGCGCTTAGCAGAAGGTGGGTTTCGCTGGATACACACAGAAGAGGGAGAAGTGTCACTGCAGATAGAACGCAGACAACTCATATGGTTACTTGACGGTATCGATTTTGAGCAACCAAAAGCGCCTGTGCCGGTTACCGCTAAGGTGCTCCTCTAGCCTAGAAACACCTTCTGACCTGCCCATTCATGAGATAATATCCTCATGAAAAGAAAGAGTTCAAAAACAGATCCTCTCACTCCAGAACAGCAAATTGCCATGCTGCAAGCGCAGTTGGCTTCACTTGCTCGTGATAACGAAACACTTGCCCGCGATAACTCGATGCTGATCGCTGAAGCTGCACGCCTTGCCGCTGAGAAAGCTCACGTAGTAGCCGAGAAAGTCTCAGTAATGGCTGAGATGTCTGCAAAGATGGAAGGCTATGAGACTAAGATAGAAAGCCTCGAAGCTCGGATGGCCCGCCTGGTGGAGATGTTAAAGCTTGCCAACATGCGCTTTTTTGGCAGTAAGTCTGAAAAGGTCATCCCTGATCAGCTCTCCTTGTTCAACGATGTCGAAGTGTGGGCGGATGCTTCCAAAGAAGAGCCAGAACTTGACAGCACTAGCAAGACTTCAACTAAACCCCGAAAGCGTGGCGGGCGCCGCCGCATTAACACCGCAAACCTCGAGCGCGTCATCATCGAGCATACTATAAAAGACCCATCCTGTTCGCAATGCGGAGAGTCCTTATCGAAGATGAAGATCGAGGTTACCGAGGTCATAAGGCTTGTTCCGGCGCACCTTGTCGTTGAAGAGCACCGACGTCATGTTTATAAGTGCAGCTCGTGCTGTAAGGCTAACGCTGCAGGCGATGATGTTAGCGCACAGATCGTACGTGCCCCAATGCCGACACTT
>NZ_JAAKEB010000050.1 GCF_011038965.1 Adlercreutzia sp. ZJ141 | reverse complement strand
CACCTGAATTCCCGATAAGTTATGACGTGGTGGGCAGGTCGTAGCCCAGTCGCTCAAAGATTGCCCTCTGCTTACCGGTGATCTCGCAGATGCGTGGACGGTGTCCCTCCTGTGTGTAGCGCTCGATTGTCTCCACTTCGTCAAGCATACCCTCAAGCGTGTACTCCTCGTCGAGTCCAGTCTGCTTCATGCGCTTTCGCAGCCAGGAAGCTATCACCAAAGCCACAAACACAACAAATAGCTTGCCAGCTAGGGTCTCTTCAGTTGAGACGTGTGGTGTGCGGAAGTTAAGCAGCCCCTTGACATCACCAAAGCGCTTTTCGATGGCATCCTTATCGTGATAGATTGCCAATGCTTCAAAGGGCTCCATAACTTCGTTAGAAAACAATGCGAAGTAGCCCACACGAGCTGTCGCAGCCGCGATTGTGGCGTCTTTGCCTACTGGCCTGCCACGCACGATGTCAAAGTACTCGTCGTAGTAGTGCTCGTGGGCCTCAATGCGATTGCCTGTTTTAAGCTCTCGTGAGCATGCCCGCAAAAGTGAGGCAAGGTCGCGCTCTGCTTCGGCAGCACGTGATGCATCGAAGAACAAATACACGTAGCTGCGGCGCTTCTCTTTAATCACGTCCCCTTTGCGAGAGCGAGTCTTTTCGTAGTCCCACTGACAAGTCAGCCGCATACCGTATAAGCCTGTGGCGTCATCGAAGTTCTCCCAACTGCGAAGCTTTGTAATGTGTGTATCAACGGCATCTTTGAATAGTTTTAGCGATGTTGGCACACCGATGAGGAATTTGAAGTGCTCATACATCATGGCGTTGATGTTGGCAGCCGACCAAAAGCCGCGATCCATAACAAGCCGCACCTTGCCTGTGAAAGCAGGCTCCATGTCACGCACCAGTGTCTTTACGGTTGTGACATCAGCGATATTTCCTGCAACTTTGCGGTAGTAAAGCGGCACGCCGCTTTCGCGTCCAACAAGCATAGCAAGATTGATTTGGGGCAACGGGACGCAATCTTTGTTGCGTCCCCATCTGACCTGGGACAGCGCTTCGGAATATGACGAGATCGATGTCGTGTCGTAGAAGAGCCTATCGCCCTCTCCATGCCGACGTGCAAGCGATTCGCTAAATGCGTCACGTTCAGCCTCACCGATTGAGGCCAAAAGTTCTGAGGATCGTTGCGAGACGATGGGCTTACCGTGGGGTGTTGTGTGTGTTGCCGCAAATCTAGGAAAACGCGACAGCGGAGATGAGCCCTCGCAGATCATGTAGTATGCAAGCGACAAAGCCTGATCCCAAGTGTGAGGCAACGCACACCTTAAGGCAGGCAGAACTCCCGACTCCTCGGCCACAGCATCAAGCAGCGCACACGTACCAAAAAACTCGCGCCGCGATACAGGGGACGAAACTGACGCCCGTGTTGGCCTGTTTGGCACAACCTCACCGGTCTGCGGGTCGACATGTCCCACCAGTTTGCGCTTCCCATAGCGCGACTGCTTCTTTACAGGATCCCATTTTGCTTCGGCTTCATACACGTAAACGATGCCTGTAGCCTTGTCGGTCTGCCTTATCTGAGCCATTTTCTGTCTCCTGCACTGCCTAAACAACGTCATAATTATAACCTATGACGTTGTTTCTTGCAACAAAATATGAGGCACAGTGCCCCATATTGGAGGAATTACCACAAGATCATGTGGCAGGAATCAAATCACGTCATGGAAAAGCGGGAATTCAGG
>NZ_JAAKEB010000049.1 GCF_011038965.1 Adlercreutzia sp. ZJ141 | reverse complement strand
GTGAATGTCCCGAGCGCTCTGCTTGGGCGAAGGGCTTGTCATCAATCAAACCCCGGAAGGAAGCGAAGCCGGCCCTTGACTTTCTGACCCCAGACGAAGTCGAGGCGATGGTGAATGCCTGCGATGCGACAACGCTTAAAGGCCGTAGGGACTCGATGATGGTGAAGTTAATGTTCAACACAGGATTCCGCATTACCGAAATCGTCGAGCTTCGCGCTTCATCGTTCGAATTCGGTGAGGGCTCCTGTCGCGTCAGAACCATCGGGAAAGGTCGCAAAGAACGGAGTGTTCCCATCTGGCCAGAGACTTCAAATGCGGTAGCTTCCTATATGGAGGAGACGCACATCTCGGAAGAAGACTACCTGTTCCCTGGACGCAACGTAGGACATCTAACAAGGTCAGGTGCTAGATCACGCCTAGATTCCGTCTTTAGAGAAGCTGCTGCATCCAACCCTTCACTGTCGAAGAAACGCTGCACGCCCCATACACTGCGACATTCGACCGCCATGGCGATGCTTTCGGCGGGAGTGGATCTGTCAACGATAGCAATATGGCTGGGGCATGAAAACGTGAATACGACACACAAGTACATGGTGGCAGACATGGAGATGAAAGAAAGGGCACTCAACCGAGCTGCTGGCAAAAACCCATTCGGCTCGAAACAAAAACCTACTCACTACGTACCCGAACCCGGCCTGTTGGCATTTTTGGAATCTCTGTAAAGTGTGAACTGTGCTATGTGCTGGGAAGGTTACAGTAGCGCCTGGTAATGCTGAAGTGGCTGCGTCGCTCAGCACATAGCCTTTGCGTGCACATAGTTTCTTCCAATCACAAAAGATTTGATAGCCCTTTCAGCGATATTGTTGTCCAGACCTAAGTGTCCGTCTTTAAGCACATTCATGACATAAGGCCAGTATTTGAGCGAGTAGAGTAGCGCATCGTGCAAAGGCATCTTGGGCACAGCCTTATCTAAGGCATCCTCAGCCCACACCTTAAATGATTCCATGTGGGGCTTAAGCTTCTCTATGCGGGCTTTCTTGCGAGCTTCTGGCTCCATATCGTCAAACTTCTTGTCGATATGGAAGATGTGGTCTATACGTCGCCTTGCTTCTAAGGCAAATGAGTTTATACCCTCACATGCCGCATCACCTCCTGTCACCTTGACGATTTCAGCGAACTTGCGCCGTATGTGAACTAAACACGCAGTGTTGATTACCCCTTCGATTCCTAAGTTGAAGTAAGGGTCGTAGCCGTCGGTAGTAAGATAGCCTGACCAGTCTTTCAAAAAAGTGCGCACCACATTGCCCGAACGGGTCGGGTGGTACTCAAATATACAGTTAGGTGTCTTATAGGGGCCGCTTCTAAACAACCACATATAAGACTTTTGTGTGGGCAAGCGATCAGGCTCTTTAAGTACTTGGACCTCTGTCTCGTCAGCATTGAGGTACTTACATTCTAAGAGCTTTTCCTTCATGCGGGCATGTATGAGGGAAAGCCATCTTTCATACACGTTGATCGTCCAGTTTGCCATGTCCTGGCGGCTGATATCTGCCCCTATGGAGCGAAAGTCTTCCTCTAGCCGGTAGTAGGGCATGGAATTGGCATACTTCGCGTTGATCACATATGAGAGCATGGATGCTGTAGCAAACGAGTGTGGGATAGGAGAAAGTGTCGGCATTGGGGCACGTACGATCTGTGCGCTAACATCATCGCCTGCAGCGTTAGCCTTACAGCACGAGCTGCACTTATAAACATGACGTCGGTGCTCTTCAACGACAAGGTGCGCCGGAACA
>NZ_JAAKEB010000048.1 GCF_011038965.1 Adlercreutzia sp. ZJ141 | reverse complement strand
TCTAGCAACACAACTCTCGTGGAGAGTAGTGTTGCTCACATCCCCTGAACTGGGGTATTGCGATTTCATGCGGCCACTTTCATGATTGTGTCAAGCTTCCGATTGCATCTATTAACAACGATTTCCGATAGCGCAGATCCGATAGCGTATCGGAAGCGAATATACGAGAGGTGTAAGGTGCTAGCACCACCCCACACCCCCCCTTGCGGCATCTGCGTCATCAAAGGATTGGAGAACTCCTATGAACGGCAGAGAAGCCAATAAGAAAAGGAGACTTGCGTACACACAAGGCTTACTTCCTGACACATACGCAAGTGAGTGTACAAAGCCCGATGGAAGAGTGCTTACCGCACACGAAGTCGAGCTTTCTGCACTTGGAAGGATCAAACAAGGCGAGCCTAGTGCATGGGATGTACTGTGTGCCGAGTCTCTTTCGGAGAAGTGCTTTTCGCACGGCTGTGCTTTTGATGACGGCGCTATCGATGACTGCCCCGGGTGGTGCAAATTTGCCATCTTAGGGTTTGAGAGCTGGGTGATGGCCTCATAAGCACCACTATCACTGAAGCGCTTGAGAGGCGCGTTATCGATCTTTTGCGTGCACGGCAAACCATAACCGAGGTGGCATGCGCGTGTAACATCACACACGATACGGTACGTCTTGTAATCGATAGCGTACATATCAAAATGCCAGCACTGCCTTCTATCCTGCTTACAGATGAGATACATGCCAAAAGCTATCGCGAATCTGATACAGGAAAGCAGGTTTGTGTGTTTTGGGCCTGCGCATATGATGGTGCCACCGGATGCTTGGTAGATGTCATTGAAGGTAGAGGTGCCGATGACATGGATCAATGGTTTAAACAGTTCGGGCTTGACGAGCGCAAACACGTCGCCTATTTCTGTTCGGACATGTATGACATCTATCTGAACGCAGCAAAGAAATGGTGTCAGTTTGCATGCATAGGAGTTGATCGGTTCCATGTTGCAAAGATAGGCGTCGAATGTATAGATGACGCCAGACGACGACTGCAAAAAGGTGCGAGCAACGGAGCTGACATCAAAAGGCGTCACCGTAAACTTGCTGCCAATCGTGGCAAGAGAAGACGTGAACACAAAGGCGAACCGTGGGTTGACCTTGAAAAGAAGACGATATGCAACATTCTTGCCATCTGCGACTCTAAGCACTCTCACCTGCGACAAGCCTATCTGGTACTTCAACTCTACTACATATGGCAAGACCATCCCTGGACTGATAGACAGGAATGCGAGAAGGCCCTCAACAACTGGATCATGAAGGCAAGTGGGCTTGCAATACCTGAGATGCGACGCTTTGCCAAAACGGTCGCGAAGTACCAGCAGTACTTGGTAACTGCCACGATAAGCCACATCAACACCGCTCGAGCAGAATCGACCAACGACAAGATCAAAGAACTCAAGCGCGAAAGCCGCGGGTTTGGCACCTTCGATGAAACCAGAAGACGACTTCTTTTGGCCTTTGGTGCACCAGATGCTGTTGAGGGTGCTACTGCCTATGAAAGAAGAAAGAAGGCGCGTGTAAGCGCTTATGCTTCCAAACCTTCCAAGAGAAGTAAGAAGAAGCACTAAAGGATAGACATGGCACACCTGTCTGTACCCAGAAGCCCGCCTGGACCTAGAGTCACATGATGTTGTATTTCTAGTTGTAAAGCTGCATCTCATAGCTTGTGTTTAAAGCCCTAAAATTCAAGGGTATCTGTCAGTGCGCCCAAAAACCATCCTGTTTTTTCTGAAACTGGTGTTGCCGCCTTAAAACTCACGCATATCGCCTG
>NZ_JAAKEB010000047.1 GCF_011038965.1 Adlercreutzia sp. ZJ141 | reverse complement strand
TTGGTGCGCCGAGCATGCGCGCGTTTCTCATGGGTGAAAGTCCCTAGCACGCCCGATAGCGGGAAGTGCATAGCCAAATGCAAGGGTGTCCATCGCGAGGTGGAATCTGAAGGAAGCAGGCGGCAAACCTCCGGCCTGACGAACAGAAATCGCATCAGGCGTATGTGGGTGGGTAAGGCTGCTAAGCAAGCCAAAGCCCAATAGCTATACGGGAGCCCACAGCGTAAATGCGGCAGGTAGATGGAGGGAAAGAAACGTGGCTTACCTCGGGAGGCCTCATGGACGTGCTTAAGCGATGAATTTTGCCAGCACGGAGTAAAGCTTGTCATGAGGAGTCAGCAGAGACCATAGTACTTGTGAGTATGTCCACTACAAGGAAGGGTCGAACCATTAACGGTGTTAGTAGAAAGGAGGTTACCTTTGGGTGCAATGAACGACAGCCAACTCACATTGTGGGGCTTACAAGGGATGGTACTTGCGGAACAAGGAGAGCAACTCGAAGCGTCTAGTACACAAAGGATAGCCCCTGACAAAAGCGCCAACGTGTACAGTTCAGGTGATTTGCTGGAAAGGATTGTCGATAAGGACAACATGCGGCATGCCTACAGGAAAGTTAAAGCCAATAAGGGTGCAGCTGGTATCGACAAGATGGGTGTTTCTGAAATGTATGACTACTTCAAAGAACACTCAGATGAACTTATCAAGCAAATCAAGCGCGGAAAGTATGCCCCAAGCCCTGTGCTTAGGGTAGAGATTCCTAAGAAAGAGAAAGGCAAGGTAAGAAAGCTCGGAATACCTACCGTAGTTGACCGTGTGGTACAACAGGCTATCGTTACCCAACTAACACCGCTCTTTGAACCTACGTTTAGCGACTCAAGCTATGGGTTCAGACCAAATAGAAGTGCACATGATGCACTTTACGCTTGCAAGCGTCATATTGATGAGGGGTATGGCTGGGTAGTCGATATGGACTTAGAAAAGTTCTTCGACACGGTATGCCAATCAAAGTTAATCCAGATCGTGTCTGAAACCATCACCGATGGGCGAGTAGTATCGCTGATACACAAGTACCTGCACGCCGGAGTCATGGTGGAAGGCAAGCTAGAAGAGACAAAAGTTGGCATGCCACAAGGAGGACCACTTTCGCCACTTCTGTCAAACATCATCCTCAATGAGCTTGACCAAGAACTAGAACGGCGGGGGCATAAGTTTGTCCGCTACGCTGATGACTGCATGATTTTCTGTAAGTCTAAGCGAGCGGCTAAGCGCACAGCCAAATCCATTATCCGGTTCATCGAGGGAAAGCTATTTCTTAAAGTGAACCACGAAAAGACAAGTGTTGCGTACTTTAATCAGGTGAAATACTTAGGATATGCCTTTTATCGTCACAAAGGGGTGTGCCGCTTTCGTGTACATCCCAAAAGCATCAAGGCTATGAAAGGTCGTATTCGAGAACTCACAGCACGAAGCAATGCTATGTCGAATGAGTACAGACCGAAAGCGGTAACATGGTTTGTACGTGGATGGGTCAACTACTTCAAGCTGGCGGATATGAAGAAGCTGCTTAAAGACATCGACTGCTGGATGCGCAGACGCATTCGCATGGTCTACTGGAAGCAGTGGAAACGTGTTCGCACCCGATTCAAGATGCTACAGAAATGTGGCATTGAAAAGGGCAAGGCGTGGGAGTTTGCTAACACTCGTAAGGCTTACTGGCATATAGCAGCAAGTCCGATTATGAATGTGGCAATCAAAACCGAGCAGCTACGCCGTAAAGGCTATCTGTTTTTCTCTGACTACTACGAACAAGTACATGTATGTTAATGGAACCGCCGTGTACCGAACGGTACGCACGGTGGTGTGAGAGGACGGGATGTCAACTAATGGCATCCCTCCTACTCGATT
>NZ_JAAKEB010000046.1 GCF_011038965.1 Adlercreutzia sp. ZJ141 | reverse complement strand
GCATCGCAGGCATTCACCATCGCCTCGACTTCGTCTGGGGTCAGAAAGTCAAGGGCCGGCTTCGCTTCCTTCCGGGGTTTGATTGATGACAAGCCCTTCGCCCAAGCAGAGCGCTCGGGACATTCACAGGCGACATATCCAGCGAAGGACTTTATCGCACAGAGCCTGCAGTTCACGGTCTTCGCTGAACATCCACGCGTTTTGCGCAGGTAATCGAGGAAGGCGACGACATTGTCGCGATCAACGTCATCAAAGCCAATGTTTCCGGGTTCGATGTCACATTCGTCTCTCAGCCATCCAATGAGCAATCTAAAGGCATCTCGGTACGAGGAAATTGTCTGCGGGGACAGGCCGCGATGACCCATGAGCCATGAGAGAAACCAAGACTCGACCAACTTTTGGAACGTGGCACCTACCTTAGTCATGGCAACCACCTCCTGCATACTCTTCGAACAGGTTCGAGGCAATTTTGAGCAGGCCTTCTGTAGCCGATAGGTACCAGTAGGTGTCGGCGATCTTCTGATGCCCAAGATAGGCGCTGAGGTAGGGCATCATCGCGTTGATGTCCTTTCCAGCCGCAAGCCAACCTTCCAAGGTTTTTGTAACGAAGGTGTGTCTTACGTCGTATGGACGAGGGGGACGGCGGCTCCACGTATTCTCGCCTTCGGGAAGAAGCACATCGCGCGTTATCTGCCAAGCGTACTCAAGGGCCCGCACGTCGAAAGGGCGGCCACCGTTTCTTGGAAACATCGGCAAGTCGGCGCAGGACGCAGGGATCGACGACAGATGAGTCTCAATTACACGAGCTGCGCTGTCGCTAAGCGGCACGCGCCGTGACCTGTTGAACTTCGTAGCAATAATATCGATCACACCTTTACTGGCATCGTAATTGCTGATTGTCAGGTGCGTGCATTCCGATGGCCTCAGTCCACACGAACGCATGAGTCCGCACATGGTGGATGCAGACTTGGCCCGTAATCCGTCAGGCGAATAGATCTTCGACAGCGCACTCATCATCGCTTCAATCTCGTTGTCTTCGTAGATGTAGGGGTTGTTCTTTCCGTGACATTTGCCGCGGCCTTTGGGCAGTAGCGTCGATCCCTCGTCGACAAGGCATGCGTAGCGGGAAAATGTATGAACCGTTTCGTATAGGCGGGCACAATACCAATCCGATGCGCTTTCAAACGTTTTGATCCATGCCAGCACCAATGATGATGACAGGGATTTTCCCGCATGCTCGGAGTCGGCGTAAAGGGCAAATCTCTCAAGCGTGGCGGCTTCTATTTTGATCTTGTAGCCAAGGGAACGCTTGTAGGCGACATAGTTGTTCACCAAATCAGACATCTTACCCACGGTGATCACCCGGCCAATCTGCGGCCACCATGCGAAGGCCGTCGATGTCGATGCGCAGGTAGGTCTTTGAGGTTTGGATCTCCGTATGACCTAGCACATCTGCGACCACCTTCAAGGGCACACCACGTTCTACCATCGAAGTAGCAGCGTACCTTCTTAGCATGTGCGTTCCGAAGTCGGGAATGCCGGCAAGACGGGCTTGATAGCGAAGCGAGTTGCGCATCTGGGACAGACTCAAAGGCTCCCCGCGATGCGACTTGTTGCGAAGAAACACCGCTCTGCTCTCACTGCTCGGCCTATGGTTAGCGATGTAGTTGGCGAGTGCCTTGCCTGCTTCATGCTCCAAGGGCAGTCTCCTGGTCTCGTTTCCCTTGATCGCAGGAATGGTAACCGTACCATTGCGAAAGTCGATGTGCTCCAGCGTAAGCGCTGTGGTCTCGCAGCACCTAAGTCCCATGTTGGCCATTAACAGTAGTGCTGCTCGGTTACGACTGCCGACCTCGGGGTTCGTTTCGACAGACAGGATTGACTGTAGCTCGTCGGCATCTGTCAT
>NZ_JAAKEB010000045.1 GCF_011038965.1 Adlercreutzia sp. ZJ141 | reverse complement strand
TGATTATTGCGTCGTTTCTACTACAAGGTTCCATGCTTCGCTGCTACAGCGTTCCACGATGGGCTGATACATGGCAATCCAATGCTTTCAAACTCGAGAGGGGCGCGCAAGCGCCCCTCTCAGCCTAATAGGCTTGCTAATGGCCTAGCCGATGCGCTTGCGCATTGATTCATCGCCCTCTATGTGTATTATGTCTGAGCGATATACGATGCGATCGATAACCGCGTCAGCGATTGCACCTTCGCCCAGCTTGGCATGCCAGCCGGCCGGCGAGAACTGCGAGCATATCAGCAAAGAACCAGTGCGAAGGCGGCCCTCCACAATCTCTAGTAACTCGCGTGCCTGCTTGCCACTGACTTTTTCCAGAAGCCAATCGTCCAATATGAGCAGATCACACTTGAGGTAGCGCTTCTTCATCTTGAACCACTCCTCATCTTTTTCCACCGTAAGCTCGTCAAGCATCTCAGGAAGTCGGACATAACGAACCGAGAAAAAGGCGTTGCACGCCGCGACGCCTAAGGCGCACGCAATCCAACTTTTGCCAGCACCAGATGCGCCTGTGACCAGCACGTTTCTATGGTTGCGTATCCACTCGCAGTTCGACAACTCGACCATCTTGGCCTTGTCGAGCTTGCGGTCGGCATCGTAGCGTATGTCGGCTACATTGGCCTCAGGGTCAGAAAAACCGGCTTGTCTTAGCAGGCGCGTACGCTTGTTAACCCGCCGTGCATCCCACTCAGCGTCGACTATCATCGCGAAGCGCTCGTCGAAGGTCATGTCGGCAACTCCTGGTGATTCCTCCTGGTCCCGGTAAGCTTGCGCCATCACCGACAAGCGCAAGCTGTAGAGTTTGTCCATGGTTGACTGACTGGCGGCCATTATTCATCATCTCCCTTACTAAGGTTTTGGTAGTAGTTGTTTCCTCTTAAGTACGCTCCATCGTCAGGATCTTCCGGAGCTGCCGCTGCCATCTTGGTGACTAGCGATTTGACCGTCTTGTAGCTGGGACACGGCGAGTAGGAGAGCGCTTTTGCGCATGCCTGCTCGAGTAGCTGCCCGCCGTGCTTTTTGGTCAGAGCTAACACCCCGCGGCAGGAACGATAGGACTGCTGCTCGATCTTGCGCGATTTGAGGATACTGTCAATTACAGCCTCGCATGCCGGACCAATCTCTTGCGCCCACCTGCGAAACCTATCCCCATTCCACTCGACAAAGTCGCGATGGGAGTCGGGCATGTGCTCTGGATTTGTGGAGTAGGAACCCTTCGGCCCGTGCAAGCGCCTGTGCATGGCGATGCGCTCACCGTCGCAGACGACCCACACCGCGGACTTCGTGGCGCAGACCTCAACCTCGCGCTTGACGTAGCTGAACGGAACAGAGTACCAGGAGCCGTCGAAGGCAATGTGGTAGTTAAAATTCACAGTAGCGCTCTTGCGAGTCACCATCTCGTAGGGCTTGCTAGGCAGCGGGACGAGCAGCGGCTTCTCTTGGCGGATGAAGATCTCGTCTCTGCTGCCTTCGCGCTTTTGGAAGGGGTGCGCGTTGATTTCTTTGACCTTGTCGAGAAGGGCGCCGTTGAGCTGTCCAAGCGACGTGAACAATCGATTGCGCAACGGCGCTATTGCTCGCTGCTCTATGACCCGTACCCCCATCTCAATAGCCCCTTTGTCACGCGGTCTTCTTGGCCGCGCTGGTACAACGGCACATCCGTAATACTCGGCCATACGGCGGTACTGCTCGTTGACGATAAGTTCCTCAACCGTGTTTTTGACGATTCCTTGCTTGAGGTTGTCGGGCACAATAATAGGCACACTACCGCCGTAGAATGAGAATGCGTGCACGTGAGCTTCAACCCAAGACTCTTCCTTCATGTTGTAGAACCCCTCAGCATAAAGCTCCCCGGAATACGGCAGGCAGGCCGCAAACGCATACACCTTAAGCAACTCTGCTGTGTCGGCGTCCATCACTTCCATAGTGTCCCCGACATAATCCACCTGCATCTCTTGGGCCGGCTTGTGCTCGATGTGCATGACGACCTTGTTCGCAGTAGCCCAGTCGCGGTGCTTGCGGCAGAATGCCGAGTACATGTACGGCTCTTTGCCCGAAGCCAGCGCGGCTTCGCAGTACTCGGTCCACAGCGCCGTCATCGTGACGCCGGGGCGCTCCATCTCCCTGTCGATACGAACGTGGTCGATCTCAGCTTTGGATGTGTCGGATCTTGACTTTTTGGGGTAGATGGCAGCGCGTATCGCCGCATCGTTCATCTCCTCCGGAAGCGGCCACTCCAAACCGCAGACCCTGGCCCGATCGACGACGGTCCTTACCGTCGCTGTGGAACACTTGCATGAAAACGCTATGTTCCTGATGCTTATCCCCATGGCCTTTTGCCTAAGGATCTCTCTGTACTTGACCATTTCCTTCTCCTATTCTCTCGATGGTCAAGGATGCTTTTGCACCCATTCGAGATTGTGCAGAAAAGGAAACGCCCCTTGCGGGGCGCGTAGCATTTCTTCTTGCAGAGGTGTATCAGCCTACTGTGGAACGCTGTAGCAGTGATGCATGGAAACATGTAGCAAAAACAGCGTAATAATCA
>NZ_JAAKEB010000044.1 GCF_011038965.1 Adlercreutzia sp. ZJ141 | reverse complement strand
CGGCTCGCGAGAGTCAAGGGCGGTACGACTTGAACGAAGTGAAAGGCAGCGCCTTTAGACGCCGCCGGTCGCCCTCGGCCTTATAGGCCTAGAGCAAACCACCCCTTTGAGGGGTGGTTCATGATTGTTTTGCCCTTCGACCTGCATATTCTGTTGTCAAGGCGTGACAGTGCGCCTGATTTGTAACCCAATTTGAAACAGAACGGTTACGGTGATTCTACCCACGCGTGATGCGGCCACGGTATTCTAATACCTCATCTACATGACGTGCATCATGCGTGGTCATGCGCGCTACGGCGCGCCAAGTATGAAGCCGTCGCTTGAAATGGGAGGCTAGCAGAAGGGAATCCTATGGAAATATCACAAATCGTATCCGTTGTGGTGTTCGTCGTGGTTATGGCGTTCATCATGTCGGAGAAGCTGCATCGCTCGCTTGCAGCTATCGCGGGTGCGGCGCTCGTCATGCTGATCGGCATCTTGCCGTTCGACGCAGCGATCGAACACGTAGATATGAACACGCTTGGCGTGCTGTTTGGCATGATGCTATTCGTAGCTGTGGTGAAGCAGTCGGGTCTGTTCGAGTTTCTGGCCATTAAGTGCGCCCGTGTTGCGAAGGGTAACCCGTGGCTCATTATGGTGTTGTTCGTGCTGTTGACCGCAGTGCTATCGGCATTTCTTGACAACGTGACCACGGTGCTGCTTATCGGACCTATGACTGTAACGGTGTGTAGGCTACTCGAGGTTAATCCGTTTCCGTACTTCATGGTAGAGATTCTTTCGTCGAACATTGGTGGCACCGCTACGCTTATTGGTGACCCGCCGAACATCATGATTGGTTCGGCTGCGGGCTACTCGTTTGCCGACTTTATTATGGTTGATGCGCCCATCGCTGTGGTGATCCTTGCTCTGAGCATTGGGCTGTTCTACATCATGTACGGCAAGAAGATGCACGTTGATGACGAAAAGCGTCAGCGCATCATGGAGCTCAATGAGTACGATCAGGTGAAGAGCATGCGCCTGCTGAAGCAAAGCGTTGTGGTGATGGTGTTTGTGGTCATTGGCTTTATGGCCCACGGTGCGCTTCATGTTGAATCGAGCGTCATTGCACTTACGGCTGCTGGCGTGCTGCTGCTCATTTCGGGCGAGAGCATCGAGCGTGCACTGTACGAGGTGGAGTGGACTACACTCACGTTCTTTGCAGGCTTGTTCATCATCGTGGGCGCCATGGCTGAAACCGGCGTTATCGAGATGCTTGCCAACGCGCTTATCTCTGCAACCGGCGGCGACGTGTTTGTCACCATGCTCGTGTTGCTGGTGGGCTCGGCTGTAATCTCCAGCTTCCTGGACAACATCCCGTTTGTTGCCACCATGATTCCGATTCTTCTGACCATGGAATCTACCGGCATGGATGTAACGCCTTTGTGGTGGGCGGTATCCCTTGGTGCCTGCTTGGGTGGTAATGGTACCCTTATCGGTGCTTCGGCCAATGTGGTGCTCTCCGATATTGCCAGGAAGAACGGCCATGAGATCACCTTCATGCAGTTCTTAAAGACCGGCTTCCCAGTTATGCTGTTTACCATTGCTGTTGCAGGCGTGTACCTGGTGCTGCGCTTCCCGCCGATGTAAGTGAGGCTCATGTAGCCAGCTTTGCACTACACAGAAAGGGGATGGGCGACTCATTGAGTCGCCCATCCCCTTCGTCATAACCTTTTGTATTCGCAGAGCTAAGACATTCAGAGCTACGACAATCCTTTGGGATCCTTGAGATCGAGCGCTCGGAACAAGCGCGTGGGTACGATACTAACAAGGTCTTCGGTCCACGACTCTAGGTCGGCTGGACGGCTACTGCGCAGCCAGTCATTCATCACTTCGCATTCCAGGCGAGCAAACGTTTCCACAATGAAGAGCATGTTGCGATTGATTGGCTCGTGTCGATACTTCTCCAGCGTTTCAAGCAGTACCTTCTTGCGATCCTCAGGCAGGATGGAACGTCCAAATGGCGTGTTCACGCTGTATTGGATCGACTTGCTGTAGAAGTCGTACTCCTGGAAGATCAGGCGAATATGATGATAGTAACCGGTTTCCCAGCCAATGGTGCGCCCGATCTCGTTTAAGTAGAACTGCCGACAGTAAATAGTGTGCCAGCAGGGAATATCGTACTTACTTTCGAAGTAGCGATAGAATGTTTGCCGGGACACGCCGGCGTTCTTGCATATCTCCGAAACGGTCATGCGGTCAAGCGACTTGTCGACCGCGTGCAAAATGCCCATTCTAATACGTAGTTCCTGGGCGTTGAATACATCAAAGTCCTTGCGGTTATTGTTCGGCATTGCGTCCTCCCCGTCCGTGCAACAGCCGATATGTTACTATCAGTGTAACATAAGCTAGCTGCTCCGGGCATTTCTCGACAACTTTCGACATGTAATGACCCATTCTGCGGTAGATCGCAAAATGTCGGCGAGCAACGTTTCTCATTTGATGAACCCACGATCAGGTTAAACCGTATAGTTCGTAGCAAATGCGTGACAAACTATGAGTTACTGCTCCAAAACCAGGTCAGAAGCTACTCATTGTGTTTTGAAGCAATTTTCGCCGTGCTTGATACTCAAGACGAAGAGCAGAGACGCTGCCCTTCGAACGCCTACGAAAGGACACTGCCATGGCGAAGATAGTTAAGTCTTGGAACGACTGGGATCCGTTGAAGCGCGTCATTGTTGGCCGCTGCGACAACTCCGTGATCGTTCCTGAGGAGCCTGCAACCTCTGAGAAGGTTCCTGTGGACTCCGACATGCGCGGCATGTGGGGCCTACGCCCGCTGCGCACCGTTGAGGTTGGCAACGCCTGCCTCGAGAACCTGGTTTCTGCTCTCGAAGAGCGCGGCGTGGTTGTTGATCGCCCGACGCCTCTGCAGTGGAATCAGCCCATTGGTACACCTGATTTCCGCAACGATGCCATGATGACTTGCATGCCTCCGCGCGACATCCTGCTCACGGTTGGCAACGAGATCATGGCTTCGGCGAACTCCTTCCGTTGCCGCTACTTCGAGTATCTGGCCTACTGGCCGCTCATGAAGCAGTACTTCGACGAGGATCCCGAGTTCAAGTGGACCCAGGCTCCGCGTCCGCGTCTGACTGATGCTTCCTATAAGCACAACTACTACGACGAGAAGATCTCGCTGGAAG
>NZ_JAAKEB010000004.1 GCF_011038965.1 Adlercreutzia sp. ZJ141 | reverse complement strand
CATGCTGGATGAAGAAGTCCTTGCCCATACGCATGATGTCAGCAGCGTCCCACATCGGCTCGACCTCAGTGGTCACGAAGTCCTTGTTGGCGGTGCGCTCCAGGCGCTCTTCCAGCGAGATCTTCTCATCGTAGTAGTTGTGCTTGTAGGACTTGTCGGTCAGGCGCGGACGCGGTGCCTGGGTCCACTTGAACTCGGGGTCCTCGTCGAAGTACTGCTTCATGAGCGGCCAGTAGGCCAGATACTCGAAGTAGCGGCAACGGAAGGAGTTCGCCGAAGCCATGATCTCGTTGCCAACCGTGAGCAGGATGTCACGCGGAGGCATGCAGGTCATCATGGAATCGTTGGTGAAGTCAGGCGTGCCGATCTTCTGGTTCCACTGCAGAGGCGTCGGGCGGTCAACAACCACGCCGCGCTCTTCGAGAGCAGAAACCAGGTTCTCGAGGCAGGCGTTGCCAACCTCAACAGTGCGCAGCGGGCGCAGGCCCCACATGCCGCGCATGTCGGAGTCCACAGGAACCTTCTCAGAGGTTGCGGGCTCCTCGGGAGGAATGACGGAGTTGTCGCAGCGGCCAACGATGACGCGCTTCAACGGATCCCAGTCATTCCAAGACTTGACTATCTTCGCCATGACAGTCTCCTTTCTTTGGCAGAGGTCTTCTCTGCCTATACTGGCTATGCAGCTATCTCGCAGCCGATACGTTAGAAGAAGATTAAGGAGACTGGTGCCTTGAGTGCTCCTGAATCCTTTCCGTCGCACGTCTACCAGAATTGCCGATGTATCCATTAAAACACTCTTTTTGTTCACCTGCAACAGGCAAATTTGAGTGCCATTTAGACCCACATTCGATAAATTAATTGTGCAGTTGCACAATTTCTTGAACCCTTTATCTTTGACTCATACATGTTAATAATCATTCATTGGATATTATCGCGTTCACAAATTTCTTTGCGCATATTCAGCTCGCAATTTGTCCCAATTCATGCATAACTTTTCGCTCTGAAGAATACGAGAAATGGAGACACTCTGCACAAAATGTCTCTAGCGTGAACCCTTTTTCGCATTTTCTTTTCGTGCTTTCGCTCAGAAAAAAACATGTCTCCCAAAGCGAGAAGTGCTTTGGGAGACATGGGCACCACAATACTGTCCATCGATATACGTTTGGACTCTCATCGCAGCCGCGACAGAAGCACGAACACATACGCTACAACGTGGCGAGCGCCTGCTTCAAGTCGGCGATGATGTCGTCTGTATCCTCAAGGCCCACCGAGTAGCGAATGATGCCATCGGTAATACCCATGCTGGCTTTCACCTCGTTGCTCACGTTGTGATGCGTCATGCTGGCCGGGTGCTGTACAAGCGACGCCGGATCGCCCAAGCTCACCGCAACGTGTGCGAGCTTCATGGCGTTGACCACCTGCTTACCCGCCTCAAATCGGCTGCGTCCACCGAGGCCGTCCTTCAGCTCAAACGACAGGATACCCGTGTACAAGCCGTTCATCTGCTTCTTGGCAATCGCATGGTCGGGGAAGCTCTCCAAACCCGGGTACAAAACACGCTCAATGGCAGGTGAGCTTTCCAGGAAGCGCGCAACAGCCAGCGCACTTTCGCAGTGACGGCGCACACGCAACTCAAGCGTCTGTAAGCCACGAATGATCAAAAACGCATCGAACGGCGAGCAAAAGCATCCGCATGTTTTGGTAACGCCGATGTTCTTAATTTGCGCGATATCATCAGCTGAACCCACAATGACACCTGCAATAACATCGCCGTGACCGTTCAGATACTTCGTCACGCTATGCAGCACGATGTCGGCACCGCAAGCGAGCGGATACTGCACTGGCGGCGGAGCGAACGTGTTGTCAACGACAACCTTAATGTCGCGCTCGCCCACTACCTGCGCAACACCGGCGATGTCGGTGAGACGCATCATGGGGTTCGTGGGCGTTTCGAAGTAGATCATCTTCGTGTTGGGCTTGATAGCTGCAGCAACCGCGTCGAGGTCGCCTGTATTGACCGGCGTGACCTCAATGCCGAACTTCGGCAGCACGTCGCGAATGACCACATTCGAGCAGCCATACACGCAGTCGCCCACGATTACGTGGTCGCCTGCCTGCAATAGCCCGATCATCACCGAACCCACAGCTCCCATGCCCGAGCCGGTGGCAACACAGTCCTCGCCGCCTTCAATGGCAGCCATCTTCAGCTCGAGCGCACGCACGGTGGGGTTGCCGCCACGCGAATACACGTAACCAGGTATCGTGCCCTCGAATTTCGCGATACCATCTTCCATGCTGTCGAAACAAAACGTCGACGTTTGGTAAATAGGAGTCGCCAGCGCACCGTAGGCTGGGTCAGGCTCCTGTCCAGCATGAATGGCGCGCGTAGTAAAGCCCGCGTTCGACAGATCTAGTTCCTCCACGGATTATTCCTCCTTTGCTTTTGCTAACACTCGCCAGCGTGCGAGCACTTCGTATTATGTTTCTTGTCAGATCGGCTCGACAACACCTGCAAACGCACGATCGAACAGGTCAGTCGACGCTTCATCCTGCTGCACAAACTCCGGCGTACCCACATATTCGTGCAATACAGCAAGACGGGGGTCATCAGCGCGTATGCCCAGATCCGCAAGCGTGCAGGGCATGTCCATGGCACGCATGATGCGCGTCAACCGACTGACCTCGTCGGGTGTATTGTTGTACACCACCTGAATGAGCAAACCGATGGCAACCAGCTCACCATGCAAGTATGGCGCAGCCTCTTTCGTGAAATATGTGCGCATGCCGTCGTAGAATTTGTGCGCAAGTGCGGTCTGATGAAAGCCTCGCGTAAGCGAGCTCACGATGCCCGTAAGCGCCAGGTTCACAAACGTCACCCGCTCCACGGCGTCGGTCAAGCGGCGCTGCTGCACGTCGGCATATGCCTTTGGCCCGTATTCGAGCAGCAACTTACAATTAAGCCGCGCATGCTCATAGGCGCAGAAGCGCTGTACGTTTTCGCTTGTCGCATCAAACGTGGGCGACCCATTGGTTATCTCGTACAGCTTTGCCATGGAATCCATCATGCCGGCGGCGACGAGCCGCGCAGGCTGACAGGCCATAACCTGGGTGTCAACAAGCACAGCATCAATCTCGTGCTCATAACGCCACGTGCCGCCAAACTCGCCGCGCTCGGTATACAGAATACTCAACGGGCTGAATGCCGCACAGGTGGCAATACTCGTAGGCGCTTCGATGATGGGTACGCCTGCGTATTCCGCAATGGCCTTCGCGAAGTCCATGATGCGCCCGCCGCCCATACCAACCACCACGTCGCAACCAGCCTCACGCGCTTCCGCAGCGAACTGCTTCGCCGCCGCATGGGACGCATATCCTGCGTACATGTGGTCAACGAATTCCATGCGCGCTTCCCGAAGCGACGCGACCGCCACGTCACGGGCGGCCGCAAACGCATGCTCTCCTCCAATAAGGAAGGGCTTGGTGCCAAACCGGCGCACCTCTTTTGCCAGCCGACTAAGCGCTCCGGGCTCTTGGATGTAACGCCCTGCACCAGTTTTATACGCGATGTCAATGAACTCTTCGGTCATGAATATCCCTTAGTCCATCGTCCATTTCAGCATGTGATCCTTCACCTTTTCGAAGATCTGCATGACGATCACCAGTACAACAATCATGAACAAAAAGCCCGCCCACGTGTTGGCGTACAGACCGAAGTCGCCGTTCTTCTTGACGAAGTAACCCATGCCGAACTGAGCGCTGTACATTTCAGCGAACACCAAGATGATGAACGAGCTACGAAGCGATGTAACCAAACCTGCCATGATGGAGGGCATGGCCGCGGGAAGCACCACCTTCGTGAGTTTTTTCATGCCGGTCAAACACAATGTGGCCGCGTTGTCGAGATAGCGCTTGTCGATGGTCACGATGCCGGTGACGGTAGCGAACAGCGTCGCCCAAATGGTGTTGTACACGATCATGCAAATGGATGCCGACGCGAATGACGGAGCCAGATGCAGGATGAACGGCGACAGCAAGATGGCCGGAATCACACTGACAGCATAGATGATAGGGTAAATGCTCTCACGCAGGCGCTTGTTTAAGCCCATGAGAATACCAAGGGCAAGCGCAATCACCGTGCCGATGATGAGCGACGGAATAAGCAGCCGCATGGACGCCATAAAGTTCATAGGCATGACGTCGGCGTTGTCCTTGAATGCGTTGGCGATCTTGTCCACCGTAGGGAACAACACCGGATCGAGTATCGCCCGATCGGTGACGAACTTGTACAACAAGAAGATACCCACCAACAACACCGCAGTGATCCAGTACTTCTTTACGAATTTCACGATATGGTCCATGCGCGTCCCTTGTCCGTCTGTTTGCCTGTGCACGGCCGGCCGCCCGAGTTGACTCGAGCGTGACCGGCCGCCTGTTTGCGGGCCACACATGCGCGACCCGCACTCCTACCTTGCGTTTTGAGTACTACGCGTTGTACTCTTCGAAAATCTCGTTGCGCTTGTCGTAGAAAGCCTTGCTTTCCGCACCATACTTCTCGGTGCACTCGTCGAGCGCAGCCTTGTACAGCGAGGTGTCGATATGATCCTCGATGTTGATGCCTTCGGCTCCCTCGGGGAACAGACCCATCTCCATCATCCAGTCCCATGCACGGATGACCGAGCTCTTGTACGGGTCGAGGTCGAGGTCGTAGTGCTCGTTGTCCATGTAGGCCTTCACGTAATCGACCGTAGAGCCGGTCTGCTCGACAACGATCTCAGCAGTTTCGTCGCGATGCTGCTCGTACCAATCCTGCGCGCGCATCCATGCGACGAGCATGGCGGTTACCGCTTCGGGGTTCTCATCGAGGAACGCCTGACGGGAGTCAACACGGCAGCACGAGTAGTTCGGCGTGATGTCGCTGCAGTAGGCCATAACGTCGATCTCGTCAGCCAGCTGCTGAATGGTGTAGTTCTGGCTGGTGCCGCAAATGGCGTAGTCGGCCTTACCGGTGCGCACAGCCTCTACACGGTCAGCGTGGTTGGAAAGCACGATCGTCTCAACCTCATCCATGGTATGACCAGCATCGTAGAACGGGCCAAACACGGCGAACTCGTTGCCCGAGCAAGCAATTGTCTTGCCAACCAGGTCCTCAACGCCATTCCACTTAGTACCCTTCTTGGCGATGATGGGCATGCAACCATTGATCATGTAGCCAGCATAGATGGTGAGGTCCTGGCCGGAGGCAACATGCGTGAGCGGCAGGTTGGTGCCGTTGTTGGACAGCACGTCAACCTTGTCGGAGAACAGAGCAGCGAACGCATCGTCGGACGAGTTGAACACCGACACCTCAACGTTCACGCCAGCATCCTCCAGGTAGCCATTCTTCTCGGCAATCGCGTTGAAGATGTGACCGTCGTTGGTGGTGCCCAAGCGGATGGTCTTCTTCTCGGCCGGCTTCTCTTCAGTGGCCGGTGCCTCTTCAGCAGCAGGCTCGGTGGTGCTTGCAGGTTCCTCGCTCGAGCAGCCGGAAAGTGCAACTGCCGCCGCGGCAGCCGCAGTTGCCGAAAGCCCGACGAACTTGCGACGCGAGATGTTTTCCATGGTTCGTTTCCTTTCCTTCTATCGCACGAGGCCCTCCCTCGCGCTTCCCTCTTTTATTCCTCAACGTGACTGAGCACGTCTTGGTTGATGTATTGCACGAGCTCGTTTCGCAGCTCGATAATCTGCTCGCTTTCGTACATACCCTTGCGGTCGGGCTTCGTTTCGGCAGGCAGCTCCTTCTCGAAGATGATCTGGCTGGGCGACTGCCCGAACACGTAGATACGCGTGGCCAGAAGCAATGCTTCCTCCACATCGTGCGTGACGAAAAACACGGTTTTCTTCTGCTCTTCATGCGACCACAGATCGAGCACCATGTCCTGCAGGCGCGCGCGAGTAACGGCGTCAAGTGCGCCGAACGGCTCGTCCATGAGCAGGATGGGCGGATTCATGCTGAACGAACGCGCGATAGCGCAGCGCTGTTTCATGCCGCCAGAAAGCTCTTTGGGGAACTTGTCGTACACGTCGGCAGAAAGGCCCACCGACTGAATAGCCGCAAGCGCCATGTCGCGACATTCGCGCTTCGACTTCTCCGGATAACGCTGTCGCAGCGCCAACACAATGTTTTCGCCCGACGACATCCAGGGGAACAGACCGTAGTCTTGAAACACGACACTGCGCGTGAGACTGGTTCCCCTCACCTGCTGCCCGCCGACTGAAATGCTGCCACTCGTCGGCTTCTCCAAACCAGCAAGCAGGCGCAGAAACGTGCTCTTGCCGCAGCCCGACTGCCCCAGCAGACACACGAAGTCGCCTGCGTTCACCTTCATATGAACGTTGTTCAGGATGAGACGATCGGTTTCCGGATACGCGAACGAGAGGTTGTCAACGACGATGTCATTCATGGTGGGTGGTCTCCTTTTGCGGACAGATACAGGGGGCAGCAGTAGCTACAGGAACTGCGGAGGCAACAGGCGCGGTCGGCATCGAAGCTTCCGGGGCCGAAGGAGTAGCCGAGGCTTCCAAGGCTGAAGACGTTTCCAAGGCTGAAGACGATTCTGGGGCCGAAGACGATTCCGAAGTGGCATTTAAGCCGTATGAGCGTGCTACGCAGGCAAAATGCGGGATAGCCGCGTTAATGGTTTCTGCCGACACACAAAACGACAGGCGTACATAGCCCGGACAGCCGAACTCGCCACCGCCAACAACCACGATGTTCTCGGCAAGCAAGCGATCAACAAAAGCCTGTTCGTTGCCATCGGGCGCGGGCAGTAGCATGTAAAACGCACCGTTGGGCTTTACCGGGGAAAACCCCACCGAGCAAAGCGCCTCGTACAACACGATGCGGTTGCGGTCATACTGGGCGAGGTCGGCGAAGCTATCTACGCAGTGCTTCGCCATACGCTGGGCCGTGGCGGGGGCATTCACGAAGCCCAAGTCACCCAACGATCGACACAAGCCTTGTCTGATGATTTGTTTGTCGTGCAGACCAGGTGCCATAGCCACGTAGCCAATGCGTTCGCCGGAAATGGATGCCGACTTACTGAACGAGTACACCGTAAACGTGTTGTCATACAGCAACGGCCACTGCGGGTTTTGCGCGCCATCGAACAGAAGCTCGCGATAGGGCTCGTCGGACACCACGTAGATGTCGTGGCTAAACGCCTGCTGCGCGCGCTCGGCAGCGTGCGCAATCGCTTCGGCCACCGCATGCGGATACACCAAACCCGACGGGTTGTTCGGCGTGTTGACAAGCACTATTTTCGTGCGCGGCGAGAACGCTTCATCAAGACGGCTCACATCGGGCAACATCGTTTCCCTACAATAAGGAACCTTCACCACACGGGCATCCCAGTTTAAAGCGAACGCTTCGTACGCTGGATAGTACGGGCGGAACACGATGATCTCGTCACCCGGATCGAGCAGCGTTTGCATGACGATGTTTAAGGCGCACGCGGCACCTGTGGTCATGACAATATCTTCCGTTGTGTAATCAATGCCGAACCTCGCTTTGAGCGAAGCCGCCATCGCGTCACGAACGTCAGAGTAGCCGGCGCTATCCATGTACCCATGCATGTTCGGCTCGTCGGGTAGGGCGGCCGTTTCCTTTAGCGCCGCCGCAACCCCCGCCGGACAAGGGGCTGTAGGGTTTCCGATGCTTAAGTCGAACACGTTGTCCGCGCCATGTGTGCGCGCAAGCACGCCGGCGCGTTCAAATGCCTCGCGGATAGCAGACCGCCTGCTCAGGCGTACGCGCATACGCTCTGAAACCACTGTGGCCTCTTCCTGTAAGGTTGCTACATGCTGCTGCATGCCGCTATGCAGAATGTCATTTGTGCAGAATCGTGCAAAGCCGCTGTGTTCTTCCCCGCCGTTTCCCGTCAAGGCAAACAGCAGAAGAATGCGGCTTTTAAAATGCACCTTCCCTCGACCGATCGTTGGCTCATTAAGAAGATGCTTGCAGAACTGTATGCGTACCGAGACGCTTGCAGCAACCGTTGGCAGAATCGGTTGCCAGTCGCGATTATAATACATTTGTGCATTTGTGTTGAAATAATTTAGTTGCAACAGTTAATTTGTTCGCTGCCTTTGTTCACCATTATTCGTCGCCGCGCTTCCGCGTTTGCATCTTGTGTGTTGCATCTTGCATGTTTGCGCGCCTGTGCTCCCTTATAATCGGCGCAACGACAACTATCACAGCAAGTACGGAAATGAAAGGGGCGAAACCACCATGGGCGAAACTGCAAAGGGCGAAAACGAGAACCTCGAAGGCAGTAACATACCCGACCCCTGCTTCGATTTAACGCTCGAACGTTACCGTGGCGAAGGACGCGCCGTGGTCGAGGTGCCCGAAGGGGTGACCCGCCTGGCCGATGGTGCGTTCGAAGATTGCACGGATGTTGAATGCGTGGTGTTGCCCTCCACGCTCGAACGCATTGGCAACCGGGCGTTCAAGGGATGCACAAGTCTGACCAGCATTAAGCTGCCGGAATCTGTGCACGTTGTGGGCAAAGATGCGTTTTTGGGGTGCTCGTCGCTCACACGGGCCACGCTGCCCTCTTCGCTTACTGCCATTCCCGCCACGATGTTTTCCCGCTGCTTGAAGCTCGAGCATGTTGATGGAGCCGAAAATGCAACAAGCATCGGACTCGGTGCGTTTCGTTCGTGCGCGAAAATCCGCAGCATCGACATGTTCGCCAGCGTGACCACTATTGGTAAAGATGCGTTTTGCGGATGCACTGGCCTTTCCGAGCTAACGCTTCCCGAAACGCTGACCAACATTGGTGACGAGGTGTTTCGCGGATGCAACGGTCTGCGCGCCGTCACATTACCGGACGGGCTCAAACACTTGGGAAAAAACCTGTTCAGGGATTGCTATGAACTTACTACCATAGCGGGTGCCGACCAGTATCTTGACAAGTATGCCGATGCCTTTCCCCGCGAGTTCGTCGAAGCCACCGGCCGTATTCGCCCGCAAGACAAGTGGCTCAAAACCAAGGAATTCAGGCAAGCCCATGAAGAATACGTCGAGCAGCTGCGCGAGGACGTGCGCTACTACCGCGAAGAGCTGGCTAATCTAGGGCAACTTCAGCGAGACGCCACAACGAAGGAGGGAAAACGGCAAAGCGAAGAACAGGCGACTCAGATTCGCGAACTACTGAACGAAGCGAATGGCCTCCTGAAAGAAGTCGAGCATCCCAGCATGGACGTGCTCGTAGAGTTCTTTTTGGCCGAGAAGGAAGCACAATCCTAGGAAACAGTGAGCAAGGGCCGTTTTGTTCTGGGGTGTTTGAGATAAGTACCCCGGCGAAGAAGTGGCGGAGATGCGTGCGAATCGAACACACCCAAGACGTTCTGCGCGCCTCGCAACGGCTTTGAAGGCCGCGGGAGCCACCAGGCCCCATCCATCTCCATAATCGCGATCAGAGTTCGCTGTATTATAGCCCACAGGCCGTGCTATACTCGCGAAGTCATTGATAATTCTCGAAATTTTCGAGCACGAATATGGGTCATCTCGTCCTCAACATGCGGTGTTTTAGCCTTGCGCCGCATCGTGTTTCGGCCGGAAGAACGAACACACAACCGGCCCGCTATAATCGACGAGCCCACAACCGAAAGGAACGCTTTATGTCATGCGGAAACTCGCGCCTTGACCAGGCGTATGACGAAAACGGGCGCATCCACCTAACGCGCCTGACCGATAAAGGCGGTTGAGCCGCGAAATGGGGTCCGGGCGACCTGAAGGATATCCTAGAAACAATAGCGCCGCCGCCGAATGCCGAGCTTTTGCAGGGATTCGAAACTGCCGATGACGCAGCGGTGTACCGCATTAACGATAATCAGGCAGCGGTGCTGACACTCGACTTTTTCACCCCGGTAGTGGATGACCCATACGAGTTTGGCTGCGCGGCAGCTGCCAACGCGCTGTCCGACGTGTTTGCCATGGGAGCCGTACCCGTAGCGGCCATGAACATCCTCGCCTTCCCCGCCGAGCTGGGAACGTCGGTTGTGGGCGAAGTTATCCGTGGCGGTTCCGACAAGGTTGCAGAAGCGGGCGCGGTTACCGTGGGTGGCCATACCATTGACGACGACGAGCCCAAATATGGTTTGTCGGTGTTTGGCATGGTGCATCCCGACCGCATCATACGCAACACGGGCGTTCAGCCGGGCGATCTACTGTACTACACCAAGCGTGTGGGAACAGGGCTTATGAACTCGGCATTACGCGCGGGCCTTGAAACCGAAGAGAGCATGCGTCCAGTCATCGAGCAGATGATGGAGCTGAATAAGGCAGGTGGCGATGCCATGCTGGAGGTGCGCCCGCATGCGGCCACCGACGTGACCGGATTTGGCCTGGTGGGGCACTTGCACGAAATGCTGGAATCGAGCGGCTGCGGGGCGAAGCTGCGCTGGGACAGCATTCCCTTATTCGAGCGCGCCTACGACCACTCTTGCGCCTATTGCCGCCCGGGAAAGACGTTCGACTTGATCGACTGGGCCGAAGACTTCACGTCTGCACGGGGTTTAACCGACGACGAATTCGACAACCGCATGGGCGTGCTCTGCGACCCGCAAACGAGCGGTGGCCTCCTGGTTGCCATCGCGCCGGAAAACGCGCGCGCGTGGGAAGAAGCGTTTGAGTGCCATGCCGGCCGCGCACCTTGGCGCATCGGGCACGCAACGACGGCAGCCGCCGGAACCATCGAAATCGTTTAGCGTTCTATCTCGGCCATGTCCTCGTACTCGAGATGCTGCTCAGTACACATCGCCACAATGCGGTCGCGCGACTCGGGCTCGGCGTACCATGCCATGCCACACCCGGCCGACATCTGGCGCGGCACCGTTCCTAAGCGCCCCGACACGCCGACCTGCTTGCATGCAGCTTCAAACGCAAACGCGTCGGCTGTCGTATAGAACGAAACAACCAGCTTTATCTTCCTGCTGCGCATCGGCGCTCCTTCCCAACATCAAAACAGGCGGGCACTCACACCGAGGGCCCGCCTGCCGTTTCGCATACCCGCTCTTCTCGTTCGGGAAATGCGATTACAGTGCGCTATTCGATGGTAATGCGGAAGATGTCGTCAACTTCCTCCACACTCGCCTGGCGCTTCTTGCGAGCGGCAAGACGCAGGATATTATCGCGCGGCGTAGCGGTGTCCACCTCAACGACGATAGTCTCACCAGGATTGCCAGCCATGGCGTCGTTCACCATCATTAACGGCTGGGGGCACGACAGCCCTTTAGCATCGAGTTCGATCATGATTCGCTCCTTTACGCGTTGCGCTTCTTCAGGTTAACCGCCGCAATGGCGAACAGGGCCACGATACACACGATGGTTACGATCTGACCGCCCATCGTGGCGCCATCGGTGCTGGAAGCGAGGTTGAAATTATGTGCGCACGCAGCGCCCACCAGCATGCCGAGGAACGTGACCGCCGAGTCGCCCGAGCCGGAGCCGGCAAGTGCCAGCTGGCGAAGCGGGCAGCCACCCAGCAACACTGCGGCGAAGCCAACTACGTACAGACCGAGGATGTTCCACAGCGCCTGGGAATGAGCGATGGGCTGATCGGCCATGCTCAGCTTGAACCCACCAGTCACCAGGTTGTACACGAGTACGATACCGAACAGCAAGCCGATGGTGATAAGCCCGCTGAAGTCGCGCACCAGGAAGGTGTCGCGCAAGCCACCCGCAAAGCACATGCGGGACTTCTGCGCAACCGCACCGAACACGAGACCACCGAGCGTGGACACGAGCACGACGGCGTGCATGCTACCCGGGCCCTCCGTAGAAGCTTTAAACAGGGCCGTGGTAAGGCTTAACACCAACACAACAACCAGCACGACAGGAAGGATGATGCCCTCCGCCTTGCCAACCTTCACTGCACGCCCCAGCGAGAAGCCCTTCTTCAGGAAGAACACACCAGTGACGATACCGGCGGCAAAGCCAACCAGACCGATCCATGCGTTCAGGTCGCCAGCAGCCATGCGCAGCACCATGCGAAGCGGGCATCCCAAGAACACCAAGGCACCGATGACCATCATAAAGCCCAAGAAGAAGCGAGTCAGCGGTGAAGAACCAGCGGTCGCTTTGTACTCCTTGCCGACGATAGCCATGATAAGCGCACCGACGACGATACCAATGATCTCGGGGCGGATGTACTGGACTTTAGCGGCAGAGTGCAACCCAAGTCCACCAGCGATGTCACGAATAAAGCACGCGACGCAGATTGCCATGTTCTTCGGGTTGCCGCCAATGGCCAGCACAACTGCCACGGCACCGGCGAGCAAACCACAAACGACAAGCGTCGTAATCTCTTTCTTACGAGTATCCATAAGCAGTTTTCCTTTTTCGTTGCATTTAGATAGGTACGACAAGGTCAGAACGTGCCGGGTGGGGCGCGCCTGTGCAGAAAGCCCTATCGATAAGTTAAACTTCGATCGGCGCTCGCAGAACAACCCCTGACGAAATTACGGAAACCGTAATAGCGCACGTACTTGCAGACTAAGTAGCAAGGGTTATCGTCAATCGAAAGAGAGCAAGCCGGCAATCCCCTTACGCAGAATCGAAGACCCCCAGCTCCTCTCGGAATTCGTAATTGTAGCAGCTTAGTGCGAATTGTCCACCGGCGACACAACGTCAAGAGTAGCCTTTTACGTGCCTTTTACGCCTTGATGCGGCCCGAAACGCGATAGCGTCTTCATGCCTGCGCATCCGTCTCCCGAAGCGGCGACCGACGCTGTCAACATAACTTCCACAGTAATAGTCGAGGCGCTGGCAACAATCGGGAAACTACTGCGTTGCAAAAGGGCAACGGACAAGGTGTAACGCATATCATTATCATAGGAAACGCAAACCAGCGAGAAAGCGAGGAACCATGGGAAACCGCATGCAAACGAACGACGCAGCGCAAGCGCTAAAGAGCATCGCGAGCAGCACAGCAAAACTCGCTTCGAATGCAGTGACGACAACCATCGTTCCAAAAGCTGCCGAAGCTGGCATGAAGGTGACCGCATTTGGTATCGAAGCGGCATCGACAGGAGCGAAAGCAGCCGTGACAAGCGCCAAAGCAGCCGCTCCTGTGGTTAAAGACGCCGCAAAGAATGCGGGGCAAACCGCAGCGAACGCCGCACGCGCTATGGATTCCTCTGACAGCCGCGCGGCAGGCATTGCTCAAACTGTCGCGGGCAGCGCGATTGCAGTCGCAGGCGTTCCCTTGCTCGTACTGCCGGGCCCCGGAATCGCCGCCATCGCAGGCGGCGCAGCGCTTGCCGCACGCGGCGTTGGCAAACTGCGGAAGCAGAAGACGAACGGCACACCAGCGCGCGAGGGCAGCGCACCATTCAGTGTAGATGACACTGATAACAGTGATGGCGCAAACAACCTGTAATCGTTCTCCAATGAAATCACGAACAGGCAAGCATAAAATAACCGGGCCCGGGTTGGGGGTCCCGGGTCCGGTCCCTCCCCGGATAAACCGGGGAGGCGAGAGATGAGGAGGGGTCAAAAGAGAAGCTTATGCCTCAGTTGTGCCAGTCCAGGCCTTCATGCCACCTTCGAGGGTGTACACGTTGTCCATGTTGGCGCCAAGGGCGTTCAGCACATCGGTGCCGGCCTGAGCGTACTTTTTGCCGCTGTAGCAAATGAGGACGATCTTCTTGTCGCCGCCATTCTCGCTGCCCGTGGCGTCCTTCATCGCAGCACTCATGGTTTCAACGCCTGCAGCGTAGTCACCGTTCACGGCAGCATCCTGATCAGCGCTGACGGCACCCGGAACATGGCCAGCCTCGTAGTCGGCTGCCTTGCGCAGGTCAACGAACACGTACTCGGGGTTGTCCAGGTTAGCTTCAGCGTCGGCCGGAGCCATCTGCTGCATGGCAACACCAGTCTCGGTGACCTCTACGGTACCAGCGTCGGCAGCATCGTCGGCCTCGTCAGTTGTAGCTTCGGTGCTTTCGGTGGTGGTGGGCTCGGTGGTTTCTTCTGCGGGCTCGCTGGAGCTGCAGCCGACAAGCAGGCCACAAGACAGTGCGAACGCGCATACGGCAATTGCGATTTTCTTCATAACTAATTTCCCTTCCCTTTTGTCTAACTCGGCCGTCTCACTATTGTACGGTCCGAATAACAATGCCGGCACGCATGAGCGAAGCCGACGCAAAAGCTCAACAGCATACGTGTGATTCTTGCGGGCGCATTAAGGCAGCTATGTGAGCCACCTTAATGCCGCACGAAATCGCACGACAGCTCGCCAAGCGAATTGCAGAATTAAAAACAACAAAAGTGGGCAAAGTATGCCCTTGTGCAGAAGTGACGCAGGTAGCAGAAAGATCTGCGTCGGTTGCTGTGAGTCTATTGTATCTTCCAGCCACCCGAATGGCAACCATTTTTCTGATCGTGGTCATGCTAATGCGATCAACACACGCAACCTTAACGCACGCAATGCACGTTAGCAGGCAGCGTGCTGGCTCGCTGGTGGTAACCCAAACTCTTCCCGCTCGAATTCCAGAAACTGCGACAGCGTTTCGGCAAGGCCACGATACAGGTTGCTGCGCGCTTTTGAAGCCAGGTCGGCGGCCAAGATAGGTGCCCAGCGTAGCAGATGATCGGTCAGAAAGGCCTTCTGCACGGCGCGGCTGTGGCCCGCCCCAGCGGCATCGAGGGTGCTCATGCACGCTTCTTCGCGTTCACACAGAAGTGCCATAAACTCCAGCTCAAAGCTGATGTGATCTTCGGGTAGGTTCTGGCTCTTTCCTACGGCGAAGCCCTCAGCGCGGTATGCAGCCAGCACCCCGTCGCGAGCCTCCTGCATCATCAGGTGTTCGGGACTGGTGTACACCGACTCATACACTGCCACCGGATTGGGCGACATGTTCAGTAGAAGGGCGGCGAATTCAGCTGCGGCGTCGATACGCGCTTGCTCGATGTTGGCAGTGGAAAGCGATGCGAAATAGGCGCCCAGCGTCCCATCGGTAACTGGTGGCTGAGTAGCCGCTGCTTTCAGGAAATCGCTGGTTACTTCGTTCAGGAGCAGCGCTGATAGAAAGCGGTACGTTGCTGCACGGCTTTCTGCCGCCGTCGGCATTGCTTCCGCAAGGACTTCGGCGGCAGAGGCATCAGCGCTGGATTCCCTCGTTGAAGAGCCTGGATGGCGTTCATTCATTCTTGCAACCTTTCTTGCAGCCTTTTTTGCGGTGGCCAGTCCGATTGTACGGACCGGCCACCGCTGGTAGATTTAGAGCATAAGCTGGATACCCAGCATTGCCTCGAAGGCGAGCGGGGCAATGATTGCTGCGTGCGTGCCTGCAGCCAGCACGACGTAGCGCAGAGCCAAGCCGCCCACGAGTGAGCAAGCACCACCCGCAACGGATGCGGCGACGGGCAACTTCGTGTCCTTGCCGCTTGTTGCTGCGGCGATGGCGGAAATGACCAGGGGAATAGCCAGGCCAATAATCACAACGCCTGCCCAGAACGGCACACTCATAGCACCGCTCGTCAGAATGCTTGCGGAGTATGCGGAAGTGACATCGCTCGACAGAGATGTCAATACGAACGCCGCCAGTACTAGAGCTTCTACTACAACAGCTACGCAGATGGCGCGCTCGAACAGTGCGACCACCTTGGGGTTGTCGGTCTTGTCCTTGTCGAACAGCAGCACCATAAGCGTTAGTGCGAGACCTGTATCAACCGCCGATGCTAAGAACAGCAGCGGCAGCGTCCATGTTTGCCACAGTGGCACGGAGGGTGCAGCTCCCAGCAGCACTGCCGAGTACAGCGCTACGCATACAGCCGCAACAGCACCGATGATGGCAACCACCTTGCCCGCTGTCTTTGCACTTGCGCCCGCATTCTGAACGAGGCGGGGTGTAACCAGTATTGCGTTGACTAAGAACAGCACAAAGGCCACAAGCAGCAACCATGCACCGATGGTCATCCACGACGAGAAATTCACAAAGCTCGTGAACATAATCAGCGCCTGAAACGGCTTCTCCGTTTCAGCGAGCAACGCGAGCAGACCTACAGCCAAAAACGCGAGCGCTGCCCATGATCCGTACGTGATCGTGCGGTTAAAGCGATCAGGTACAGCAAATCGCAGCACGGTTACGGCAAGAAACGTCCCAGCGCTGAGGCCTGCTAAGAAGAGGTATATGGCCGGCAGCCAGCCCCATACCGTTTGCAACTCAGCCATTAGAAACCTCCTTGTTTAGCAGCCATTGCTGTTGACTGCGGCCACTTTCTCGCCGCCATCATCAATTGCCAGCTCGTCGGGGGTCATCACAACCGTAGCCGCGGTTACCGTTGGTCCTGCTGTGGCGTTTGCGGAGGCCAGTGGAGTACCCACGATTTCTGCTGCAGTCATCTGCGACACAGCGTCACCCAGTTCAGCCAGCTCGCCGAACTGCAACGCTTGAGTGGGACACGACATCACGCAGTGGGGGGTGTCTCCCGGGGTGACGCCATTGCCGATACAGCAGTCGCATTTCTCCATACCTTCGTCGGTATACTGAGGCACGCCGAAGGGGCAAGCCATGAAGCAGTAATGGCATCCGATGCACTTGTTCTTGTCAACAACGACAATGCCGTCTTCCGAACGCTTCGTGATGGCGCCGGCCGGGCACACGCTGGCGCAGGCCGGGTTTGCGCAATGCATGCAGGAAAGAGAAATGAACTTGCGGGTGACGTTGGGGAACGTGCCAGTGGTCACTTCGTGCACCTTGCGGCGCGCTACCGTGCCTGCTTGAATGCCGTTCCACTGCTTGCAGGCGATTTCGCACGCCCAGCATTTGATGCACTTGTCGGTATCGACGTAAAATCCGTATTGCTTGGACATGGTTATTCCTCCCCTTCCTCGGTCTTGCTGATCTTAACCAGCGTCTGCTTCGCCATGGAGGAATGGAACGGGTCGAACTTCTCGATGTCTGTGTTGTACAAAACGGTGGTGTCGGCGCCGCCGTCAAGGCTGCCGTATCCGGGCAGGCCTAGTTCCTCGCACGATTGCCACCAGCCGCGACGGGCCATGAGCACCTCAGGTGAAATACCCTCGAAATACTGGGCTTGCAATTTGCACCAGCCGTAGGGCGATTCGATCTTCACCCAGTCGCCGTCGGCAATACCGTACTTCTTTGCCGTTGCGGGATTGATGCGTACCCACGGGTAGGGCTGCAGTTCGCGCAGGTAGGGGATGCTGACGTAGTAGCTGTGTTCGCACAGACGATATGCATGAACGTCGCTGATGATGAGCGGATACTCTTCCACCAGATCGGGGGTTTCGGCAATACCCTCGGGCGGGCCGGAGTACTCAGGCAAAAAGCCCAGTTCACCGGTTTCCATGCAATTCGGCTTGCCGCCAATCCATTCGTTGTAGCACTGCACTTTACCGTTCGGAAGCATGGCAAACAGCTCGCCGTAGTTCTGGTACACCGGATCGGTTGGCTTGGCACCGTCGGTGCGCTCGACAAAGATGCCGCCGTTGGCTTCGCGCAGCTGCTCGAGCGTGATACCGCTGCCGGCAAGCTGCTCGCGCAGGCATTCGTCCATGTCGCCGCCCCAGAAGTCATCGCCGTATCCCATGGCTACGGCCAGATCGAGCAGGAAGTCCCAGTCGGAGCGGGATTCTCCCATAGGTTCTTGGATCTGCTGGTTCATGCCGATGAAGGTGCCAGCGGGCGAGTTCTTCGTGGCGAATTGCTGTCCCGCCTCATAGTGTGAACAGGCAGGCAGCACGTAGTCGGCGTAGTCACATGACGAGTTCCAGTGGGTGTCTACTACTACGTAGAACTCCAGCTTCTTCAGCGCTTCGGCGACGTTTTTCGGCTGACGCGTGGCGCCGAAGGGGTTCGACCCCTGGCCGAGCACAGCACGCAGCGGGTAGGGCTCTTCGGACAAAATGCTCATCAGACCTTTATAGTATGCGGTTGACCCGCCCGATTCCCAGGTCTTAGGCCCTTGGTACCAACGCGGGAACTCGGGTGCAACCAAGTTGCCTACGCCGGGCGCGAAGCCGTTTTCCTTGTCGATGTCACTTTCGGGCATGCGGTCGGTCAGGATGTCGATAGCGCTTGTCTTAACCAACGGTGGGGGCGCTACCTTGCCTGCACCGCCACCACCAGGAACATCTAAGTTGCCGGTAATGGCTTCGATCAGGCAGATGGATACGCATTCCCAGTTGCCGTCGTTTTGCTGGTCGCCGATGCCGTTGCCGTACAGAATGCCCATGGGCTTGGTGGTGCCCATGATGCGGGCGACGGTGCGAATCTGCTCGGCGTCGAGGCCGGTCTTCTCGGCGGCCCATTCGGGGCTGAACTGTTTCACGTGCTCAGCCAGCTTGTCAAAGCCGTTGCACCAGTTCTCCGCGAAATCGTGATCGTAGAGGTCTTCCCCGATGATAACGTTTAGGAAGGCAAGCGCCAGTGCGCCATCGGTGCCGGGGCGGATGGGCAGCCAGATGTCGGCCTTGGAGGTAAGCTGGTCCATCATCGGTCGGATGTCGATGAGCTTCATGCCGCGAGCCTTCTGCTTTACGATATTAGCGGGCTGGCCTTGGTTCACGGCTGAGTTCTCGGGGTTCGCGCCCCATATAACCAAAAGCTCGGTCTTGTCCATTTGTTTCGGCGCGCAATCGGCCTTCGGGCCAATGGAGATGCGCTTGGAAGCTGCGCGCTGCGAGGCGCAAATAGCACTGTGCATGTAATTGGGTGTGCCATACACGTTCATAAAACGACGGCCCATTTGGGCGAGTACGGGCCAGAACTGCGGCGACAGCATTCCGAGAGCCTGGGGCATGCCGTCATCGGCAAGTTCTTTCAGTTTGTCGGCGAATGCCTGGATGCCTTCGTCCCAGGTGCAGCGCTCGAACTTACCTTCACCCTTTTCGCCAACGCGCTTCATGGGGTACAACAGGCGCGTCGGATCATAGATGGTCTGCATGGCTGCTTGGCCCTTAGCGCACAGCGAGCGCGATCCGCGGCCCCAGTTGTTGCCGGCGGCGGGGTTGCCCTCCACGTTGACCCAGCGGCCGTCTTTGATGTAGCACAGCGTGGAGCAGCTGGTACGCGCGGGGCCGCACATCTGACACCACGCGTGACGAACTTCAACTTCGCCTCCGTCGATTGCTTCCTGGTTGACCGGGGCCTCTTCCAAAGATGACGAGGTGCACCCCGTAAGTGCAGCCAACGCGCCCAGCGCAGCGGTTCCCTGAAGGAAGGTGCGCCTCGTCAGGCTTTTCTTCTCTGTCATAGTTTCCTCGAATCGTGTTTCGCAATGCGCAACCTAGTGCAGGCAACGTCGTTATCCAAGTCAGACAGGCGCAAGCGGGCAGCGTCCCGTTTCGATGGAGTCGCAGAAACTCGCGTCTCGCGTGGCGAGGTTGCGGTTCATTGCTTTGGTTGTCTCGTCAGTTTCGCCTTTGTCGCGCAGAACGATCGCGCGCGGCCTTGCATTGCGCGCTGCAAAAGCACGGAAGGAAGGATTGAGCAGAAGAAGACGTGTGGCAGAAGTGCGTCCTTGTTGTTATGTTCCCCCTTGACGCCTATTATAGGAGCGAGAATAAAATAATCAAGATCAGTAATTATCCTTCTTTTGACATAATGATTCGACCGGAAAAAGCTTGGGGCTTGTGGTCACGAACGGTGCGGTTCTGCGCGGAGCATGGGGATAATCCGAATTATGACCCATGGAGCGAGTAAAAAATGGCAGAAGCTTTGGCTGACTTTGCATAGTCGTATATCCGGATTCCCTTCTGGGGAAAATCCACAGCTGACGCAGCTAGAAAAAAGAAGATACAGGGAAGCGCCCACGAGGGGCGCTCGGTGGCACGCGGACTTGTAAGAGCCACATGTGGGTAGGTTGAATTACTAAACACACCCCCCCTTGTTGCATTAACATTTGCAACCAACCAGAACCACATGTGCGGTGACAGCTCAGGGTCGAACTCAGCGAGCCATTCGCACTATGATACAATTTGTCATGTATTTTCTATATCTACTATGACAGGATGCCACTTGTTCGGCGAATTAGTTACATGGTATCTGTTTTTCGGCGGCCTTGCCGGTGGTTCCTGCTTGGTGTGCTTGGGTGTTCGTTGGTATATCGACGTTGCATCATCTTCAGGCGAGGAAGAGAAGAATCATTCCGAATTGGTTTTATGGCAGTGGGTGAGGTTACACCGTCGAACATACAAGGCAATGCTTATCATCGTCCTGCTTGCTGCCATTATGGGATGCATTTGCCTGTTAGGTGATCTTACTCGTCCACAACAGGCCCATCTACTATTCATCCAACCAACTTTATCGGTACTTAATTTGGGTGCCATTGTTCTCGTGACGTTTATCATATGTGTGACCGCTCTTTTATTGTTTGTTTTAATGCCGGTTCACGTAGGGCGGAAGGCTAGCAGAGTTACTGAAATCTTTGCAGGAGCGCTGGCTATAATTGTGGTTGTTTATACGGGTATCTACCTCAATGGCATGTGGACAGTGGCTCCCTGGTCATCACCTTTTCTGATCGCGCTGTTTTTATTCTCATCTTTGTCGACGGGCGCTGCAGCACTACTGGTTGTTGTAGGTCTATCAGGTTTTTCTTGTTTGAGTGTGGCAAAGCCTATCGAATGCTTACTTAGAGCCGATGTTGTATGCATCGTGTGTGAAGGTGTTGCTTTGGGTGCGATGTGGCTACAACTTGGAGGCCTCGATGAGCTGACGCTGTTTAAACAACTTTTTATTGATGGCGCTCCGCTACAATTTTGGGTAGGGTTTGTTACTTGCGGTCTTCTGGTACCGTTGGTAATGGAAGTTGCATTCACATGCCGAAAACAAACAGGGAATTGGTTTCTGACTGTTTTGGGTGTTTTGATTCTTGTGGGTGGTTTCTTTCTGCGTTTTTGCGTAATGAATGCCGCCGTAGAATACAAAGCACTCATGTTGATGGTTGCTTGATCGAGAAGATGACTAGATTGGCGAGGTAGTGGAAGAGCTAGAAATAGACGAACGTAGCAGCGTTCCCATTTGGCTGCAATTGCGCAATAGGTTGATATATCTGATATCGTCGGGATACTACAAGCCAGATGATCGGCTTCCTACCGTACGCGAGTTGGCAATAGCCTTGAAAATCAACTATAACACCGTAAATAAGGTATACCTCAGCTTAATTCACGATGGCTATATCGTGTCTCATCGTGGACGTGGCACGTTTGTCAACGATATAGCCAAACCACGTAATGACAGTCAGGATTCACCAGCTGACAGCGTTATCGATTTGATGATTGATCGCTGTTTGGAGATTGGTGTTCCGTTGGACGACATTGCTAATCAGGTTATGAAGCGGGTCTCGCGCTATCGAGATGCGCAGGCGGATGCGATTGAGGGGGATGCGCAATGACAAAGAAAAAGAATCGTGTAACACCGGTAGACGATCGGAAAGCTGTTCGCTATGTAGATATCGAACAGGAGAGCACGACGACACAGTACGGATCGATGTTGTTTGCAGCCGTTATGTTCGCGGTGCCGGTAGCTTTGGTATTGTGGCTGTTCTGGGATTTTATCAGCATTGGTGTCATTATAGGTTCGTTTGCGGTCGGCCTTGTATGTGCCAGTGCAGTACGGATTGCTTTTCAATGGGAAAAGGTGGCTATTGCTCGTTTCGGTAGGCTCGATCGTGTTGTGGGTCCGGGCATCTATTTCGTTATCCCCATCGTCGAATCTGAGGCTGCAAAGATAGATCAGCGTATTCGCACGACAGCCTTCGGAGCGGAAGAAACGCTTTCAAGTGATCTCGTGCCAGTTGATGTGGATGCAGTGTTGTTCTGGGTTGTATGGGATGCTGAGAAGGCTTGCACGGAGGTGCGTAATTTCGAAGAGGCTATATCGCTATGTGCGCAGACCGCCATGCGCGATGTCATTGGTCAAATCAGTCTTTCGGAGATAGCAGTACGCCGTAGCTATCTCGATGAGGAACTACAGCGCATCATCTCTCAGAAAGTTGAAGACTGGGGGCTATCAGTTGTTTCTGTCGAGATTCGAGACATCGTTATTCCCAAGGAACTGCAGGATGCTATGTCAAGACAGGCTCAGGCCGAACGTGAACGCGATGCGCGTGTAATTCTAGCGGAAGTCGAACGTGATATTTCGGAGATGTATGTAGAGGCAGCCAATGCGTATGGTTGTCCCGAAAAGGCTATTCAATTACGTACGATGAATCTGATCCATGACAGCGTGAAGCATAGTGGTGGCATGGTGGTGGTTCCCAGCGCTTATAGTGAAGGTTTCAACGATATAAGCGTCGATGTTGCTCGGGATCTGATGAGGTAGCATATCGCCAATTGGCAACCCTCGTACAAACGAAGCCCCATGGAGCGTATTTCAATGACGTTTCATGGGGCTATATTATCCTTAAAAATGCATACTTGTCATATGTTTAGTAGGATAATAAGATACATTCATCGAAGGACTTCGATGAAGGAGGGGCCTGCCTAAGGTGCATATACTGCAAGGATCAAGGCTCCCAAGACAGGATTGCAGACTTGACAGATACGCCGGTGAATTGTTCGGGTTTGCAAGGTAGTATCGAAGGGGGTTTATCAATGGACGAGACTACACGGATTTCCGATCGGAACTTTGGTCGTCGTACGTTCCTCAGAGGCTCCGCTGCGGCACTGGGTTTGGCTGTCGTAGCCGGCGCGGGCTGCGCACCGAAAGACGAGTTGGAAACATCGCCGGAAGCCGGAAAGCCTGCAGATGAGAAGGTGTGCTCTGGCGTTTGTCGTGGAAATTGCTTCGGTGGATGTGCACTTGACATCAAGGTTCGCGATGGCAAGGTTGTTGCAACGACCGCCGCTAAATTGCCTGATGAGCAGTATCGTAGAATTTGTCAGCGCGGTCATTCGCATCTGCAGCGCATCTACGATCCAGACCGTCTTAAAGCACCTGTTCGTCGTGTTGGTGAGCGTGGATCAGGCGAGTGGGAACAAATCACCTGGGAAGAGGCTATTGACGAAATCGCTTCGAAATGGAAGCAATATCAAGAGGAATCAGGCAAGGAAAGCGTTGCTTTCATGGCTGGATCCGGTAACTTCGGTGTTGCCGCCGCCAATTATGCTGGTCGTCTGCGCGATCGCATGGGTGCCACCACTGTTCAATTCTGCTACGACAACTGCTATTTCCATGCGGGTATTCACGCAGAAGGCGTTGGCGATGGGTTCAACTCAAACGAGATCGCCGATATCGTAAATGCGAAGTGCATCATCCTGTGGGGCTCGAACCCTGCTGTGGCCCAGCCGCAGAACTGGCATTTCATTATGGACGCTCAGCGTGCAGGCGCCAAGATTATCGTGATTGATCCGAACTTCACTGTTTCTGCTTCGCATGCTGATATGTTCATCCCTATCCGTCCTGGCACAGACAACGCCCTTTTGATGGCTATGGTCAATTATGTGCATGAAAACGGCTTAGCCGATGCTGATTACATCAAGAAGGCAACAGTGGGTCCTTTCCTAGTAAAGGAAAGCGATGGTAAGTTTTTGCGTCAAAGCGATCTTGGTGTCGAAATCGCAAAAGATGCGGTTGACGCTCCAATAGTGTGCGACGCAAATGGTAATCATGGAACTTCTGAAGAGGTGTCCGATCCTGTTTTCGAAGGCACATTTGAGATTGAGGGAATAAAGGTTACATGCGCCTACACCTTACTTGTCGAAAGCTGCAAGAAATGGAGCCTTGCTCGCGCCGCTGAATTGTGCGACATTTCAGAAGAGACGATTGGGGAACTGATAAAGCTGTACGTCGAAGGTCCTTCGACGATCTACCAAGGATTCGGTCCTGACCATTACGTGAATGGTGAGCGTGTGTACTTTACCCAAATCGCTCTTGCTGCCATAACCGGAAACATTGGCAAGCCTGGTGCTACATGCGGATATGAGTGGACATACGCAGGGCTTTTGAAGTATGTGAAGCCGGCATTGCTCACGCCCAAGGATGCCACACCGGGTATGACGGTGGTTTCACCGAATCTACTTGATAACGTTAAGGCTAAAGAAGTGGAAGGCAAGCCTTTCGATCTGCGTAGCCTGTATATTTGGGTCAGCAATCCCCTTGGCAACCAGACGGATCGGAATTCGTGGATTGAGTTGTTTAACATGCTCGATCTGGTGGTAGTAGTTGACATGCGGTTGGGCGATACAGCTAACTACGCAGACATTGTTCTCCCGTGTGTGCATTGGTTTGAGGCAGAAGAAATCATGCCTCAAACGTCGCCATACCTACTGCTACAGGAAAAGGCCGTCGACCCCCTCTACGAGAGCAAAACCGATGTCGATATTGTTAACATGCTGGCAAAAGCTATGGGCTTCGAGGACGATTTTTCCATGTCGTTAGAGGAATACCTCGCGGCGACACTTGAAAATGACGGCGCCAAGACTGATGGGATAACATGGGATCGTCTTAAAGATGAGAAGTACATCGATATTATGGGGGGCGATCCATATTACATCCATGGAGGCACAGGTGTTTTCAGAACCGCGACCACTCGCCTGAACTTCTATTACGAGAAGCCCGCTCCCTATATTAACTACGGGCAGTCCTTTGACGTGGAAAAAGCGCGTTTGCCTTATTGGGAACCGCCTGCGGAGGCGTGGCCCCAAACGGTTGCTGAATTCGAGGCGAATCCGCTGGCAGAGAAGTACCCGCTGATCTTTACGACCGAACGCAACAGGATGAAATGTCATACGCAATGGGGACACGCTCCGTGGCTGTTGGAACTCTACAGCGAGCCGACTATCCGCATAAATCCGAACGACGCTCAAGCTAGAGGTATCAGCGATGGCGATCATGTGCGTGCTTTTAATGACCGAGGTGAAGCGGTGTTTATGGCCGAGATTCATGCAGGATGTCGCCCAGGAGTGGTTGTTGCACCTAAGGGCTGGGAAGAAGACCAGTTTATTAAAGGTCACTATTCAAATTTGACGTCGAGAGCATTCAATCCCTTTACTCCAAACAACTGTTTCTTTGACGCGCTGATCGAGATCGAGAAAGCCTAAGGGGGATGTTATGAGATTTGGAATGGCCATCGACACATCTCGTTGTATTGGATGCCACACATGTGCCGTTGCGTGCAAGATGAGCAACAATCTTCCAAATGACGTTTGGTGGAATCACATTAAAACCGATGGTGGGAAGTCGATAGACACGGCTCGAGGTACGTATCCGGACAATCTGTATCAAGTGTATTATCCCATCAATTGCCAGCATTGTAGCAAACCGGTCTGCGTTTCTGTGTGCCCTACGGGTGCGTCGATCCAACGCGAAGACGGCATTGTAGTTGTTGATTCTGAAAAGTGCATCGGATGCGGTTCATGTGTTACCGCTTGTCCTTACGATGTACGCGTTTTGTATGAAGAAGAGTTGAATTACAGTGTCGATTTCGCTGTTGGTGACAGCGACGCTCCAAAGCATGTTTCTGGGGTCATGGGTAAGTGTAACGGCTGCGCGCATCGTGTTGATCGTGGTGAAGCACCTGCATGTATGGAACTATGTCCCGCGAGGGCTCGTTATTGGGGCGATTTGGATGACCCAGAAAGCGATGTTAGTAAGTATCTCGAGGGAAAAAAGACAGAACGGCTTTTCGAAAGCGAAGGAACTGAACCCAACGTTTTCTATGTTTTGTAATACACAACAAAGGATAGCAAGTCGCAGATGAATATCCTGTGTCTTGCTATTGAAAGCGCAGGCAGCTCTTGGCGGAGTGGGCGGCTTCGGTTGGCTCTGTCTTCCGTTGAGAGCTGCTCGCGTTTTGTGCTTGTTAGAGCAAGCGGATTATGTGAAGGGATTATCATGACACCAATAGGGCTGTCGAATTTGTGTAGCGAACGTCGGATCATTGTGAAACACACAGCAATGGCCGATCTCTGCAACATACTCTCGTTTCTTCTTCAAGTGCCCACGATCGAAAGTGCCAGTGCTATTTGCACTGAATCGATGTCACACGATTTTCGAGCTATCACATCTGAGCTGGGAATAGACCATGATGTAAGTTCGATCGAGAGGGGTCTTGATGATGTCCACAATCGTCTTTCCGGAACTGATGATGCTTTGAATCTGTTGCGGCGAGAGTATACGCGGTTATTTAATCACCCCAAACATCCCTTGATCCAGCTTTACGAAGGCGTGTTTATAGACTCGGAACTTGTATCCCAGGGAAAGGAAAGCACCCATGCCTGCCTTTTCATCAATCCTGCCGCTGTGGATGCTGAGCGCTATTATGCCCGCGTGGGATTCGTTTGCAGTTCGGGGATGCGAGTTCCGCCCGACTGTATAACCACTCAGCTCCAGTTTCTAGGTATTCTTCATTCGCTTATCGCCGTACGTGCGCAGAGTGGTGAAGAGGAATCGTGCAGGCAAGTATGTAGTCTACTTTGTGAGTTTTGGGACGATCATCCATCGAACTGGTTCGATAGCTTTTTCAATAAGTGCTCCCTGTTGAGCAACGAGCCGCTTTACCGTCTCGTTGGGAACATGGGTCACGAGCTCGTTTCCTTGGAAATTCGTTGCGTTGAAACGCTCTTATGATTGAACAGGACTGATAGCCAAGTTCCAGGGTGGACGGAATATGCGTTCTGTTCTCGATCGATAGAAGTATTGCCGAACACCCTGGCTAGCTGTTAGGCGGCGGTTATATCGTTGCCATTCTTCTTGGCAACCTAGATCGTTTCGTCTTCCTGGATGCGCTCTTCTTGGCGTTCGAAGCGCTCTTCGGCGCGGGCGCGGCGTTCGTTGGCCTTCGCTTCAGCCTTGCGAATCTTTTCTTCGGCCTTCGCTTCGGCGATGCGTTCTTTCGCGTCGATCTTCGCATCGGCTGTTTTCAGCTTCGCATCGGCCTTTGCGTCCTTCGCGGCGTTTTTTGCGTCGTGCGCCATGTCTTCCATGGCCAGCTTCGCGTCATGGGCAGTTTCTTTGATGGAGTCCATTAGTGTCATGGCGGTTCCTTTCGCTCATGCGGCGCGATGGCCGCGGGTAACAGGTGTTGCACGCGGCTTGCAGCAGCACGGTGCGACAATGCAACTGTACGGGCTGATAGTTAGGAATAAAAGGCTGTCTGGCAACCTGCAACCGAGCGGATGGGTGCCTGTATCCCGTTCGTAGAGAACGGGCGTTAAGCGCAACACACGAGCAAGAAGTAAAACTGGCAGAAAGCACATGGTTTTAGGTAATCGTAAGATGCGTTCCGAAGCCGTAAGCCCCCTTTTATTCGCAGGCTTGTTCGCATATCAGCTCAACCAAACGCTTTAGAGTAGATGGTTGATATCGCGACCCCAGATAGGCAAGATAGAGCCTTCGACAAAGCGGTTCGTCTCGAAATGAGCGCACAATGAAGGTCCCTTGACAAGAAAGTCCTTCCAGCGCAAGTTTCGACACCACCGCTATACCTACGCCAGCACTCACGCAGCGGCATATCATTTCCGTGTCGTCCATTTCGGCAACAACATTCAAATCGAGTAGGGAAACGCCGAATCGTTCAAGAAACATCTGAAGCTCGATGCGCGTTCCTGAGCTTCTTCCTCGAACGACGAATGGCTGCGAAAGGAATTCACCATGAGTACCCTCATCAAGCAGCTTTCGGTATTGTGGAGTGTCTGGAGCTATAACAACCAGCTCGTCCGCGCGCAGTGGCAGATAGGAAACCCGACCAGTTTTCCTTGTGCCCACCAATCCAATGTCGTACGTTCCGTCAGCTACACCATTGATCACATCTAGGCTGCTCGCCAAGGAAACACGGCATCTCACACCAGGATACTCACTGCGAAAACAAGAAAGTGCCCCCGGCAGTAAGCTTCGTCCAGGAACCGACGAGGCCCCTACCGTAACCTCTAAGCCCGCTTGTTCGGAAGCAACATGTAAGGCGCTCCGCTCCAGATCGAGCATGCGCTGCGCGTACTCGTAAAACCGCCAGCCTGCAGGCGTAACTTCAAAGCGCTTAGTTGTACGCACGATCAACGCCGCATCGCATGCCTTTTCAAGCGAGCTTATATGGGTGCTGATGGTAGGCTGCGAAACATGCAGAGTTCGCGCGGCCTCTGAAAAGCTCTGCTCATCCACCACGCAGACAAACGAACGCATTTGGTTCAGTTCCACCTTGTAACCTTTCCGCATATAACACATACAGGCTCTTCGTTGCCGCAGAATGCGATTCACAACAACGCCTCATCACCGTAAACCACACCTGTAACCAAGCGCCTTCGAGGAAATCAGATAATATATTATAAATATTGATATATATGAGCAATTATAAATAATCATGATTTGCAATCAGCCCTCACAACGCCATAATTAAGTGTACACGTGCACAAGCACGCGCATCGGAGAGGCAGCCGCAGTCACCATCACCGTACGCGGAACAGGGGAATACTGTCTCGAGATAGCAAAGGAGAACGACATGAAAACCACTTCCACGCAAACCGACGTCTTGAGCCGCCGCTCGTTCGTCAAAGGGCTGGGCGTCATCGGGGCCGCAGCTGCCGTATCGGCGCTGCCTCTGTCTGGCTGTGCCTCGAACGAGGAAACAACCGAACCCGCTGACGAAAAGACTGACGACAAAACTGCCGAGCCCGCACCAACATCCGGTATCGCCGACCCCACGGAAGATACTCCTATCACCGTCGATGTCGAGAACAAGGAAGTTCGCTACCTGGCCGAGGTAAACGCCGTCTACTTCACCGAGCTTACGCGTCACGGCATCGTATACGCAGAGGGTTCCAACGGCGAGAAGGCTGTCCTGCGCGGCCTGGGCGACGAAAAGGAATTCTACCAAGCACTTATGGACTGCGGCTTTGAGGCTGGCAACAACCTGACTGCCGAGGACATGAAAGCAGCCAAGGGAGAAGGCAAGAGCATCGAAGGAGATCCTCTCAAGGTCACCATCAAATGGGACGGTCAGGAAGATATTCCCTTTATCGACATCATCAACTGCACGGCGGGCGACTACACCCCCGACTTCCGCTTCGGCGGCAATTTGGAAAGCGCGAAGAAGAACAACACCGGCTGCGTGCTTTGTCTGGACAGCTGCGCCACGGGCATCGTGAGCGACGCTTACTGGCCGACCGGAACCTCGCAGCATGAGGTTGCTTTGTTCAGCGGCAAGGAAGACGTGCTTCCGGCAGACGGAACTCGAGTCATTGTCACGTTCACTGCAGCCTAATCGCCACCCTATCTAGCACTAACAAGGAGAACGAACATCCATGAAGCACGTGAGTCATTTTTATAACGCGTTTCTCTGGGCGCTTACTGCGGGCATGATTGCCTATAGCAGCTGGATGCTACAGATGGCGTTCAACACTGGCTATATTTTTTACGGCGTACTCATCGTCGCTTTCGCTCTGCTGTGCGTTTTTCGGCGCAAGCAGGAGCGAGGAATTGGACTCGCTGGCACAACGGCTAGTTTGATGACCATGATCATGTGCGCACTTATTTGGATTGGCCCCTCGCGGTCGCTCCTTCGCGCACCCGCCGCATTTGCTCGAGAGGGCCTGCATCTCAATCGATTCCCGCTCGACGTCATGTCGTTCATTCTCCTTGCAATTGTTATCGTGGGGTTTGTAGCCATTGTTGTATACGAGGTGAAGAACCCCGCTCCAAAGAAAGAGCTTGCCGAAGACGAAGCGAAGCTTCAGCGAACCAACCGGATTGCCCGCTGGGCGACGTTCGTCGCGCTCTTCGTTGTAGTTGCCATATGCTCATGCGTGCCTGCCATTCGCGAAGAGATGGGCACTATCTTCAAGCTACTGTCATCGGGTGACATCAGCGCCGTTGCCGACCTCATTGCCTCGTATGGCCCCTGGGCTGCCGGCGTTTCGTTCTGCCTGATGGTTCTGCAGAGCATGGCAGCTCCTATTCCTGCATTCCTGATCACGTTCTCAAATGCAGCTGTATTCGGCTGGTGGCAGGGAGCTATCTTGTCGTGGTCGAGCGCCATGGCCGGTGCCGCGGTGTGCTTCTTCATCGCGCGCATTCTGGGCCGCGATGCCGTTGCGAATTTCGTGTCGCATGGTGCGCTTGCTAGCGTTGACAAGTTCTTTGAACGTTATGGTAAAAACGCTATTCTTATCTGCCGCTTGCTTCCCTTCATGTCCTTTGACTACGTGAGCTACGCGGCAGGCCTGACAGGCATGGGGTTCCTCGACTTCTTCATCGCGACGGGCATCGGTCAGTTGCCAGCAACCATCGTGTACTCCTACGTGGGCGGCATGCTCACCGGTAGCGCTCAGCTGGTTATGACAGCACTGCTCATCACCTTTGCACTGTTTGCGCTGATATTCCTGGTTCGTCAGGTGTTCAAGGCGCGTCACGCCGACCTTATGGACGAATCGGACAACACCGCAGACACATCCGAAGTTGTGCAGGCCGAGGCAAAGTAGTACCATCTCGCACCGGCGCGTCGTACTATAACGTGCCGGTGCGTCTTTTTTTGTATAACCTACCGTAACCGCAAAGGAGGTACCCTATGAAGAAGAACGTAAAGCTCTGGGTCTTCATTGGTATCGTTGCCATTGTGGTTGCGCTGAACTTTGTGTTTGGCTGGTCCGACTTACTTGTGAGTGGACAGGCGACTGCCTGGCTGCAAACTACGCTTGCCGAGCATCCCGTCGAAGCTGCCTTGGTGTTCGTAGCGCTGTCCATTGTCGGCTGCATCGTACTGGCGCTGCCCGGCGTGCTGTTCGCTATAGCCGCCGGCACGCTGTTCGGTGCCGTGTGGGGCACGTTTTTGTGCTGGATATCAGTGACCATTGGTGCCTGCTTGGCATTCATTGCTGGTCGCTACTTCCTTAAAGACGCCATCAAGCCGAAACTCGCGAAAAACAAGCAGCTCAACGACTTGTTTTTTGACGGAGCTCGTAAAAGCGACGTCTATCTTCTGGCTATCACGCGGTTGATTCCCGTGTTTCCTTACAACCTGCAGAACTTCGCGTACGGAGTCACCGACATCAGCTTTTTTTCGTACACACTGTATTCGGCGCTGTTCATGATTCCCGGCACGGCCGTGTACACCGTGGCCGCTGCGGGCATCATCGACGGCGAGAACCGCATCGCCTGCTTCGCATTCGCCGCCGTGCTGCTGGTAGTAACACTTGCTGTAGCGTACGTGCTGAAGAAGAAAGCGAACATCGAATGAATACCGCGAAGCTGATCACCTGTTCAGAAAAAAGTCACTACCCTTTCAAGCGTTACCCCAGCGAATCCTGCGACACTGTTCTGTTCCCTGGATGCGCTTTTCCTTCGCAGTTTCCCCGCACCATGGATGCGTTGGCCGAGCTGTGTCGCATGCACGGCATCGGCATCGCGTACGACTGCTGCGGGCACCCGCTCGACGGCTTCGGCGTGCAGGGCGGCACCGATCGCGTACTTTCGAGCATTGCGCGCCGTCTGAAGAAATGCGGATGCACGCGCGTGGTTGCGGTGTGTCCGAACTGCCTGAACTTGCTTCAAGAGCGTCTGGGTATTCCCACGATATCGGTGTTCGAGCTGTTCGAAGAGCTTGGCGTACGTCCGAAGGGTACGTTTGAACCCGGCGTGCTGTTTACGCCTTGCCCTGACCTGCGACACCACGAGATGCGCGACGCGCTGCGCCGTAGCTGCGATCTGTCGGCTGTCGACGACCTGAAGAAGGTCGGCTGCTGCGGGCTGTTGCCGAAGCTTGCCGCGCAAGGGCCTGATGTTGTTCGCCGACACACGCAACGCGTGTTTGACGCAGCAGACGGCAGGCGCATCTACACGTACTGCGCATCGTGCTTGGGACAGTTTGCGCGCCTAGGCAACAGCAATTGCCAACACGCCGTGTCGGTGTTCTTAGGCGTTGAGGAAGCACCCGACGCCAAGCGCGCGTTCTGGAATCGCGCCAAACGGAAGTTCGACACAAACGTGAACCCTTACCCTGCCACGAAGGCGTAGTGTCTATGCTGTCAATAGTCGTTCCTGTATACAATGAAGAGACAGCGCTGCCTGCATTCTTGCACATGGTTGATTCATGGAACTACCCATGCGAGATTATCTTCAGCGATGGCGGCAGCACCGATGACACCATGTCATTGCTCGAAGGGCGCACGGTGGTGCGCGGCGCAAAGGGACGCGGCGGGCAATGTCGGCGTGGCGTTGAGGCGTCACAGGGCGAACATATCTTGTTCTTGCATGTTGATACCACCATTAACGAAACAGCACTGCAACACATTCAGGAAACGCTTGATTCGGGCGCTTCCTGGGGGTGTCTCACCGTGGATTTCACTTCGCATCGACCGGAGTACCGCTTCGGCATCCGCAAATCGAACCTGCGCGCTCGCGTGGGAGGAATTCCCTTCGGTGACCAGGGTATGTTCATGACGCGCGCTGCACTTGATCGCGTGGGTGGCGTGCCTGACATCTGTATCATGGAAGACTACGAACTGTCGCGTCGACTGCGCAAAGCGTTTGGTTGGCCACGACAGCTTTCCGATCGCATAACGGCGTCGGTGCGCCGCTTCGAAGCAGGCAACCATACGCTCATCGGGTTTCAGATGGCCTGGCTGCGCTTCCGTTACCGCAGAGGTACGTCACCTGAACGCATTCAGCAGCTCTACGGCGACGTGCGGGAAAAAGCAAAACGGAATGCGGTGGCTCCTAAAGAGACCGTTGCTGCGGCAGCACCCGCAGCTGTAGTGTCCGCAACCACCGCACAACCTACACCCGAGCGCGCTGCGGTGAAGCGCGTCGCGCAGCTTGTGCCCGAGTTATCCTCAGCCGCGCTCGAACCCTCTGCGCTTACACAACCCGAAAGCCGCATTGCAGGCGAAGCGCTTGTCCTGTTCACCCGCGTGCCCGTTGCTGGCAAAGCGAAAACGCGCCTTGCGCCCACGCTTTCACCCGAACAATGCGCCGATGTGCAGCGGGCGCTTATTGCCGATACCGTAAGCATGCTCTCGCAGCTTGACCGCGACATCGTGGTTTGCTATGCGCCCGATCACGACGACCAGCCCAACGGCGAAGCTATCTTCGCCACCTTCAAACACTCGCTGCAGTGCTGCTATACCCATCCCACACGCCAGTTGCATTTCATCGAACAGCGGGGACGCACATTGGGTGCCCGCATGGACGCCGCATTCGAGGACGCGTTTAGTATGGGCGCAACGTCGTGTCTGCTCATGGGGAGCGACATTCCCAACGTGCGCGTAGCAGAGCTAAACCGCGCATTCGACAAACTCACACGGCGCGACGTCGTGTTGGCCCCCAGCCAAGACGGAGGCTATTGGCTCGTGGGGCTACGTGAGCGTTTCCCCGAACTGTTCGCCGACAAGCGTTACGGCACCGACAGCGTATTCGAGGACGCGAAACGCACCTGCGCCGAACAGGGCCGCACCGTTGCGTTCGGACCGCAAAAGCTCGACATCGATACGCCAAGCGAGCTCGAATGGTACAGCCTCCGTATCAAACAAGGCGACACTGCATGCCGGCATATGGCCGCCATGCTTCGCACGCTCGACCCGTTGCTGCACCGCGAAACCGTTGCTGCAGCAGCATCGAGCACACGACCAACGAACCATCAGGGAAAGGAAAATGTATGGAACGCATCATTAACGCAGGCAAATCAGGCACCGTAAGCAGGAGAACTTTCCTGAAGCTGTCGGGCGCTGCGGGAATCACCCTTGCGGTCGCAGGCCTGGCAGGCTGCTCGTCGGGGTCATCCGATAGCGGATCGGGTGAAGGCACCTCGGCAGCGCAAGCCGACGTCGACTTCTCCAACTGGGACGCCGTACTCGAAGCAGCACGCGGCCAAGAGGTGTCGTGGTACGGTTGGGGCGGCGACGATATGCGCAACGCCTGGATCGAAGGCACGCTGGCACCCCAGCTCAAAGAGAAATACGACGTGACACTCAACCTTGTGGGAATGGACATCAACGACATTCTCACACAGCTTTCCGGCGAAATGCAGGCCAACCCCAATGCCAATGGAACCATCGACTTCGTATGGATCAACGGCGAGAACTTCGCCTCCGTCAAAAAGAACGGCTACGTATGGGGCCCGTTCGTCGACTACCTTCCCAACTATAACGACTACGTGGACGGAACGTCCACCGACATCACCATCGACTTTGGCAATCCCACCGAAGGCTTCGAAGCACCCTACGGCAAGGCTCAAATGGTGTTCTGGGTTGACGGGGCTACCGTCAAGGACGTGCCGAAGAACCCCGACGAGTTCTTGGAGTTCTGCAAGGCGCACCCCGGCCAGGTGAGCTATCCCGAGCCGGGCGACTTCACCGGCACCGCGTTCATCAGCTGCCTTATCGCTGGTGTCATTGGTAAGCAGGAGTTCGAGAAACTCGCATCTATAAACGACGCAACCAAAGACGAAGTGAAAGCCATCATCGAGCCGGGCCTTGCCTACCTGCGCGACCTGGCACCCTACCTGTGGAAAGAAGGCTCCACCTATCCGGCCGACTCCACCACCTGCTCGCAGATGTATGCCGACGGCGAACTCATTTTCAACATGGGTTATGGCGACCCGCAAACCGACGTTGATCAGGGTATCCTTCCTGAAACAACAAAAGCGTTCGTGTTTGAATCGGGTACCGTAGGTAACACCAACTTCATGGCCATCCCCGCAAACGCTCCCCACAAGGCCGCCGCACTCGTAGCTATCAACGAAGTAATCAGCCCCGAGCTGCAACTCGACCAATACGTTCAGCTACGCCAGATGAGCGTACTGGACATGGACAAGCTGCCCGACGATGTGAAAGCAGGTTTTGATGCCGTTGAACTGGGCGGCTCCGAAGTGCCCTTAGCCGAGAAGCTTGACGTGCGCGTTGCCGAGGCATGCGGTCAGGTGATCCCACTGATCGAAGACTTGTGGCACGAAGAGGTTGCCGGTGCGTAACACCACCCGAACTCCTTTGTCTGACCGTGGCGTGCGTATGCATGCCACGGCGCGGCCACGAGCCCTTCGTCGCCTGACGGAGGGCTTAGCCCCCTATGCGCTGGCGTTGCCGGCGCTTGCTCTCATGGCCCTATTCGTATACGGCGTGGGCATTGGCGTTTTGCAAGGGTTCGGCATAGCCCCGTTTCTCGACCGATTCGACTTCACCCTCGAGTATTTCCGGGAAGCCTTCACGCGCAGCGATTTCACCTCGTCGTTGTGCTTTTCGCTGTTCGTGTCGCTGATGTCTTCGCTTATTGCGCTTGGCGGTGGCATCCTGCTTTCAGCCGCGCTGGTAAAAGCGAAAAGTGGCAGCTTCACGCAGCTACTGGGTCTTCAAATTCCTATCATGAGCATGCACGCACTGGTGGCGTTGGGGTTTATTTTTCTGCTTTCTGGTTCAGGACTGCTCGCGCGCGTGTTGTACGTGGTGGGCATTGTCGGATCACCGAACGACTTGCCTTCCATCGTGGGCGCTCCAAGCGGTTGGGGCATTATTTTGGTGTACGCCTGGAAGGAGATTCCCTACGTAGCGTTTTGTACCATCACCATTATGTCACACGTGTCCGATTCGCTGGGAGAAGCGGCGGCAACCTGCGGGGCTGCCCCCGTGCGATCGTTTTTCAGCGTTACACTGCCGTTGAGCCTCACCGCATCGCTAAAGGCGTTTCTGGTGGTGTTCGCGTTCTCGTTTGGGGCGTATGAGATCCCCTTCCTACTAGGTCCGACCGCGCCAAAAGCACTGCCTATTCTTGCATACCTGGAATTCCAAGATCCCGATATCTTAAACCGCTTCTACGCCATGGCAATCAACGGCATCGTTACGTTGGTCTGCGCGCTCGCAGCGTTGGTGTACTTCCTTGTTTTGAAGCATGAGCGGAAGGAGGGCGGCCGATGAGCGCTCGAAAAAACAGTGGCGCACGTTGGGCTCGTGTACTCGTAGTGCTACAAATCGCCTGCGTTGCGCTGCCGCTGTCCATCATCGCGGTATGGGCGTTCACCGATTCGTGGCCATGGCCCAACTTGCTGCCCGAGTCGTTCTCACTCCGAGGCATGCAAACCATCGTGCGCGGGGGCGACGCCACCGGCCTTGGCTGCCTGCTGCTGTCTGTGGAGATATCGGTAGTATGCGCCGTGCTTACGACAGCTGTCGCTATCTTAGCGGCACGCGCCATCTGCTTTCACCGTTGGGTGGGAAGAACAGCGTTCGAATACCTAACCATGCTGCCGTTCCTGATTCCCACCACCGTGTTTGCTATGGGCGTGCAAGTCGCCTTCATTAGGCTGCACCTTGCCTACACCGCGTTCGGCGTGGTGCTCGCGCATGCCATTGTGGCACTGCCATACGCAGTGGCCATCATGACGGAGACGACGTGCGGTGCCGGACAGGCACGCGAACAAGCTGCACGCACCTTGGGCGCGAGCGGACTGCGCGCGTTTTGGCACGTGTCGCTGCCAACAATTACCCCGGGTATCTTGTCATCACTGTGCATGAGCTTCATCATATCGTTTTCGCAGTACTTCCTTACCCTACTCATTGGCGGCGGCAAAGTACGTACGTTCGCGCTCATTCTGTTCCCCTACCTTTCCGGGGGCGACCGCACTATTGCTGGTGCCTACGCGCTGGTGTTTTTAGCAACCACGCTGCTGGTATTCGTGGCGTTTCGTGTGATTCTGCGAAAAACGGGCGGGAGCACTGAGGAAACGGCGCTGTACGGCGAAGCGTAAGATGAAAGACGAAAGAGACGAGGCTCTTCCATGGAAATCAGCCTGCGCAACATAAACCTCACGCTGCGCAAGAATCCTATTCTGCAAGATGTTTCAATGTGCGTGCCCTCGGGTGAATTCGTGTCGATTCTTGGAAAATCGGGGGCGGGAAAGTCAACGTTGCTGTCAGTTATCAGCGGGCTTCTGCTACAGGACTCTGGAGAAGTGTATTTCGATGGGGAATGCGTCGATGCCGTACCAACGCACAAACGCGACGTATCGGTGGTGTTTCAGGATGCGCGGCTGTTTCCCAACATGAATGTGCTTGACAATGTGGCTTTTCCGTTGAAGATGCGCGGCGTGCGCACGCCTGAACGGCGTGAACGGGCACGTGCAATGCTGGCTGAAGTGCAGCTTCAGGGCCTTGAGCAGCGTCGCACGCACGAGTTGTCGGGCGGGCAGCGGCAGCGTGTGGCACTTGCGCGGGCGCTGGTGTGTCGCCCGCACGCCGTGTTGCTCGATGAGCCGTTCAGCGGGCTTGACGAAGAGGTGCGCGACGACATGCGCGACCTGGTGTTAAAGCTTCACGAGCGACACGACACCACCATCGTCATGGTCACACACGACGGGTTCGAGGCGCTGCGGATGAGCGACCAAATAGCCTATTTGTCAGGCGGACGTATTATTCAGGTGGGCAAGCCGGCCGACTTGCTAATACATCCGGCAACCCCTGAGGTGGTCGCAAGCTTCGGGCAAACGAAGGCGTTTGAAGGTGTTGTATGTGATGGCGAGTTCACCTACGGCAAGTTGCGCATCGCTGCGCCCGGTGTCGAAGGACCAGCCATTCTGGTTCATACGGAATCGGGCGCAACCGAGGTGCTGCCGCTTGACGGCGCATCGGCGGCGCGCGCGACAGGAGGCAAGTCGACGCAAGCGGCAGCAGACAACGTGGCACAAGCCAACGCGAAGGAGTAGCTTCATGAAGCCAACAGACGCATGCGACATCACCATTTTACAGCGCTACGTAAATAACAACGCCGCGTTGCATACAGCCATCGGCGAACCGGAAAGCACCCCACTTACGCTGTCGCCATTCGCTCAAGGCGAGTACAACGTCAACTATCTGTTCGAGCGACCCAGCGACGGCAAGCGTTTTCTGCTGCGCGTAAACCTGGGATCACAAATGCACCTCAAACAGCAGATCACCTACGAGATGAACGCACTTGACGCACTTCACGCATCGGGCCGCACACCGCGCTCATACTACGTTGATGACACGAAGCAGCGCATTCCTGCAGGTATCGGTGTCGAAGAATGGCTGCCAGGGCGTCCTCTGCGCTACGAAACCGACCTCGCGGTAGCTGCACGCATTTTGGCCGACATTCACGCAACCCCTACCGACAAAGCCCGCACCTGCTTGATCGCTCCCCCGCACCCGCTTAGTGCCATCGTTGCAGAATGCGAGCAGATGTTTTGCACGTACCGCGCGTGGAGCAACGCCGACGAGCACGTGGTGCAAAAGGTTGACCGCATGTTCGAAACCGCACGCGAGTGCGCCTGCATAGAAGTCGAGCGTGAATGTGAACACGGCGACAACTTCCCCCGATGCATCGTAAACACCGAGGTGAACTCAGGGAACTTCCTCATCAACGACGACGGGACAAGTTACCTGATCGACTGGGAGAAACCGCTGCTTTCCGACCCTGCACAGGACTTAGGCCATTTTCTCGTTCCCACTACAACCTATTGGAAGACCGATACCTGGCTTGACGATGCTGCCATCAGCCGCTTCTTAGACGAGTACCTACTTGCCGTAGGCGGCCGCTTCGACACGCGCGGCCTGCGCGAGCGCCTGAACGACTACCTCACTGTCACCTGCCTGCGGGGCATTACTTGGTGTGCGATGGCATACACTGAATACGCCGAGGACGATCGCGCTCTCAGTAACGCCGACACTTTCGAGAAGATACAAGAGTACGTATCGATCCCCTTCATCGACCGCATCTGCAAGCAGTTCTACGATACACGGAGCTAAACTTCATCGCGACACGCGGGTGACGACAGAGAACAGGAGTAGCTGATGAACCGGCACATCATTGTCGTTTGCGACAACACCATGGGCATCCCTGGCAAGGAGATCGACGACGGCCTTGCGCTACTGTATCTGCTTGGCAGAAAGCTCCTGATGGCAGAAGCAAACGAAGGAAGCAGCGAGAGCTTTGACGGCGCCGAAAGCGCCAAGGAAGCCTGCAGAAGCAGTCTGGAAATCGACGCCATCTGCACCACGCACGGCAACAGCTCGACGGAAGAAACCACCTACGCCACGAAAATACTCTGTGATGAGCTGGGATTAAACATCCCCATTGTGCGCGGCGCCGATGCTGGCGGGTATCACGCAGAAGGCAGCTCGCATGCGAGCGAAGCGGCGAACCTCCTTATAGAAGCTGCGCGCGCAGCACGCCCCGACAACACTGAGCTCGCCGTGCTCTCACTGGGGGCAGTCACCGATCTGGCTCTAGCTGAACAGCTAAAACCCGGCACGTTGGCGCGCTTCGACCGCATTGCGCTGATGGGAGGTCTCACCGAAGAGCTGCGCGTAGGCGGTAACGTGATGGACGAACTCAACTTCGCCTCCGATGCGCCAGCGGCGCTTGCCACCTTTGCCGCGTCTGCCACCTGGCGCACACCTGCACTCATTGCCGATGCTATTAACTGCCTGCCCCTCACCTTCTCTGCCGATGAATTTATCGCCCGGCTTGCCACAGACGACACACCCACTTCACAACTCATTAAGCGCACTTGCGTTCCATGGTTCGAGCGAGCGCGTCAGGAATGGGACACCCATGGGTTTGTCGGATGGGACGTGCTTGCTGCCGTCGCGCTGGCCGCACCGAACATGGTGTACCTGCAACCCTATCGCATGAATTTGAGCTTGCCGCACCTCGAGCACGGATGGCTAGCGCCTGCAAGCAACGACGTGAGCGAGATCGCGGAAGCCCCCAGCAGCAACGCGAGCGAGTTTGCAGACGTCAATCTCATCACAATTCCCGACCCAAACGGTTTGAAAGAGCACGTGTTTAAAGCTTGGGAAGCAGCACTTCGCTGTACGCTTCGTCTGTCTGGATGTATGTGACGTTCGTAACACACCAAACATGACACATAAACACAAGATACAGCCGCGCTCATTCCAAATGCAAAGAATTCGACATTACGGATAGCGAGCCATACAGAAGAAGCGCAAGTAGTTCCAATGCGCTTTTGCAATTCTTGCGTACGCAAGAATTTCTGAAATATTCTACACTTTTAAGGCGTACGCAGAAAAAGGAGCGCTGGGGAGAAACTATAGCAACATTTGTCAAATCACGATTTGACATTCACTGTTGACACACGAGACGCGTATCTACTTTGCCAATGGATCATGGCATACGCGCATGCTGTCGGGCCGCGCGGAGCAGATGAGCGTAAGGTTGTAGGCTCGCGCGAGCTCGATGGTGGCGTCGGTGGGCACCGCCTTCGTGACAAGCATTGGCACACCCGCGCGAATGGCCTTCATCACCATATCTACGGGAATGCGCCCGCTTGAGAATATCATCGCCTGCCGCAGATCAACCCCTGTACGCAAGGCTGCACCGAGCGCCTTGTCGAACGCGTTATGGCGACCTAAATCTTCACGACAGCACACGATGTTACCACCTATCAGCACATAGCAGCTATGCGTACCGAACGTGCGCTTGTGCAGCGGCGAATCCTGCGCGAACGCACGCGCAGCCGCAAACACCCACGAACGTTCCCACGCGATGGGAACCACCTTTTCGGGCGCGTCATCGGCATCAAAGTAGTGGTTGTACGACTTGTTGCCCGTACAACATGAAGGAACCGTATTAACGCCGGTCTTCGAGAAGTCAGCTACTCGATCACGTAAGATCACACGCGCTCGCGTTCCGTGTTCGCACAGATATACCGATTCAACGTCACCTACGCCCACAATGACCCCTTCGGAGAACAGCCTCCCTACCACCAAATCAACCAGATGGTTGGGCGTACATACGATGCGCATGGTTAGAATCTCGTTCACGAACACATCCAGATTGTGTTCAACGAGCACCGTGGCGTTTTCGCCCACTTCCGCCCCGTCTGCGCTCACGCAACGCACCTTATACGATGCAGTAACTTCTTCTTCGATATGACGGTCGATGACATCCATTGATCCTACACCAACCCTTCCTCCCTCGGATTTCACATGGTACACGAACCAGCACGCAAGCTCTTTCGAAAACAGCCCACCGGCGCCATCTCACAACGCAATGCTTCGTGCTACCCGCTTCGTGCCTCCACGTGCTAATCACGCACATACGACGCCGAAGCGAACGACTTCCATACGGAAAGCGGAAGGTGATTTGTCCTCAATTACGGCAACACTGGCATTGCGCCCCGAACATTGCTACACTTTGCCGTACGTATTTATCGCGATAAGTTATCCGTTCCGTTACCGCTCGCACACCCGCGCCATAAGAGAGGCCACTATGAACGCACGCACTGCCGAACTGCTAAGATCGCTACCCCCTGTTGAGGAAGTTCTGAAGAACTCGCAGGTCGACGCTTTGTCAGCCCTCATGCCCCATGACATCTTGGTCGACTGCGTGCGAAGCGCCATTGACGGCGTGCGCCACAGCATTCTGGAAGGCACGCAAACATCTGTAGACGCGCAGGCTATCGCCTATGCTGCCTGCAGCCGCGCGCTCGACAACCTGCGCCCGTCGCTGCGCCACGTGATCAACGCAACCGGCGTCATTGTGCACACCAACTTAGGCCGCAGCGTGCTTGCCAAAGAAGCGGTCGATGCGGTGGTTGAGGCCGCCCAGGGTTATTCCACGCTGGAGTACAACACTAAAACCATGTCGCGCGGCAGTCGCCACAACCATGTGGAACACCTCATCTGTTCGCTCACGGGAGCCGAAGCTGCGCTGGCGGTAAATAACAACGCAGCGGCAGTAATGATGGTGCTCGCCGAGTTCGCTGCCGGGCACGAGGCCATCGTGTCGCGTGGCGAGCTGGTGGAAATTGGTGGATCGTTCCGCGTGCCCGACATTATGGCGCTCTCCAACGCACATATGGTCGAAGTTGGCACCACAAACAAAACCCATCTGAGCGATTACGAACGCGCTTTCAGCAACGACACCGCCATGCTGCTGAAAGTACATCCCTCCAACTACCGCATGGTTGGCTTCACAGAAAGCGTGGACATCCGCCAGCTGAGATCCCTTGCCGACAAGGAAAACGCGCGTCGCCATGCGCAAAGCGACAACGGCGCTGCAGCGTCTGTAACCACCCCTTCATTCGCCAAGACTATCTCCACACCTGACGTGCTCGTGTACGAAGACCAAGGGTCGGGCGTATTCCTGCATCTCGACTGCTTCAGCGAATGCGCCGAGCATACGGTTGCCGAATCGCTCCAAGCCGGATGCGACCTGGTGTCATTCTCGGGTGACAAACTGCTCGGCGGCCCGCAAGCCGGCATTATCGTGGGTTCGAAGGAGCTTATCGCACGCCTAAAAGCAAACCCACTCGCCCGCGCCCTGCGCCTTGACAAGATGACACTCGCAGCGCTTGAGGCGACGCTGCGCCTGTATCTGAATCCTCAGCAAGCGATGCGCAGTATTCCCACGTTGCGCATGCTCACCGAATCTGCCAACACAGTGAAAGAACGCGCGCAGGCGCTGTGCAACGCGCTTGCAGGCGCTGTAGCGAGCGAGAACGCCACGTTCGACATTGTGCCCGAAATCGCGCGAGCTGGCGGCGGGTCGCTTCCCATGTATGACATCGACACGTTCGCCGTGCGCATGTCGCTTGCTCACGGTTGCGCCCAAAGCTGCGAAGAGTACCTCATCTCGAAGAACACGGTGCCCATCATCGGGCGCATCAAGAAAGAATCAGTGCTGTTCGACGCGCGCACGATCATCGAAAGCGACATTCCCGAAATCGCCCGCGCCTGCGCCGCATACTTCGACACCCTGTAGGAACACCGAGCAACACACGTTGATATCACCCAGGTCAGTCTTCGTACAGCTCTTCGATCGATACAAGATGAAGGGTTGCTTTTTGAGTAGCGTGCGCTTTGAGGGAAGGAGTAAAACCTGCACGAGAGAACAGGTAGTAATCGACGTTCTGCAATCCGATCGTACACGCTTTCTCGTCGAGATCATCGAGCACGTCTGTTCCCACCAGACTCTTCCCGAACTTGCACTCGCCCACAAGAGCACTGGCTCCAATAGGCCTATCACCACTCGCTTTCGACAGACCCAGCGCGTCTATCTCAAGTTGCTTATTCCAAAAGCGCCCAATTTCCCCAAACCGACAACTCAGTTTTCGCTGACAGTTCCGCTCGCGTAGCCATGCTCGACAGATATCTTCAAAATTCAACGAGGAAAATTGCGCCAACCGTGGCTCAATGTCAAACTGATACACTCCGTCGACATCCATCATGTCCAAATCGGATTTGTTTGGGAACACGAAAGCATACCAAAAGCGGAAGAACTCATCCGCAATGCGATAGAGTCCTCGCGCACCCTTGGATTGCTCCTTAAGACTCGAACCGACGGGAAACTCCCTCATCATCAACCCAAGCTCCATCAGATTCTTAAGGTACACATTTGCTTTTTGGGAATCGATCATGGCCCGTGATGCTATCTCGCCAAGCGTTGTGTCTCCCGATAAACCGCATAATGAACCTCCCTCGCGAAAAGCATGGCAAGATACGCCAAATTATTCTATTCAAATCTAGTTTTGTCAAATCACGATTTGATAGGTGACTTCCACACGACGTTATCTTCTTGCTATAGTTACTAAACTTACTATAGTTGCGATAGTTGCTAAAACCACTAAACCAATTTAATCACTCTAGTCGACGCCCATTACGTTCAGCGTACCGCTTACCAAGTTGACGTTCAGCTTCGTATAGCCATCTCCCGCACGGCGCGCGTTGTCGGAAGTGCTTTCCAGTGGCATGTTGCAGTTGAACGAGCCTGTTGTCTTGTCCATTATCAACTCGAATCCTCGCGCGCGGTTAAGTTCGAGCGCAACGACACCCGACGTCACATCAAGGCTTGCAATGCGCGGCTGATCGCCCGCACAGCTCACCGAAACATCGCCCGATGCCTGGTCTATCTCCAACTCGCCACCTATTGCCCCGTCAAGCGTCACTTTCCCACTCGAAATATCCAGACCCGCATCGGTACAGGAAAACCCCGACGCCGACAGCTCACCCGAGGCCATCGACAACCCCAGTTCCCGGCAGCCCACTTGGTCAAGTGAATATGTTCCTGAAGCGACATCAACACTCAGTCTTTCCAGACGATCGCTCAACGATACAGGAAGAAGCACTGTCACATCCTTTGCGTCGAAAGCAGCACGTACGCATCCTCCCACGCCGCCGAAAGGCGTGCGGCTGTAACCTATCTCAAGCAGACCGTCTGTAAACGACCAACCAAGTTCGGGTGCAAAGTCTTTGCGAGTTTCGCTCACCTGAATCATACCCGCCGTCTGATTGTCGGGCACCACACGAATCGTTGCATTTCCCGCAAGCCACGAGAAGTCAATACGGCTGACCGTGGTTGCGTCGACCTCAAAACTGCCACTGTGATCGTAACTACGGAATGCCGCAGAAGCGCCCGATAGAGGTATGAACCTCCCACACAGAACCAGTCCACCACAGAGCATCAAGCACAACAACACAATGAGCACGATTTTGATATGCGTATTACGCGTAAGTTTAGCCATTGTTATTCCCTCCTATGAGTGCGGTCTAAAACCAGCATCACCGCTGTTTTTCCGGGACTCATTACTGTGATCGGCCTGCCATTGCTGATCGCGCTCGATCACGCTTACAATCCAATAGTAGAAAGGAATAGTGAGAAAAATGATCCATCCTGGATGCCACCAACCGAAGCAAAACCCCATAATCAAGTACACAACAACGCACACCAACGGGTAGGGAAACGTACGGAGCGGGCTTTTTGGTGGCTTCACCTGGACACCTGCGGGATAGGCCACTGACGCAGCAGCTGTCTTTGGGACGCTCGTCGCGGTTGGCGTCTCGGGAACACTTGCCGCGGAAGCAGTCTCGGGAACACTTGCCGCAGCCTGTGAACACTCGGCTACTTCGCGCGACTTGTTTTCGGCGGTCTCGGCAGCATTTTTCGTTTGTTCTTCGGTCGACTTGACACACTCCTGTAACTCGTAACGCACGTTCTCTTCCACCTCGGGACTCACGCGCAAAAGTTCATCAATGGTCACTTCGTACAAGTCAGCCAAGGCGATAAGGTTTCCCATATCAGGAGCCGACTCGGCGCGCTCCCACTTGGAAACAGCTTGGCGCGACAACCCCAGCTTGTTTGCTAAGTCTTCTTGGGAAAGCCCTCGTGCGCGGCGCAGTTCGGCAAGCCGCTGGGCGATCTCGACGTTCATCATAGTTCCCTTTCGCGTCCGTTTGTTCGTCACGTCTCGCCTTTCACCCTACGGTTTCTCCGTCCTCCACTCCACCACCTTATGTGGTCATTTTCCCATAGAACCAAAGATAATCTCTGGCAACCGGCAGTTGCCCCACGCCTGATCTGGTATAACTCAATCTCCCAACAGATATTCCAAAAGTTGCGGACTTCCGGTTTACCGTCGTACTTCTAGCTTACCGTCACAGCAAAGCCCCCCGAACCTGACATGTGTTCGGGGGGCTTATCCAGATAACGCGTCATGCGTTTTGCTCGCCGAGCACCGGCGAGCCTCGCTAGAACCAAAGCTTACAGCGCGGCTACCAGTTCCTCTGTTTCGCGGGCGATGCACATTTCCTCGTCGGCGGAAATAACCAGCGCCTTCACCGGCGAATCGTCAGTGGAGATCACGCGATCGATACCACGACCCTTGTTCTTTTCCGCATCGATCTTCACGCCCAAATGAGCGATAGCTTCGCAGATGTCGCGGCGCATTTCCTCGCTATTCTCGCCAATGCCGGCGGTGAACACGATAGCATCGGTACCCGGAAGCACTGCCATGAACTGGCCGATGGCCTTCTGTACCGTGTATACGTACATTTCCAACGCCAGCTTCGCATTCTCGTTGCCTTCAGCCGCAGCCTGTTCAAGCTCACGGCAGTCGTTGGAGAAGCCCGACACGCCCAACATGCCCGACTTCTTGTTCATGAGTGCGTCCATATCATCAGGCGTGGCATCCTCACGACGCATGATGTAGGTGACAATAGACGGATCCATCGAACCGGTGCGGGTACCCATCATGATGCCCTCAAGCGGCGTGAGGCCCATGGTGGTGTCGACGCAACGGCCACCCTGCACGGCGCTGACCGAGCCGCCCGAGCCCAGATGACACGTGATGATGTTCAAATCGGCAACGTCGCGGCCCAGCAGTGCAGCGGCGGTTTCTGCAGCATACTTGTGCGAAGTACCATGAGCGCCGTAGCGGCGAATCTTGTACTCGGTGTAGTACTTCTCGGGCAGTGCGTAGCGATACGCCTTCGGCGGAATGCCCGCAATGTGGAACGCAGTGTCAAACACAACAACCTGCGGGGTATCGGGCGCAGCCTTCATCAGGTACTCGATGCACGAAGCCGCCGGCGGATTGTGCAGCGGGGCCAACTCGCCGCAGATTTTCACCTTCTCCAGCACGTCGGCGTCAACCACGGCGGAGCGGTCGAAGAACTCGCCGCCCGACACGATGCGGTTGCCCACGGCATCGATGTCGGCCAGAGAATGTACCGGCGATTCTTCTGCCGAGAAGATAACTTCAAGCAGCTTGTCCAGGCAATCGGCGTGCGAGGCGCCTTCCATGTCGAAATGATGCTTCTCGCTCGACGGCGGGAAACTGACGTTCATGAACGTGCCCGGAGTCGTAATCTTCTCCGCGTTCGACTTCATCAGGCACGCCTTGGTTTCGGTGTCGACAAGCTGGCTTTTCAGCGTCGAGCTTCCCGCATTCACCACGAGTACGATCATTGGTTTCACCTCAATCTTTCCGCGCAAGCAAACGGTGGCCCCATGCCGCCGATGCTCGTCTGCAGTGCGCTAGCTTGCTCATTATAGAAGCTTCACAATACCCCTGTCTAGGGAAACACACGTAAACAACCTGCGGTTTTGTCAGAATCAATGCAAGTCAGCACAAGTCAACGTAAGCAATGGATTTCCTTGACCTTTTCCCCGGCCAAAGATCCTTAAAAGCTATCCCGGTGCACCTTTGCAGCAAGCATCTCATCGACAACGCGCGGCTCAGGATGCTCGGCGCATACGCCAAGCGACAGGATGGCTTCGATCTCATAGCCGTCGGGAATGTCGAGCGAGGCGACCACATAATCGCGTGTGCTGCGCCCATCAGCCGCCTCACGGCCGCGCCCCTGAATCCAGCAGCTGCCAAGCCCCAATGCGTCGGCGGCTAAGTGCATGTTTGCCATGACAATTGAGCAGTCCTCCACCCACGTGTCAGCTGCGGCAACGTTGGCCACCACAACAATGGCCGCATCGGCTTCGGTAAGCATCTGCGCTCCGGCAGTGCGGCAACTGGCAAGCGATTCAAGCATGCTGCGATCGCGAACTACCACCAACTCCCAAGGACGAATACCCCGTCCGGCTGCCGACAGCAGCCCCGCTTCGATCACACGCTCAATCTTCTCATTGGGAATACGCTCGCCTGCATATGAGCGAACGCTGCGACGGTTGCGCATTGCGGCTAAAACATCGGCACCCGCCTGCGCAGCGTTGCCAGCACGATCGAGCGGAACGATCTCGATCCAACATCCATCGGGGTCTTCAATAAAATAAATGCCCATACGCTCGTTCACAAAGCAGACGCAGCCCATGCGCTCGTGCAGAGCGCGCGCTTCGTCCATGTTGTCAACTGCGAAGGCAAGATGCGTATCACGCCCCCCGTTCACGTAAGGCTCGGTACGTCCACGGTTCCAGGTGAGTTCTACCTGAAAACCCGAATCATCATTCGCAACGAACACGTTTTCCCATGACCCATCATCGGGCCCCATACGCCGAACCACCTTCATTCCGAGCGCTTGCTCATAGAAGGCGAGCGATTTCTCAAGATCGAGTACGTGAATGCAACGGTGAACAGCTCGTGCCTGCATGGGATCCTCCGTTTCGTCCGAGTTGGCATGGTAAGGCAACGCCTTGCGATCATGATACCAGCATAACGACGGTTACCTCGACTGAACAATCCGAAGCGTAATGTAAAGGTGTATCATCTGTCTGGCGGCTCGCACTCACGCGCCGCATCTATCGCATGCACCATCGCTCAAGGAGGCACCACTATGAACAACACCGCAATCGCCACTACGAACGCACCGAGCGCCATCGGCCCCTATTCGCAGGCTATCAAAGCAGAAGGCGTGTCCATCAACGTGTCGGGGCAGATTCCGATCGACCCTGCAACCGGTGAATTTGCAGACAACGACATCAAAACGCAGACAGCCCAGTGTTTGAAAAACATCCAGGCTATTCTCACTGAAGCAGGAACTGACATGTCCGCCGTTGTGGAAACAACAGTCATGCTCACCGACATCGCCGACTTTGCCGACATGAACGAGGTGTACGCCACCTTCTTCAATGAGCCTTACCCCGCACGCGCCGCCTTCCAAGTTGCCGCGTTGCCGAAGGGCGCAAGTGTCGAAATCAAGTGCGTCGCTCGCGTGTAAGCGCGATCGCAACGCACCCTGAAAAAAAGGACCCGCGCCGAAACGCGGGTCCTTTTCAATTACCACCTGAAAGGCTTCGCCTTATCCACGTCCCCCCACAGACGGGCTTGGCAGCGCCTTTGCAAGCCTCCCTTATTCGAACTGGGTCGACTCGGTGATCTCGGTGGCCAGGCCGTTCACGGCACGCTCCACCATTTCGCGACGCATCGCATGCTCGTCCTCAGCGGACAGCGTCGGGTTGCCAACCGGATACGGAATAGCAACCGTCGGGACGATACGGTTCGCACCTACAGACTGAGAAATCGTGGTGATGGTAGCCATGTGAACGATGGGGGTACCATAGCGCTCGATTTCCTTAACGATCGTTGCACCGCAACGAGTACACGTGCCTCAAGTGGAGGTGAGCAAGACACCGTCGACGCCTGCGTCGGCCAGCTCCTTGCCAATCTCGATGCCGAACTTCTCGGAGTTGGCAACAGCGGTACCAGTACCGGTGGTGGTGTAGAAGATCTCGTGGACCTTACCGATCTTGCCTTCCTTCTCCAGCTCGCGCAGGATGTCCAGCGGCACAACACGGTCGGCCTTCTCGTTGCAGTACACGGGGTCGAAGCCACCATGAACGGTGAAGTACTCGCCCTTGAGCTCGTCCAGCGCGGAGATGTCGTACTTGTTCCACTGCTGAGCGGAAGCGGACTGCAGACGGTCGGGATTGCCGTTCGGCACAACGCCGCCAGTGGTAACCAAGGCGATGGTGGCCTTGGACAGGTCCTTGATAGCGGCAGCCGGCTCAACCTCGTCAAAGGTGGGCATGGGCAGCTCGGTCTCGAAAGGCTCGTCGTTCAGGCGAGCGAGCAGCATGTTGACGGCACGGGTCGAACCAAGCTCGTCAACCAGGATGCACTCGCGGCGACCCTGTGCATGATACTTGTCGCCCTCGGGGGTGACTTCCTCGCCCAAAGCAAGCTTGTTCACCAAGTTCGCCATGATGGGCAGTGCCTTGCGCATCTTCGCAGCAGCGTCAGCGGTTTCGGCAACCCAAGAGAAGGAGCGGCAGTGCTCCAGGCCCGGGTTCTCAACATACATGCCGGAAACAGGAATGACACCCAGCTCGTGCGCAACCTGGCAAGCGCCAGCGCACGCGAAGCCATAACGGCCAGCGTTAAAAGCAGGGCCGGCAACCAGGATGTCAGGCTTGTTAGCCTTGATGGTTTCGGCGATGAAGGCCTTAGCCTCTTCCTCGTTCTGACCGAAGAAGTTGTCGCCGCAAATGATGGTGCCGATGATCTCAGCGTTGTCAGCGGTGGCAGCAGCAACACCCACGCCGGGGCCGACAACCTCTTCGCGGTACTCGGGAGCGTAGTCAGCCTTGTCCTCGCCACCGATGCCGCCGAAGAACTGGTTCAGGTAGAAAATTACACGCTTCTTAGCCATTTACAACCTCCTAGTACAACTTGACCGATGCGTTATGGAAGCCGATCTCGGAGGTAGCGCCGATGACAGCGTTCAGCTCAACCTTCACGCTGCCGTCTTCAGCCACGCAGCCATCCCAGCCGCCAGCCAGAGTCTGAGCGGACTTCAGGTTGCCGATAACCTTGTCGGCGGGCTCGAGCTCGATAACCTTGGAAACGTTGCCAGAGGAAACGACGGCCACGGCCTCAGCGGCGGTGTCGGTCAGCGGCTGGCTGGTGCCATCCCAACCGGAGCACTCGTCGGTGACCAGAGCGGTCTTGATGCCGCGCTTCTCCAGGCGCTTGCAGATCATAACCAGGTCGGAGTCGGGGTTGCCGTAGCCCTCTTCGGACACGATAACGCCGTCGGCGCCCAGCTGGTGGCACAGTTTCGCGGTGTAGTCGCAGTTGCGGAACTTACCGTCGAGCGTGGTCAACTCAGGCGAGAAGATGTTGCCAATGTAGTTGATGGTCTTGCCATGCTGTGCGTACAGGTCGTGAATCAGCGCGTTGTTCTGATGCTGATACGTGGTGATCTTGTCGCAAGCAGCAACGCAGTTGCCGCTGATGACAGCGTTGTCGATTTCCTCATTGGGATGGAACCAGGTGGGCACAATCTCCTTGAGGTCAACACCATACAAGAAGCCGTCATGCAGCAGGCCCTGGGAGATAGTCATCTCAACGTAGGCAACCTTCGGCAGATCCGGGTACTTAGCAACTTCCTCGGCCATGGTGCCGATTTCGTACACATTGGTTTCGTCGATCGCGGCATCCTTGGCGGCCATACCCACAAACGTGGAAGCACGCAGACCAGCAAGGCGCACAACGCGCTCGTGCGTATGCGGGTCAAGACCGTCAACCGGGGTGATGTCAACCACGATGTTCAGCGTCTTGGAGAACGGGGTCCAACCAGCACCCTCGCCCCACATGTCAATAACGCCCTCCTGGAAGCCGACCATATCACCGATGGTGACAATAGCTGCACCCTTCAGGATGTTGGTAACGCCGTTGCCACACTCTTCGTACTTGGTGGTAACACCCGGGAAACCGTTCTGGCGGTCAACCCGATAGCGGGGCTCGATGACGTCCTTAACGGGAACGATACGAGTGCGATCGCCGGGCTTGGCGAAATCGATCTCGACGCTCTTGATCTTGTCGTCCTCGAGAACGCACTGCTTCAGGCCCTCGATGTCGACGGTCAGCACGCCATTTTCAATGCCCATGGCGTCGCCGGCCACCACGTCTTTAACGTGGATCAGATTTTGTTCTAGCCTCAAATCAGAACACCTCCATTCATCTTCTGACTTTTAAAACCGAGACTCATACTCCTCCAATGCGGACAAGTACAGGCTCCTATCTACCCAAGCATAGTCGTCATCATGCTCTGGTTGACGACGACGTCTTGCTGTGGCCGTATCGTATGACAGAATCGAGTCTTCCACGATCTGGCATGCCTCTTGCGAGATTCTGTCCTCTCTCTCCCCGATGATCACCGTGCGAAAGGGCGAGAACATCATTCTGCTGCTGGCAAACAGCGGGTGGCTGATAAGCTCATAGCCTGAATACACCTTGTCACGCACCGTGACGAGCACATCTCTGAACGTGCCCTCTACGAAAAGCACGTCTTCCTCTTCTCGCAAGAGAGGATTGTTCGTCACTATCGTAACAGCTTTCACCTCCTTACTCGATCGGGGTAATACGTTCTATCACACCGTGGCGGCCTTGCTCAAAACCAGAAACAAAGCCGCACGCCAACGCAGGCGCAAACGCGCGCTGCACAAGCGGGAACGATAGCGTGGAAAACGGGTTATGCAACGGATTCGATGCATGTCGATTCATCTGAGTAAGAATCGCATCGAAACGGAACTGCGAGCGACCGTCAGCACGTGACGGGCTCACCGAGGTTCAGGGCCGGTGTTTCAAGCCTCGACATGCGAGGTACAAGTGCTCTTCACAGCCTTGCGCTAATGACAGCAAGGCAGGAAGAAACGGAAAAAATCGCTTAGTAGGCAATCTTGCTCCTCGCTGTTTCGAACCCTCGGCACTTCATACCACAGAGAGTGTACCACCTACCGAACACAAGTTACAAGGGTTGACGGACATATTTCTTTAACGCGATAAGTTAAACACCACCGCGCCCACAAACCAACCACGAACCCAAGAGCCCCCGTGCCCGCCGTCAAAACCAAGCGCCCACGAGCACCAACACACCCGACACCAGAGCCAGAGCCATACCAGCCGACGCAGCCCCTCTGGCGCAACGGCACGAACGCAAGCCGACGCACACGCTATTTGATAACAAGACGCTCGCGGAACTGACCGACCGACACCATACTCCCCCGAGTACCTGCCACGCCCGAGGCGCGCGGCGCGCCCGCCTTTTCCGCAGAAGCAGCGTTCAATACGTCGTCAAGGGGAAGCGGCTGGTAGTCACTTGGCCAGGTGTCATAAAGCACCACGCCCTCGCTGCACACCTCCAGTGCGGGAACATCAACCTCTTCTCCAAATCGGATAATGTCTGTCACCCACTCCTGCCTGATCTCCCAAATGTTCGCACACACATTCCAGATGTTCCACTCTTCCAGTTCGAAAATACGGATCCAACTTTCCTCAATGCGGCGAATTTCGTCGGGAAACAAATTGCGATAGCGGTCTTTCGAGAAGTCGAAGCGGCTTTTCACGCCAATGCTCTCAAGATGGCGCTTATAATCTTGAGCGTCTTGCTCGTCTTTGGGAAGATACAGCTGATTTAACACGTAATCCCATTTGAAGTTGTCGAAGAAAATAATCTTGTCCCTCGGCACCTCAAGGCAGTACACAAGCGAGCCTTCCTCAGGGCGCATGCAGCTGCGTGGGCTGACGGCGCACCAAATGGGGGCGCGCACGTCGTCGGGCTTGGGTAGCCATCGGGCCGCCTGCCGGGTAAGCCAATCGTATTTCGTCACGAAATACGGAGCGATGTCACCTAAGTGCAGCTCCACGTATGTGCGGTTGTTAACGAACCGGCCGTTTCGCTCAAGCTGGGACAACGTCTTTTCGTTCTGCTTTGTGAAGAGTTTCACTTTTTCCATTTCGTCTCCATCCCAATCGACTTTGTCATCTAGCATGGGGCGAAGCCACAATCGGCTTATCCAGACAGGAGGATCGACCCTATGAGCACGAACGACGCACCCAACCTGATACTTGGAACCGCCGGGCATATCGACCACGGCAAATCTTCGCTCATTCTAGCACTCACCGGCGTTGATCCCGACCGCCTTGCGGAGGAAAAGAAGCGCGGCATTACCATCGAACTCGGATTTGCCCAACTGACACTGCCCGACGGCCGCACCATGGGCGTCATCGACGTGCCGGGACACGAGAAGTTTGTGCGTCAGATGATAGCGGGCGCAACCGGTATCGACGTTGCGCTGTTGGTAATAGCCGCCGACGATGGCATTATGCCGCAGACTACCGAACACATTGCGGTACTGCAAACGCTCGGCGTGCGTTCGTGCGTAGTGGCGCTGACGAAAATCGACATGGTCGAAGAGGAATGGCTCGAGCTGATGACCGAAGACGTACGTGCGTTTTTGGCTGCAACCCCTTATGCCAATGCCCCCATCGTTCCTGTTTCGAGCCGTACCAAACAGGGCCTTGAAGACGTTCGGGAGGCCATAGCGGCCGCATGCACGGAAACGCAGGCACTGCACACGGGCGAGAGCATGCGCCAACCTGTCGATCGCGTGTTTACCATCAAAGGATCGGGAACCGTGATTACCGGAACGCTGTGGAGCGGAACTGTTCGCCCCGACGATGTGGTGGAAATACTGCCCTCAGGAAAGCGCTGCCGCATTAAGTCAGTGCAGATGCACGGGTCTGACGCCCCACTCGCACAGGCAGGCAATCGCGTGGCGCTTAACCTCAACGACGTGAAGACCACCGAAATCCGACCGGGCGATTTCCTGGCAACGCCGGGACTTATCGAGCCGACAACTCGCTTCGACGCCCAGTTCACCTATCTGGACACCGCCAAAACAGGACGCCCGCTGGAAAGCGGCGCACGAATGCACATCGCACATGGCACGAAAGAGGTTATCGGGCGCGTGCTTTTGGCAGATGGACTCAAGCAACTTGCCGCTGGTATGACAAGCTACGCGCAGATTCGCCTGGAAGAACCGCTGCCGGTATCGATGGGTGATCGCTTTATCGTGCGCACGTACTCCCCCGTGCACGTTGCGGGCGGCGGGCAGGTGCTGCTGGCACACCCGCGTCACCGCACAAACCTGCATGGCGAGCAGCTTGTACTGGATGCCCTAACCGACGACAATGTGCAGGCGGCCGTGGAAAACGCACTCGGCCTGCAACCGCAGCCCGTGACCACGCACGACCTCGCGCGCTTCTTCGGTATGGACAGCAACCTCATGGGCGCGTATCTGAGCGCCGCTGTCGAATCGAAGCGCGCGGTTGCGCTTGGAGACACAAGCGAGTACTTCACCTCCCCCGCTACCAAAAAACGTGCGATGGGGCAGATCGAGCGCACACTCATCGAGTTCCACAGCGCTAACCCAGCAGAACCGGGCATGACGAAAGAAGCCCTGAGACAGCAGTGCTTCCCGCGCATGGACGCTGCCTGTTTCGGCTTTCTGCTCGACGAAGCCACCGCTGCAAACATCGCAGTTGCACAAGGCGGACTGATCGGCCACCCGAGCGCCCAGGGAGCACAACAGAAAATCGAAAAACAAGCAGCGGAAAAGCTGCTCACCTGTTTGCGCGAACATGCCGCCACACCGCCCACTTTGAGCGAACTGGCACACGAAGTAAGCGTTGAGCTGCCGCTTGCTCGGCGAGCGATGGCGCGTCTTGCGCAAGAGGGCGCAGCATATCGCGTGTCGAGCGAGCTCTTCTACGATGGCGCGTTCGTTGACGCCTGCAAGCAGCGCATGGCCGCTCACTTCCGAAACGGCGGCGACGGCTCGGTCGGATCACTCAAGGATATTGTCGGCGCAAGTCGCAAATTCGCCGTGCCTCTGCTGGAAGCGTTCGACGCCGAAGGCTTCACGGTGCGTGATGGCGATGCGAGGCGACTGAAGTAACTAAGGGTCTATAATGCAGTAAAACGCCGTCGGAAAGCAGGAGGGAAAGCGAAATATCTCCTGCGGTTCTTGGGAGTATAATGCAGTAAAACGGCACTGGGAAACGGGGGCGAGTCGCACCATGGATTACGAGGGACGTATTTGCAATACCCCAGCGGAGAAGGCTTCATTCAAGCTACCGGTTTCTGTGGGCTGTTCCTACAACGCCTGCATGTTCTGTGGCCTGTTCAAGCATCTGCGTTTCCGCGAGCTACCTCTTTCCCAGATTGAAGACGAACTCATTCGCGTGAAGTCCGTTGGCGGCAAGCCAAAGCGGGTTATGCTCGGCGACGGTAATGCATTCGACTTGCCTTTTGAGCGCCTGCAAGCTATTTTTGATCTTATTCACCAGCACCTTCCCTCATGCGAGAGTATCTGTGCCGACGCAACGGTGACGGCCATCCTCCGCAAAACCGACGAGCAATTGACGCACCTTGCAAACGACGGGCTTACTATGCTCTACATCGGTGTGGAATCCGGGCTTGATGACGTGCTATCCTTCATGCGGAAAGATCATAACAACACCGAATGTCGCGAGGCCACTGAGAAGTTACATCGCGCTGATATCGACTTCGGAGCTCATATTATGACTGGCGTTGCGGGGGCCGGACGAGGCATCGAGAACGCTGAAGCGACTGCCCACCTGCTGAACGAAACCCGACCCACCTACATTTGCAACTTCTCGATGATGGTCGGCTTCGAACGCACGCCGCTTGACATGGCAGTACAACACGGTGAATTCATCCCCGCAAGCGAGCTTGAATCGCTCGCCGAAGAGCGACACCTTATCAGCAAGCTGAGTATTCCCGTTCGCTACGACGGCTTTCACGACAACATTGCAGTGCGTGTGCGCGGAACACTACCAGATGACCGCGATCGCATTTTGTGCGATCTTGATCACCGCATAACGGAAGAAACTGCGCGCCTCGGTCACTGAGCGACTTGTGAGCCAACGTGTCCAGTAAAGCAGCCTATCAGCTCTGATCATACGCATAAAGACGTTTGCTACAGAATGTCACTCTGTTATAATTCGACTATTATACATTTTCTTTAACATTGCTCAGTCATAGGCTGAGCGTGTTTACAAGGGCGGTGGGCATACATGGGGAGGGTTAAATATTCACCTGAAGCGCGAAAGAAAATCGTCGCGTCGTTCGTGGAGGCAACAGCACACATCATCGAGAATGAAGGTCTTGATGCCGTGTCTATCCGCAAAGTCGCTTCGCAAGCAGGCTACAGTAGCGCAACCATGTATTTGTATTTCAGGGATCTTGACGAACTGATAACCATGTCGTCGATCAGCTATTTGCGCGATTATCTGAGTGAGCTTGCCGCCGATGCCGAAACCATGCAAACCGCCGAAGCTGAGTACTTGCACACATGGGAGCTCTTCTGCAAGTACTCGTTCGCAAACGCGCCCATTTTCTTGCACCTATATTTCAAGGATCACAACGACTCTTTGGGCGACATCATCAAGGAATACTATTCGGTGTTCCCCAACGAGCTTGATAAAATCAGCGGAGCAGTGCTGTCGATGCTACTTTCGGGCGACCTGTACGAACGTACCATCAAAGTGCTCGAACCATACGCCGCCGAACTGGGGTTTTCAGCCGACGAAGCAGCTTTGATCAACGAAATAACCATTGGCTACTATCGCACACTACTGGAAAGCTTCCTTTCACGAGAAGCGACGCCCGAAAATATCGAGAGCACCACTGAACGTTTCATTAGCGCAACGCGCTTCATTCTAGAAAACGGACGCCACAGCGAAGAAAAGGCGTAACGGCCCCTGGGAAACCAGTAGAAAAGTGCATGTCACACGCACGTGCACTCAAAAAAGGAGGTCGGCTCGTGTCCGACCTCCTTTTTAATTCAAGCAATGTCGCCTGACTGGCTGTGCGGCTGCTTAGCCGACGTAACCGGCAGCCTTCAGAATTTCAACCGCCTTCTCGTAGTTGGCGTCACTCATCATAACGAGCGGACCGGTGCAGCCCATGCCCGACTCAGCGTAGATGCCAGCCTTCCACAACTCCTGCACGGCGTCTTCAAGGTCCATGACCTCAATGCCGGGAATGCTCGAGGTGCAGGGCTCCGCAGGCGGTGCCTTAACCTCTTCAGCGGCGGCCTTCGGCTGCGGCTTGCGCTTGGCGATAGCCTCGGCAAGACCAGCCTTCTCGGCAGCGGCAAACTCGGCTTTTGCGATGGCGAACACGCCGTTGCGCACCAGCTCGCCTGCGAACTGCAAAGCGTTGGCCAGAACCGGGGCACCCGAAGCGCGGGACACAATGAGCACCAGCTTCTCGTAGCCTTTGCCAATGCCCGGGCCATACCCGAAGCCGGTTGCCTCGAAAGAACCGCCCGTATTGAACGACGACAGCATCTTGGTGAGCACGTTGCCCGTCAGCGAGTCGGTAACCAGCACGTCCGGCGTGCCCTGCAGCACGTCGTTACCGCGCAGCACGCAACCGCCATCAGCGCGCGTGGACTCGGCGAAGGTGATGTCGTAACCGTTGTCGGCTAGTTCCTTCAGCGCCATCTCGGTTTGGCGAGCGCCATCGACGTTCAGGATGCCAACCGTGGGATGTGCGATGCCGCACGACTTCGCAACGATAATGCCGTAGATGGCGTTTAAGATCATGCCCTCGATGCGCTCGGCGCTCGACGTGCCCGTGGTGTTGGCGATGAACATTTCCTTGCCGCGAGCCGGCGTGATAGCACGGCCAACGGTGCTCACACCGATGGGGAACGGGTAGTGCATCGTAACAGCACCATCGATCTCGCCGCTATCGAGCAGCTCATCCATCTTGGCATGACCCTCTTCGTCATCGGCCACATGAATGGTGGTGACCGACGGATCCTCGAACGAGCCGATATACTGCACGTCGACACCCTTGGCGGCAGCGAGGGTGGCCGCAAGCATCGAGTTTTCCTCGCCGTGCTCGCTACCCATGCCCGTCAGTGCAATCTTGGGACGCTTGCCGAAGTTGCCGATCTCAATGCCGTCGGCCATCTCCAAGAAGATGTCCGCGACTTTCTTTTCCAGTGAGCTCATACGCGGCCCCCTTTATTCGGCGTCGGCGAGCATGCTCTGGGCGAACTCGCGCATCGCACGTGCAACCATGCCGCGGATCTCATCCTCGTTCACCGCCGTGGCTTCCTGCTCGCCGCTGTTCTTCTGGATGACGAACGAAGTGCCGTCGAACAAGTTGGTCAAACGACCCAGGAACAGCGAGCCCTTGCCGATGATCATGGCACGCTGGATGTCGCCGTCGAGGATCATGTCGCGGATAAAGCCGATGGAGGGCACGCCCGAGGGGATGTGGCCCTGCGTGGGAGCAAAGCCGGTGATGCCGCGCTCCTTGGCGAAGTTGGCCATATCAGCCTTCTCGATAGCGCCCTTCTTCACGCCCAGAGCGGCGATCATCTTGTAGTTGGCGGCAGGAACGTCACCAGCGCCAGCGGGCTTGGTGATGTCGGGGTTCTGCATCTCGGGAGAGAAGCGGTCAATATCGGTGATGGCCAAGCCGTTCTTCTCCAACGGATCATACACGAGACTCTGGATAACAGCCTGCGGTGCGGAACCGGTGCCTACGGAATGGCGACCGATGATGTCGAGATTGATCTCGGGGTTCACGCCATCGTTAGCGGTGAGCACAACGGCGAAGCCACCCAGCATATCCTCGAGAATAGGCAGACCCTTCTTCACATGGTCCTTGCCGTTCATGCCCAGCTTGGCGGTGCAGCCGCCAGCGGTGACAGCAACACACTTGTACGCACCGGACTGAACGAGGGCAGCGGCCTCAATGAGTGCGTGCGAGGGGCCGGCGCAGAAGCCACGGGAGTCGGAACCAGAGGCGCTTGCCAGGCCGGCGATCTCAGCAGCAGCCTTGGCGAAGTTGCCGCCGCCACGCTGGTTCATGTCGCCGCATGCCTCTTCGCAGCAGTCGATAACATACTCGATGTCGGCCTTCTCGATACCAGCGGTTTCAACAACCGTCAGCAGCGCCAGCACGGAGGACGCCTTGGCAACCAGATTCTCAAGCATGGTGTGAGCGTTCAGGTTGACGTCGATGTCATGGGCGCGCTTCACGCAACCGACCAGCTTGCCATCAAACGACAGCGGCTCGGCATGCTCGTTCTCAACGAGGTCGGCAACAACGCTGGCCTCAACGCCGTCCTTCACGCGAGCGACGATGGTCTCGTCGATGACCTTGTTGGCGGCGAACGCTTCTTTCGCACCGGCAACGAACTCGGCATCGAGTTCCACCAGGTCGAACACGTCGCAGGCCTGCAGCAGCAGGTAGAATTCATCTTCGGGCATCATCTGGCCGAATTTGCCGTAACGGTCAGCCACGTCGCAGGTTTCGTTGCACCACGGCTCCGCAACGTCACGCAGCTCATCGGGAGTCTTGTTGCCAATGTAGACCTGGTTCGGCCAGTACGACAGCACCTGATCGAAGGTGCGCAGATGGCTCGGCAGCTCCTTCAGATACTCGCTGTCGGGATTGACCACGCGCTCGGTGGTCTGCGTGGTGCCGTTTTCGATCACCATGTCGGGCGTGTGAACCAGCACGTAGCCGGTTCCCTTAATTACACATTTCATTTCTACCTCCGCGAAACGAGGATCGATGACAAAGTCGAAAAGGTAGACCCGAAATATGCCCCGGGCTTCCATAGACTGCCACCGGCCCGCAACTACATCCAATCAAGCTGAAGCGACGACTTGCGCCGCCGCTTCAGCCCTTTACGCATCCGTCTTAGTACTTGCAGAACTCAGAGCGGATGTCGGTCATCTCGGAGACGATATCGTCAACATCGAGAACCATTTCCATCATACCAACCTGATCTTCGTAGACGTCAGCGTCGACTTCTTCCTTGATCTCAGGCTCGCAGATGTGATAGCAGGCGAGTCCCAACTGGACTCCCGTCAACGGACCAGCGAACGTCGGGTCGCCCGCCTCCACTGTCTCAGCAGCGAGGCCGGCAGCTTCTCCCTCAGCCGCGCCCACGATAACAACAACGTTTTCGGGGCCGAACTGCTCGGAGAATTCCTTAACCCTCTTCTGGTTCTCCAGGTCCATTGCACCGGCTGCCGTTCAGACAAAGCACTCCGTTGAGGAGAATACAACCTCGCCACCGGCAGTCTCGACGCAGGCAGAAATCGCCTCGCCGGGTACGCCGTCGCGATCGCCGATAACGACAACCTTCTTATTGGCCAAAATGCTCATTTTCCCTCCTCTCTCTACTACTCGTGTCTTATGGTTCTTTATGCTTCAGACGCTGACAATCAGCGACCGAATCACCGCTGTAACGCGAATGCGCTCAACTGTAACACGTAAACGCAACGCTTAGATATGACGCTTAATCATTTCCTCAACGTTCTCAGGGGTGGCGTCATCCTTGACGAGCTCTTCGATCTTCTGGCCGTTCTCGTAAATGGCGATAGTGGGAAGGCCCAGCACCTGCTGGCCGATAGCCACGCGGCGAGCCTTCGAGGTGTTCATGGAAGTGAACTTCATCTTGTCGCCATACTTCTCGGCAAAGCCGTGTACGTGCGGCATCAGCGCAGCGCAGGGCACGCAGCCGTCGCCGTAGAAGTCAACCAGAACCTTGCCCTCAGCCTGCAGAACCTCGGGCTCAAACGTCTTCTTATCCACATCAAGCATGTTCGTCTCCTTCTTCTTGATCTGTGGTTACTCACAAGCGCTTCGCTTGCTTATCCCGTCTTACTCTTGCTCGTTGATGTACTTCTCGGCCTGCATGGCGGCGATAGCACCGTCAGCAGCGGCCGTAACAACCTGGCGCAGCGTCTTCTTGCGCAGGTCGCCGGCGGCGAACACGCCGGGGATGTTGGTGTGCATGTTGTCGTCGGTAACCACGTAGCCGCGCTCCATGTCGATGATGCCCTCGTACAGATCGGTGCCGGGGATCATGCCCACGAAGCCGAACAGACCGAAGATACCGTCATCTTCGTCAGCCTCGATGGTGGTCAGCTCGTCGGTCTTGGTATTGCGCACGACCATCTTGGCCAGAACGCCTTCGTCGCCGCCAACCTCGTCAACCACGGTGTTCCACATGAAGTCGAGACCCTCGCACTTGAATGCCTTCTCCTGGATGGACTTGGCAGCGCGCAGCTCGTCGCGGCGATGGATGAGGGTAACTTTGCGGGCGAACTTGGTGAGATACATTGCCTCTTCAACCGCAGCGTCGCCGCCGCCGACAACGTACACCTCAAGATCCTCGAAGAAGTTAGCGTCGCAGGTGGCGCAGAAGGAAATGCCCTTGCCCACGAACTGCGCTTCGTTCTTGCAGCCGATGGGGCGGGGATGAGCACCCGTTGCCAGAATGACGGTCTTGGCGCAGTACTCGCCCTTCACGCAGGTAACGCGCTTGACGTCGCCCTCAAGGTCAACGGCGGTGATGGTATCGCTCACGCGCTCGCAGCCGAACTTAGCGGCCTGCTCGGTCATGCGGGCAACCAGGGAAGCGCCGGACTCGTCAATGTCGACGCGCTGGCCGGGATAGTTCTCGATCTCGTCGGTAATGGCGATCTGGCCACCGTCCTGAGACTTCTCGATAATGAGCGTGGAGAGCCTGCTGCGGCCCGCATAAAGGCCGGCCGTCAGACCCGCCGGGCCCGCGCCCAAGACAATGACATCGTAAACGTTTTCCATACCCTACCTCATCTCTCTGTTCAAGGTTTCGAGCTAACCGGTATTCGTAGTATGGGAGTCGAAGCTCACACGCACGACACCGGCCCCATGATAGCGCACTCGCGAACGCACTTCAAGAACGGCGCCGCGCGCACTGATCGCGGTTATTGTATCACCCTCGACACAACTTCACACGCGTAACCGTGATTTTTCGCTATTTCGGGCAGTTGAAGCCCCCGAAATCCCCGAAATAGCACAACTTGAACTGATCGCGGTAATCTTGAGAAGCAACATAATGCCTATGACAGGAGCTTCGAGGTGTCCCACAGCTCGTCGAGCTTGTCGAACGAAAGGTCCTGCACGCGTGTGCCTTCTGCCGCCGCCGCACCTTCCATGAACTCCCATCGGCTGCGGAATTTGCGACAGGTAGCGCGCAGCGCCGATTCAGCATCGATGCCCATCTTGTTCGCCACACGGATGAGGCTGAACAGTACGTCGCCGAACTCGACCTCGGCGGCCGCCACGCGATCGGCAGCATCGGATTCAGCGCAGGCGGACGCATCCATCTTGCCGTTGCCAGCCTTGGGAGCGGCAGCGTACGCCTCGTTAAGCTCGCCAATTTCTTCATACACCTTGTCCCACGTTTCGGCAACATCACCCCATTCAAACCCGGCCGATGCCGCCTTACGCGCGATCTTTTGCGCCTGCATGAGCGCGGGAAAGCTTGCCGGAACGCTGGCGAGCAGACTTTCCGGAACACGGGCCTCCCCTGTCTGCGACCCGGCACCTGCGGCCTTCTCTGACAGCTTCACCTGATCCCACAGATCGAGCACCTCTGCGGCGCTGCCGGCGTTCACGTCGCCGAACACATGCGGGTGCCGGCGAATAAGCTTGTCATTTACGTCGGCGCACACGTCGTCGATAGTAAACTCACCCGCGTCGGCGGCTATCTGGCTGTGCAGTACCACCTGAAGCATCACATCGCCAAGTTCTTCGCGCAGATGGGAAACGTCTTTCGACTCAATGGTGTCAACGGCCTCATAGGCTTCTTCGATCATGTTGTGTGCAATGCTGGCGTGGGTTTGCTCGCGATCCCACGGGCACCCGTCAGGCGCACGCAGCGCCGAAACCGTAGCGACGAACTGGTTGAACGCCGGATGATTCACCGGATTCTGCACGCGCTCCATCGCGCTTTGCAACTGCTCGCCTTGCTCGTCGCCTCGCTGGTTGCGCGCATCCTCCATGCCGTTTTCCACCTTGTCAGTTTGCCCATTCATGCCGTGCCCCTTTCCCACCGTGCGCTTCATTGCCGTATCGGCCGCCATTATAATGGAATCACCCGACGTGCGGCAGGTCGTTGACGAACGCTGGGCGGCACCGCAGCACCGAACCACGAAGGAGAACCATGCCCGTACTCCACGTAAGCACACTTGATGACCCCCGCCTCGACGCGTATGCGCGCCTGACCGAAGCGCAACTGCGCAACAAACTGGAGCCTGAAAAGGGCCTGTTCATCGCTGAATCGGGCAAGGTGATTGAGCGGGCGTTTTCAGGTGGGGCGCAACCGCTATCGCTTTTGATGGAGGAAAAGTGGCTCAAATCCCTCGAGTCACTGATCACACGCATGGAAGCCCACTACCCCACCATGCCCGTGTTCGTAGCACCGCACGATGCGCTACAAGAGCTGACCGGTTTCGAGCTGACCCGCGGGGCCTTAGGCGCGTTCCGACGGCCCGCATTGCCCAGTGTTGAAACGGTGGTGGAAGGCGCACGGCTTATCGCGGTGCTAGAAAACGTAACGAACCACACCAACGTAGGGGCCATCTTCCGGTCGGCCGCAGCGCTCGGCGTTGACGCCGTGCTCGTAACGCCTGAATGCTACGACCCGCTGTACCGACGCGCCGCGCGCGTGAGCATGGGTACCGTGTTCCAAGTTCCCTGGACGCGCATCGGTTGCACCGGCCATGTGCAGCATTGCGAAACGGACGCACCGAAAACAAAACACCACGCCGACGGCACTGTCAACGACACTGATGCTGCAAGCCAGCTTCCTGCGCTAGCGACAGCCCGCACGAGAAAGCGCTCTCCTCTCTCAAACAAAGACGCCCATACACTGGGAAAAAGCGCCTGGGCAACCAGTGGGATTCCTCAGCTGAAGCAGCTTGGTTTCACCACAGTAGCGCTCGCGCTTTGCGACAATTCGGTGAGTTTGGATGACGCGCGCCTTGCCACCTGCGAGAAAATAGCCCTGGTGCTGGGAACCGAAGGTGATGGCCTCGCGCCCGAAACCATCGCCCAATGCGACTTCACCGTGCGTATTCCCATGGCGCATGGGGTCGATTCCTTAAATGTGGCCGCCGCCAGCGCCGTTGCCTTCTGGGAGCTCCGAAAGCGGTAGAAGCCACCCACACGTAAGCTACCCACGCGCAAGCAAAACAAACGCAAGGGCTGCGAAAACCCGGTTCGCAGCCCCTCCATGCACCCTACTATTTGGCCTAATAGTTGGGAAGATCATAAACCATTCGAACCGTTTAGATCATCAGCTCCGATACCGCTTGCGAGAACGCCAGCGGATCGTCAACTGGGAGTCCTGCCATCAGCAACGCCTGGCCATACAGCAGATCGGTGTAGGCGCGTACCTTGTCGGCGTCCCCCGAATCCTGTGCGGTCTTCAGCGCTTCAAACACTGCGTGCTTGGGGTTTACCTCCAGCACACGCTGCGACTTCATGCCTTCAGCGTCGGGCGTGCCGGCAAGCGTCTTCTCCATTTCAATGGAGATGGGGCCTTCCGACACCAGACACACCGGCTCGTCGGTAAGGCGAGCTGACACAGCCACCTTTTCCACCTTGCCGTCAAGGGCACTGGTCATAGCCTCGAAGAGGTCTTTATTGTCTTCAGTGATAGCTTTTGCCGCTTCCTTTTCCTCTTCGGTGGAAATGTCAAGGTCGGCATCGGCCACACTCTTGAACGGCAGCGGTGCCGCGGGCTCAGCATCGTCGGCGTCGTCGGTCTTCGGCGCTTCGTAGCCGTACATCATCTGGAACGTGAACTCGTCGACATCCTGCGTGCACAGCAGCACGTCGTAGCCCTTCGACAGTACCGTTTTTACCGCCGGCATGTTCTGCAGATGCTCCACCGAGTCGCCCGCAGCGTAGTAGATGGCATCCTGTCCCTCAGGCATGACGGCGGCATACTCGGCCAGTGTGACCTGCTTCTGCTGCTTGGCAGAATGGAACAGCAGCAGATCGGCCAGCGGATCGCGAGCCTGACCATAGGTGGCATAAATGCCGTACTTCAGGCCGCGGCCGAAGTTCTCGAAGAACTTCTCATAAGCTTCACGGTCGTTGTCGCGCATATTCTGCAACTCGGAAGTAACCTTTTTCTCAACGCGTTTGGCGATAGCGCGCAACTGGCTGTTCTGTTGCAGCGTTTCGCGCGAAATGTTCAGCGTAAGGTCTTGGCTGTCAACCACGCCACGCACGAAGTTGTAATAGTCGGGCAGCAGGTCTTCACACTTTTCCATGATAAGCACGTTGGAACTGTACAGCGCCAAGCCCTTCTGGTAGTCCTTGCTGTAGAGGTCCCACGGAGCCTTGCTCGGCACGAACAGCAACGCATCGTAAGACAGAGCGCCTTCGGCGTGGATGGTAGTAACGCGAGCAGGATCGGCGAAGTCGTGGAACTCGGATTTGTAGAACTCGTTGTACTCTTCGTCGGTAACGTCGGACTTGCGGCGCTTCCAGATGGGAATCATGGAGTTGATGGTTTCAAGCTCGGTGTAGCTTTCGCGCTGCGGCACGTAGTCGTCACCAGCGTCGTCGGGCTTGGGTAACTCGCGACTCTTCGTCACGTTCATCTGCACAGGATAACGCACGTAGTTGCTATAGCGCTTGATGAGACTCTTCAGGCCGTATTCCGACAAGAACGTGTCGAAGCTCTCGTCGTCGGTGTCGTCCTTCAGCGTGAGAATGACGTCAGTGCCGTGCGTATCGCGCTCGGCAGAGGTGATGGTGTAGCCCTCGATGCCGTCGCTTTCCCACGCCCACGCTTCGTCGGTGCCAAAGGCGCGTGACACCACGCGCACGCGCTTAGCCACCATGAACGACGAATAGAAACCTACGCCGAACTGGCCGATGATGTCGACGTCGCCGCCCTGTGCCTCGTCGTTTTCGGCCTTGAACGCCATGCTGTCGGAATGCGCGATGGTACCTAGGTTCACATCGAGGTCGTCCTTACCCATGCCGATGCCGTTGTCGGACACGGTGACAGTGCGCGCATCCTTGTCAAACGACACACGAATGGCCAGGCTATCCTTGTCAAGCTGCACGGTGTCGTCCGTAAGACTGCGGAAGTATAGCTTGTCAACCGCGTCGGAAGCGTTTGATACGAGCTCGCGCAGGAAAATCTCGCGATTCGTGTAGATGGAGTTGATCATGAGGTCGAGCAGCTTCTTGCTCTCGGTTTTAAACTTGCGCATGAACGCCTTCCTTTCAGTATGTTTAGCACTCACAGCCTTCGAGTGCTAATCGAGAAGGATTGTACCGCACGCGCATCATGCGTCAAGTTTGTCGAGCGGCGCGTTCATGGAAGGTTCATAGCACCGGGTCCCCTTCTTCGAAGAGGACCCGTGGCGATAGCTGATCTGTGGTACTGCATGCGATGCGATTGGCGAAACCTCTGACTCGAACTGGCGATTAGAAGATGTCATACATGCTGTATACGTACTCTGCTTCTTCCAGGAAGGATTCTTCCTCAACCACCCAGGAATCGCCCTTCTTATCAAGCTCGAAGCACAGGAAGTACTCCTCTGGGGTCGCCTGCGTCTTGGCGTTTTCCAGGAACTCGGCAAGCTTTGCCTTCGCTTCCTCGTCACTGGCCACGCCGCCTTCGCTCTGATTGAACGCGTCAACCTGCTCACCCACTGAATCTATGAGCGCATTGATCGTGATGCATGATGTGTTAGCAAATGCCTCGGCATCAACACCGTCCACATATACGCCATCGGTATCGAGCTCGCACTGAATCGTACCAACGCTCCACTTCACCAGCTCGGTCGGATCGACGCCGATGTCGGTGAGACTGTAGTCGAACCAGCTCTTAAACTCGGCATCGGCCTCGGCTGCCATAGCCTGGATCATGACGTCATCGGGATTCTTCAGGCGATCGAGCCCTGCCTGTGCGGCTTCGGTTGCTGCTTCGGTTTCAGCGTCGACCGTACCGGATTCGAACGAGGTCACAGGCGCAGCGGTGTCCTCAACGTTGATATCGCTTATGTCGGCTGCAGTGCAGGAGATAACAAGTATGAAAACTATAAGGATCGCCGAAATGACAGATCCGATGATGCCGCAGATCTTGCCTGCTTTCGCCCTGCCATCGGGACCGAACTTCTTCGTGTACTGCGACGACAGCACGATGGCGATAATACCGAACAGCAAACTGCCCAGCACGATAGAAATGATGCCGAGCACCAGCGACGCCGTCGCCTTGCCGCGACCCTTGCCGTCGTTGTTCATCTGCGAGTAAGGAATGGGCTGCTGAGGCATGCCGCCATACGGGGGCATGCCGGACGGCCCAGGCGCAGCGCCGTACGGAGGCATGCCACCGGGTTGCTGGGGTACACCACCTGGTTGTTGAGGCGCTCCGTAGGGAGGTTGACCAGCGGGCATTCCCTGCGTCGGCTGCGGGGGCGCGTAAGGGCCACCCACCGGCGCGCCATAGGGGTTCGTGGGTTGCTGCGGTTGCTGGAGTTGCGGGATCGGAGGCTGTTGCGGTTGCGGGACCGGAGGCTGTTGCGGTTGCGGGACCGGAGGCTGTTGCGGCTGCTGCGGAGCCGGAGGCGCGCCGTAGGGGCTCGCAGGGAAGGCGCCGCCCTGACCAGGCTGGGCAGGATAGCCACTCGGCGCGACGGGAACACCGTACGGAGAAGACACCGGAGCAGCAGGCTCAACGGGAAACACGGGAACCGCAGGAGCTGCGTCGTCGACGGGAGCCGCAGGTTCGACGGATTCCGCCGGCACAACCGGCTCGACAGACTCGATGGGCTCCGTCGGCAAGGCCGGCTCGGCGGGAGCCACGGGTTCGGGTATAACAGAATCGCTTTCGGACACCTGACCTGCAGCGTCGCGAGCAACAGGCGTTCCACAAATCGGACAGAACGCCACATCATCAGCAAGCGTGCGCCCGCAGTGGGAACAGTTGATGTATCCCATGGTTTCTCCTAACTTAGAAGTGCCGGAATATCGGTTCTTTCAGTATAGCAACCATTCAGGCGCTCCAACCAAGCAAAAACGTCCAAGATGCTTTTTCGGTACAGCAACACAAAGCACAGCACGCTCACCTGTCAGCTACGTTATTCAGGGAAGCGTTCGCTGTTTAGTTCGTGGAAGCTGCGCACGGTGCGGTCGGCGGCGCTAAGCAACTGCTCATAGGTTCCCGACAAGTCGCAGTCGTACACGCCTACCGTGCGGTACCCGGCCGTGCGCAGCGTGTCGAGCGCGTAGGCGGCATCCTCGAAGCCGAACGTACAATGGCGCGGCATGCCCAGCGATTCCCGCGCGCAATCGTACACGTGCGGCTCGCGCTTTGAATGTCCCACGTCGTCAACCGACACTACCGCCCGCATATATGGTGCGAAACCAGCATGCTCAATGCCTGCGCGCAGAAGTGCGGTCGGCGTGGACGAGGCAACCGCCATGGGTACCCCACGCGCGGCGAGCGCTTGCACGAATTCGAGCGCCCCGGGGCGCGGCTTCGCGCGGTTTCCGTAGAAGTCAGCCATAAACTCATCAACAAGATCGAGCACATCCTGCGGTGAGTTGCCTACCCCAAGCTGATCGTGAAAGAAATCCCCTACCTCGGGCAACGTGAGCGTTGTTATGAGGTCGGTCTGCTCCTTCGTTAGCTTAACGCCCGCAAGGCGTGCCAGCTCATCTTCGACCTCGCGCCATGCAACCATGGAGTCGATAAGTGTTCCGTCGCAATCAAAGACACAGCCGAACTCGACAGGGGTTTCGGACATGGGGTATCCTTTCCGCAGTGCACTCGGTGCAGCGTACCTGTTGAAGCGCACCTGATGCAATTCACCTGGTGCGTCTCACCTCGTGTAGAGCACCTGACACAGCACACTCAAACCAACAGTTGAGCTAACACACGAAGGCGTGTCGCAAGGACTTATCAAACAACCCTTGCGACACGCCAAAACTTCTCGAGCGCAAACTTGCTATTCTCTCGCTCCGTACTGTTCGTAGTAAGCATCAATGGCGGCTTTTGTAGCATCATCGATAACCACACGACCTTGCACTTCGCGGTTGTGTAAGTACTCGGTGACCTCAGCCATGTTCACGATTGACGCGCACGGGAATCCGTATTTTTCCGACACCTCGTCACATGCGCACTTCACGCCGCCCTTGCCCACTTCCATGCGATTGAGCGACACCATAAGCCCCTTGATCTCGATGTTTGCGGCACCAGTGATAATAGGGTGCGTTTCATCAATGGACTTGCCTGACGTGGTTACATCCTCGACCATAACCACGCGGTCGCCATCCTGTAAAACGTATCCCAGTAGGTTGCCGCCCTCGCCGTGATCCTTCGCCTCCTTGCGATTGGAGCAGTACTTCACTTCCTTGCCGTACAGCTCGTGATACGCCATGGCGGTGATAACGCTTAACGGAATGCCTTTGTAGGCAGGACCAAATACCACGTCGAAATCGTCGCCAAAATTCTCGTGGATAGCGCGCGCGTAATACCGGCCCAAACGATGTAGCTGGTCACCGGTTACGTACGCGCCGGCGTTCATGAAAAACGGGCTCTTGCGGCCGCTCTTCAGCGTAAACTCGCCGAACTTCAGCACGTTGCTTTCGACCATGAACTCGATGAATTCCTGCTTGTACTGTTCCATGAAAACCCCTCTTGAACGCGTTGTTACTATCTTCCTAGTTGTCCATTACACCGCGGCTCCACGCGTCAATGTCCTCCACGCGGATGACGCTGGCCACTTCGCGCACCACATCGAGCGCTTCGAGGTCGGCAATGGCTGCTTGCAGATTGCGCTCCTGCGCGATGTGCGTCACATACACAATAGTGGCGCTTTCGTCAGCTCCGTCGTGCTGACTCATGTTGGAAATAGAGATGTCGTTATCGGCGAACACGCGTGTGGTCTGCGCCAACACGCCGCTCGTGTTGTCGACCGTCATGCGGATGTAGTAACGTGTGTGCAAATCGAGCATGTCGCGCACTGGCAAGTTGGCATCGAAGGGTTCGGCTTCAGGTACGGGAGCTATACCATGAGACAGCGGATCGGCCAACGCTAGGATGTCGCCCACCACCGCGCTTGCCGTGGGGAACGCGCCGGCACCGGCGCCGTAGAACATGGTTTCACCCACTGCATCACCAACCACAAACACAGCGTTCATAGCACCGTTCACGCTGGCTAGCTGGTGGTTTACCGGAATCATGGCAGGGTGCACGCGAACATCAACCCCAGTGGGAGTGTTGCGCGCGATGGCAAGCAGCTTGATGGCGTAACCGAAATCGGCCGCCTGCGCCATATCCTCGGCTGACACGTTGCGAATTCCCTGCATGTACACGTCGTCGGTGACCACACGCGTACGGAAGCCAATGGATGACAGGATGGCGATTTTGGACGCGGCGTCGAAGCCGTCGACATCGGCCGTGGGGTCGGCTTCTGCATAACCGGCCGCTTGAGCCGCCGCTAACACCTCGTCAAACCCCAAGCCCTCGTTTGCCATGCGCGAAAGGATGTAGTTCGTCGTGCCGTTCATAATACCGGCGATGGTAAGGATACCGTTGCCCGACAGATCATGCTCGAGCGCATGCACCACGGGGATGCCACCTGCCGCCGCAGCCTCGCAGCGCAGTTGTACACCGTTTTCAGCGGCAAGAGCTGCCAGATGCTCCACATGACGGCCAAGCAGTGCCTTATTGGCAGACACCACGTGCTTGCCCGACGTGAAGGACTCTTCGAAGATTTCGGTTGCGGGATGTTCGCCACCGATCACTTCAACCACGATGTCGATATCGGGGTCGGCCACCACATCATGCCAGTCGAACGTGAACTGCTCGGCCGAAATGCCCAGCTCATCCAGACGCGAGTCCTCGCGCGCGCACGCGCGTTTGATGCTGAGATCGATGCCGTAATTGGCCAGGTAGTCGTCGTGATGTTCGTTAATGAGCCTCGCAACTCCGCCGCCTACGGTGCCCAAGCCGATGATTCCTACGTTGATCGTGCGCATGCGCGCCTCCTTGCTTTTCGGGAAATGCTGCGTATGGCTAGTCATTGTAGTGGAAAAAAACGCATGCGACCATCGCGCGGGGAAACAACCTACCACGAACACTCGATCGAAGCGACGACTCTTGCACGACTCTTGCACGGGCGCGGATCACACACCAAGAAAACGTACGATGGGCGCGTCGAGCACACTCCTGGAAAGCACAGGACGAGCGCGCCCCTTCCGAAACGCGCCCGCCCTATACGCTTTTACTAGTGTACGCCTTTCGATGGCCTACGCTTTCCTAAATGTCGCGGCCGTAAATGTCGTCGTAGGTTTCGCGACGTGTGACAACGCGGTAGCTTCCGTCCTTCACGAACGCGATACCAGGCTTCGGTTGACCGTTGTAGTTCGACGACATGGTGTAGCAGTACGCGCCCGTGCCGAACACAGCAACGATGTCGCCTACCTCGGCCTGCTGCAGCGGCATGTCGGTTACCACCGCATCGCCACTCTCGCAGTGCTTGCCCACCAGCGTGATGATCTGCGTGCGCGGCTGATCAGCCTTGTTCGCCACCGTGGGTTCGTAGTTCGCGTGGTACAGAGCGGTGCGCACGTTGTCGGACATGCCACCGTCGATGGCTACGATGTTGCGAATTCCCGGCAGCGTTTTCAGCACGCCCACCGTGTACAACGTCAGCCCCGCCGTGGCCACCAAGCTGCGTCCGGGCTCCACCGACAGATGCGGCAGCGCAACGTGATACTTCTCGCAGCTTTCCTTCACTGCACCCGTAGTGAGCTCGGCAAACTGCTCGATGGTAGACGGCGTATCGTCAGCGTTATAGGCAACACCCAAGCCGCCTCCCATGTCGAGTTCAGAAAGCTTGCAGCCGTAACCCTGCTCGATGCGCGCCATGAGCTCGACCATCACGTCAACTGCCTCGCGGAACGAATGCAGCGCGAAAATCTGTGACCCAATATGGCAATGCAGGCCAACCAGCTTTACGTTCGGCGCGTCGAGAACCGCGCGCACGCTGTTGTACGCAAAATCATCGCGCATGGTGAAACCGAACTTGCTGTCCTCGCAGCCTGTGCGAATGTACTCGTGCGTGTCGGCCTCGACACCCGGTGTCACGCGCATGTACACCTGCTGTTCAACACCGAGTTCGCCTGCTATCTGGGAAATGCGCTCAAGTTCGTAGGGACTGTCGAGCACAATGCGGCCAACACCTGCAGAAATGGCCTCGCGAAGTTCAAGCGGCGTTTTGTTGTTGCCGTGCATGACCACACGCTCGGCAGGAAACCCTACCGACAGTGCACACGCGAGTTCGCCACCACCCGACACATCGAGCCACATGCCCTCCTGCGCAGCGATGCGCGCGGCTTCCTTATTCAGAAACGCCTTGCTGGCATAGATAATGCTGCTTGCCGGGTAATTCGCGGCAAACGACTCACGGTAGCGACGCATGCGGCTTCGCATGTCAGTCTCGTCCATCACGTAGAGCGCTGTACCCTCCGTGCGGGCCAGTTCAACCATGTCGACACCGCCCACGAACAGGTGACCGTCGCGCACCTCGGCCGTTAAGGGAAGTGCAGCTCCTAAATCCATAGTGGTGCGGTTGTCCGCCTTCTTACTCAAATCAGGTGCCGGTAGAGACATAACGTGGTCCTTTCATCGACGCGACCCTGCGCGCCCGCGCATTCAAGCATGCGAACGCATGCACTCATTGATCGCGCACAGTGTACCATCACAAGCGTCGCACCGCTTTGCAAGCGCGTTAAAAGTGCGAGGGAGAAAACCTGAAGAGAGCTTAGGAAAACTGGTGTCAACCTTAAGCACACCGGAGAAGAACTTGAAGACGCCACTTTTCACGAGATGCGAGATTTGAAGCGCGGAAAGTGGCATCACCCTTGCATTGCGCTTAGTAATTCAACTAGCAGCTCTGCCTCCATTATGCTACAAATAGTACAAGGTAGAATCATAAGATAGATCTTGAACTGGCTATATATTGGAATAGAGATATTGCAATGTACATTTAAGTACAAGGATAGTATACTCTTGGACTGCGCATCTAGAATCATCCCGGGTTCGCATCAAGGAGGCTGACATGGAGTTTCTGAGCATAACGGTAGGTGGCTTTCGTAACCTTAAAACAACAAGGGTCGTTCTCAACAAGAGCATTACGTCACTTGTTTCCACCAACAACTACGGAAAATCGAATTTCCTCGACGCCGTGGCGTTCGGGGTTCAGTTTATGAACTCGACCCCACAGACACGTGTGAGAATGATGGGGGACGAGAGCTGCATGCCTCTCGTGTCGGAACTCGACATGAATGACTTCACGTTCGAAGTCGAATTTCACTCGCCTGAACTAGGCGAGTACCAGTTCGTGCGTTACGGGTTCTCATTCGCGTGGCGCCGTGATGACGGAAGCGGAGAGCGCGTAACCGGTGAGACAATTGAGCTCAACTACAAGCGTGGCGGGAACTGGTCCTCATATCTGAAACGGAACATCGGGAAATATCGCCCTGGGCATTCAACTCAAAGGTGCACGCGAAAAATCAACCTTGACTTGAACCAGCTTGCAATTGATGTACTCACCGCTATTGACAGCATTGACATCAACCCCGCGATCCGTGCGATTCGCGACCTCAAGTATGGAGCATGCTACCCCCTTAGTACAGACGGTATCATGGATGACTACCCCCTCGAGCTTGCGGGCCAGGAGAGCGGTGTTTTCTCACTCGCAGAGCGAGATCTCCCGCATTCTTTGTTTGAGTTGAAGAAGAAATACCCCAGCAAATATGATGAGTTCCAGAGCATCGTCTGCGAGCTTTTCCCGGAAATCGTCAACATCGACGTCGTATCATCGCAGCTACAGCCCGAGCAAAAACAACAAATCGCGGATCGGACACAGCAGTTCCAAGAAACGGTGTCGTCAGATTCCGATACCCCGGTTCCCTACCGTATACGCGACGAGGTGTATAGGATATTCGTCACCAGCAGCCATCTAAATCAACCAGTTAGCGTGACTCGCATGTCAGACGGAACCAAGCGAGTCATATGGCTTGTAGCAAGGTCTGTGATGGCTGACATAGCTGGCGTTGGATGTCTCGGCGTCGAAGAGGTTGAGACTGGCATTCACCCCAGAATGATGCAAGACCTCCTAGAATCTCTCCGAGAAGTACTCGGAGAGACCAAGATTATCCTCACCAGCCATTCTCCTCACCTCATTCAATGCCTGCCATTTAACAGCATTTACGTGGGGATACCAAACGATAACGGAGTGGCTTCGTTCGCGACGTTCAAGGTTGATAGCGTTAACGGATTGTCTGACGCAGCATACGACCGTGGCATGTCTGCCGGAGAGTACATCTTTGCACTTATGTCCTCTGGAGAGGACGAAGAGGATATTCTCAAAAGCTTCCTTGAGGTGAGCTGATGGCTAAACAAGGCGATAACGACTACACCAAGGGTCTTGCTTTCGTGGTCGAGGGGTCAACCGAAAGAGTCTTCTATCACGAATATCTTCAATGGTGCTGTAGCAATAAGCCGGGTACCGCGATAGAGCAACTCCCCAATAAGGATTTCGTCATCAGGGCTAAAGACGGTGATATTCTCATCAGGTTCAACGTCAAAGGGTCCGTCAGCTCGGTGCCAAATGCGCTGAACTGGGTCAGGAGCACGTGCCTCTCAACGGACATACCATGGATCGTGGTGCTTTGCTACGATACCGATGGGGACGTATCTCTCAACCTAGACACAAGAGCATGGAGGCGCTTCAGACAGGATCTCGCCAAGATGGGACTTCCCGTAATTGATCTTGCCGCCGATGCGGACATCGAAGACGTCATACTTGTCGATATCGAAGGAGTCAGGAGGTTTCTCGGACTAGGCCCCGACGTTGAACCGCGTGGCAGGAAGGGAAAAGCTAAGCTTAAGAGTTTATATAAGGCAGTTGACGTGACTCGGCCTTACAAATCCGGAGAAAGAGCCCGTAACCTGATCCACAGTTTGTCATTTGATGTCATTGAAGAAAGAGCCCCTATGGGTATCAAAGCCCTGCGGCAAGCCGCATTCGGAACCGATTAGCATTGTGCAAGCCCTGTAATTTTGAGACCAAAAAAGTACGAAGCTCTGCAAAGTATGACCTAATTTATCTGCGTAAATGGCATCCATTAGAACGAACCCTGTACTTTTGAATATGAAGCTAAAGCTCAGGCTGTTGGGTGAGTGCCTTCTTCTTGCCAATGAAAACACGCAAGTCGTTAAACCATCCAGTCAACAGTCCCGTAAAAGACAACGGAGACTATTGCTCCTCCATCACAAGCGAGAATCCCCGTTAATACGAAACGTACATGGGTTTATCTTTTGCAGTGCTACGGATACAATCGACACCGTTGGAGGTGTTCGCTCATGCCGGGTTTGTCTTCTTTATTGAAAGGAGGTGAATCATGAATGCTCGACGTTCTAAACGGCGTGGCCTCGGTGCTTACCATCGTGGGTTTCGTGCTCTGCTGCACGGAGCGATTTGTCACCAGGCGCAAGCGGCAACGTAAGAACGGCCAGCGCTAAGCTGGCCGTTACCCCTTGAGTCGAACGGCAACCCGGCTGGCCTCACAAGCTGCGGGCACCGCTGACGTTTCGAATGGTAGCACAGTCTACCCTTCGAGCATAGAGGTTTCGGGTGCTTCGTCGCCTCATCGACAACGCCTGCGTTATTACCCACAGATCACAGATAAGCCGTTCTTCCCGAACCGCTTTGCAATCGCGCTAAAAGTTAGATGTTGAAAACTTGGGTTCAACGCCATTTTGAGCACGAAGCAAAGGTGCTTTGCGTAGAATATCGCAGGAACAATACGAGCGAGCGACAACGGGCAACAACAGGCGACCACAAACCACAACGGACGACAACAGAAGTCCGCAGACAACAACGGGCACCAACGAGTGCTTGTTTCTGACGACGAAAGATAACCACTGTGACCGACGTATCAGCACCTCAAACGACGCTGCGCGACCTGCCCTTGGGAAGCAGCGCCATTATCACAAGCGTAGGCGGCGAAGGCAGTCTGCGGCAGCATTTCCTGGATATGGGGCTTATTCCCCAAACCTGCGTGACCGCCGTGAAGCGCGCACCTATGGGCGACCCGCTGCAGGTTCGCCTGCATAGCTACGAGCTGACACTGCGTCTGGCCGACGCCGAAAAGATAATCGTCGAGACGCTTCCCTGCCCCCAAACAACCCCTCCTGCCGCGACTCAAATCGCAGCTGCTGGCGGCATATACCCAGGCGGACACCCGCACGAGCGAGAACACCCAGGCTTTGGCGAAGGCGGACGGTTTCACGACAAATCCGCCGAACATCCGCTTCCCGATGACGCCGTGCTCACCTTCGCATTGGCCGGCAACCAGAACTGCGGCAAAACAACCTTGTTTAACCTGCTCACCGGATCGACTCAGCACGTGGGCAACTTCCCCGGCGTCACCGTCGACCGCAAAGACGGCCGCATCGGGCAACACGAAAACACGCTGGTCACCGACTTGCCTGGCATCTATTCCATGAGCCCCTATTCGAGCGAGGAACTGGTAACGCGCGAGTTTTTGCTGGGCGAGCGCCCGCGCGGCATCATAAACATTGTCGACGCCACCAACATCGAACGCAACTTGTATTTGACCATGCAGTTGCTCGAGTTGGACACGCCTATGGTGCTGGCCTTAAACATGATGGATGAAGTGCGCGCAAACGGTGGATCGGTGCTCGTCAACGAGCTGGAGAATCAGCTGGGTATACCAGTCGTGCCCATTAGCGCCGCGAAGAGTGAAGGCACCGAAGAGCTGGTGGCCCATGCGCTTCACGTGGCGCGCTACCAAGAGCGCCCCGAACGACAGGATTTCTGCGAAGCAAGCGAACATGGCGGAGCTGTGCACCGGTGCCTGCACAGCATTATGCACCTTATCGAAGACCACGCCGAACGCGCAGGAATGCCCGTGCGATTCGCCGCGTCGAAACTTGCCGAGGGCGACACACTGGTCGCCGACAAGCTGCAACTCGATCAGAACGAGCGCGAAGCGGTGGAACACGTAATAACCCAGATGGAAGCCGAGCGCGGACTCGACCGCGCCGCAGCCATTGCCGATATGCGCTTCAGCTTCATCAACCGCGTGTGCGCCGCCACCGTGGTAAAACCGACAGAAAGCCGTGAGCATGCGCGTAGCGCGCGCATCGACCGCGTGCTCACGGGCCGTTTTACCGCTATTCCCGCTTTCGTGGGCATTATGCTCGCAGTGTTTTGGCTGACCTTCAACGTAATTGGCGCATTCTTTCAAAACGTGCTGGATGTAGCCATAACTGCGCTCGGAAGCTTTGTGGTGGGCCTGATGCAAGCGGCAGACGTAAACGTTACGCTGCAGTCGCTTGTGGCCGATGGCGTGTTCGGCGGCGTAGGCAGCGTGCTGTCGTTTCTACCCATTATTGTCACGTTATTCTTTTTCTTGTCGCTTCTGGAAGACAGCGGCTACATGGCGCGCGTGGCATTTGTTATGGACAAGCTACTACGCAAAATCGGTTTGTCGGGACGCAGCATCGTGCCCATGCTCATTGGCTTCGGATGCAGCGTGCCCGCCGTTATGGCCAGCCGTACGCTGCCAAGCGAGCGCGACCGCAAACTGACCATTCTACTGACGCCATTCATGAGCTGCTCGGCAAAGCTTCCCATTTATGCGTTTCTAACGGCGGCATTCTTCCCCGAACACGGAGCGCTGATTATGGGTGGGCTGTACTTCCTGGGAATTGCCGTTGGTGTGCTGTGTGCGCTTGTGCTGAAGGGCACGTTGTTTAAGGGCGAGGCAGTGCCGTTTGTTATGGAGTTGCCGAACTATCGCATGCCCGGGGCAAAAAACGTGCGCCACCTGTTGTGGGACAAGGCGAAGGACTTCCTACAGCGCGCCTTCACCATTATCTTTCTGGCAACTATCATCATTTGGTTTTTGCAGACATTTGGTACAAACTTCAACGTGGTTGCCGACTCTTCGCAGAGCATTTTGGCGAATATCGCTGGTGTTACTTCGCCATTGTTCGCACCGATGGGCCTAGACGACTGGCGCATTTCGACCGCGCTGCTGTCGGGTTTCATGGCAAAAGAAAGCGTTGTGTCAACCATATCGGTGCTGTTTGGCAGCACCGATGCGCTGGTCGCCGCCCTTTCGACGCTGTCGGCTTTAGCTCTGCTGGTGTTCTGCCTGCTGTACACACCCTGCGTGGCTGCCATCGCCTCGGTGAAACGCGAGCTGGGTGGCGCATGGGCTGCTTGCATGGTGGTGGCTCAATGTGTGGTGGCATGGGTGTGTGCGTACGGCATCTACCTTACCGGCGCGACGCTCGGCTTTGCGTAGGAGCGTCGCATAGAGTATGTCCCCTTGCGCCTAATTCGCAAAGTGGCCAAAATACAAGGGTTGACAGCGGCATTTTCCTTGAAATCCGCTGTCAACCCTTGTGTTTTGACCACTTTTAGACACTAAATCGCCGTCAACTCCCCCTTTCTGACCACTTTGCTTGAAAGGTGGACAAAGCAGGAAAGTTGACGGCATGGGTATTCATATACAACACGTACCTTATGAGACAACTGCACCCGCTGCAGCTGCTGAGCTTTACGCGAAGTAGTCGACGCCTCCCTCAAACAGCGGCTGGTACAAGTTACCCGAAACGTTCTTATACAGGCCATAGCCGCTGCGTTCCGTGTGGCCCATCTTGCCAAGCACGCGCCCGTCAGGGCTGGTGATGCCTTCGATAGCCATCACGCTACCGTTCGGATTCACGGAAAGATCCATTGACGGCTCACCTGCCTGGTCAACGTACTGCGTGGCAATTTGCCCCTTAGCCGCCAGCTCAGCAACCAACTCGGGCGACGCGACGAAGCGCCCTTCGCCATGGCTGATGGCAACGGTGTGAATATCCCCCACCTCGCAGCGCGAAAGCCACGGACTGAGCGTCGTTGCTACACGCGTACGCACAAGACGGCTCTGGTGGCGGCCGATGTTGTTGAACGTCAGCGTAGCGCACTCATCGGTCATGGGAACGATGTCGCCATACGGCACCAATCCCAGCTTTACCAGCGCCTGGAAGCCGTTACAAATACCCAGCATCAAACCATCGCGGTTCTGCAGCAAGTCGCGCACCGCCTCGGTCACCTCGGGTGCACGGAAGAACGCCGTGATGAACTTCGCCGACCCGTCGGGCTCGTCACCACCGGAAAAACCACCCGGCAGCATGATGATCTGGCTGTTTCCTACGAGCTTCACGAATTCCTTCACGCTGTCGGCAACGGCATCGGGCGTAAGGTTGTTGATCACAAACGTTTCGGCTACCGCGCCGGCACGCTCAAAAGCGCGAGCGGTATCGTACTCGCAGTTAGTTCCCGGAAACACCGGAATAACCACACGCGGACGCGCGATCGTACCACCGTAGGTAAGCGGAACAGCGTCGGTAAACGACACTTTCTCAACCGCAGAGGAAGCAGGAGTTTTGTCCGTATCCTTGGTGCGATACGGGAACACACTCTCGATGCCGCTTTCCCATACTTCCTGTAGCCGGACAAGATCGAGCGTCTCAGTTCCAATGGCGAACTCGTATGCCTCGGTGGTTTCACCCACCACGCCGACCGCCACATCGCAGCCAACTTCCGGCACTTCCGCGCCGTCGGCGAGCTCCACCACAAAGCTGCCATAGCTCGGCCCGAACAGCGCGCCACCAAGCGACCCGTATAGCTTCACTCCAAGTCCGTTGCCCACGCACATCTTAAACAGCGCTTCCGCCATGCCGCCGTAACCCGGTGTGGCAACCGCAAGGGCTGCACCGTCACCAATGAGCCCCTCAACGCAATCGAGCACCGCCAAAAGCGAGTCGGTGCGCGGCGTAATGCCGTCGTCCTCGTAGCGCGGTACCACTGCAAGCACGCGCGAACCCGCTCGCTTGAACTCGGGACTCGTCACGCGATCGACCGAACCCACCGCGGTAGCGAAGCTGACAAGCGTTGGCGGCACGTCGAACTCTTCGAAGCTGCCCGACATACTGTCCTTGCCGCCAATAGCACCAACACCCAGGTCAACCTGGACCATGAGCGCGCCCAACACCGCTGCGGCAGGCTTGCCCCACCGGTCGGGGTCGGTGCGCAGCTTTTCGAAATACTCCTGGAACGTGAGGTAGGCGTTTTCGCGAGCAAATCCGGCGGCAACTAGCTTACACACGCTTTCCAGTACCGCAACGTAGGATCCCACGAATTGGTTCGCCTCGGTGAGGTAGGGATTGAATCCCCACGCCATGCCACTGCACGTGGTAGTTTCACCGAAGACGGGCATCTTGGCTACCATGGCCATGCTCGGCGTAAGCTGGCGGGTACCACCGAACGGCATGAGCACCGTCGCTGCGCCAATGGTCGAGTCGAAACGCTCCACCAGACCCTTGTTCGAGCACACGTTCAGATCGGAGAGCAGCGCCTCCATACGCTCTTGCAACGTGTCGCCTTCCCATGTGTGGCAATACGAGCCACCTGCCGGCACATGCACGGCCTGATGCTTCGGTGCGCCGTTGCTGGCCAAAAACTCGCGACTGACATCTACAATCACGTCATCATTCCACGTCATGCGCACACGAGGTTCTTCTGTCACACGCGCGACTACCGTCGCCTCAAGGTTTTCCTCGCGAGCAAAGCCCATGAACGTCTCAACGTCTTCGGGCGCAAGGGCTACTGCCATGCGTTCTTGGCTCTCGGAGATGGCCAGCTCGGTGCCGTCGAGACCGTCGTATTTCTTCGGCACGGCATTTAAGTCGATAAGCAGGCCGTCGGCCAACTCGCCAATGGCTACCGACACGCCGCCTGCGCCGAAATCGTTGCAACGCTTGATGAGCTCGCAGGCATCCTTGCGGCGGAATAGGCGCTGAATCTTGCGCTCAACCGGCGCGTTACCCTTCTGCACTTCGGCACCACAGGTTTCAAGCGAGCTTGCGCTGTGCGCCTTCGACGAACCAGTGGCACCGCCGATACCGTCGCGTCCCGTGCGTCCGCCCAAAAGCACCACCACATCGCCCGGTGCAGGCGTCTCGCGGCGAACATGATCGGCGGGCGTAGCGCCCACCACTGCGCCGATCTCCATGCGCTTGGCAGCATAGCCCGGGTGGTACAGCTCGTTCACCTGGCCGGTTGCAAGACCTATCTGATTGCCGTAACTGGAATAGCCAGCCGCCGCCGTGGTCACCAGCTTGCGCTGCGGCAGCTTGCCGGGAATCGTCTCGCTTATGGGAGCCAGCGGATTCGCCGCGCCCGTAACACGCATAGCTTGATACACGTAGCTGCGTCCGGAAAGCGGGTCGCGAATGGCACCGCCCACACAGGTGGCTGCGCCACCGAACGGCTCAATCTCGGTGGGATGGTTATGCGTCTCGTTCTTGAATAAGTACAGCCAGTCTTGGTCTTGCCCATCGACATCGACCGTACACTTCACCGTGCAGGCGTTGATTTCTTCCGACTCATCAAGACCGGTCAGGATACCCTTGGCCTTCAGGTACTTCGCGCCAATGGTTCCCATATCCATAAGACAAATGGGCTTTTCGTCGCGCCCCAGCTCGTGGCGCATGTCCAAATAGCGGTCAAACGCCTGCTGCACCTGGGTATCGTCAATCTGCACATCATCGAGCACCGTACCAAACGTGGTATGACGGCAATGATCCGACCAGTAGGTGTCGATCATCTTGATCTCAGTAATGGTAGGCACGCGTCCCTCGTCAGCAAAGTATTGCTGACAAAACGCGATATCGGCCACATCCATAGCAAGACCGCGCTCGGCAACGAAACGGGCAAGGCCCGCCTCGTCAAGCTCGAGGAACCCTTCGATGCGCTCCACCGGCGCGGGCACGGGCTGAGCAATGCGCAGTGTGTCGGGTTTGTTAAACGACGCCTCGCGCGCTTCGACCGGATTAATCACGTAGTGCTTAATGGCAGCTTTCTCAGTCTCGCAAAGCGGGCCTGCCGACGCAAACCGGTACACCTTGGCACTGCGTACCTCGGGGCGAGCGCCCTGCGTAATGAGTTGAATACACTCGCTGGCCGAGTCGGCTCGTTGATCGAACTGGCCCGGCAGATACTCAACCGCAAACATGACACCGTCAAAAGGTTCGTCAGCGCAGGGGAGTTCGTCGTATACGTTGTCGGATTGAGGCTCGCTGAACACCGTGGGGATACATTGCCTGAACACCTCGTCGGTAATACCCTCGACATCGTAGCGGTTGAACAGGCGCACGTCGACAAGCCGCGACGGATCGTCTAAGATGTCGCGCACCTCAGCGAGCAATTGCCTCGCCTCAACGTCGAACCCGGGCTTTTTCTCAACGAACACTCGAGAAACCATCGGTTCTCCCTTTCCCTTACATAGGCGTATCCGCGCAGGCAACTACTTGTCTGCGGGGTCGTTCTTGTTGTCATCAGGCGTTTCGGAAGTAGAAGCGGCGTGCTTCGTATCCTTTGCCTGTTTTGTATCTTCGGCGCGTTTCGCACTCTCGGCGCGTTTGGCCTCTTCGGCTTCCTTTGCCTCTTGGGCCTGCTGGGCGTCCTTGTCAGGAACGTCCTCGCGGTTCTTACCGAAAAGCCCTTTGCGCTTAGGCAGTTCGGGAACAGCAATGGATTGAGCGAGGAACTGGCTGCGCTCGATCTTCTCGCCGCGAGCCTCAGCAGCGTCGGCTTCCTTCTGCGCCTTTTCCAGTATGCGACGGTCTTTCGCAATCGCGCCCGACATCTGCTGCAGGTAGGCGTTGCGCATTTTGCGGATCTTGGTGAAGTCGAGCACCAGCGCGCCGATAATGCCCGCATACGCAGCAAACAGCAGCGAGTACAGCGCCGGCGTGGGCAGTTTCCCCTGACCAACCCAGGTGCCAATCGTGCAGATGATGGCAACGATAAGCAAGCACCACCATGCGCGGCGGGCTTGTTTGAACTCGTTGGTAGGAGGCGTGTAGTACTTTCGCTCTAGAATGCCCTCGATTTCGCGCACCCGAGCTTTGGTCTGTTTCTCTTCGGCCTTCTGCTTCGGCGTGGCAGCCTTGCCGCCCTTTTTCTTTTTGGAAGTTGATTCAATGCGCACCGAAGAGGCAGCCTTGGTTGTGGGCTTGGCAGACGCTGCGCTCTTGCGCGTTGTTCCCTTGCGCTTGCCCTCGACGGTGTAACGTTCGTTCATGGGGTTTCGCTGTGTCATGGCTCTCCTTGAGTCTGCGAGCGGGTGTGTCTACCGGACGAACTTGCGCCCGGTAATGGTTTCGTAGGCTTGGATGTACTTCTGACTGGTGCGGTCGATAACGTCCTGCGGAAGCCGCGGCGGCTTGGTACCCGACGTCTTATCCCAGTTGGCCGTAAGCCAATCGCGCACGAACTGCTTGTCGAAGCTCGCCTGGCTGCGTCCTTCTTGATAATCGTCGCCCGGCCAGAAGCGAGAAGAATCGGGCGTGAGCACCTCGTCAGCCAAGATGATCTTGCCGTCGATCACGCCGAACTCGAACTTGGTGTCGGCAATGATGATGCCACGCTCGGCGGCATGATCGGCCGCCTTGGAATAAACACCGATGGCCAGATCGCGTAAGCTCGCGGCCGCTTCGTCGCCAATAAGCTGGGCGCAGCGCTCGAAGCTGATATTCTCGTCGTGGTCACCGATTTCGGCCTTCGTAGACGGCGTAAAAATGGGTTCGGGCAACTTCGACGAGTTCACCAGGCCCTCGGCCAGCTGAATGCCACATACGGTTCCCTGGCGTTCGTATTCCGCCAAACCGCTGCCGGCAAGGTAGCCGCGCACAATACATTCGACAGGGAACATGTCGGCCTTCCTTACCAACATGAAGCGCCCGTCGAGGTACTCGGCGTAGGGCGCAAATTTGCTGGGCAGGTCGGCAACGTCAGCCGAGATGAGGTGATTGTCAACCACACCCGCGAGCAGCTCAAACCAGAAACACGACAGCTGCGTAAGCACCTGACCCTTATAGGGGATCTCGTCTTCTAAAATGTAGTCGAACGCCGAAATGCGATCGGTCGCAACCAGCAACAGCGAATCACCTAAGTCATACAGATCGCGAACCTTGCCCTGCGCATCGGGCTTGATGTCGATTCCCGTCATGTAAGATTCCTTCCTCTTCTCCTCTGTCGGCACGCACCCACATGCAAGCCGCGCCGCTTTTTCGCATCGTAATATTATCTGCTATTTTCCGCCCGTCCACGACGGGGCAATTGGGTTTTTCTGACGCAGCCCCTTCCGCTTGTCCTCACCCTGATAGAGCGGAATATGGATGATAAACGTGGCACCTACGCCCTTCTGTCCTTTCACCTGCACCCAGCCGTTGTGGCGATCGACGATTTCCTTCACCACCGACAACCCGATGCCCAGGCCGCCGCTTTCACGCTGACGGCCCGCATCGGCGCGCCAGAAGCGTGAGAACACCATTTTTGCCTCTTCTGGGGAAAGCCCGATGCCGGTGTCAGCCACAACAATACTGGCCATGAGGTCGCCTTTGGAAACCTTTACCGTAATGCAACCACCCTCCGGCGTGTAGCGCACCGCATTTGATATGAGGTTTGCCGTTGCCTGACGAATCATGTCGGCGTCGCCCAGCACGTAAACGCCCTGCTCCAAGTCGGATTCGAAGCGCAGGCCCGAATCGATAACGAATGCTTCGTGCGTGGCGACGATGCCATCTACCAACTCGCCCACGTCGACGACTTCTTTCTTCATGGGCGTCGAGCGGTTCTCCAAGCGAGAGAGCTTCAGAATGGCATCGACCAAGCGGCTTAACCGCTGAACTTCGGAATTCACGGTTTCGAGACGTTCCTCGTCGGCCTCAAATACACCATCGACCATGGCCTCAACTGTCGATTGGATAGCCATGAGCGGTGTGCGCAGCTCGTGAGCAACGTCGGTTGTCAGGCGCCGCTCGAGTTCACGGTCTTTCTCCACTGCTTCGGCCATGGCGTCAAACGTTTCTCCGAGGCGGGCTATCTCGTCATCACCATGCAAGCCGGTTCGCGCCGACAAGTCACCTTCCTTGATCTCGCGCGCCGTTCGGGCAACCGTATTCACCGGCGACACCAAGTTGCGGGCGAACAGCCATCCGATGCATGTTGCCAAAGCAACAGACAGCAGCGAGGCAAACACCATAGCGCGGTATGAACTGTCGCGGAATTGCTGGTCGGTTTGGCGGATGAGCGTTTCGGAGCCGTACACCCACACGCGCACCGAGCCGATGGCCGCACCGTCGACCGTAATGGGAGCGCTGGCGAACTGGCTGCCATGCTGAGACAGACCTAACGGAGCGTCACTGGGAAATGGGTTTACACCCTCGTCTGCCCCGGGGCCTTCTGCTCCGTTGTCCTCGTTCGCGAGAACATCGGAAGAGTCGTACACCACGTTGCCGCCGCGGTTGTCGACAATAGCCACGCCCACGCCACTGTTCAGGCTTTCGGAATAGCGGGCCATAGCGAACACCTGCGGCGAATACAGCGTGCCCGTTTCCTTGTAGACGGCTTCAATGTTGTCGGCCGTTTGGTCGGCGAGCGCCTGCATGTTGTCCTGCGTGTAGGAACGGAAATGCTGGTCCCACACGAAAGACAGCACCCCAATGGCAACCAGCGCCGTCATGACCGCGATAAGCGCGAAGCTTAAAGTTACACGATGCATGTAGGGCAGGTTGCTCCACGTGCCCCGACGGCGATGCCTGCGACCCTGCGAAGTGTCGTTGTCTTCGTCTTCAGAATACGAGATGGGCGCCCCTTCGTCGGCACCCATCTCGATAACGATCCGTTCGGTTTCGCCGGTGTCGGCACTGTCTTGCTCGACAGGCTTTTCACCAGATTCTTTGTTGCAATCGGCGCTTTGCTCGCCGCCGCGGTACCGCAACGTGCCCATACGCTACTGCGCGGCCTTCGTGGGGTCTTCGAAGCGATAACCCACGCCATGAACCGTGTGCAGCCATTTGGGGCTACGCGGGTTGTCGCCAATCTTTGCGCGCAGGTTCTTCACGTGGCTATCGATAGTACGCTCGTAGCCCTCAAAGTCGTAACCGAGCACCTTCTCCACCAACTCCATGCGCGAGTACACGCGACCCGGATAGCGAGACAACGTGGTGAGCAGCTTGAACTCGCTAGCAGTGAGGTCGATTTCGTTGCCGGCGACGAGTACCTTGTGCCCAGACACGTCGATGGTCAGCTCGCCGAATTCCAGCACCTCGCGCTGCGGTTCGGAATCAACATGCACGCGACGCAGCAGCGCGCGGCTGCGAGCCACCAGCTCGCGAGGGCTGAAGGGCTTCACCAGGTAGTCATCGGCACCCAGCTCTAAGCCGATGATGCGGTCTTCAACTTCGCCCTTCGCGGTAAGCATGATGATAGGCACATCGGAATTGTCGCGGATGGCGCGGCAAACACGCTCGCCCGGCACGCGCGGAAGCATGAGATCGAGAATAACCAGGTCGAAATGGTGCTTCGAGAATTCTTCCAGGGCATCTTGGCCGTCGCCGACCGCCGTTACCCAGTAGTTCTCGCGCTCCAGATACGCCGTAACGGCGTCGCGGATGGTCTTCTCGTCTTCAACAAGCAAGATGCGTCGAGTTTCATTTCCCATGAGTTTGCTCCTTAACAGTGCTTTTCGGAACCTTCCTACGCGAAGCGCGCAAGAACCTGATACGCCTTAGTCGTGTTTGCGTTTATTGTAGCAATTGACCACAAGGCGGCTTTCCCCTGCAGGCGAAATGACACAATAAACACCATGGTTACCCGCAGAACGACACACACAACGAACCACCGAGCGCGCGCGGCGAAATCGCGGGGGACGGCAAGCAGGCCCACCGCATCGCGCAGCACGGGAGCCACCCGCCGTTCGGGGGCTGCCTCGCACGTTCCGCATGCGTCGAACATCCCCCATGCGTCGCGTGCTTCTCGCGCTGCCCACGAGTCGCACGCGTCACATGCATCGCATTCTCCGAATTTCGCTTCGCCGCGCACGTTCGCGTCGCATCGGAGCCCAACGCAAGCCTCTGCTCCGGCAAAACCGAGCGCACGGGCACCCAAAGCACGCGTTCCTCAAGGTGCGAGCGCTGGGGCGGAGCTTCTAATTACCAGGCGTAACCTGCTTTTGGGAGCGCTGGGTGCAGGAAGCGCCGCTTTGTTGGGCGGTGGTGCCTACTTGGCAGCGAATGCCGGCAAAGACAACGACGAGATGTCGGTGCTCGAGGTTTCCACCGACGCGGTAACTACCACCGATAGCTTTGAGCAGGCGGAATGGGGCGAGCGCATGTCGCTCGCGCACGAGATTGAACTCGATTACGGAACGATGCTCTGGTGCAACGATCCGTCCGTAGCCGTTTGCCTGCTGCCCACCGACAAAGCGCGCCCCCTTGTAAAGATAGGCATTCTGACCTTGGGAAACGGTACGTGCAGCACCGTGCTCGAGCAGGCCGTTGGATCAGATGAGGGCTTCGAAGTGTACGACGTTCGCGGAAATTCGAACGGACTGGCATGGGTGGAAGAGAATATCCTCGACAACGTGTGGCGCGTATACACAGCTACGCTGAGCGGATCAATGACGCTCGGTGAACCAACGCTTGCGGCCGAAGGTGGCTCGGATTGGGAAATACCCAGCTTGGCAGCTGTTGGCAACCGCGCGTTTTGGCAAGTGCTTCCCAAGGTTAATGGAGCCATGAGCACGTCTGACTCCACGCTGACAAGCGCCCCGTTCGGATCGACGGACACCACGGTTGTCTATACCTCGCACGGACGTATGGCAACGCCACCCTACGCGCTGCAGGACTCACTCGTTATCACGCCGCGAGCCAACGTGACGTCGATCTACTACCAGCTAACACACATCGACGGAGAAAGCGGTCAGGTACTCGACACCATGACACTGCCCGGATCGATGAAGCCGCTCGAAGCGGGCTATGGGCAGACAGGCTTCACGTTCACGTTCGACGCCATTTACAACTACGGCGACGGCATTGCGAATTTGGGCACGTACGTGCCGACTGTTTCTGTAGAGCCTCAGCCGGCGGAAGTCGGTAACGAGGACGAGGACAAAGGCGGCAAAAGCAGCGGGAACAACGGGGGAAGCGGTGGGAAAGACGCCGATGACACCTCGGAGCCAACCGTCCGAAACAACGATAGCTACAGCGACGTTCCCTGGTTCTGCTTCAACCGCACCCCCACTGCCGCGCCTGCCTGGTGCGGGGGCTACTTCATGGTGAAGTCGACGTCGGCCGTGGTAGGAGTCGACCTTGATGCGAATTGCTACTTCTCGTCAGACGTGGCAAACGGTGCCGACGACTACGGCGAGTACCTTGCTTCAACAGGCATGCAGCAATCGGTGGTCACGTACACAAACATCGATTATACCCCCATCAGCGGCGATGCACAAAAGCTCTGCCGCGTACGAATATGGAAGCCGCTCGAGAACAGCTGATACGCTACTAAAACAAAGTCTTCCGCCGCTATTGGCCAGCTTCTGCCATACTCATCAAGCATTTATCTCCACGTCAGTCCATTGCTCACAAACTGTCAGAAAATTCGAGAAATGCGCGATTGAGCAAAGTTAGCCGTGGCTTCGGGAACTTTTTCCACGAAATGTACGATTTAAAGCGATAAAAGTGGGTAGGAAACGAGCATTACTCTTCTCTTCTTAAGACTGCTCTTACGTTTTCCCTGGTCAGAGACGACCGCTGTTTTTTCTGAAGATTCGATGAGCTTTACCGACTCCATCACATCGTACATTTCGTAAAAAAAGTTCCCGAAGCCACGGCTAACTTTGCTCAATCGCGCATTTCGTAGAAAAAGTGGCTGAAAGCGAGGCTTTCTTTGCCTGAGCATACCTGCCCAAACCTTTCGCGGTCAGACACCCAATCAGGCAGCACGGTGTTCGACATATCTAACCGTACCTGAATATGTCTTTCGCGGTTCCTATTGCAAGCAATCCTGCATTTTTCAGGACAAGAGATCGCTAAGCTTGAACATAGCAGCTCAGCAGTGTGCAGCAAGAAACGGACGAACGCAGCGTATCACAATGCATGCATACACACGCAGCGCCATATGATACTTGCAGCACTTTACAACGTGTAGCAGCTTGTATAGATACGCGCAACGCAGCGCGGCACACCACGGCACTACGCGGCACATTGCAGCATAGTGTACTGAAAGAGCGTTTGTGTTACCTCACTGCTCCCCTGTCACTAGCTGACCCGTGGACCAATATAGTGCCAATTGAGTGAACCCTTTGGCACTCGTAACTTGACAATGTCAAATGTAGGTCATAATTGACATTGTCAAATACGAGCGTAGGAAGGGGGTGATCGCGTGGAACATACATCGTTTGCTTTTTATATCGCACTACTGCGAAAACACTTTGTGTCGTATTGCACCGAAAGAATGCGCGACCTTGGAATAACGTACGGTCAGCTGTTCGTCCTGATTTATATAAGCAAGAATAACAACTGCTCTTCCACAGAAATTGCAGAGTACCTTACATTAGACGCAGGACAACTACACCGTATTATGGCGAAGCTCATAGACAAGGAACTCGTTACCCAAAGGAAGAACAGCGACGACAGAAGATTCAACGTTTTAAGCTTGACCAAAAGAGGTATGAACGTAGTTGAGGAGAGTCGTGATCTCTTTCATTCGTGGGATGAACTGGTGTTATCCGATATAGATGATGACAGCCGCCGGGAATTGTTAGACCTCATGAAGAATCTGGTTCTCAAGACCAATAAAAAACAGGGAGGAAAGCAACATGGGCAAATTGAACGAGTTTATGGTTCTGTTGACGGGTAACTTCGACAACGTTGAGCAGTTTGAGAGAATGAAGCAAACTCATGCCGATTTCCCTTTCGCAGAGCATGTCAATACGATCTGCAACGAAAAGATCACGAATATGCCGAAGGACTTCAAGGGTCTTTTCATGGTTGAGGAAAGCTACTATACGGCGAACGGAAATACGCACGCCTCACCTCATTTGTTTTTGTTTACCGAAGAAGAGGCTGGAATACAACTGACATCTTACGAACTGCCTGATGGCTATAAGAAAAGTACGTTTACGTATGAAGCACTCACATCGGTTGATTATCACGACTTGAAAATATCCGAAAAATTCACGCCGGCGTTGTTTGTTGAAAGCAACGGAGTATGGGAAGGCGGCAGTACAAGCATGTTTTCCCCTACGCTAAAGTTCACTCTGTTTGAACGATTCTCCAAAGATTACTTAGAGGTCAGCGAGAGTATGGAGGTCAAAGGAAAAAAGACTTTCGGATACGACGAACCCATTCTGTATAAGAGAGTTGTTTAAATCCATCGGGCAAACGTGAAGGTAGCACTCCAAAACCCGCCCATGGCAGCCGTCTTTAGACATGCTACACTTCGCAGCAGGAGGCACCCCGCGCTACCGGGCGACTCCTTCGTTTAGATTTACCCCGCGTACGGTGCAAATGCTAGCGGGGTTTTTCTTTACTCAGGAATCAATCACCCCACCATCTGATAGAAAACCCTGCATGTTTTGCCATGGAGAAGGATCTAAGAGAGGCCTGTGGTAAATCAGCTTTCTGGAGCGCTTAAAATTGCATCATTTCAATTGTCTCTCCATCTTCTCGTAAACCAGCTTCACGCCGCCTTCGAGATCGATGACGCCATGGCCGACGGTCCTGTAGCCCCTGTGCTCGTAGAGACATGCTGCTGGAAGCGATGCTTCCAGACACACCGTATCGTGATTGGCTTCGATGAGCTTCTCCAATTGCTCGATTATCTGCGTGCCGCATCCACGCCCTTGCCATGCCGGCAACACGTAGACGCCCGTAATGTGATTTCCGTCGTAGCACCCCGTTCCCACTACTTCACCATTGTCGCCGAGCAGAACACCCATGTGCCCAGATGCGACACCTTCCCACACGTGTTCAATACAGTGCAAGCTGCAGAAGAATTCGACTACCTCGGCCGGGTAGTACTTCGGATACACGCTTCGGATGGTCGTCTGTAGCACATAGTGGATCGCTTCCGCATGATCGCTCTTAGCAACGATGTATCTCACGAGGCTTTCCTATCCTGTAACGCCAGCAGCTCTGCATGTTGTCCCGAAATCAGAACTTCAAGCGCCCTACTTTCCATTGGTGCCCGCACCTTCCCAACCGCTTACCGCATATTGCAGGAGTCGCTCGTACTCATCGTTTTCCTCACTCGTCTCGTCCGATGCGCCTACGCAACGCGCATCGCCCTCCAAAGCCAGTTCAAGCCCAAGTGGAGAGAGAACCATCGCGAGCTTTTCAACGCCTACGCCAGGGGCTTGGCCTGCCTCAATCAGACGAACGAGCCGCTCGGAAACCCCCGCCATGCTCGCCAACTGTTTTTGCGTGAGAGCCAGGGTGTGTCTACGCTCCCTGACAGCGGCAGCAACAGTGTTTATGAAGGTTGTTGCGTTCATGGTTGATCCTCGTGTCCTTCGGATAGAAAACGCTGAGGTAGTATTGTGCCGATTTCAGTTCGGTAAAATAGTGCCTCTACTATAGCGGCATAATTATTCCTATGCAAGTCCTCGATTGACCCCAGAGTAGAATGCGGCTGCTTCCCGTGAGCGTGACTGACAAATCTGAAGACAACAAAGGTTAGCAGATGCGATCCCCTGCCACAGCGACAGCCTTGCCACTGAAGGCGATACCATAACGGAGATTGCCCACACTGTTGACCGCCCACCCGTCGTAGGCACGGTCGGCAACCTGGGCCAAAGCTTCCTTAGCAAGTTCACGCAAGCCCTCTTCGGACAGCGTTTCGGGCCTCGCGTATTTAATCTCGATGGTGATGAGGGGCGCACGCTTAGGATTATCTGGCACAATCTGGATATCAAAACGGCCGCGGCCCGCCTCGCGATTCGACTGCGGCCGTCCATAGTATGGTATCCCAAACAACAACCCTAACACGAGCATGTGGTAGCTGTTTTCATTCACCAGATCGAAGAAACTAGCGGAATCCAGCAAGATGCGCTCGAGCTCTTCTTCCACAAGAGCTTCCTCGCCGCGCATCAAAGCGGCATGAAGGTCGTCCAATCGGTCGCGGCCGCCAGCCATCTCAGCGAAACGCTCGATGACCTCGCCTTGAAACAGCAGGCCAATTTCGCGATTAGGAATACGCAAGGCTCGCAGGATATCTGTGCGATTCGGCGATCCGGTGTCATCGGTGGTTACGTAACCGGCCAAATACAGCATACTCCACAGGGCCCTTTTGCGCAGGCCAACATCGGGAAACACGATACCCAAATCCAGCGGCTCGCGCACAGTGCCACCGGGCTCTAAAAGGCCGTAGAGTTTTCCCAACAGGCGGTCGTCGGCACTACGAACCATGTCGCCTAAAACCGCATTGCTCGAGGTGTTACCCCAATACACATCGGCTTTACCCCCGCTTCGGAAGTAGTTGAGCGTGCTCCAGGGATTGTACACGTCCGTGTTGCCAAAGCGATAACCATCGTACCAATACCCGGCCTCAGTTACGCAATTCTTGCACCCCAAATACTCGGCCAGGGCATCCACTTCTGCTTGAGTAAAACCGTAACGCTCATCGGAGGCCGTATCGAGAGCGGTGTTCACCGTCATGTTGTTCAAATCTGAAAAGATAGACTCCTTCGTGATGCGCTGCACCCCGGTGAGTACCGCGAATGCTAACGCGTCGTTATCCTTCAGCGCACCGGTGAGCCATCCTTTAAGGAAGCCAACCACTTCTGCATAGTAACCGTAGGTATAACCCGCCATGACGGGCGCGTCATATTCGTCGATGAGCACCACGACACGCCTACCGTGATGCTTAAAGAGCATCTGTGAAAGCGTAGCGAGAGACTTCTGCACTTCCGCATCCTCGCCCTCTCCAGAGGCAAGACGCAAGACCAACTCTTTTTCCACCGCACTCAAACGATCGCTTTCACCCAAGTACTCGTGACGCCGATACTCTGCTGCAATGTTAGCGGCTATCGCCTCTCGTGCATTACTCCATGCCTGCTGCTTCACATCGTTAAACGAATAGCGAATGACCGGATAAGCCCCGGCATGAATTTGGTAGCGACCGCTGTCGGCATCCCAAATGGCCAGGTTGCCGAACAATGCCGGAATATCTACGGGCAGCGGATAACCCGGCACCTCAGCTTCAAAGAAGCGTTGCAACATATTCAGGTTCAACGACTTGCCAAAGCGGCGCGGCCGGCAGAACAACGTGACCGACGAACCACTGTCGAGCACATCGGCAATAAGCATCGACTTATCGATAAACACCGAGTTTTCTACCACCGTGGCGAAGTTGCTGTTCCCAATGGGCAACATCTTGCGGCCCGCAAGATCAGAGATACGCACCTTCCCCTTGCGAAATATGCCATCTTTGTATAACCCGCTCGACTCGCCCATGGTTCTACCGCTTTCACCGCATTACCCGTTGATTAAGGCTATTATAGCCGACGACCCATACTGCGCTCTGCGGCGGATTTCGAGACTCGGCCACAACTCGCATCCGGCCAAAGAGGGTTTCGCTGACCACGGGACAACGTGGATAATGGGAACACTATCCGAATTTGCTTCAAAGGGCGGAACCAACGGGGACAATTCGGGACAATGACCTTGTGTCCCCGGTGTCCCGATTCGCCTGTAACCGACAATCGAACTGGAAAACGAGTGCTTAACTAACCACTAGGCTTTATGCATTACACGAACGTCGCGGGTATCCAGAAGCGCGACGGTGTAGACTGCTATCCCGTCAATGTGCACTGCGCCATGATCGTGTGGGACACTATGTGTTCCGTGATGTGCTGGGTGCTTATGATTGAGTACGATTTCTTCTGGTTGTTCACCCTGTTCGGAGTTCTCGAGCCCATTTGGGTCATTAGCGAAGTTATGGCCATTAAGACGGTAGTAAAAACACTTGACGCGAATCGCTTCGGCTTTGAACCAATCGAGTTGTATAGCCCTGGGTTTCTCCAAAGCTGAGACCGTTGGCAAACGTGGATCACTAAAGTGTGGTCCACGTTTGCTTATCAGGCATTACATAGACAGGGAACGGCTCTCAACGTTTATTCACTGAGCAGTTTCTCGGATTCCCACAATAAGCAGTTGGAAGCACTCCAAACCATGCCGGCAGCACGTAGACGCCCGTGAGGTGGTTTCCGTCATAGCACCCATACCCACTACTTCACCATTGTCGCCGAGCAGAACACGCACTAAGCAGCTTTGGTACACTACATGACCGAACGTCGCAGGACTCGATAGGTGTTGCCTATTTGAGCTCCACTTTCATCAAAGCAGGCGGACGCTTCGACAAACCCTTCCCTGCGCAAGCGCACGAGCGCACGGTCGGCGGTTTTATCACTACAACCAATGGCTTGGGCGATATCGCGCTTCGTGCACCGCGCCACGCCGTCGGTTGCCGTTAGATTAACAAGATAGTTAAGAATCTGTTGCTGGGAGCGCGTCAGATGCCAAGCTCGTTCCCTTTTCATGTTAGAGTTACGCCCCCTACATTCACACACATTTCAAAACGGTAAATGTCGTATCCCGATTTGATTCTCGCAAACTAACATTGACGGTTTACGCTTATCGTATTGTTTTTCGCAAACCTTTTGCATATTACAGCTAAGTTCCGCATATGTCTTCATTTTTCTGTGTGAAGGGGTACTTTTGCGCTACAAGTGGGGCTTTGACGACACGGTTTCTTTCCTCGGGGCTTTTTGGCTTCCTTGGTTAGTACTGCTCTATATTGTCCCCCCTCCCCATTATTGAAGCGTAAACAATTGCTTTGCGAACTGAGCGTACCCGCCGCGCTCCCGCCACATGTCAGCCCTCGTCACCTACGCACCCATTGCAGAAAATCAAAGAAACCGCAATGGCGGCCAGCGATGCCGGGCGATGGCGTACAATGAAGGAAAGTACAGACGGCTCATGGAGGACCGCGGATCATGGGAGGTCACCGTGTTTGCTCCAGTTCCCCTGTCCCACCAGCAGTTCTTTCTTTCTGGCAGAACCTCTGCGGAGGCATTTCGCGCCGAAATGGCACTTGTGCGGCTTGAAGATCATCTAGCGTCGTCGTTGTTCGGACGATCCCTCATGCAAACTATCGCACGCATTGAGGCGTATTCGACCGTGCGCGTAGACGGCCTGCAGCCGAGCATGCGCGACTTGGCAGTGTACGACGCCACCGCTAAAAGCCAGCCGCCAAACGCCGCCGTACCTTCTCATGCGACAGCTCAACCCGATGCTTCGGCCTCCATGCAAGCCGAAGCATCGCAAGAGGCGTACCGCTACTTGCAAACGCTGCGTTGGATATCACACACAGTGGAGCCTGGGTTTACGTTCACGCCCGACTTTATTCTCGACGTGCATTCTCGCTGCGTACACGGAAAGCCTGCCGTCGAAACTGGAACACATTTTCGAGGCAACCCCTGTTTGGAGGGCACCCCCGAACGAGCACCCGAAGACGAATGCGAGAGCGACGCCGGAAGTGGCCCTGCATGTTTTCAACCCTCGCTACCTGAAGAAATTACCCCGCTTGTTAACGATCTTTGCGACTTCGTGAACAGCGGCTGCTTCTCCCCCATTGCTCAGGCGAGCTTCATGCATTTTCAATTTGAGGAAATTCGACCGTTCAAAACAGGTCTCGATAGAACGGGCCGCGCGCTTTCGCATGCGCTTTTCTACGCGCGTGGCCTGGTGAAAAGCATCATTGCACCCATCGCCTTGCTGCCTGCCATCAATACTCCTTGTCACGCGAAGCTGCTTTTGCCATACCGTTTCGGCAATTCGATGGACGACCGCGATCGCGCCCTGGCGTTGGACAACTGGGCGCGGTTCTGCGCCGATAGCACCGGTGCCGCCGCAGCGGTTACCGAAAGCTGTATTGCCCATTTCGAGAAATTGAAGGCGGAATGGAGTCGAAAGCTGGGGAAATCGAGTAAGGGATCGGCCGCCGATGCCATCTTGCAACTGCTTGCCGGCTATCCGCTGATCACGGTAGAGTGCGCGTGCAAGCTTACCGGAAAGAGCTTTTCGGCATGCAACGATGCACTCAACAGAATGCATCGTTGCGGCATTGTACAAACATGCGACGACGCTCGTTCCCCCAGCAGAATCTTCGAGGCGAGCGGCGCTTTCGCCCTCATCGACGGAGCAACAACATCGCTGCTGTCGGCTCATCCTGTTTCGCGCGAACTGTTCGCCGGCAACCAGCCCCGAAACTGATTGTTCGGCACGCCGAAAACGCAGGTTCCTTGCCCTACCCAAGGCTAAGCGGCGTTGCCTGCAACACCGCGCTTTTGGCTTACTCCGGGCTAAGCGGCGTTATTGGCAGTGCCAGCAACGCCGCCCTCTGCTGCCCTAAGCCAGGCGCTTTGCCAGTGTGGCGATGGCGGGATACAACGCACGGCGAGACCCTGCAGCCACAGCGGAGGCAAACGGGGCAACCCAACAGGCAAGATGATCGCGGCAGAAATCGTCAATTGCACGCTGCTTGAATAAAGTTATATCTTCGTTGCCATCGCACCAGGCGCGCGCTTCCTCGTTTGCCAACATCGCAATGAATTCGAGTTCGATGGCAATATGGTCAGGAAAGTCAACGAACAACTCGGGCATGGCATAGCCGAACTTTGCATAACATGCACGCACCGCACGTTCGGACGGACCACGAAGACGACCTCGCCCGCCTTCCTCATGTGCAGTAAGGAAGAACGACTCGTACGGAGGCGCGAGCACCTTGCCTGGCCCCACAAACAGCCGATTGTACTCGACCTCAAGCGTAAGCCGCGCCTGAGTCAACTCCATGTGCGCAAGCGCGAGCTCTTCGCTCTTGACGGCGGCAAGTGCCTTCACGAGCTCTTCGTCATCACCCGTGTTAATCAGGCTTTCTAACTGAGCCGACAGCGCGCCCGACTGCAACTCGCCTGCCAAGCCTTCGGTAGGACGCAACAGGCAGCGCGAAAGCGTTTCAGCAAGCAGCGCAAACGCCTGCGCAGCTTGCGCCTGCGTCTGGTTCTCGTTCGGTACAACCTGCGGTGGCGTCTGCGTTAACACCTGCGGCGGTACAGCCTGTGGTGGTACCTGTTTCGACACAACCTGCGGCGGTACCTGCGCGCACCGTTCGCTCATGACAATCAACCTTCCTTTCGGCGCCGCGCCGCGACGCGACCGACGTAGCCGGCACGACCGGCGCGGCGCCATACGTGCGACACCCTTTGCGTGCGCTACGCCTTCTTCACCGACCACCAGTAGTACACGTTCGGTTGTGTTCCCGCTTCTTCATCGTAGCGTTCGACGTTGTTTTCCGCAATAATCTTCGAAATGGCCGATTCCGGATCGTCTAAGTCGCCCACGGTGATTGCGCGGTTGGGACAGCACAGCTCACACATGGTTTTTTCCTCGCCGTTCGACAGGCGGTGAATACACAAATCGCACTTGTCAACCACACCCGCCGTTTCGTCTAAGAAGCGAGCGTCGTAGGGGCACATCTTAATGCACGAGTCGCACCCGATGCAGAGCTCCTTGTCAACGACGACTACGCCATCATCGCGCTTCCATGTGGCCTCAACCGGACAGGGGTCGATACACGGCGGCTCATCGCAATGCTGGCAAGGCACGGGTCGCCACAGAAACGACACGTTCGGGTAAACGCCCGCGGGCGCATCGAGCGTGGTTTCGCCGGCGTCGTTCAGCACGCGAATGCGCTGCAGGCCATCGGCAACCGTGTTTTCCATCTTGCAACTGACTGTGCAGGTACGACACCCAACGCAACGGTGAAGGTTGATAGCAAAGGCATATTTCGTCATGGCTTATCTCCTTTACGCCTTCTCGATCTCAACAAGATTGTCGTACGGCGCGAAGTTCGTTTCGAAGATCGCGTCCTGAGCTGGGTTTAGTTTCATGTGGAGCAGATCGCGGTAATGGCTGTTCTCGGGGAAGTGCTTCGGCCACCAGCCTTGCCGCTGGTTCACGCAGCCTGGCTTCAGCTCTTCGGTCACCAGCGCCTTCACCCGGTACTCGCCGCGATCGTTGAACACTCGCACCACATCACCAGTCGCGATGCCACGATCCTGCGCGTCGGCGGTAGATATCTCAATCCACGGCTCGGGAATGAGCTCGCCAATCCACGGCAGGTTGACGTGCTGGCTGTGCGTGGTGTACACCGTTCTGGCATTCATGAACGTAAGCGGGAACTTGGCCGCCAATTCCTGACGGTTGCTCTCGGCCGGCTCGTAGAATGCGGCTACTTCCTCGCCGAAATCGACCAGGCTGTCGGTGTAGATTTCCAGCTTGCCCGACGGCGTGGCGAAACGCTGCGATTCGAACGGAATATACGGGCTGGGGAAATCGGCTCGTACGACCTGCTTTTCCACAAGCTCATCGAAGTCGATGGCGCGGAATTCCGGCGCGGCGTTTCCTTCGATAACGTACTTGCGCGCCCATTCCTTCGCATCGTGTTTCCACGCCGTTTCGTCTTTGATACCGAAACGCTCGGCTACCATCTGGCCAATCTCGTAATCGCTTTTCGCCTCGTACATTGGCGGAATTACCTGCTCGCGCGCCTGCACGTAGAAGTTCGACCAAGCGGTAACTACCTCAAACGGCTCTTCGTAATACGACGTGGCGGGCAGCACAAGATCGGACATCTCGGCACCAGCGTTTAAAATGTTATCCGTAGTGATAATGAAATCGAGCTGAGGCAAAACCTCTTCGACAAGCTTTCTGCCTTCGGGGCCTTGCGTTCCCCATCCATAGTTGTTGAACCAGATGAGCTTAATGGGATGCGGCTGCTGGCTGGCAACAAGATCCATCCACTGCGTGCCTGGCAGTGCTGTGGCCGCATGGCCTTCGCGCGGCGCCATACCTTCAGGGTTCACGCTGAACAAAACACGCATGAGGCCGCCACCCGCCCAGTTGACGCCGGCATATTGCTTGCCCACGTTGCCGGTAATGGCCGCCATCTGAATGGCCGCCCTCGTGGGAAGATGCCCATTCCAGTAGCGATTGGTTCCCTGGCTGATCTGGATCTTCGCCGGCGTATCCTCGGCGTATGCGCGCGCAAGTTCAACAATGTCGTCAACCGACACTTCACAGATGGCGCTGGCCACTTCGGGCGTGTAGGCGGCAACAGAGTCAACAATCGCCTGGAACGCGGGACTGGCCGTGAGTTTTTCGCCGCCAACCTCAATTTCGTACGTTCCGGTTATCGCAGCGGTATCGGGGACGTCGCACGCATCGGGCACCTCGCCTTGCACCTGCACCGACGGGTAGGCCGGCTTCAAGTCATCAGAGAGGGGAGACACCTTCGCCACGGCGTTTTCCTGCTCGTCCCATACCAGGTAGTCATCGCCGTCTTTCACGAGCTTTCGCGTGGCCGCGTCAACAAGGAACGCACCGTTTGTGTTCGAGCGAATGTAATCGGTGTCAATCTTGTTGTCAGCGATAAGGCAGTTCATCATGCCCATCATGAGCGCTGCGTCGGTTCCCGGACGAATAGGAATCCACACATCAGCTTTCGCCGCCGTGCGCGAGTAACGAGGATCGACCACAATCACGCGGGAGCCTGCTTCCTGCGCGTCGAAAAGGAAGTGCATTTCTTGTTTGTTGGTTTCTGCGTAGTTGCAGCCAAACATGATGATGGTCTTCGACCCCAACATGTCTTCCCAGTCGGCAGCGTCTTGCTGAACGCCCGTTGTGGGAATCCAGCCCATGTTGCATCCCAAGTCGCCCATGATGCCGAAGTTTGTCCACTGCGTGCCATCATACGTGCTGGCCATCATTCCCGAGAAGCACTGCGGAACGATGCCGTAATTGCCCGTCATCCCCAGCCATGAGTTAGCGGTAGGTCCGTAGTTCTCGATGTTGTACGTCATCTTTTCGCAGATGAGATCGATGGCCTCTTCCCAGCTGATGCGCTCCCATTCGCCTGAGCCCCGCTCGCCAACGCGTTTCATGGGGTACTTTATGCGATCGGGAGAATACACGCGCTGGAGCGCGTTCGAAATGCCGCACAGGCAAATGCGGTTGTAGTTTTCATCGGGAAAGTCGGCAGGTTCAACCTTTACGATAGTGTCGTCTTTCACGAAAGCGTTAATGCCGCAGCTTCCCACGCAATTCGGCGCACAGGTACACCGACCAACACGATCGTAATCGGGCTGCGCCGTGCCCACCGGCCCCGATTTCCCTAAAGGCGCACCGCCATCTGTGGCTTTCTCTTGCGTAGAACACGCCGTTAGAACCTGCGGCGTAATGGCGGCAACCGCTCCGACGCCCGCAAGTTTCAGAAACGAGCGACGGCTTGTTGAAGGCAGCATGCTTGCCCCTTCGTCGCCCCTACCTGATTCATTTCGCACGTGTGTTTCGCTCCACGGGCGCACCTCGCCTTTTGCTGTAAGACCTCTCGTCATGAAGCTCGCCTCCTTGATCGACTGCCAGCGTTACACAAGGGACCAGGTTGCAGATATACGCGTTCAAGGGAAGCAATTTCCCTGTACAGTAATAGCGTGATCTGCGATTTGATTGAATTAAACGTCTCCCCTTGCCACGTACAGTATCTAGGCCAGAAAGGCTCACCTCAACAGGTTTTGGGAAATTGGGAAAACCCGCAATGACACGGGTGCAGCAGGGCGCGGCACTCGTGTCATTGCGCGACGCAAACGCCCCCGCATTCAATGCGGGGGCGTGCAGGGGCGTGGGTGTACAGAAGGTATAGGGGTGCAGGAGGCGCGGAAGAGCTCGGAAGAGCGCAGGGGGCGTAGAGCGCGGCAGGGCGCGGCATTTGCCCCCCTGCGATTTATTCTCGCTCGGCTATTTCGCCACGACGGTATGCTTCGAGCAGGCGTTCCAAGTCGGCGATCTGCTGCTTTAGCACTGTTCCCGTGTCCGTATCGGCCACCAGCGTTCGAGCACGCACGCTTTCCACCACACGCCGGGACGAATGGATGTCGAGCATCTTCTCCACCGCCGCTTGCCTCGATTCCAGTGGCTCATGGGCAGCCAGCACGAAACCGTATGAGTTGCTGATCAGCGTGTATCCCGCAATGCCGGTAGTAGGCTGGTAGGCTTTCGAGAAACCGCCATCGATGGTAAGCACACGCCCGCCGCACTTCACCGGGTCTTCGCCGTCCTTCACCTTCACCGGCACGTGTCCGCACACGATACGCGATTGGTCAGGATCAAGCCCGAAGTCTTCGAAGATACCCGCCAGTGCCGACTCGTCTTCCAACAGCGTGTAGAACGGGTTCTTCACTTCCTTGCGCGCCGCCTTATCGGCGATAAGGTACAGCTCAAACGTGGCCATTTTGCTCTTCGCGAACAGGGGCGAACCCTCCCCCAGCCACAGGTACCACATCAGGTCGCGGCCGCACTTACGCAGTCGCGCGTCGTCGCTGTAGAAACCGATGCGCACCCAGTTCTCCATGGTGTCGTACAGCTCGCGACCTTTCAGTATCTCGCCGAACACGTTTACTTCTTTGAGCGTTCCGTCGGCATTCAGCGGCACGCAGGCGTGGAGCATAAGCGTGTTGTTCTGCACCTTGTACAAGCTGCCAACTTCTAGGAAGAAGCGCATGTGGCGCTGTAGCTTTTCGCAACTTGTAAACGCCTGCTCCAGGCGCTGCATCACGTCTTCTTCTTCGGGGGTGAGCTGATAGGGATTTTCCGGGTCGATTGTGGGGAACACCTTGTCGGTAAGCTCGTGTTCCACGCCGTCAAGAAGCACGGTGCCACGCTCGTAGTCGATAAGGTGCAGCAGCTTGCGATCTTGCAGCCCAAAGCTGGGATTCTCGTCGATGAGCTGACCTTCCACCTTAAATTGGATGATAGCCATGGCCTTCTGTATTTTGATGTTCAGTTCAAGGTCTTGCGGGCTTAAATCGGGGTTGCCCTTCAGGCCGAATGCCACGCACGGGTCGTCGGCGTAGGCGCGCTGCGCGAACTGCGCGAGCGGCAAGATATTGATGCCGTAGGCGTCTTCCAGAATGGACAGATTGCCGTAACGCGCGCAGTTGCGCACCACATGCGCGATGCAGCCGCGTTGCCCCAGCGACGCGCCCATCCACACGATGTCGTGATTTCCCCACTGAATGTCGAGCGCATGGTAGCCATAGCCCATCAGCGCATCCATGATGACGTGCGGGGCCGGCCCGCGGTCGTAGATGTCGCCCACAATGTGTAGGTGGTCGATGGCCAGCTTTTGTATGAGGTTGCACAGCGCCTCGATGAGCGCTCGCCCGCTGTTCGTACGGATGACGGCGCTGATGATGGCTTCGTAGTAGGCTTGCTTGTCGACGCCGTAACGATCTTCGGTCAACAGCTCTTCGATAATGTAGGCGAACTCCGGCGGCAGCGCCTTGCGCACGCGGCTGCGCGTATACTTGCTCGCGGCGCGCCGACACACCTCAACTAAACGGGGAAGCACGACCGAGTACCATCCCTGTATGTCGCTTACCTGGGAAAGCACCAGATCCATGCGCTCGTACGGATAGTAGATAAGCGAAGCGAGCGATCGCTTTTCCGCTTCGTCAAGCGTGTCGCCGAACACGTCGTCTATCTTCATGCGGATAGACCCCGAACCGTTACGCAAGATATGGGAGAATGCCTCGTATTCGCCATGGATGTCGGAAGCGAAAAACTCGGTTTCCTTAGGCAAGTTCAAAATGGCGCTTAAGTTGATGATTTCCGCCGACGCTTTCGCGGCGGAAGGGAACGACCGGGAAAGAAGCTTAAGGTAGCGCTGTTCCGTTACGTCCATGTTCGTTCTCCTTGAAACGTAGTCGACATGATATATGTTTGGAAAACACCAACGGGTATCGCCGTGCGGCTTGAGCTGGCGGAATTGATCGGTGTTTGCACTATGGTACCGTTTACGGCACGGCACGGCGAGCAGGGAAACGAAAGTGGCACAATTCGAGCTCCGTAGAGCTCAGGTAAGCTCCGTCATACTTCGTCGTGTTCAAGCGTATTCAGGCGAGCGACGCCTTCAGCTCAGCAATGGAGTACAAGCTGCCAAACGCGCAGATGAGCCCGCCGGGCGCAGCAAGTTCGCGCGCACGAGCAAGAGCGCTTGCCATCGTCGGCGCGGTTTCCACCACGGCGGAAACACCTGCTTGTTGCAGCTCGGTGCGCACCGCGCGCGCCAAGTCATCTGCGGGAAGCGCACGGGGGTTGGGCGGGGCGGCACACACGAACGCGTTTGCCAACGGCGCCACCGCAGCAACCATTGCGCGGTAGTCTTTGTCGGCCAGAACACCGCATGCGAACGTCACCTTCCTGCCCGGAAACGCATCGCGCAGCGAATCGGCTAGCACGAAAGCCCCCTGCGGGTTGTGTCCACCGTCGATGACCAGGGTTTGTCCGGCGGGTCCGGCGGGTTTGGCGCCCAACGTTATCACCTCAAAGCGCCCTGGCCATTGCGCAGAAGCGATGCCTACACACAGCGCTTCATCGGAAACGTTCCACCCCCGAGCGCGTAGCGCGGCAACAATTTCGATAACAAGCGCGGCATTTTCCGGCTGATAGCTTCCCAGAAGCTGCGTTGTATACGTGCTACCTTTGTAGCGAAACGCCCGGCGCGCGCCGCAAACAGGTTCAACTTCTAGCTGTGAGAAATCGGGGATACGCACCGTACATCCGCAGCTCGCCGCAACGTGATTGATAACATCCGCAGCTTCGGGATCCTGCGGATACGACACTACCATCGCACCCGACTTCACAATACCCGCCTTCTCACCTGCGATGGCTGCCACCGTGTCGCCCAATAGCGCCGTGTGGTCAAGCCCAATGCGAGCAATCGCACACACCTCGGGCTGCTCGATCACGTTCGTAGAGTCCAAACGACCGCCAAGCCCCACTTCTACAACGGCAATGTCGCATCCACTGCGCTCAAAATACTCGAACGCCACGGCGGTCATCAACTCGAATTCGGTTGGGTGGTCGCCCGTTTCCGCAGCCATCGCCTCGGCATGGCTGCGCACGAATAGCGTTACCGCACGAAGATTGGCCTCGGATATGCTTTTGCCATCAATACGGATGCGCTCTTCAAAGCGAATAATATAGGGGCTCGTAAAAAGTCCTGTTCGGAATCCTGCTGCCTGCAGCACACTGGCAAGATAGGCACAGACCGAGCCTTTTCCGTTCGTGCCCGCAACGTGTACGAACCGCAGGTGCCGCTGCGGATTCCCCATGCGATCCAGCAAGCCGCGAATGCGATCAAGCCCGAGCCTGGACGCCTGCCACCGCGGCTCGTTGATGTACGCAACCGCATCAAAGCCTGCGTTAGGGTTCTCTTCAGCGGGCATTTCTCACGCTCCTGCGGAGAAGTCGAGTGAAGCTTGTGCGGCAGGCTGCTCGTTAGCAGGCTGCTCGTTAGCAGGCTGCTCGTCAGCAGGTTGATCAGCTGATTTGCCAGCAGGTTGTCCACCAGCTTCCTGCACCACGCTTTCCGGCGCGCAGCGTGCAGCTTCCTGCGCTTGCTGAAGTGCATGTGTCTCGTCTGACTGGCGAATCAGTTCGCCGAGCGTATGGAAGTCATCTTCAAGGGCAACGCGCTTGCTGCCGTCGTACAGCGCCGCCGCCGGATGGAAGATGGGAAACACCTTGAAACGCCCCGCACGCTGCATGCTGCCGTGCAACCGCGTGATGCCGACTTCGGTTTTCAGGATGAACTTCGTCGCGAAATTTCCCAGTGTAACAATAAACTCCGGATTGATAGAGCGCGTCTGTTCACGCAGGAAGTCGGCGCACAATTGTATTTCCTCGGGGCGAGGGTCGCGGTTTCCCGGGGGCCTGCACTTCAATACGTTCGCGATGAACACGTCTTCGCGGCGCAGCCCCGCAATGGCCAGCAATTCGTTCAGGTACTTTCCCGCAGCACCCACGAACGGTTCGCCCTGAAGGTCCTCGTTTTTTCCCGGTGCCTCACCAACGATGAGCACACGGGCGTGAGAGTCGCCCGCTCCGAACACCGTCTGCGTGCGGCCGTCGGCCAAGGGGCACCTTCGGCACGCTTCAACCTGCGCGCGGATGCTCTCAAGTGGCAAAGCGGGTTTCGACATGGTGAAACCTCCCCTTATCAGCGCCAGATGCGGGGCAGACGCGAGCAGCCGAAGCCGATGGCCACCTCGTGCGGAATGGTTCCCAAAAGCGTTGCCATCTCGTCGATGGTCACGCAAGCGTCGCCTTGCGAGCCGACGAGCACCACCTCGTCACCAATCTGCGGGTCGAGCCGCGGCCGCAGTGCCGACGACCTCATGTCCACCTCGAACATACACTGATCCATGCAGATGTTTCCCGCCTGACGGCACAGCCGACCCTCGTACACCACACTCACGCGGCTGGAAAGCCCCCGACGGTACCCGTCGGCATATCCGATGGGCAGCGTGCAAATTTTCACGCTGCCGGGACTGCGGTAGTTCAGCCCGTAGCTTACGCCTTCGCTCATGGGAACCGTACGCACATCGGTAATACGCGCATGCACGCTCATGGCGGGAACAAGGTCGACCATCGACCGAGTTTCCCGGCATGAATGGAACCCGTACAGCGAAATACCCAGACGAATCATGTCGAAGAACGAATCGGGATAGCGCATGCCCGCCGCCGAGTTCGCGCTATGCACGATGCCAGGGTCAATGCCGGCCGCGCGAAGCGCCCCCACCGCTTCGATAAAGCGCTTCAGCTGGATTTGGAAATCGAGCGTTTCTGCCTGGTCAGCGGTTGCGAAGTGCGTAAACGTGCCCACCAGGTCGAGCGCACGATGAAAACCCACTTGCATCATAAACTCGACCGCTTCGTCGTAGCGCACGCCAATGCGGTTCATGCCCGTGTTCACCGCCAGATGAAACGGTGCTCGCAGACCCATGGCATCGGCAGCTTCGGCATACGCGATAGCGAATTCGGGCGTGTAAACCGATGGCATAACCTTGTAGCCTAAAAGCAGCGGGATAGCCGTTATCGGGGGCTCCGCCAATACCAGAATCGGCGCGTTCACCAGCGCTTCGCGCAGCTCGATTGCTTCCTGCACCGTAGCCACGCCCAAGTACTCGGCACCGGAATTCAGCGCCGTGCGCGCACAGCGAACCGCACCATGACCGTAGGCGTCGGCCTTCACCACTGCCATCAGCCTGCGACCTGCACCAATGCGCTGCTTGTATGCCATCGCATTGTGGCGAATAGCATTTAAGTCGACTTCAACCCACGACCAGCGCCGGTCGAGCGCAGGGATAGCGCGCAGCTCGTCGGGATCAAACGTCGCCGGCGCCTGATCGGCGTCGGGACGCGCATGATCGCGTGCGTACTGAAAGGCGTTGTTCGCCCCCCACGAAGACGTCTCGCCGAACGTGCTCATAGCCGTCTTGTACGCGTCTGAACCTGCGGTGCGATGCATCGAACTTGCCGCCGACTCGAATCCGGCCGGCTTCCTGTTGGCGAATCCTGTGAACCCATTGGGCAAATCGTCTTGTGCCATGGTTGAACCTTCCTTACACATTTTTTGCTCGCGTGTTCGCGCGTTGACACACTCGCACTCGTTTCGTTACTGCTTCACCGGTCGCCGCGATGACGGTTTCGGAGTACGGAACGCCGCCCCGATACCCTTGTTCTTTGGCTTGTCGGGTAGATGAATGAGCCGCGGCTCGAAATCGAACAGCTCGTCAACCGACACCACCGGATGCACCGTCAAGCATTTGTTCAGGCAGGCATCAGCACACAGGTTGCATTGCACGCAGTCTGACGCCGAGAATTCAAGGTAGCTTCCCACCCCGTCTTCGGGTGCGATGGTACTTTTCGTCAGCGCACCCGTAGGGCAAAACACTGTGCACATAGTGCAAGCTCGGCACTTGTCTTCGTCGATCTCAACCGAGCCGAACAGCCTCGTTTCGAGCCGGGCTGGTTCGGCAGCTTCGGCTGGTTCGATAGCTTCGGTAGTTTCGGTTGCCTCGTGCGCCGCCGCTTCGTCGGCCACGTACGACACCGCTTCATCTGCCTCGATCGCCTCGGCTGTCTCGTGCGCCGCCGCTTCCCCAATGGCATACATGGAATCGAGCAAGCGTCCGCGCCGTTCGGGTGAGAATTGCGGAAGCGAGCCACTTTCGGTTATTTGAAGAAAATCGCGCAGCTTTTCCTGCACCTGGTTCTCGGGGTTCTTCCCCACCAGGTATTTCACTGTTTCAGTGGCCGCATCGGCCGCACGCGTGCCCATGGACGTGAAGAAGCCGCGACGCGATTCGCTGAGCAGTTCCCATTTGTTGTCCACCAGCGCGCAATCGGGAAACTCCGACGTCCGCGAAATGCGAGCCTGGCCACCCTGCACGGAAATGAGTTTTGTTGCGGTGCGCACCACTTCGTCGAAGCGCGGCACGCACGAGCGATACTTGCACGTCTTACACACGCCGTCAACCAACACGATATCGCGAACGCCTTCTGAGGCGAGCTCAACCAGCAGGCTTTCTTCGATACGCGCCATACACGGCACTTCGGCATACTTCGCCGGATCACCCACGCCTTTCGACGCAATGCGCGCACAAGCGAACACCGCCACGCCGCCCGTTTCCTCAACGACGATACGCGCGGCGCGCCCCAGCGTCTCATCGTCGGGGAGCAGCGGCACCAATGCCTCAACCGGGCATGCAGTCGTGCATGCTCCACACGACATGCAAGCCGCTGCATCGAATTCGAGCTTGTTTTTTTCGGCGTACACCGCACCTGCCGGACACGCTTCGCTGCATTTATGGCACGAGGAATGACGGTTGCGCACGGCAATGCAGCGGTCTTTCACCGGAAAAACCGCCTTGGTTCCCAGTACCTCTGCAATTTCGACGACATCCGCTAAGGTTGGCATGATGCATTCCCCCGTACCTGCTTGACCGTGGTTTTCGTCTCGCACCGCGCGGAATAAACGCGCGTGCACAGTGTATCGCAAGGGCGGCACGCGTGCGCCGCAACAGGGGCAAACTGCACGCAAGCGCCAGCTCTAGAGAAATACTCAGCGCACCAGAAAAAGCGGCACCCGTTTTGGATGCCGCCTCTTCCCCTTTGGTTCCCGTTCGCTTTACTCAGCGGCAGGGCTTCCGCACTGGTTTTGAGTTAGCGCTTGATGTTGTAGAACGCATCCATGCCAGCGTAGCGGGCCGCAGCGTCGAGCTCTTCCTCGATGCGCAGCAGCTGATTGTACTTCGCAACGCGGTCGCTTCGACACGGGGCACCGGTCTTGATCTGGCCGGTGTTGCACGCGACGGACAAGTCGGCAATGGTGGTGTCCTCAGTTTCGCCAGAACGATGGCTCATCACGCACGCGTAACCCGCCTGTTTGGCCATCTCAATAGCTTCCATGGTTTCAGTCAGGCTGCCAATCTGGTTCACCTTAATGAGAATGGCGTTCGCGCAACCCAGCTTGATACCCTTAGCAAGGCGCTTGCTGTTCGTAACGAACAGGTCGTCGCCTACCAGCTGCACCCTGTCGCCAATGCGGTCGGTCAAAGCCTTCCAGCCATCCCAGTCTTCCTCAGCCATGCCGTCTTCGATGGAGATAATGGGGAACTCGTTCACCAGCGCCTCCCAGTAATCCACCATTTCCTCGCTCGTGAGCTCGCGGCCTTCGCCTGCCAGCACATACTTGCCAGTTTCGGCGTTGTAGAACTCAGTGGAAGCGGGATCCATAGCGAACATGATATCGCTACCCGGCTTGTAGCCTGCGGTCTCGCATGCACGCACAATGTACTCGAGCGGCTCTTTGTTTGTGGTGAAGTTCGGCGCGAAGCCACCTTCATCGCCCACGCCGCCGCCCAGGCCGGCGTCATGCAGCACCTTCTTCAGCGTGTGGTAGATTTCGGCGCACCAGCGCAGTGCCTCGGCGAAGGTGGGAGCGCCCACCGGCATGATCATGAATTCCTGGAAGTCCACGTTGTTATCGGCATGCACGCCGCCGTTTAAGATGTTCATCATGGGCGTCGGCAGAAGATGCGCCCCAACGCCACCAACATACTTGTACAGCGGCAACGCAGCAGACTCAGCCGATGCACGAGCCACGGCCAACGACGCACCCAGAATAGCGTTTGCACCCAACGCGCCCTTGTTGTCGGTTCCGTCAAGTTCGAGCATGATCGCGTCGATGCGACGCTGATCGTCGGCCTCTTCGCCAATGAGCGCATCGGCAATTTCGTTGTTCACATGCCCAACGGCATCCAGCGTGCCTTTGCCAAGATAGCGGCTCTTGTCGCAATCGCGCAGCTCAACGGCCTCAAACGCGCCGGTCGATGCGCCAGAGGGAACAGCAGCGCGACCAAACGCGCCATCCTCCAAAACAACCTCCACTTCGACGGTCGGGTTGCCGCGCGAGTCGAGAACCTCGCGACCGTACACATCGATAATGACGCTCATGAGTGCCTCCTAAAGAGAACGTTCGGAATAAACAACTGGAAGAATCATAGCACGACGCAGCCCGAAGCGCCGGAGCACACAGCGTTTTGTACAACTCCGAGCCTTCAAACAGCCGAATGCCCACGGTTCCGCGGTTGGACGCGTACTTTCTCAAACATCCGCACCCGGACAATGGGGGTCAGACGTGACAGTAGGGTCAGGGCGGAGTTTTTTGTCACATCTGGCCCCCATTGTCGCGCCTGCGCTCCCCTTCCGTTCTAAAACACCAGAGCAAGCGCGATACACGTAAGCAGCCCCGCAATGAGCGCGGCTACGTGGGCGAGCGGAATTGATGAATCGTGAAGACTTGTGCGCGCAACATCGGGCATGCCATAGCAGCGAGCCTCCATGGCGTGTGCCAGAGAATCGGCACGGCGAAACATACCCACAAACAAAGGGATGAGCACCGTCTGCCACGCACGCAGCTTCTGTTGGAGAGTGCCTACGTCGAATTTCGCCCCGCGCGACAGCTGCGCCACGCGTACGCGCGTGAACTCTTCGGCGGTCACGGGAATGAACCGTAGCGCCAGGCTGAAGATCATCGCCGCATCGTCTGTTGGAACACCGAATGATCGAAGTGGCTTCAAAAACGAGTTCAGCGCGTCGGTAAGCTTTGTTGACGTGGTAGTGAAGCACAGCACCAAACTCGCCGCCACCAACAGCACAATGCGCACCGCGTAAAAGCAACCACGAGCGAAACCCGCCGGATACCAGCCGAAGTTCCCTACAAGCACAACGGGCTGCCAGTCGGCCAGCACACCCGCAGACACGCCCGCCAGCCCCGATGCGACAACCCGGTCGGTTGCTGCGGATACGTCGAGCGCAAAGCCATTGAACAGTACAGTGAACAACACAATTACATACACCGGTACAAGCATGCCCGCGATGCGGCTCACGGGCAACTTTGCCAAAGCGATCGCGCCTGCGAGCAGGAAAAACGCGCACAGCAAGCCTAGCCATGTTTGTATCAGAAACAGCGCAACAGAATAGGCAGCAAGCAGCACCAGCTTCACCCGCGCGTCGAGGGCATGCATCGGTGTTGAACCCGGAATGTATGTCTGCACGCTCAAACCCATTACAACCTCGCCCGTACGCCTTTGAACCGTCATCCGCCCTTTTCAACGAAGGCAGATTCTAACAGAAAGGGTCCGCCGAAGCGGACCCTTTCTTGTATTACTTGTGACAGAAACGCCAGAAGCAGCTTACTCGGCCTTCTTTTCCTCGACGGGAGCCTCTTCTGCTTCCTCAGCAGCCTCTTCGGCCTCGGCCGGAGCAGCCTCGGCTTCGACAGCTTCCGCAGCGGCTTCCTCAGCCGGAGCTTCGGTGTCCTCAGCAACCTCGGCGGCTTCCTCGGCAGCAGCCTCTTCGGCCTTGTCTTCAGCAGGAGCAACCTTCTTCGGCGTAACTTTCTTAGGAGCAGCCTTCTTGTCGTCCTTCTTCGCAACGGGCTCGGTGCAGAACTCCATGATAACCATGGGAGCATTGTCGCCCTTGCGGTTGCCGAGCTTCATGATGCGGGTGTAGCCACCATTGCGATCGGCAAACAGACCCTGCTCCACCTTCTCGAAGATCTCGCGCACAAGCTCCTTGTCGCCCATCTTCGCGATAGCCTGACGGCGAGCATGCAGGTCGCCACGCTTGGCAAGCGTGATGATGTGGTCAACGTCGCCGCGGATCTCCTTGGCGCGCGACTCGATCGTCTTAATACGGTCGTTCTTGAACAGCGCGCAAACCAAGCTCTTCTTCATAGCCTTGGTGTGGCTGAAGTCGGTGCCCAGCTTGCGGCCCTTGTAATTGTGCCTCATGATCCTTTATCTCCTAAAGCTTCAAATTGAGGTCCATGGAAATGAGCTTGTCCTTCACTTCCTCAATGGACTTCGCACCAAAGTTGCGTATGTTCAGCAAGTCGTTTTCGGAGAACTCAACGAGCTGGCGCACGGAATGGATGCCGGCGCGCTTCAGGCAGTTGTACGAGCGAACCGACAGATCGAGGTCTTCGATCTGCTTGTCCAGCTCGGCGTTCGACTCCTGGCCTTCGGGAGCGAAGATGGAGGGAATCTCGCCCTCTTCCTCGTCCATCATGTCGGACAGGCTTAGGAACGCGCCCATGTACTGGTTGATGATGTTGGCCGCACGGCACACCGCATCCTTCGGAGACAGCGAACCGTCGGTTTCAACCTCGAGCACCAGCTTGTCGTAGTCGGTGCGCTGACCAACACGCGTGTCGGCAACGTTGAGCGTGCAACGGCGAACCGGCGAGAACAACGAATCCACATGGATGACACCAATGGGATCCTCTGTACGCTTGTTGCGCTCGGCGGAAACGTACCCGCGACCCACACCAATGCGAATGGTCATGTCAAGCTGACCGCCGTCGGCAACCGTAGCGATAACATGGTCGGGGTTCACCAGCGTGAATTCCGTCGGCACCTCAAGGTCAGCGCCAGTAACAACGCAGGGACCTTCGATGGACACATGCGCGGTGGCCTCTTCGATGTCGTCGTTGAGCGCCGAGAATACCAGGCCCTTCACATTCAGCACGATGTCGGTGATGTCTTCGATGACACCTTCGGCCGTGGTGAACTCATGCTGCACGCCAGTGATCTGAATGGCGGTTGCTTTCGCTCCATCCAACGACGACAGCAGCACACGACGCATGCAGTTACCCAGCGTATAACCATAACCGCGCTCGAGTGGCTCGACAATGAAGCGAGCTACCGTATCGTTGACTTCTTCCGTTTCTACAGTAGGCCTCATGAACTCTGTCATGCTTTATTAGCCTCCTTACTATGCTGCGATTATTTCGAGTAAAGCTCGACGATAAGCTGTTCGCGAATCTCCAAATCGATCTGATCGCGAGTCGGAAGAGACAGAACGCTGCCCTGCAGCTTTTCGATGTCAACCTCGAGCCAAGCCGGAACCTGGAAACGCTCGTTGGAAACCAAAGCGCTCTTGATGACCAGCAGATCCTTCGACTTCGGCGCAACAGCCACCAAATCGCCAGCCTTCACGCGGAAGGAAGGCACGTCGACACGACGGCCGTTCACGGTAATATGACCGTGAGTGACGATCTGACGAGCTTCCTTACGAGTGCGGGCAAAGCCCAGGCGGAAGATGACGCTGTCAAGACGCGACTCCAGGATAATCATCAGGTTGTCACCCGTGATGCCCGGCATGCGCTTGGCCTTCTCGTAGTAGCCGCGGAACTGCTTCTCGAGCACGCCGTAGATGAACTTCACCTTCTGCTTCTCGCGAAGCTGCATGCCATACTCGGATTCCTTGCGACGCCTTTTCGGCTCGCGCTTGGAGGTTTTATTGCTGCTGTAGCCGAGCACAACCGGATCGAGGCCGAGCTGACGGCAGCGCTTCAGAACCGGAGTTCTATTGATTGCCATGGTTATCGGATCCCTTCTAGTTGCGGCGACGCTTCTTGGGGCGGCAGCCGTTATGCGGAATAGGAGTGCAGTCCTGGATGCTGGCGATCTCGAGGCCAGCAGCCTGAAGCGAGCGAATAGCCGTCTCGCGACCCGAACCAGGGCCCTTCACGTAAACGGCAACCTTCTTCAGACCGTGCTCCATCGCCGTCTTGGCGGCGTTCTCAGCGGCGAGCTGAGCCGCGAACGGCGTGCCCTTACGGGAACCCTTGAAGCCCACCGTGCCGGCGGACTGCCACGTGATCACGTTGCCCTGAGGATCGGTGATGCTCACGATGGTGTTGTTGAACGTAGACTTGATATGCGCAGCGCCAACAGCGATGTTCTTACGCTCGGAGCGCTTGATGCGCGTGCGCACGTTTTTCTTTGCTGCCACTTAAGCTACCTCACTTCTTCTTTCCGCCGATTTGCTTACGGGGACCCTTGCGGGTGCGAGCATTCGTATGGGTGCGCTGGCCGCGAACGGGCAGACCGCGACGATGACGCAGGCCGCGATAGCAACCGATCTCCATGAGACGCTTCACGTTCTGGCTAACCTCGCGATGCAGGTCGCCTTCGTGCTTCACATGCTCTTGGATATAGTCGCGCAGCTTCTGCAGATCGTCTTCCGTAAGATCGCGGACGCGAGTGTCGGGGTTGACACCGGTTTCGGCGAGGATCTTCTTGGAAGTGGTCAGGCCAATGCCGTAAATGTAGGTCAAGCCGACTTCAATGCGCTTGTCGCGAGGAAGGTCGACACCAACAAGACGTGCCATAGGTTATCTCCTCTTTCTTCCTAGCCCTGACGCTGCTTATGACGCGGATTCTCGCAGATGACGAGAACCTTGCCATGGCGTCGGATGATTTTGCACTTGTCGCACATTTTCTTGACCGAAGGGCGTACCTTCATTTTTTCATCCTTTCGGTTATGCGTTTTCCGTCTATCTAAACGCCCAGCCGCTGGCGGTTGTTTTCCTTCATTTCCGCTGCTCCCCACGACTTCACGGCTACAAGCCTGCATCGGGGCGCAGAAAAGACGCTTCGCCCTTGCGGGATCGAAAGCGTCTTCGTGCGCGTGAAACGCGCGTGCTACTTGAACCGGTAGGTGATGCGCCCGCGATTCAAATCGTAAACAGACAACTCTACGGTCACCTTGTCGCCCGGCAGGATCTTAATGTAGTGCATGCGCATCTTGCCGGAAATGTGGGCCAAAACCTTGTGCCCATTCTCAAGTTCGACGTTGAACATCGCGTTCGGCAGCGCTTCAAGCACCGTGCCTTCGAGCTCAATAACATCTTCTTTAGCCAAGGGATCCCTCTTCTTGCGAGTGGTCAGTAAACAGCAAGAATGCATGTTAGCAAAGGAGATTCAATTATGGAAGAGATTTTCGCAAATAAGCGCACAAAACCAGAGAACCGGCGGTGCTGGTTTCAAAGACCTGCTTGTCAGGCCAGCGGTACTAAGGCCGCGCAACCCTCGCTACGCAAGTGCGCCGAAGCGGGATCGCCAGGTATTTGCGCTTGCGTGCCGAGTTAGAGACACGCAGCACCACCGCCTTGTCGGTGTTGACTGCGATACTGTACCAGAAGCACAAGCAGCATGCAAGCACAAACGAGAGAAGTACCTGACTTCAGTTTGAAGGTTAGTTGCAGATGTTAATGTTAATGTTAATGCAACCAACCTTGCGGCATTTCAGCACGATCGAGCCCGCGCAAGCGGCCTTGTGCCTTACGCCTGTGCTATAATCATGGCTATCTTAGCCAACTAAAGGAGCCATTATGGTCACAGCAACCGTAGCCGATGCCAAGAATAACCTATCGGCTCTCATCGCCCAGCTGGAGAGCGGCCAAGAGGATGTCGTTCGCGTCTGCCGCCGCCGCAAGCCTGTGGTAGAGATACGGCGCATCGAGCCCGCCCGTCGCTCCGAGTTCATCGGCTCGATGCGAGGCCGCGTCATGGCCGATGGTTACGATCCCTCCGAGCAGGACGAGGAAATCGCCGCACTGTTCGGGGTCGAGCAATGAAGCTGCTCTTAGATACCCACCTTATTTTATGGGCTCTGGACGATAGCCCGCGGCTGCCGCCTCAAGTTCGCTACCTCATCGAAGATGCGACCAACGAGCTGTTCTACAGCGTGGCCTCGGCCTGGGAGGTGCAGATCAAGCACATGAATGCGCCCCTCAAGATGCTCATCGACGGCGATTCCCTCATGAGCCTGTGCGACAAAGGGGGGCTTATCCAGCTTCCCGTGGCAGGAAGGCATGTTAGCACTTTGAAATCGCTGACACGAAACCCTGAAGCGAAACCCCACAAGGATCCCTTCGACCGCATGCTCATCGCCCAGGCCAAGGCCGATGGACTCCTGCTGCTGACCCACGATTCCCTCCTGAGCGGCTACGACGAGCCCTGCGTACTCGTCGTTTAGGCACACCCGTCGGAAATCCTAAAGATGGGAAGCATGAGCTATACTCCAGCTAGAAATACTAATTACAGCCGTCTTACCCTTGGGTTCGCACAAGCAGCGTGCCAAAGCAAGAAGGAGAAGCTATGGACCAGAAGCGCGTTATCGAAATAAAGAAGAGCATTACAGCAGCAAACGACGAGGTTGCCAGCCAATTCCGCGCGGCACGGGCCGCCGAAAGCACGTTCTTCGTTGACGTAATGGCCTCGCCTGGTGCCGGCAAGACCACACTTCTATTGGCACTCATTGCCGAGCTGCGTGCCCGCGGTGTCAACTCCGATTCGCTCGGCGTCATCGAAGCCGACCTGGAAAGCGACGTTGACGCGCTTAAGATTAAAGAAGCCGGCGTGACGTCGGTGGAGCTGAACACCCGCGGCGTGTGCCATGTGGAAATGGGCATGGTTGAGATGGCTTTTAAGGCCTTCGATGGAACCAAGTTCGACTACCTGTTCTTGGAGAACATCGGCAATCTGGTGTGCCCAGCCGATTTCGACACCGGAGCGCACACCCGCGTGATGCTGCTGAGCGTGCCCGAAGGGTGGGATAAGGTGATGAAGTACCCGCCAATGTTCGCTGCCGTTGACGCACTTATTGTCACCAAGTGCGACTACTTGCCCTTAAACCCCGACTTCGACATGGAACGCCTAAAAGAGCGGGCACGTGTGCTGAACCCCACACTCGAAATCTTCGTCACCAGCGCGCGCACGGGTGAAGGTATACCCGAGCTAGCCGACTGGCTACAAGCACAGCGCGCGGCGAAAGTGGCGCAGTAACTCAGGGCGTGAGCTTCCGTCTTCAGATTATTCGCTAATAAGGCTCCTCTAGGTTCACGTGAGCGAGGGCGTCGGCGGTTAAGTCAAAGAATTTGCTGGCACGGAAGCGGTCGAGTGCCACAAGCGCGATCATGCCGGCATTGTCACCGCACGAGGAAAGCGGTGGCATAACCAACCGCACGCCCTCATGTTCACACATGCGCTCGTAGGCACGGCGAAGCACCGGATTCGCCGCTACACCGCCGCCGAGGCAAAACGTTGGCACATCGGTTTGCTCGAGTGCCGCCTGAGCCTTCTTCACCTGCACGTCAACCACCGCTTGCTGGAAGCTGGCGCAGATATCGGGTACGTTCAGGGCGCGGCCCGCCTCGCGCTCGGCATTGATGTAGGTAACCACAGCAGTTTTTAGGCCCGACAGCGAAAAACGCAAGTCACCCGAATGTATCATAGCGCGGGGAAACGCGATAGCTGCCGCATCGCCCGCTGCCGCCTGCTTCGACACCACGGGGCCACCTGGGTAACCGAGTCCCAGCGCTTTTGCCACCTTGTCGAACGCCTCGCCCACTGCATCGTCGATGGTCTCCCCCAGCACCTGGTAGTCGCCCCAGCCCTTCATATACACGAGCATGGTGTTACCGCCCGACACGAGTGACACCACCGCTGGCGGTGCAAAATCGGGTGCGTCAATCTTGTTCGCATAGAGATGACCTTCCAGGTGGTTCACCCCAATGAAAGGCAGGTCGGCGGCCCATGCGGCACCCTTCGCGAACGCCACACCCACCACCAGCGCGCCGAGCAAGCCGGGCGCGTAGGTAACAGACACTGCATCCATATTGGCCCACGCAAGCGACCCGTCCGGCAGCCCCATGTTGCGCGACGCCACATCGAAACATTCGTCGCACACGCCGCAAATAGCCTCGATATGCTTGCGACTGGCGATTTCGGGCACTACGCCACCGAAACGCGCATGGAAGTCGACTTGGCTGGCAACCACATCGGCAATCAGAGTACCGTTGCCATCGACGATAGCGGCTGCCGTTTCGTCGCACGACGACTCAATAGCAAAGATGAGCGGACGGGCCACCTGCAGGCGAGTGCTCACAACACTTGATGCATCAGTTCCACTTGGTGTTTCCGTGCCGCTTGACGTGTCCGTGCCACTTAGCGCATCTGTTTCACCCGACACATCCGCGGCGCCGCTTGACGCGGTGGCGCCCGCTGGACCACCAGAGCAATTATCAAAGGCGCGGCATGTTGGCGCAACAATGATATCCATGCCCGCCACGTCGCCCGTTGCACACGGCAGCGCGTTTGCCTTCATGATGACGGCATCTTCGCCGTCGGAATAGTAGCGTGGACGTGTACCCAAACTCTCGTACCCTAGCGAGCGATAGAGCGCCTGCGCCCCAGTATTACCCGCCCGCACCTCAAGCGAGCTTGTGTGTGCACCTAAGTTTCGCGCGTCGGACGCCACGCGAGCAATGAGTTCGGTCGCGGTACCACTTCTGCGAAATGCCTGGTCAACGCCGACTTTTAGAATCTGCACGTCGCCATCGACCACCCAACCGCCAGCATAGCCGACAAGCGGCGCATCAGTAGGAAGCGGCGTCGACGGATCGGCCGCATACGCCGCCCACCATACACGGTCGGCGCGTCCGAGCTCGTCAGCAACCAGCGATTCACTCCATGCGTCAGTTCCCATTATGTAGGCTTCAAGTGTCGCAACATGCGCGGCGTGCGCGGCATCGAGCGGTTTGTACGCAATGCCGGCGCTGTTTGCCCGCGCGTTGGAAATGGCAGTGTCGTTCATGGTTATGTGCTTGCTGTCGCGGCTTTCCGCAAGCGATATGTCGCATTTCGCCAAGCGAACGCGTTCATTTTCTTCGGCGTCCGACAAGCGCGTATACACCGGTAGCGCAAATGCGGGATTGTGCCGGCGCGCATCGGTGGGATCGACCTCGCCTGATTGCCACATGTCCTGCAGGGACAGCAGCAAACCCGCGCCAGTGGGAGTCCATAAGCTACTGGGAAGCAACTGGCCGCACGGCTCGAACAGCTCGGCGTACTTTACCAACGCATCACCCGAAATAAGCAGGCGTTCGCTCTGTGTCTTTGAAGCGTGCGAAGAGGCTCCGGCGGCGGTTGCGGCCTTTCGCGCATACATTTCCGCACACACGTCGGCCTTCACCACACTGTCGCCCTCGAGTCGATGCGTACCTGCTTTGTCTAGCTGAAAACGCACAGGATAGACTTCCTTACGCATGGCATCGGCAACAACGAGAAGCGTTCCGCGCACCCCCGATGCCTGCGCGTGCCACGCAACGGCGTCAAGCGACGACACGCCGATAAGCCCCACGCCTAGCGCCTGAGCAGCGCCTTTTGCCGTAGCCATGGCAATGCGCACTCCGGTAAACGATCCTGGCCCACGACCCACTGCCACGCACTCGATATCATTGCGACATACGCCAGCGCGCTTCATCAGACTGTCAACGATACTCAACAGTTTCGTATTCGACGCACGATGTGCCGCAACTTTCTCTTCGGCAACGCACACAACCGAGCGGTCGGCCACATACAGCGCACCGATTCCCACAGCGATTGCCTCATTGGCGGTGTCAAAGGCCAGCACGTACCTATTCTGCTTGTTGCATTCCTCCACGAGCGAACTCCCGCACTTTAAACAGCGTTTTGTATCTAATAACTTATGCTCGACGCTAAGACCATCGCGGGCCGGAGCATTTCATCAGGCGCGATTTCGAATCGTTCGCCCACACACACAGCATCTGGCGCGACCGATCGCCAAACGAGCGCACGCGCACACGCCGCGCCCCCGAATCGTCCACGGTGATGGACACGTTCAGGTAATCGTAGGGCAGCTGGCTTTCGAAGCGATCGCCCCATTCGACAAACGACACACCATCGGCATCCACGATATCGTAAAAACCAATGTCTTCGAGGCTTTCTCCTTCGTCAAGGCGATACAAGTCGAAATGGTACAAGGGCAAACGACCGCTGTCGTACTGCAGCACGATGTTAAACGTGGGGCTTACCACAGCACCACGCACACCCAGTGCCTGCGCAACCCCCTGCACGAACTGGGTTTTTCCGGCACCAAGATCGCCTGTAAGCACAACGACGTCGGCCGGATGAAGGTACGGTACCAGCGTCGCCGCCAGCTGCTTCATCACCTCGGGAGAGGTAACCACCCTGCTGTAGGCCAATCCGTTCGCCATGTGAGTCTCACTCCTTCGCAGCCATTACATCGCGCTCACCTTACCACAACGATGCGTGCAGGCTGTGAAGCGAAGCGAGCGGCAAGTAAGTGCCACTCAGAACTTGAGCCTCTTAAGCGTGAAAAACCGAATAAGCATCATCAAGCAGAGATGCAAGCGATGCGCATAGAGCAAAACGTCAACTCAGCTTTGCTCATCAGAGACAGCGTCGGCATTCGGACGGCGGCCAAATGCTCTCGAGTTCACCATGGTAATGATCTCTTGCCTAGAATGAACTCCGCATTTCGTATAGATGTGAGCCACATGGCTGCGAACCGTATTCTGGCTGACCACCAGCTGCTCTGCTATATATGTCGAACTGCGACCTTTTGAGATAAGCGATAAAACATCTGATTCGCGTTTGGTAAGGCCAAATTCTTCGGATATTTCTCGCGACGCAATATCCAGCATTCCGATTGTCCGTTGTGCCTCCGCCTCAGAGGAACAATCGGCTGATTTCTCAATACTCCCATGCGTTTCCCCGTCCTTTGAGTCTACCAACAAGGAGGCTGGAATGCCATAGAAGAACCGAAACACCCTGTCTTCGGTAAGGAACCACAATGCAGAGATAACAAGGAGACTCTCCAGCGCCAGCGCGGATAAAGTACGGAATTCGACAGGCAGCATGCCAAGAAAGTGCCCAAGAAGCACAGATCCGATCATGATGAGCTGATACGCCCCAACAACAAGGCTTTTTTTCGCTCCACTGAAGTATGTAAGCTGGGCAAGAGCAACGAATGAAATGAAGGTAAATGTGTTAAACACAACAGCAGCACACACCATAGAGAACTGCGACAACGATTGCTGGACACACGCTTCAAACAAGGAAATCAGAACGATTGTCGAAAGAATCCTTATGGTAAGTGTGTATTCAGAACCCTTGACAACATATACAAGTGTTGCTACCAGACCGACGGTCGCAATATGGGAAACAACCAGCCACAAATCCAAAGTTTCTGCATATGGTTTGAATTCTACAACCTGCAAATACGATACGCAGACCACAAACACGACAATACCCACAATAACCTGCCATGACCAAGTGAAAGACATGGCAGGTACAAGGCTGTCATCACCCTGAATAGCTTTAGAAAACCTAGATACACACAGATACGCGCAGTAGCTCAACACAAGCAGAAGAGCAGCAACAATAGCGGCATCAATGCTTACAAGAATATTTCCGAAGCAACCGAAGAGCCCGTAAACAACCGCTGTTCCTAAAGTGCACTGCTTCGCAAAACGCGTGGATATTTTCCCGATTTCGCAAAACCATAAGTAGTTTATCGCCATCGACGTAACAGATAGAACCTGGATAGCAACGAACGTAACCACGGGGCTTTCGGCCGCTATACACAAGGCCAATAAAGAAGCCCAGGACAGCACGAGAAGAAGCGTCTGCGCCGCTCTGGAGACAGCGAATCGCTCGAGAATCGAAGACCCCATTATTATCAACGCGACCACGACGAGCCCAGGAGATTGAACAAGATAGTATGAAAATGCCATGTCAGATTTGGCAATTGCCGTTTCTCCAACAATAGACACGCAGCTTTCAAACGCCCAGCAGAGACCCATGCCGCCGATCAAGCAAACACGCACTAACAGGCTGCAATCGTTGGACCGTTCGCGTTTCATGTCATCTGCTTCGGACACGATAACACCCCCTATTTTCTACCACCTCGAGTTAGATTCTAACATCGCTCATATACCCCGTGGCAATTAGAGACAGGTCGTAGTCTCATGCATTTTGTACCATTTTTCGCAAAAAGCCCTCTATGAGTGCTTTTCATCCGTTTTGCATGGCGAAGAATACGGAAACCGAGCGCAATACTGGTCTAGCTGGATGGCACTCACCCATGAAATACAGGAGGAAAAAATGAAAGCAGAAATGAACCGCAGAAGCTTCTTAAAGGCAGCCGGAGCGCTCGGTATCGCAACGGCCGGAACATCGATGCTGACAGCATGCTCCGGTAACAATATGGCAGAAACGGAAACCAAAACCGAAACAGGAAGCGAAACAGAAGCTATAACTTTTGATCGTGAAGAGAGCTGCGATATCGTAGTAGTAGGATCAGGAACCGCTGGAACCTGCGCTGCTATCACTGCGGCTCAACAAGGAGCCAATGTTATCTGTCTCGAAAAGAATGATAACTTGGGTGGCACTTCCAACTTCGCAGAATACATCGGCGGTTTCGGTGCCAAAGTGCAGACGGACTCCGGAATCGAATTCGACATCGCCGAGCGCATAAGAGAATATCAGGTGGAAACCGACTGGGGTGCACCATATGATGTGGTAGAAACCTTATTTGTGGAATCCGGCAAAACCCTAGATTGGCTTATTGACGACTGCGGAATTCCTTTCCAACCAGGCGGAGCAGCCAGCCATCTCGTAGTCATCATGCAAGGAGAAGAACAGGTATTTCTGGCAGACGGAATGCTCAAACCGCTCTGGGAAATGGGAGAGGCCATGGATAACCTGGAGTTTCGCACAAAATCACCGATGATCGGACTAGTAGCAGACAATAGCACCGTAACCGGCGTCTATACCAAGGAGACCAATGGCGAGATAGTGAAAATTAATGCCAAATCCGTGATTGTGTGTACAGGTGGTTTTGTGGATAATCCTGACCTGTTCTGGGAAGCCATGCACCAAAACAAAGAACGATATTTCAACTACGGCATGCCGGGTCGAGACGGCGACGGGTACCGAGAAATGAGAAAGCTCGATGCAAGCATAACAGGCATGCCAGCCATGCTTGCCGAGCCCGGTGTCGTGGGAACAGTGGGATTCTCCGAAGACCCCAATATTTGGTTCACCTGGACCCCGCTGCCCCATTTCAACGAAGAAGGTAAGCGGTACTACGACGAGTCCAACGGAGGCGACACGCTAAACAACGAAGTGATGAACAACGCGTTTTTAGCCCAGAATCGTGCTTTTATCATTGCAGACTATACCTATATGGCCGAAGGGGAAATCGCAAAGACATGGGAGCAATACAGCAGCGGCCGCGGACTAGCAGGTGTTGAGGAGTGCTCCGGCGTCTACAAAGCGGATACAATCGAAGAACTTGCAGAGATGATCGATGTGCCCGCCGACACCTTGAAAGAATCCATCGAGACCTACAACAAAGCCTGCGAAACCGGCGTAGACACTGAGTTCAGCTGTGCGGCGGAATACCTCACACCTATCGAGAAGGCACCGTTCTACGCCGCCGAGCTACATACTGCGATCTACTGCACCAACGGAGGTGCTGTGACGGATACCAAGATGCGGGTGAAAACAGCTTCAGGCACGATCATTGACGGCCTTTACGCCTGCGGGTTGGACAATGGCACCGTATACAAGAACAAATATCCACTAACGACGTTTCATGCCATCGCTCAGACCTGGGCAGCCGTTAGCGGACATGTAGCCGCACTGGATGCTTGCTCTCGTTAGTGAGACAAATTACTGCCGCAGCCTACGAAACAGCAGGTCTCCCCTTCAATAAGCACAAGCAGACTGCAATGCCTTACACTTAACCACATCAACACAATCCTATGCCTCGCCGTCCCTTCCATTCGGCGAGGCGCCTTTTTTCGTATGGAACCATAGTAAACTCTTTGTCCTAAAGAGAGATCAGACGTGCTCTGTCCTTGTATAAGGATGACGAATTTCTCTATCGAACTCTTCAGGCAGAACGAATACTGCTTCATACAAGACAAGCGCTTTCCGGTGTGCTTTGTTTGTGCGGAGCATCACCCCGCCTCCGCCCGCCTTCGGCTTGCTTCCGTCTTTGGACTTCGCCTTCGCTCGCGCCCTGAGTTACTGCGCTACCTTCGCCATGCGCTGTGCTTGTAGCCTTGCCAAGCTAGCGCAAGGCTTCGGCGGCTTGTACCACATGCGCCATGGTCACACTGGTAGTTACGGTACCCACGCCGCCGGGAACTGGCGTGATGAACCCCACAACAGGCTCCACCGCTTCAAAATCGACATCGCCGCAGAGCTCGCCTGCATCATCGAAGTTGATGCCCACGTCGAGCACTGCTTGCCCTGCGCGGAAATACTCTGACCCGAACGCCCGCGCGCGGCCTGCCGCACAAATGACGATGTCGGCCCTGTGCGTGATATCCGGCAGGTTCTCAGTGCGGCTGTGGCACACCGTGACGCTGGCATTTCGAGCCAGTAGCATCATAGCAACCGGCTTACCAATAACCAGGCTGCGGCCAATAACCACCACGTGTTTACCCTCGATGGGAATGCCGTAATGATCGAGAATGCTGATACAGGCTTGCGCCGTGGCAGGCGGAAAACCCACCTTCGAATCGGTGAACACAGCAGACAGCGACGCCGACGAAATGCCGTCGATGTCTTTTTCGGGCGCAAGCATATCGCACATGGTAGCTTCGTCGATATGAGCTGGCAGCGGACGAAACATCAAACAACCGTGCACCGTTTTGTCGTAGTTGATGGAGTGCAGCGTCGACATAAGCATATCCTGCGGTACTTGCGCGTCCAACACATATGGCTTTACAGCCACACCTAAGCTGGCGGCGCGTTTCATCGCCGTGCGTTCATACGACAAGTCATCGGGCCGATCGCCCACGCGAACGATCGCCAACGTCGGCTGCACGCCAGCATCCTGCAGCTCGGCAATGCGGCAGCGCAACGTCTCGCCCATGGCTTTTACCACCGGCTTTCCCTTTAACAGCACCGCCACGCTTGACCCCTTCCGCTTTTCTATGAAACCTCACAACGCACAAATGCGAATAGCTCGTCGCAACGCGGCACAACGCTTGACAACAGGCACTCTGCCTGGCTGCGATACTGCTGCGCCCGCGCTTCGTCGCGCATGCTTGCCACGTTAATAAACACGTTCAAGCTGGCTCCCTCAAGAGCGGCGCGCGCGAATGTGGCGGCAACACCAGCATCGGAGCGAGCCATCTTGCTGCCATTGTGAGCAAGGAAGTCAATTTCGTCTACTACCAGCGCCACGTTCTCCATAATGAGCAGGGGAATCTCACAGGCAAGAATGAGTGCGCACTGTAGCGCGTCATCTTTCGCCGCCGCTTGTTCGGGCGTGTCTTTCGGCATACGATACGCCGCCGCCAACGGCGTAAACGCCCGCGCGTCCTCGTCAATAAGCGCAATAAGACGAGCGCGCAGATCAGCAAGTCGCACAAGCGCGGCTTGCACGTCATGCTCTACGGCAGCGTAGGTTTTCTTGCCCACAGTTAGGTTACCTACCATAGAAGCGAGTGCTGCGGCGAGCGCGCCACAATACGCCGCCGCCCCGCCACCACCCGGCGTAGGATCGGCGCTTGCCAGATTATTAAGAAACCGCATGTCAACCATAAACGCCTACCTTGTCAAGCCATGTGCACCATCGTATAATACAAAAGACGGCAGCGCCCGCCGAACTAACCGGGGTTCAATCCAATTAGCTACGGGTGATGCAGTTAGGTTTTGTGAAAGCCGGGTGCCCGCCCGGCTTTACTTTTCCTGAGTCATCATCTTGTTAAATCAGGCACTACAAGAAGGCGCAGCGTCGAGTAGTTCCATTCGTCCCGTCAGGGCGAACGAAACTAGAACAGCCCTGAAATCTTCCCGTTCTCGTCAACGTCGATCTTGAATGCGGCAGGGGTTTTCCCCAGGCCGGGCATAGTCATGATGCTGCCCGTAAGCGCCACCACGAAACCCGCACCAGCAGACACTTTAATGTCGCGCACCGTAATACGGAAATTGCGCGGGGCACCGAGCTTCGCCGCATCGTCACTAAAGGAGTACTGCGTCTTAGCCATGCATACCGGCATACTGCCAAAACCCAGCGCTTCCAGTTTCTCAATCTCTTTGAGCACCTTCGGCTCGAAGTTTACGCCGTCGGCATGGTAGATGCGCGTAGCAACCGCTTCGATCTTCTCGGCAAGGCTGAGATCGTCGCCGTATGCGAACTCGAACGTGTTCGCGCAGCGTCCTTCGTCATCGCCGTTCTCGCACAAACGCACCACCTCGTCGGCCAGTGCCAGGCCACCTTCGCCACCGCGCGCCCACACCTCGGACAGTGCCACGTTTACGCCCAGTTCCTTGCACTTGGCCTCAACCAAATCAAGCTCGGCTTTCGTGTCGGTGGGGAACGCATTGATGGCAACCACACACGGCAGCTTGTACACCTGCGTGATGTTTTCCACATGCTGCAACAGGTTAGGCATGCCGGCTTCCAGTGCCTCAAGGTTCTCGATGTTCAAATCGGCTTTTGCAACGCCGCCATTGTTCTTCAGCGCGCGCACCGTGGCGACCACCACTACAGCGTCAGGCTTAAGACCGCACAGGCGGCACTTGATGTCTAGGAACTTTTCCGCGCCCAAGTCGGCACCGAAGCCTGCTTCGGTAACGCAGTAGTCACCCAGAGCCAGCGCCATGCGCGTAGCCATGATGGAGTTGCAACCGTGCGCAATGTTGGCGAAGGGGCCACCGTGCACGAATGCCGGCGTGCCTTCGAGCGTTTGCACGAGATTCGGCTTCAGGGCATCCTTCAAAAGCGCGGTCATGGCACCTTCGGCTTTAAGGTCGTGCGCGGTAACCGGCTTGTCATCGAAGGTGTAGCCCACCACAATGCGGCCCAAACGCTCCTTCAAATCGGTAATGGAGGTAGCCAAGCAGAAGATGGCCATGATCTCGCTGGCAACCGTAATGTCGAAGCCGTCTTCGCGCGGCACACCATGCGCACGCCCACCGAGGCCGCACACGATATTGCGCAGCTGGCGGTCGTTCATGTCGACCACGCGCTTCCACGTGATCTTGCGCACGTCGATGCCCAGCTCGTTGCCGTTGTGGATATGTGCGTCGAGCAACGCAGCCAGCAGATTGTTTGCAGCGCCGATAGCGTGGAAGTCGCCCGTAAAGTGCAAGTTGATGTCCTCCATGGGAACTACCTGGGCATACCCACCGCCCGCAGCGCCGCCCTTGATGCCGAACACAGGGCCAAGCGACGGCTCGCGCAACGCCACGACCACATTCTTGCCCTGGCGCGACAGCGCATCGGCCAAGCCCACCGTAGTAGTGGTTTTGCCCTCACCAGCCGGCGTGGGATTGATGGCGGTTACCAGCACGAGTTTCCCCGGCGTGTGTTCGACGTCCTTGAGCAGGTTGTAATCGACCTTCGCCTTGTTCGTTCCGTACATTTCCACGTACGACTCGGGTACGCCGGCTTTCTCGGCGATCTTGGAAATGTGCTCGGGCGTTGCCGCCTGCGCGATCTCGATGTCAGTTAGCATTGCGGGATTCTCCTTCTCGCGTGGTCTGCCTCGTCTGGTTTTTCAGATTCTACTGGTTTCGCCCCGCAGATACGAGGGGGCAATCCGCCAGTGCACCTTTTTCGCTTTTCGCTGGTGAATCGGCCTGCGCCTCGTACACCAAACGCAATCCCTCGAGCGTTAGATCAGGCATGATCGCGGTAATGGTGCCCGATTCCTTCGCCACCCGTGTGGCCAGCCCTCCGGTGGCCACCACCGGTGCCTCATAGCCGAGCTGGCGAAAGATGCGACGCACCAAGCCGTCTACGCGGTCGACCTCGCCGTACACGATGCCCGCTTGCATGGCCTGTTCGGTGTTGCGTCCAATAGCAGCGTGAGGATCCACCAAATCGATTGCCCCCAGCTTCGTGGCGTGCGAGAATAGCGCCTGAGCCGACGTCTCAATGCCCGGCGCGATAACGCCGCCGATAAAGCAACCGCGGACGTCGATGACCTCGATGTTTGTGGCTGTACCGAAATCGACCACCACCACCGGACTGCCGAAGCGGCTTCGCGCTGCAACGGCGTCGGCCACGCGGTCGGCCCCAATTTCGCGCGGGTTGGGATAGTCGGCCTCGAACAGGTCCGCCGCTGTTTCCGCCGAACACACCACAGCCGACACCCCAATCATGTGCCGGATAGCCGCACGCCACGCATCGGTAAGGCACGGCACCACCGATGCCAGCGCCGCACCATCAATGCAACTGGCCACAATGCCCTCGGAATCAAACAGCGGTTTCAGCTTCACGCGCAACTCATCGGACGTATGGTGCTTCATCGTGGCAATTCGCCACTGGTGAAGCAGTCGCTTTCCGTCGTAAACACCCAGCACCGTTTGCGTGTTTCCCACATCTATGGCGAGTAACATGTTTGTGACATTCCCCCCTCGCGCGAAACCTACACGCGACGAATTGATTATAGTTACGACAACGCAGCCCATTATAAGCCTGCCAGCCGTAACGAACACCCCTCCTTACGGCGGCACCGAAGAAACGAGAGGACCCTTATGAGCGACGCAACGTATCGAATCCTTGTCGTTGATGACGAGCCCTCCATCACCGAGTTCGTCGGCTATGCCCTCCGCCGCGAGGGATTCGCCACCGATGTGGTGGACAATGGCGAAGACGCCTACGCGATGGCGTTGAAGAACTCCTATGACCTGTTCGTGCTCGACATCATGTTACCCGGCATGGACGGCTACGAACTATGCCGCCGCCTTCGCGCAAAAACCAGCGCCCCTGTGCTGTTCTTGTCCGCGCGCGACACCGAGCTCGACAAGGTGGTTGGACTCGAGCTTGGCGGCGACGACTACCTGGCGAAGCCCTTCGGCGTGCGCGAACTTATTGCCCGCGTTCGTGCGCTTTTGCGCCGCAGCCAAGGTAACGAGTTCGGTGCGCCCGACAACAAGATCAAGGCCGGCGGCATCGTGCTCGATGAAGACGCGCACACCGCCACAGGCGATGCGGGTTCCATCGACCTAACGCCACGCGAATTCGAGCTGTTGGCCGCACTGATGAAGAACGCCGGTAAAGTGGTTTCGCGCGAATCGTTGCTGCGCGACGCGTGGGGCTGGGAATATCTGACCGAAACAAAGACAGTCGACACTCACATCAAGCGATTGCGCGATAAAATCGAGTCGGCGGGCTATGACCCGACACTCGTGGAAACGGTACGCGGCTACGGATATAGGTTCAGACAATAAAACAGCTTCAGACATACTTCTCTTTACTGGCAACGCTGCTGTCGCTGCTTGCTGGCGCGTTGGTTGCTCTGTATTGCAAGACCTTCTTCGAAGTGAGCTGGTGGGTATTTCTGGTGCTTGCGCCCATTGGACTAGCCACCTTCATCATCAGCTTTCTGATTGGGCATTTCTTGTCAGAACCGCTGCGCATGCTCACCAAGAAGACGGCTGCCTACCGCGCCGGCAGAAACGTGCAGTTCACCACTGACGGGCGTCTGAGTGAAGCCGACCAGCTGTCGGCCGACTTCGACGCCCTGGTTCAAACCGTAGTGAAGCAGCAGCGCGAACTGGAATTGAAGGAGAAGCGCCAAAGCGAGTTCGTGAGCGACGTCGCCCACGAACTGAAAACGCCGCTGACCGCCATCCGAGGCAACGCCGAAATGCTGACCGACCCCGAGCTGCCGCCCGCGCTGCACGACAAGTTCTGCACTATCATCCAAGAAGAAAGCGAGCGGTTAAGCCGACTCACTCACGATCTGCTGGCACTGCAGCGCATCGAACAGGAAGCTGACCCCGTGCGCTTCTCGCGTGTGAATCTGCGCTCGATCGCAATGAGCGTGCTCGACGCGCTGTCCCCGCTACTGCAGAAACACCACGCAAATGTGCAGGTGATTGGCGAGGCGCCTGATGTGTTCGGCAACCCCGACAAGTTAAAGGAAGCGATCACCAACCTAGTAGACAACGCAAACCGCTTCATCGATGACGGCGGACACATTACCATCGAACTGTTCGGCTTGCGCGAGCGATCGGTCATCATGGTGAAAGACGACGGCCCCGGCTTCGGCGATGTCGACCCGCAGTTGCTGTTCGATCGGTTCTACCGGACCGATTTCTCACGCAGCCGCGACACCGGCGGAACCGGCTTGGGACTAGCCATCGTAAAAACGATTGTCGAAGCTCACGACGGCGCGGTTGAGGCCTACAACTCGCCAAGCGGCGGAGCGTGCTTCGTTATCATGCTGCCAGCGCTGCCTGCGTAAGGCTTCTCCCACATAAGGCTTTTCTTGAGAAGCACTGGTTTAAGGAAACACTGATTAAAGCCGTCTTGCCTTGCGCTGGCGAAGCGGATACCTGAGGGTTGAAGACCGAATGCGCGCACTGACGTGCGTAAATGAGGTCTGAAATTCTCAGATACCGGTTCGTCAGTGCAAGGCTGGCGGAATTAATCAGTGTTTCCTTAACACCAATCAGCTCTCAGCTATATCGCAGAAAACTCCGAGAGGATTCCAAACGGCCTCTCGGAGCTTTCTGATTACGCGAACACTTTGGCTTGACAGTTGCACCAGTTCCGCAATCGCGCTTCGTCTATTTCGACGGAACAGCGCGCAAGACCGCGTTGGCACAAGCGACTGCAGCGAGAATCTTGCAGAAGTCGATGATCACGAACGGAGCAACACATACGGCAATAGCCTCGAGCGGTCCCACTCCGGCAACCGCCATGTACTGCACGCAACCGCACACGTACGATATGACCGTAAACAGCACACCAGCCAGAATTTCGAACGCAAACGCACGCAACCAACCGGCAATCCCCTTACCAGCAGCTTCCGCCTGTTCACGCGCAGCTTTTGCGGACACATGACCCCGGACAACCCACAGCAGTAGTGCAGCAGCGGCAACACCAATGAGATAGCCCCACAGAAATCCGCCAGTCGGACCAGCCAGCACGCCAATGCCACCTCGCATACCTGAGAACACCGGCACGCCCACCGCGCCAAGCGCCAGATAGCACGCAATGGCAATGGTGCTTTCTTTCGGGGAAAGCACCACGATAGCAAACGTGACGGCAAACATCTGCAACGTCACAGGAATGGGGCCAATGGGGATAGTCACCCATGCCGAAACCGCCATAATGGCAACGGTAAGCGCGATAAACGCGATCGAACGGGCATGCGAACCCACGTTCACCTTGTTCTGAACCTGATCCATCAAAGCTCCTTTCCTCGGAGTTCTCCTGTGCGAAGTTTTGATGATAGCTCACGCCCCACTGCTTTGCGGCAGCAGGACGCGCATTTTACCTAGAATTGAGCTGTTAGCTGACCGCTTTCAAGCTTGCCCAAGCGCCGCAACTCAATAACGATGAACAGCACCGCCGTGAAAACGGATAGGAAATCGGATACCGGGACGCTGAAGTACAGCGCGTCAAGACCTGTGAACTGCGGAAACCACCCCGGCAACACCATGGGAAGCACCACGTAGAGCGGAATGAGGAAAAGTATCTGGCGCGTCAACGACAAAAAAATCGACTTCGCCGGCTGCCCTGTTGCCTGGAAATAGTTCGAGCTGACAATTTGAAAACCGACCAACGGCAGCATCATGAGCTGAACTCCCAAAGCGAACACCGTAAAATCACGCAGTTCAGGGTCGGTGATGCCAAAGAACCCAACGATGGGGACAGCGAACAAATGTATAATCAGCCACCCCGTCACGGCAAGCATCGTCGAACCGGCAACAGCCCACCAGTACGTCTTACGTACGCGCTGGAAATTGTGTGCCCCGTAGCAGAAGCCCAGCAGCGGCTGCGCGGCAACCGCCACACCAATGAGTGGCATAACCACAAACATGGCGATGCGCTGCACGATACCAATAGAAGCAAGTGCCCCTTCGGCACCTACAGGGCTTATCGTACCGTAATAATTGAGCAAGTTGTTCAGCACGAAGTTCACTAACGCCATACCGATCTGCATGATAAAGCTAGCCATACCAAGCGACACGATGAGTGCGGCAAGGTCGCGACGCGGCTTCAGGTAGCGAGCGCGCAGCTTCATAGGAACGTTCGGGGTGAGTACGAAGTACCACAGCACGCTTATACACGAACATGCCTGACCGCACAAGGTTGCCCACGCACTGCCCGCCACGCCCCAGCCGAAAACCATAACGAATAGGTAATTGAACACGGTGCATGCCACCGCGCCGATAACCATGGTCACCAGAGCGCGGTTCGGCGCGCCAGCGGTACGGATGAAGTTGTTTACACCCATGCCGATAACCTGAAACACGAAACCCGCTGACAAAATGCGGATAAACGTGCGCGCATAATCCCAGTCCTCGGCCGTTGCACCCGACACGAGAAGCAACGGCTCGATCAGCGGAGACATCGAAATGGCGAACACAATAACGGCGAGCGCAAGCGCCAAAAACACCGTGTTACCGAGCGTCCATTCAGCCTCATCGCGACGCCCTTCCCCCATACGCAGCGCCGCAAGCGCGTTACCACCGTTGCCCACCAGCATGGACAGCGCCATGAAAATGGTCATGACCGGCATGGCAACCGTAGCCGTAGCAAGACCAACCTCGCCCATAGCTTGGCCTAGAAATACCGAGTCGATAACGTTGTATGCGGCATTCACCAACATTCCAGCGATGGTTGGCACCGCAAATTCAAGCAAAAGCAGCGGAATCGATGCTGTACCCATGCGCGTTACGCGGGCGATGTTGTCCCCTTGTGGCTTTTCAGTTTGCGGTTTGCTACCCTGCGGCTTGCCAGTTTGTGGCTTTTCAACCTGCGGTTTATTTTCGCCTTCTCGCTCAATGCCATTCGCGTCGTTCATGCTCTCACGTGCCTTCCAATATGCCGTTGTCTCGTCTATGCAAAACGAATATTTTAATTCCTATCATTTCGTACTTCAAGGTAAACATACCTCGACATCAAAGTTCCATGGTGTTCCATGATACCCCTGAACGTCAAAGTCAATTTGCGAGGTTAGCTGAACACAGGGGCACTCCACGTTGGTGAACAAGATACAGAGGAAGCACGAGACGCTATAGAATGTGCGCCTCGCCAGATGACACCGGGCAACGTGCGCCATCGGACGTCTGCAGAAGGAGCCTTCCGTACTCATCCACACCCGCAACAACACCAACCTGTGTCACGCCGCCATGAATGTTTGCGATGCGAACCTCTTTTCCATCAAGTGCCGCATGGGCTGAAAACTCGTCAACAAACGCAGCGAAACCCTGTTCGCACCACCGGTTATACAGCGGCAAAACGGACTGCAGCACCGCGTCACCCACGCAGGAAACAGCGGTTTGCACATCAGCCGCATCAAGCCCCAAATCAACCAAATACGCCGGAGTATTCTTACCTGCTACCCAAGACGAATGAGACGGTTGAGCAAACCGGTTCGGCGAGAAACCTTCGGTCAAGTGATCCGCACAAGCTGAACTGTCGGCCAGATGTCCCGCGCAAGCCGCATGCTTAAGCGAATATCCTGCACAAGCTGCGCGCTCAGGCGACACCACGTTCACCCCAATGCCCACACACACCCCACCGGCGTGCGCCTCAAGCGAAATGCCGCACAGCTTCTGAAACGTAAGCGATTGCTCCGCTGACTGGCCGGAATGCGGAACGTATACCACATCGTTTGGCCACTTCACCTTGATGCGCTGAGCACGCTCTGCTGAAACAAGACCCGCAAGCGCGTCGCGCACGCCCAAGCCCACTACCAAACTGAGCGTAGGAAGCTGCACTGCAGGCACGCGCGGACGCAGCAACAGCGACTGATACATGCCGCCAAACGGGCTTAACCACGCACGCCCCTGACGCCCGTAGCCACCGGTTTGCCGAAGGGCGCGCACCACCAACCCTTCCGCCTCACCTGCTTCTAGTGCGCATTTTACCTGGTTATTCGTTGAGTCGACCGAATTGAGTTCTCGAATACGGAACACGTCGTCCTCCTCTCGAAATAACGCGCAGAACTCGTTCACGAAAGCGGCACCGCACGCCCCACACGCTCGGCTTCAGGCAACGCTGCCTTGGCAACCACCACGTCGTTTGCCAGCACATAGCCAGGCAGCAGTTCCAGTAGCGGCTTCACCACAAAGTCACGCTCGAGCAAGCGGGGATGCGGCAACCGAAGCTCTGGCACGTCGGCTAAGTACAGATGATAGTCGAGGATGTCGATATCGCACGTGCGCGGCCCGTTTTCCCGCTCACGCACGCGGCCCAAGCTGTTCTCGATGGCATGTAGATATCCCAGCAGCTCTTTCGGCGGAATACCCGTGCGCATGAGCACCACGCAATTGACGAACACATCTTGATCGGTAACGTATGCCGGTTCGCTTTCGTAGAAGCGCGATATGTCGATGATCTGCGAATCGGGTAGCATACACAGTTGGCCGATGGCCAGGTTCAGCTGAGCGATCTTCGCCTCGCGCTCTTCGCCCGGCTCGGCAACCAACGCCACGTTACATCCCAGCCCTAGCATCGCATAGGGACGCAGATTGCTCAGCGCCTTCACCGTTTCTTCCACGTTGTGCATACGCAGCACACTCGCACCCAGCTCGCACGCCATCAGCGCCTCTTGCGCCGACGCCTGGTCGCGATCCTTCGGATTGTCGATGCCGTATGCATATCCCACGTAGCTCTTACGCGACGGCGCAGCCATAACGGTGTAGCCCAGGCGCGCGAATTCGTGCAGGTTGCGCATGAGCTCGATCGTCTGCTTCGGCGTTTTGCCGAACCCCGGACCCGGATCGATACAAATGCGATCGGGCGACACACCTGCGTCCACGAGCATGGTGGCTTGATCACGCAGGTAATCACGCACTTCAGACACCACATCGGTATACGTGGGAGCATCCTGCATCGTGCCCGGCTCGCCCTGCATGTGCATGACCACCACACCAACGTCGCACGAGCGCACGACCTCCACCATATCGGGATCGCGAAATCCCGACACATCATTAACGATGGCCGCGCCCGCTTCAATGGCTGCGCGAGCAACCTGCGCATGGCGCGTGTCGATGCTGACACACATCCCTTGGCTGGCAAGGGCACGAACCACCGCTTCCGTGCGAGCGATCTCGTCGCAGACAGAAACCTCAGCGGATCCCGGTCGCGTGGACTCGCCCCCTACGTCGATAATCTTCGCCCCCGCGCGTACCATATCCTGTGCATGCGCAAGAGCGGCGTCGAAGCTACTATGATCGCCCCCATCGGAAAACGAGTCAGGCGTAACGTTGAGGATGCCCATAATAATGGGCATCCTGGTATCGAAGCTGAATTGAGCACAGCGCCAGTTCATCTAGTTCCTTTCGGGGCCTTCCGGTTCATCGGCATCCGCAGGTGCGGGTGCCGTAGGTGCGGCAGGTGCGCCAGGTGCGCCAGGTGCGGGTGCTGCAGGCTCAGCAGGTGCAGCAGGTGCCGCGGGCACATTAGCGTCCACAGGTGCAGCAGAGCTTTGTGACGCCGCTGCGCTGCCCGACGCACCCTCGTCATGCGCCGCAGCATCAACCATCGGAGAGGTCGATCCTTCAGCCAGCAACTGCTCGTCACGCGCCCGCGCCTCTGCTTCCTCACGCTCCTTGGCAGCGATGATGTCGTCCTCGCGTTCCAAGTACGCTTCCCACTCGTTATTCAGCAGTGCGGTACACGCCTCACCATCAACCGTTTCGCGATCGAGCAACACGCCCGCCATTAGGTCCATCTGCTCACGACGCGCACTGAGAACTTCGTAGGCCCGATCGTGCGCCTCTTTCATAATGCGCGCAACCTCTTCGTCAATGCGGCGCGCCGTCTCTTCGGAGTAATCCTGGGTGTTGCCGTAGTCGCGGCCCAAGAACACCTCATGGTTAGGCTGGCCGAACACCTGCGTACCCAAGTTCGCGCTCATGCCGTACTGAGTAACCATGGCGCGAGCCATCTTCGTCGCGCGCTCCAAATCGTTGCTGGCACCGGTGGTTATGTCGTCGCAGAAGATTTCTTCGGCAACACGCCCGCCCATGAACACCGCCAGTTCGTCGCGCATTTCACCGATCGTGTTGAGCACCTTGTCCTCTTTCGGAATAGACAGGGTATAGCCCAGCGCACGGCCACGCGAGATGATTGATATCTTATGCACCGGGTCGGCATGCGGCAGGGTGTGTCCCACCAGCGCGTGCCCGCTCTCGTGGTAGGCGATGGTACGCTTGGTCTGCTCGTCCATGATGCGACCTTTGCGCTCGGGGCCGGCAATCACACGCTCCATTGATTCATTGACTTCCTGCATGGTGATGATCTTCTTGCCCTTGCGTGCCGTAAGCAAAGCGCTCTCATTCATGAGGTTCATCAGATCGGCACCGGTGAAACCCGGGGTCAGCTTGGCAATACGGCCCAGATCGACGTCACTTCCCAGCGGCTTTTCTTTAGAATGCACCTGCAGAATCTTCTCGCGGCCGCGCACGTCGGGCGCGTCAACCACAATCTGACGGTCGAAGCGGCCCGGACGCAGCAGCGCCGGATCCAACACGTCAGAGCGGTTCGTGGCGGCGATAAGTACCACGGATTCGTTCTTCTCGAAACCGTCCATCTCAACGAGCAGCTGATTCAGGGTTTGCTCGCGCTCGTCGTGCCCGCCACCAAGACCGGTGCCGCGCTGGCGGCCCACTGCGTCAATCTCATCGATAAAGACGATCGAGGGCGCTGCCGCCTTCGCATCTTTGAACAAGTCGCGCACGCGGCTCGCACCCACGCCCACGAACATTTCCACAAAGTCGGAACCCGAGATGCTGAAGAACGGCACGCCTGCCTCACCGGCTACAGCTTTCGCGAGCAGCGTTTTGCCCGTGCCTGGAGGGCCCACGAGCAAGCAACCACGCGGAATTTTCGCGCCGATGGCCTGGTACTTCTGCGGATTGGCCAAAAAGTCCTTAATCTCGCGCATTTCCTCGACAGCCTCATCGACACCAGCAACATCGTCGAACTTCACGTCGGGGCGCTCTTCGAGGGTCTTTTTCGCCTTTGCTTTGCCGAAGTTCATCTGCTGGTTGTTCGCCTTCTGCATGGAGTTAAAGAAGAACAGCAACAGGGCGCCAATCACCAGAATGGGAAGCAGCGTCATGGCAATGTCGACCCAGGCGCTCGGAAGCTTCACCTCATACGATATATTAGGATGGCTGCTCAAGAGCTCGCTTAAGGAATCCTGCCCCACGAATGTGGAGGTGTACTTGTGCTCGGTTCCCAAATCGGACGACTCGATGTCGGACGTTCCCACGCCGCCGAGTGGCTTGCCCGTGTCGGCATTCTTAATGGTTGCCATGCGAGCGTTTAGTGCATCGAAGGCACCGTTGAACGCATCAGCCGCGTTCGCACCGGCCGTCACTGCCGGGTAGTACGTGCCGCTAACCGTGTAGCCGCCTGCGTCGTACACCACGTTCTTCACGCGATCCTGCTCGACCGCCTGCACGAATTCCGACGTAATGAGCGTGTCGGTGGGCATATTTTCGGACGATTCGGCGGTAACTAGCTGCCGAATTACGAAAAACGCCATGAGTATCACCAGAATGGTGGCGATCACGCTCACACGCGCGTCGGGCTGGTTCAGGTTCGGCTTCTTGTCGTTTTGTTCTGCCATCTGTTATAACCTTTCAGCTGATAAGCTCTGGTTTCAAAACGCCAATGTACGGCAAATTGCGGTAGCGTTGTGCGTAGTCGAGCCCGTAACCCACGATAAACTCATCAGGGCATTCGAAGCCGACGTACTTGCAAGCAACGTCCGCCTGATCGGGGCGCTGCTTGCGCAGCAACGTGGCAACTTCCACGGAGGCGGGCTTGCGTTCGCGTAGCAGATCGATCACCCGAGACAGCGTGAGACCCGAATCCAAAATGTCCTCCGCAACGATCACGTGCTTGCCCGCTATCGGCGAGGACACGTCTTTTTGAAGGTGCACGTCTCCGGAGCTTTTCGCGGCGTTGCCATATGAGGAAACGGCCAGGTAGTCCATTTCAAGCGGAAGATCGATAGCACGCGCCAAATCGGCCATAAACAACGCTGCCCCGCGCAGTACCGACAACAGCACAATACCGCCTTCCACGTGCGCGTAATCACGCATAATATCCTTGCCCATCTCCGCAACGCGACGGGCAAGCTGCTCTTCACTGAACAGAACCCGTGCGATGTCGTTGTGTAGCTGCATCTCCCTCATAACTCCCCACTCTCGGCGGCACCCCTTTCGGGAAACACTGACGAAAGCCGCCACCTGCAACAAGTTTTCCCAGTGTATCATTGCCCTTCTGCAATAGGCATTACGGAAGGGCAACAGGTGCACCCTGCCACGATTTTTCCAATTTGGGGTTATTACACGGCGTGAGCGATGCCCTACTTCGAAGGGCTGTCATCTGTTCCCCGGAATGGTCGCATGATCGTAGACACCGACCATGCGAATGACGCGGTTCCTTTCTCGTCGAAAATAAACAACGAGGATGTCGTTATCATAAATATGAAACTCATAATGACAGCCGTCAGAAAAGGGCGGCCTGATGAGCATATGGTCGTCCCAGCCGTTTTCCTCGATGAAACCCTTTTCGGCAAGCTCATTTATGCAATCCCGAATGACCGAGATGATTTCCGCAAACTGCTCATGCGTATACTTACTGCGCAAGGCCTTCGCGGTCTGCCAAAAGCGGTTGCTGATTTTGACCGTGTAGCGCGTCATTGTCCGACCTCAAAGGCTGAAAGACCAAGATCTTCAAGCACGTCATCGGGAATGCAGTAAGAATCACAGACCGAAACGGCGTCATCGGGGATAAGACCTAGTTCCTGCGCTTCGGCATAGAGCATATCGCGGCGAACGTCCTCGGCAAGGGCAACCGACGTTGGCGAGAAGAACACGTTGTCGAAAGGCGTCCTGTTCTCGTTTGCAACCTGCGTTACCATCATACGCATGGCCATGGGAGTTGTAATACCGTTGCGTGCAAATGCAGCATCGGCTTTCCGCTTAATTTCATCATCGACGGTAACTTGAATAAGAGCCATAGCTGCCACCTCCTATGTATTTGCCATACTATAACATACAAGGGAGGTGACTGATAATCCATTTTGGTACCAGCAGTCAGATGCACGTGTCACGTCGTTCCTGTTCACGGGTTAGTCCGTGAGCAGGAACATCCCGCTCGTTTTTTCTTTATCATTCGAATTCGCCTTTCTCAGCAAGTCTCTTCTAGATCCGCTCAGCCAAGAGCGCTCGACACTATTCCTTCGACTCGACAATCATTTTGTCGAGTCCTCGACAAAATGATTGTCGAGTCCGTCGAGATTTCGTACACTTAGCTGGCAACCAAAGACACGGAGGCTTTATGGGAATCCCGGCAAACATTGACGACCTTATCAATCGACGCGTTGTGGAGTCAAATCGCATTGAGTTCAAATCGGGGTTCAACCCAAACCCCGTGGTACATACGATCTGCGGTTTCGCAAACGACATTGACAACATAGGTGGCGGTTACGTCATCATCGGAGTGGAAGAGGAAAACGGATATCCCGTTCTCCCACCAAAAGGAATCCCACAGGAGAAGGTAGATGAGACTCTTAAGAATCTTGTGGGCTACTGCCATTGCATCGAGCCTCTTTACAATCCTGTGGTGGAGCCAGTCTTTTACCAAGGCTCGTGGCTGTTGATTATCTGGGTTCCCGGTGGTCACGGCAGACCCTACAAGGCGAGCAAAGATGTGTTTTCACGCAAATCTGCGAAGCACTACTACATCAGGAAATTCAGCAGCACAGTCATTGCGTCTCCCGACGAAGAAAAAGAGCTTTTTTACATAGCCTCCGACATCCCTTTCGACGACAGACCGAACCTTCTCGCTAGACCTGAGGATCTTGATCTGGGACTCATGCGCGAACACCTACACGAAGTAGGCAGCTCTCTCTATGGCCCTTCCGAAAGAATGGATGTCGTTGAACTCGCAACCAACCTACAGTTAGTATCGGGTCCGCCTGAGGACCTTAGACCGCTCAATGTTGGCTTACTCATGTTTAGCGAGCACCCCGAACGGTTTTTCCGCTACGCGCGCATAGAGGTAGTCGACATTCCCGACCCCACGGGCGACGGCATGATTGAAAAGACGTTCACAGGACCAATACAGCGCCAACTCAGAGACGCTCTCGCTTACATACAGAATTATGCAATCAAAGAGTCAGTAAGAAAGGATTCAACACGCGCCGAGGCATCGCGCACATTCAACTACCCCTATGCTGCCGTGGAAGAGATTTTGGCGAACGCGGTCTATCATCGATCCTACCAAATACCCGAGCCTATCGTGGTACGGATAAGCCCCACCGAGATAGAGGTGACCAGCTTTCCAGGTTTCGATCGAAGTATCACCGACGATGACGTGGTGTCAGGTAAGATTAGGGCACGCAGGTACCGCAATCGTCGCATAGGTGATTTTCTCAAGGAGCTTAAGCTCATTGAGGGTCGCAATACGGGCTTTCCGAACGCATACCGAGCACTTGAGCGTAACGGTTCAGGACCGCTCAAGTTCCAAATGGACGAGGCGCGGGGATATATTTCCGTTTCCATACCCGTTCATCCAGCCTTTGCAGTAGGTTCTGGTGGCCGAGCCGCGGAGAAAGCTCAGAAATATGAAGCTGCCATATTGGCTGCGCTCGAGACCGGCGACATGAATCTAACCGAGCTGGCGCGAAGCCTAGGATACAAGGGAATCTCAAGAAGGCTTAAGACCTCCGTGGAGACGCTCGTCGCTCGCGGCGAGCTCGAAAAAGTTACGGTCAGCGGACGCAGTGGCACAATCCTGCACAGGCGCTAGGAGTAACGCGTTTACCGTCCCTATATGTCTGAAACGCAACGCCATGTCGAAACAAGACTCACGTTGCGCTGTGTTCTTCTACTGCTAACGCGGACAATAGGCTACGTCCCCGTTGTCCTTACCGTCCCCGTTGTCCTTACTGGCGAAAATGTCGGGGAAATCGTTGAGCAGGCGCTCTATTGGGAGCCCAATGACGGTGGACATGTTGCCATCGATACCTGCCACTAAACGCTCGCCCTTTCCTTGAATAGCGTAGGCGCCAGCTTTGTCGAACGACTCGCCTTCGCGCAGATAAGCGGCAATATCGTCATCGGACAGCTCGTGAAAGCGCACGCGCGTAGCATCAGTAAACGTTCGGAACCCAAGCGAAACGTCTTCGACCGTGGGCGCGGCAAGCAGCCACACCGACACCGCCGTTACCACCTCGTGCGTACGCCCCGACAACTGCCGCAACATGTGCTTCGCGTCGGATAGGTTTGCCGGCTTGCCGAAAATGCGCCCGTCGCAGACCACCATGGTGTCTGACCCGATAACAGCCGCATACCCCTGGTATTTTTCGGACAGCACCTCTTGCACCACCGCACCCGCCTTGCGCTCAGCTAGCTTTTTCGCCGCTTCATGCGGGTCGAGCAGGTCGTCGGGTTCGAGCGTTTCGTCAACCGGGGTTTGTGGCGTACGCACCACAAACGCAACGCCTGCCTGTTCGAGCAGCTCGCGGCGACGCGGGCTCGCACTCGCCAAAACGATGTCGAACTCGATATCAACCGATTCGTTTGCTGTCTGATCGGTTGTTACCTGATCACTTGCTGTCTGATCGTTCACCATAATGGTTTCCCAGGCCGTCCCTTCCCTCGATCGCTCGCTTGCCTTATCTGCCACTAACGCCTCACCAACGCCTCATGCTGAAGGCTTCTCTCTACAGGCAACTTGCGTTCTGCCGCACGAAGCCGCGCTTTCCCGAAACCCGCGCTACGAAGCTGCGCCCGAGTTTCGCTTCCGGCGCGCACGAAACACTTCCATAGGTTCGACGCGCACACCATGCTTGTTTGCGCTCACCGCCAAATCGCCTTGAATGTTGGCTACATAGCCACCGCGCGGAGCACCGTTTTGCCTATCGAAACCTGCCAGCACTGCGTCGATGGCAGCCGTTTCAATACGCACGTCAGCCGACAGCATGCGACGCAATGCCGAGACAACCACGCGGCGCTGCAGCGGCCTTGGCTTTTGCCCGAACACGGGCGAAAACGTGCATCCTGCCCGATAGTCAATGGACCCGTCATCTTCACTGCCGAGCCACGCAACCACCTCATCGGACAGCTCGTTTGCAAGACGTTCTAACAGGTCGTCTTCGTCGGCGATAAGATTCATGGTGCGACACAGCGTTTCCACCAGGCGGTCGTTTCGCTGTTTCGCTTTCGGTACAATCTCGTGGCGAACATACGCGCGGAACTTGTCGGTATGGGCGTTCGTCGCGTCCTCCCGCCACAGTTTCCCCTGGTCATCGCACGCCATAGGCAGCCCGCTTCGCTCGCGGTCGGCGATGTAGCTACGCAGCGCCTCGCGCGAGACATCCATCAGCGGCCGCACCACCGGACCGTTTTCGTAGCGCATCGAACGGAACCCGCCCGGGCCTGTTCCCACGATGGAGCGCATGTAGAAGTTCTCGATGCGGTCGTCAGCCGTGTGTGCCGTGAAGATGCGACCTTCGGCCAGCGGCGCGCTCTCGTGTAGACACATGCTCTCAAGCGCCTCGTTAGCCGCGAGGTAGCGCTGCTGACGGCCCACGGCCTCCACGTTGCCGCCCGTTCGACGCGCTTCGCCTGCAATATCAACGGCACAGGTGAACAGCGGTATGCGCAACACGTTGGCCAACTGCGTGACAAATACCTCGTCAGCATCGGCGTCGGCACCGCGCAGCTGGTGGTTTACATGCAACAAAGCCAACGGCCCCAAGAAACCGTGCTCCGCAAGCCTTGCGGCAACATAAGCGAGCGCCGTCGAATCCGACCCGCCCGACACCATGAGCAGCACCGGCGCGTCAGGTGCGACCAGACTACGAGCAGTGATGGTACCGAGCACCGATCGTTCCAGTTCGTTTAAATCGTTCAGGTTAGCTTCCCGCTTTCGGCCTCGTTCTTGATCTCGTACGTGTTCCTTATCTTGATCTTGTTCTTGATTGCGCTCTCGACTGCGCTTCTCGCTCATAACGAATCGCCTGCCCATGTCTGTAAACGATTCGGCGAACGTCGCACGGGCCTTCGCCGCTCTCTTGTCACAAAGCCCGTGCCACAACGCACACTTTGTGAAGATGTTATTATCTCACACGAGAAGGTGGCGCGCATCGCTCAAGTGCGCAAACGCATTCCACATGGCTCGTATGAGGGAACATGTCAACCGGCTGCACGGCACTCACGCGATAGCCATGCGCAACAAGATGTGCCACGTCGCGCGCCTGCGTTGCGGGATTACATGAGATGTACACGATGCGCTCGGGCGCCAACCGCGCCGCCGCACTGAGGAATCGCTCGGTAGAACCCGCTCGCGGCGGATCCATAATCAGCACGAGCCGGTTGTTTTCGGGGCTGGCTGCACCGGAAAAGCTTGCCAGACCAGTATAATTGGTAATTCCCGTTTGCCCGTCGGACCCGTCGGTCCCGTCGGACTGCAGCGCGGTGCCCAGGCGCATCTGCGCAGTGCCCAGGCGCATCTGCGCGGCAAGACCATCCAGAAACTCGCTTGCATCCGCAGTCACGAACTCGGCGTTTTCAATGCGGTTGTGTCGCGCGTTGTTTTGCGCGTCGCGAATGGCCGATTCCACGTTGTCTACACCAATCACGCGAGCAGCCCCGCAACTGGCAGCCACTAACCCGATGGTACCGGTACCGCAATACGCATCGATGAGTGTTTCTTCACCCCGCAACACAGCCAAATCGATAGCCGTGTTGTATAGCACTTCGGTTTGCGTGGCGTTTACCTGGTAAAACGACCGCGACGAAATACGGAAGCTCAAGCCACACAGCGTGTCGAGAATAAACCCCGGACCATACAACGTGCGTTCCTTGCTGCCTAATATCACGTTGGTTTGCCGCGTGTTCACGTTCTGCACAACAGTGGTGATGGCGGGCACGCGGCGCACGAGCTCACGACAAAACGACTTCGACGAAGGGAACGCGTCATCGTTGGTTACTAATGTGACGAGCACTTCTCCACTTGAGTGCCCTACGCGAACCACCGCATGACGCAGGAAACCCTCGCCAGTGTCTTCATCGTAGGGGGCGATGTTCCACTTCCGCATGAGGTCGCGCACGACAAGCGTCACCTTTTTGGCCACAACGTTTTCAAGTGCGCATTCGTCGGTAGGAATAAGCTCGTGTGTACCCTTCGCGTACATGCCGGTGAGAATTTCACGGCGCTGCGGCTCCCGCGCTACCGCAGACGCTGCAGCCTTGCCTTTACCCGGTGTGCCCTCGCGGCCGACACGTTTGCCGCCGCTGGTAGCTTTGCGGGTACTAGCCACACCGCCCGCACTCGCACCTGACAGCATGCGGCCCGGCGCATAGGGAGACGCAACCTTGTTGCGGTAATGGAAGGGGTCATCCATGCCAAGAATCGGACGAAGCGCTTCGGGTTCAGCCATGTCGGCAAACAGATCGGCCACAAACCGCTGCTTGTTTGCAAGCTGGTCGGAATACGGCACATCAAGCGCACTACACCCGCCGCAGCGCCCGAACACCGCACACAGCTTGCAGCCCTGTGACGACACATCGCGCTGCAACGGCGCCCGTTTGCTCGACGCAGTCTTTTTCGCCCTGTTGTTCGCGTTTTTCTTCATGCCGCCCATTGTGCCACACCGAACGCGCCATGGCACCGGCAACAAACAAAGGCAATGAAGGCGACGCAACGAAAACGTTAACGACATCGTGACAAGCGACTCACTACTCGCAGCTTATCTGTCGCCGTTTGGTATAGTGGCCGAAACCCACTGGCAAGCCCGAGCGCCACGCACGAGCGACATCTATTTCGCGAAAGGACAACGTATGAACTTCCTCATCCGCTGGCTGGTAACCGCTGTTTCAGTAGGGGTGGCCATTTGGATCGTACCCGGCATCACCATCGTAAGCGCCTCGTCGTGGGCAGGCATTGCTGTGTTCGCGCTGGTGCTGTCGCTGATAAACATCAGCATCAAGCCCATCATGCAGATCTTAAGCCTACCCATTAGCGTGCTGACGCTGGGCATTTTCTACCTTGTGGTGAACACGCTCATGCTCTATTTGGCCGCATGGCTTGCAAACGGAATCTTCTCGATTGGCATTATTATATCCAGCTTCGGCGCGGCGTTTGTAGCATCAATCGTCATATCTATCGTGTCGGGCATCGTGAACAGCCTGGTCGAAAACGACTAGCACGTACGCCAAAGACACCAAATGAAACAACGGGGACAATAACCTACGTCCCCGTTGTCCCTACTACAGCGCCAGGCGGTAGATGTTGGCGGCGTCTTCCATGGTGAGCTTCTTGAAGCTACCGAACACGTCTCCTTTGTTCGCACGCAGCGTGGGCAGCATCCGCTCGATGGCCCCCTCTAGCTCATCTTCGCAAATACCCAGCTCAACCAGGGATGTCGGCATACCAAGCGACATGAAGAACGCACGTGTCTCATCGATGGCCGACAGCGCATCGGCTTCCACATCGCCTGTTGGCGTCAGGCCGAACACCTCGCGCCCGTACTGGGCGAAACGCGCGGGGTTTTCGCCATGTACGTATTCCATCCATGCCGGGAACAGCACCGCCAAACCTGCGCCGTGCGTAATGGACGTGTCGTACGCGGACAGCTCGTGCTCCATGCCGTGCGTCGCCCAGTCCTCATTGCGGCCCGCACCTGCTAACCCCTGATGACAGAGCATGCCTGCCCACATGATGTTAGCGCGCGCGTCGTAGTTTCCGGGGTCGGCCAGCACGCGCGGCGCTTCTGCGCGCACCGTTTTCATGAGCGATAGGTTCAAATTGTCTGTCACCGGAACTGCACCAACGTCGTCGAAGAAGCGTTCGAGCAGGTGACAGAACATGTCGGTGACGCCCGCTGCGGTTTGAAACGGCGGCAGCGTGAACGTGAGTTCAGGATTCATGAACGCCAGCTTCGGGCGATGGAAGTTGTTGGCGTATCCCGACTTCATGCCCAGCTCATCGTTGGAAATCACCGTGTTCTTCGACGCTTCAGAACCCGCCGCCGGAATGGTGAGTACCACGGCGATGGGAAGCACCTGTGGGTTCACCCGCTTTGTTTCGAACAGCTCCCACACGTCGCAATCGATGCACGCGCCGTTGGCGATGGCCTTCGCAGAATCAATCACGCTGCCGCCGCCAACCGCCAGCACCCAGTCGATCTTTTCGCGCTTGGCGATAGCAACGCCCTCACGCACCAGCGTGATCTCGGGATTCGGACGAACACCACCCAATTCCACGCACTCGACGCCTGCCTCGGCAAGCGACGCCTTCACGCGATCGATCAGCCCACTTCGCACAGCCGACTGCCCGCCGAAATGCAGCAGCACCCGTTTTGCACCGCGCTCGGCCAGCTTCGCGCCCACCTGCATTTCGACATCGCGGCCGAACACGAAATGAGTGGGCGATACGAATTCGAAATTCTCCATGAACGTTTTTCCTCTCTTCGTCGCTTGCATGCAACAGGCTTGAGGGTAACTGACTCATTCCGCCAACCCTGCGCTTGCGGGACAAAACGTCTTAAATCAGTGTTCCCTGAGAAATCTCACATCGCCATAGTATAGTGCGAGAAACACGCAAACCTTCGCCCGCAGCGCGCAACGGTAACAAGCCCTGCGGTTTCTCTCGCAGCACGCTGCTCTCAAATCGCCGCACCGTATTCCCGGAAAAGAACGTACTGCATGGTTAGAGGTGCTAAAAAGCACCTTCCAAAAGAGGCCGAAACGTCCGAAGTGTTTAACTGACAGTTGGCAAATGTCTAGAATGTAGACACATTCGGGCAAAAGTGTTCGCTTGCTGTGGCTTGTCCGTTGCTAAACCGTCACCACGAAGTCCGCTTGCCTTCGTGCAAGCGCGCCTATAATAGCTGGCAAGGAAACACTTTTCGCAACAGACCCTCTTTGAAAGGAGTGGCCATGCAAGCAACCACGCAATCACCCGACACGAAGCTTGTTCGCGGCTTCAGTATCGCGAACATCATCCTTTCCTCATTAGCAATAGCGGCTTTCGTCGCTGGAGCGCTCTTCACAGGACTCGGCGGTATAGTGCTGTCGGATCCGAACGTCTACAGTGAGTTTACCGAGGAACTGGCAACCGATCCCGACATTGCCCACGGCATGGACGAGCTTCATGCGGAAGGCTACTCTTTTGATGAGAATGATCTGGCTGGTCTTGTAGGCTTGGGCATTGATATTTTCGTAATCTTCCTCGTGATTGGCGCTCTGCTTTGCGTGGTGTCGCTGGTCGCTGGCATTTTGGGCCTGAAGAATTACGACAAGTCCGAAAAGCTGGGTGCGGCATTTGGATGGTCCATCGCCGGCGCCGTGTGCTCCATTTTGTGCGGTCGCATTGTTAGCACGGTGTTACTGGTGCTTGAAGCCGTATACATCCACAAGGTGCAACAGGCCGCAAACGCACCGTCGTACAACTACGCACAAGCCCAGGCAGGAGCCGCACAACCGGGACAGTACTACGGCCAACAGCCTGCCTATGGTCAGCATGTTGCTCCTGGATACGCAGCTCCCGGGTACGCTGCGCCGACCGCACCGACCGCACCGACCGCACCGGCTGGCTATCCTGCAGTAGCTGAGCAGCCTACGATACCTGCAACGCCTGCGCAACCGGTTGCACCCGCAACGCCTGCCGCGCAGCCCAAGGCACCTGCGGAACCCGCAGCCACCACTCCCGCAGCGCCCGAGCAACCCGCCGCTCACAAGGAAGACGACAGCGACACAACTAAGTAGCGCAACGAAGAAACGAAGTCACTCGAGTAACGGAGACACGTGAGCGGAAGGCTCAGCTTCCCCAACGTCTTTCTCGGAAACCAAGCGCAGCAAAAGGCACCTGTTCGATCGAACAGGTGCCTTTCTTGTTTGAAGAAAGCATACATCAAATGCAAAATGCGACAACTCGCAACTCAATGTCAACTCAGAGCGTCAAATGAATGAGCACAGGTGAGCATAGAATCGACGCGAAAACCGGCAGATTTATGCTGCTACCATGCAAGAAAAACCATAGGATTTGTTAGATTCCCAAAAGAAATGAGATGAACCGTGCAAGAAATCCGATACGTCTTGCATAGAGTTGACCGCTATGCTGACAGCCATGAACTACTTCGTTACACATAAAACAGCATGCGAGTTTTGGCACGGAAAAGGAAGTCTCCCTTCTTCGGAGAAGTTCACGACCGTGAAATATCGGCCAGTTTCCCATGGTCTACATGTAAGCAAAAGCGAAGCTTGCAATATCTGCGATATGTTGGGGCTTTCGCAAGAGCACCCCATTCACACAGTGGTTTCCAGAGCCCAAGACCGACGTCCTTCGCGCTTTTTTTGCCCACACGTGTTGAATCTCGATTTACCCCGTGGCAGTTTCGTTGAAGTGGCGAAAGGGATCAACGTCGCAAGCCCCGAGCTGATGTTTGTCCAGATGGCGGAAACTTTGTCTCTGATCGAAACCATCCAGTTGGGTTACGAGTTATGCGGTTCATACGCAACGCCAACCGAAGAGTCGACCCTTTCAGATGACGACGCAGAAAGAGGCTTTGTTCGCCGAAAGCCACTTACAACACAAAAAGATATCCTCCGCTTCATTGATCTTGCATCCAAGCTGCGAGGAAGTCGAAATGCGCTACGAGCGGCAAGGTTTGTGCGCGACAACTCGGCATCCCCTATGGAGACGAAGCTCGCGCTGTTGCTATGCCTACCTCGCATGCTCGGAGGGTACGGAATACCGTTTCCCGTAATGAATGCGGATGTTTTTGTTCCTTCTGGAAACTACAGTAACGCGCAACGAACGCAACAGCGACGCTGCGACCTGTATTGGCCAGATGCGCGCTTGGCGTTGGAGTATGACTCCGATTCGTGGCATGCAGATGACAAGAGTCGTCAGCTCGATTCCCAGCGCAGAGTACGCTTGAATTCCGCCGATGTGTTTGTGGTGACGGTAACAAGGGGGCAGCTTTACAACGCGAACGAAACAGATATGATTGCAAGATTCGTTGCTCGCCGTCTAAACGTGCGACTTCGCTTTTCAGCGAAGAGAGCGCTGTCGACTCGCTATGCCTTACGGTGTGAACTATTGGGAACGAAATAAACAATCATAGGCAATGTCCAAAGCATACGATTACGCACAAGAACTCCCGTCCGCTGCCACTTTTTTCACGGTATGAGCGATTGTGTAAAGTAAGCTGCCTCTGCTGCCACTTTTTTCACGATATGTACGGACAAAGGGCTGTTTTCAGCGAACTGTAGATTGGGGGAAAATAACCGCTCATTCCTGACCAGGGGAAACGTCATTCCCGCCTGAACGGTGAAGAATCGCATGCCGTTTTCGCCCCACTTTCGTATGTTCAAATCGTACATATCGTGCAAAAAGTGGCAGCGAGCTCGATATTTTCTGCACAATCGCGCATTTCGCGGAAAAAGTGGCGGCAAACAGGAAACGCAACCTCGCATTCAAGCAAAGTCTCGGCAGGAACGATCCCGCCATAACCCCCTATTGTGAACATACGAAAAAGACTTGTATTACCTTGTGATACATCATGTCTCTGTCAGCCTTGATCAAGAATTTGTGGAAGCAGCAGCCATATGTCTCAATTATCGGAAACAGCACCCCCTGTCGTTCTTAGGTTGTCTATTTGGTTGGCACCTTATGCGCATCCGTCAAGGCTCGTGATTGCGCCCAGACCGCACTTTCTAGCTCATGAGCGACATCGCTGCTGGAGAATCGAAGCACTTGCGCGTCAGACTTAGAAAAAGCGAGGGCACCTATACCGCCATACCATACCGTACGGCTATCAATGATCGTAAGATTCGGGCATGAGCTACCGTACTCCACAACTGCTCCAATCTGCCGGAGGGTATCAGTAGCAACAACAATGGATGCTTTTCGCTTCGGCTTGACAGCAGCGGGATCGGGCAACAATACACATACAGCAACATCTCGTGTCATTGCAGCTTCGATGAACTTTACAACAGACTCAATTCGAGCTCGATGAACGTCGGAACTTGCGATGCTGATTCGCTTCGTCGCGTGGGCGATGTCGTCCTCGAAGCGCGCTGCAAAGGCGTCTTTCGCCACGAATTCTCCCCTGTTATCCTCTTCACCTTCCCAGGCGCGAAGCGAGTACCCTTGAGCTGCGTATTCCTTCAACCGCTTCCGATACATCCTGTCGAGCATGCCCACCTGTGCATCAACGTAATCGTAGACGATCACTTCACTTTTTCCTTCACGAATACGGTGAAGTCGACCGACATATTGAGCAACAAGTCCACTCCATGATATGGGCGCAGCCAGGAACAAGGTGTCAAGTCGATCATTGTCGAAACCTTCACCAATGTAGCTTCCTGTCGCTACGATGCAGAGCGGTTTTATCTCATCTGTTCCGTAAAGCTGCTCCAACTTCTTGCGCTTTTCCTTTTGGGAATCAGACCCAACCAGAAGCATTACTGGGTATCCCTGCTTTTCAATCATGTTGGCGAGTGTTTCAGCATGATCGATCCTGCGCGTAAGCACAAGCGGATGCTTGCCCTGCTCGAGCGAATGCGCGACATCTTTGACGACAAACTCATTGCGCGACTGATCTGCCGCCAGGCCCTCAATAATTTGTACGAAATTACTTTGATCTACATCATCAAGTCGGGTTTTGGTGAACCTTGGCGTCATGATACGTACGAGCTGTCTCGACTCATCCGCCCCACCTGTCTTAACTCGATGACGAATGGGGCCGCACTGCATGAAAGCGATCCCCTGAAGTCCGTCGGCGCGTTTGGGCGTTGCCGTCAGACCGTACACACGTTGAGCCTTCACTGCACGCATAACCTGTTCAAAACTGAATGCGGGCACGTGATGACATTCGTCGCAGATTACCAAACCATACTGTTCAACGATGCTCGACACCAACTTTTCGCCGGCAACTTCGCCTTTCTCAAACAAAGCGGGCACCAGTGCAACATCAATAATACCACTCGACAATCGCTTTCCTGCGCCGATCTGCCCGATAACCGAACGCTTCTTTTTGCTTTTGCGACCTGTTGGCGTAAGCAAATCGGGAAGCTTCTCGTCAATGTCGAGAAACTCCGCGAGTCGCTCGCGCCATTGTGCAAGCAGCGCGGAGTTCGGGACAAGCACCAACGTGGTAACGTGAAGGCGGGCTATCATGCTCGCTGCAACCACGGTTTTTCCGAATGCTGTTGGCGCAACGAGGATCCCCGTATCGTGCTCGATCATCTTGTCTGCCGCGATACTCTGGTTCGGGCGCAATTCCCCTTTGAAGCGAACGCTGATTGCCCTGCCTTCACAAAAGCGGTTGTCGAACTGTACGGTCGCTCCGCACGAACGAAGTAAGCTGCATAACGACACTTCACACCCGCGAGGCAACCCGATCCATGCGTTGGTGCTTTCTCCAAAATAAAGGATGCGCGGTTTTCCATACACAGGCTGTCTCATTGCTTGCGCTCGGTAGAATTCGGGGTTGCTCATTGCGGCAAGACGCTTGATCTTATTGAGTGCCGCAGCGGAAAAACCTTCGGATTTCACATAGATAAGGTTGGATCGCACGAGCACAACATGGGGCGGAACGTCGTGCTGGTTCAGTTTCAAACGAGTACGTGGTGCCCAAGGAAGCTGCATTTCCGTCTGCACGTTCGCTTCCGCTTCCGCTTTCGGCGAAACTTCGGTGAGTCCAGGTTGCTTGAAAGCACCTTCTTCCGAAACGGCTTCTTCTGTATCAAACGTTACTAAGTCGCCGAGTGATTGAGATCCTATGCGGCGCAATACAGACGAAAGCTCATCAGGGGTCATACGTCTAATCGAGGCAAGATACGCCCATTGGTCTGGGTAAGGTACATAATTCTCATCGACGAACACAGTGTTTTCGTTCTGTCGTGCGGTTCCTTGAAAGGGCAGTGCGATAGCGTTGCCAAAACCACCGGTTGGCGTTGAGTCTTGGTTTGGGAACATTCGGTCATACGACTCGAAGTTTAGAGCAGGATCAGACTCCATTGCACGAGTAATCAAGGCGCACCCAAGTTGTCGAGCTGCTGACGCTTCCACGGCTTCGCTAAAGAAGATCCACGCATGCGCACCGTTTCCAGAGCGAGATCGCTCAATAGCTACAGGAACGCGCGCTTGCTCGCAAGTATGACGAAACGTACTCGCTGCTCGTCCCCAGTCCGCTTTGTCAAAGTCGACAACGAGCACTCTGGTTTTTGACTCGTCAACCAGGGGATATATCGCCACAATGCCAACATCTTGCTTGCTTGATCCCTTGAAGTGAGAGAGGATCACATTATCATCAAGCGGGATAAAATCCCGCTTATCGCAAGCTGCACACTTGACGGATGGATGGTGAAGCTTGCCACAAACCCCCTGTTTCCAATCGTTTGAGCAAGCAGGAGCGTAACCGATGCAATTAGCTCTGCGAGAGAAGTAACTTTTGGCGTAAACGTCTTTTCGGCCAGTAAAAAGAGAGCGGAATAGTGCAAGCTTTTCTCGTGACGAGCTGCTCGCGGTTACGGTAAGAATTGCCTGTTGGAGATCTCCTTGAGTGGCATTGCCTGAGCTGGTGGCAAGTTTGGTTGGCGTGTTCGACGAGGGCTTTGCCGAGTGAAAATCCGTTGAGCCTGAACTGGTAACGGATTTGACAGGTGGATTAGAGACTGCGGCTTCGTCCCATGTATGAGCAGTTGTGTATCGCTTCAATCCGTCAGGTGAAGTGCAGGTCACAATTTCGTTTTCGCCATCTATCGAGCAAATGCGTTCAAGGAAGTGATATTCCACGCCTTCGATTCGAACACACGCTTGAGATGCGCTTTGTCTTTCGTTGGCGTTTTGCTGGATGCTGGACAAGATCTTGTTCTGTAAGCTGTTCATAACATCCGCCCTCTCGAACCGTTAACAGAATCACTGTACCACTGATCTGAGTGTATATGACCTGGGTGTATAACATGTACGCCGCACTTAAGGAACTTAAGGAACAAGACGTTCTGCTCATGCCGCTCAATAGATCTTAATGAAAACGAAGTGCGTACGAAGAGAACAGGGCGCAAGCTTCGTTCGAAGCGCAATTCGCCAAAAGCTCCCACCCACTAACTACCACTTTTTCTACAAAATGCGCGATTGAGCAAAGTCAGCCGTGTCTTCGGGAAGTTTTTTTACGAAATGTACAAACAAAGGATTGTATTCAGAGGACGGTAAGTGTGAGGGAAAATCAATGTTCATTCCTGAACAGGGAAAACGTAGTTCTTGTCTGAGCGGAGAAGGAAAGTGTGCCGTTTTCGCCCCACTTTCGCGTGTTTCGATTCGTACATTTCGTGAAAAAACTTCCCGAAGACACGGCTGACTTTGCTCAATCGCGCATTTCGTGAAAAAAGTGGTAGTTTATAGAGCATTCGAGTGAACCTATGAGGCAGAAGAATATCTCGAGACGTCACTTCTTGCCCGAGTCTACACACCAAACACGATCACCTGTACAGCGGGTGGTTTTCCTTCTTTCGCACTTCGCTTAGAGCTGGATGCACACTCAGCGCAAAAGAGACGAGCCCTCACTGGACTCGCCTCTTTTGGAAACGTTCTTTGCGCTTGCTCTTCGCGAGCCGTTGTTTGTCTCTTGCTTACTCGGCGGCAAGCGGAGAAGGTACGCTGTATACGCGCGCTGCATTCTCGCGATCCAGGTCGTAGAGCGCCTTGGTGTCGTTGCCGAACAGCTTCATGCGAGTAACCATGGTGTCGGCGTTGTCTTCCTCTTCCTGCTGCTCTTCGATAAACCAGTCGAGGAACTTGCACGTACGGTAATCCTTAACCTCCACAGCGGCGGCATAGATGTCGTTGATGAGGCCGGTCACGTAGCGCTCGTGCTCAGCTGCGGCCTCCAGCGGCTCCAAGAAGTTGGAGAACTGCTTGTCGGGCTGATCGATGGCCAAAAGCTTCACCGCGCAACCATTCTCGTGCAGATAGTTACGGAAGATCATCGCATGGTCGCGCTCTTCCTGCGCCTGAATTTCATACCAATTTGCAAAACCGGACAAGCCCTCTTCCTCATAGTAGTCAGCAAACGACAGGTACAGGTACGCCGAATACAGCTCTTTGTTGATCTGGTCATTCAGCAGTTCGTAGACACGGTTGTCCATGATAGCCTCCTTCTTCGCCGGCAAGCCCTTTCGCTTACAAGCATTGTTTGTACTCGTTTATGATACCCTTCATCAACAAGCGGGAAGAAGGCAAACGGAGATTCACCAAAGATGCGCGACCCTTGGGTTCTCAGCCGCTCGAACGCTCGTCCGTTCGGCGCGCAGCCCCTCAGCGCACAGCCCCCAGTGCGTGGCACCATCTCCTTCGATCGCTCGATCCGCGGCTCACAGCCGCTCAGCCGCTCGATCCACTCGGATACTCGCCGCCCACTTGACCCCAACGCACCCCAGCGCACCCGCTTTCAACGAACCTGCCTTCGCATTACAGATAGGAAACAGTTTCACGACATCTATCACATTCTGCCTGATAGATCTATTCCCTTACACTTCGTAACGATTTACCGCCAAAATCCGTGCTAGTATTCCCCCAAACCACTCGGGACCTTGCGGTCGCGCCTTCTCCTACGCCATGTTCTGCATCGCGCTTAGGGGCACGTGTGTCGCCTGTGCCCGCGCTCGCCAAATGAGCCGCCAAGGAGGCAGCACATGCTTAGCAGATTCAGCGTGAAGAAACCGTTCACCATTGTCGTATGCGTGATCGTCGCCCTTATCCTCGGCGCCGTATCGCTTTCAAAGACCAAGATCGACTTGCTTCCCGAAATGGACATCCCCTATCTGACAGTCATCACCACCTACCCGGGCGCCACAGCAGAAAAGGTCGAAGACGAAGTAACCGACGTACTCGAAGGAACCTTGAGCACCGTAAATGGCGTGACAAGCGTTATGTCATCGAGCGCCGAAAACTTCTCGATGATCTTCCTGTCGTTCGAAGACGGCACCAACATGGATTCGGCACTCGTGAAAGTGTCATCAGCCGTAAATGAAATTGCGTCGACGCTTCCCGATGCAGCTGGCACCCCCAACTACATGGAAGTTAGCATGGACATGATGGCAACCCTGTATGTTTCTGCCACCTACGATGGGAAAGACATCTATGACCTGTCGTCCTTTGTCGAAGAGAAGGTGATGCCCGAGTTTGAGCGTGTGAACGGTGTGGCCGACGTATCACCGCTCGGCAGCGCTGAACGAACCGTGGAAGTTCGCTTGTCCGACAGCAAGATAGAGGACATCAACAACCGCCTTTTGTCGAATGTGAACAGAGAGCTTTCTAACGCCAAAGCATCCATCGAAGAAGGCGAGGCGCAGCTCAACGAAGCCGACGCCCAAATTGAATCGCAGTTAGAAGCGATGCAAAACGCCGAAGGCACAACGTCTGACCAGCTGGGCGAGGCGTCTTCGGGGCTGACGCTGGCCATTGCGGCAAAAACCTCAGAAATATCGACCCTGCAGGCCCAACTCGATTCGGGAGCCGCCGAACTGGCAAGTCTCGGCAACCAACTGCAAGGCTACGGCGAAGAAATGGCGCAGCTGCAGGAGAAGATGCAAAGCGGTACCCCCTTAACCGAAGACGAGATGAAACGCTTCGCCGAGCTGCCCCAACTGATATCCGATACACAAGCGAAACTGGAAAGCGGACAAGCTGAGCTTGAGTCTGTGGGGCAAAAGCTGCAAACCGCCGCAGCCGAGCTGCACGAATACCAAAGCCAGCTCGCGCAGGTGCAGTCGGGCAGCGTGTCTGCCGCTAGCCAGTTCGGCGGTGCGACAGGACAGCTGGCAGCCGCACAAGGCTCGATAGCAGCCAACCGCGCACAGCTTGCAGACGCTCGCGCCCAGTACGAAAGCGCACGCACAAGCGCCATCGAGCAGGCCAACATTGATGCGCTTGTGGACAAGAAAACGCTCGCACAGCTGATTATGGCGCAGAACTTCCAAATGCCCGCAGGCTACCTGAATGCCGGCGACAACTCAGATGAGCAGTGGTTGCTGCGTGTGGGCACCAACATCACCAGCCTTGAAGAACTCGAGCGGCTGCTGCTGGTAACTATTGATGGCGTGGGCGACGTGCGCTTGGCCGACGTGGCCGACATCACCGTTGTCGACAACGTGGGTGACGCCTACATGAAAACCAGTGCTGGCGAACCAGCACAAAACGCCGTGATGCTGTCGGTGTTCAAAACCTCCGCAGCCAACACAAGCGAGGTGTCGGCTTTGTGCCACGACACTATCGACAAGCTGCAGGAACGCTACCCCGGCTTGCACTTGAACGTTATGAGTGACCAAGGCTCAGTCATCTTGCTGTTCATTGAGTCCATCCTGAAATCACTCATCATCGGCGCGCTTTTGGCCATGATAGTACTCGCCGTGTTCCTGCGCGACTGGAAGCCAACGCTGGTGGTGGCGTTCTCTATTCCTTTCTCGGTGCTGTTCTCGCTCGTGCTCATGTACTTCAGTGGGCTAACTATCAACATCATGACCTTAGGCGGCATCTCGCTTGCTATCGGCATGCTGGTTGACAACTCCATCATCGTACTTGAGAACATCTACCGCATGCGAGCAAAAGGCATGCCTGCACCGCGCGCTGCCGTACAAGGCGCCAAGCAAATCGCCGGCGCTGCCATAGCGTCCACGCTTACCACCATCTGCGTGTTTTTGCCCGTAGTGTTCACCGACGGATTGGTGAACCAGCTGCTGCTGCCCTTCGCGCTCACGATTGCGTATGTGTTGGCATCGTCGCTACTCATAGCGCTGACGCTTGTTCCCACCATTTCGTCGTTCATTTTCAAAAACTATCGCCCGCGCAACACCGCCTGGTTTGAACGAGCGCAAAACGTCTACGGTCGCAGCCTCAGATTTTTCCTGCGCCATAAAGCGGCGCCACTGCTGGCTGCGCTCGCACTGCTGGTTGCGGCCATTATTGGCGTAGTGAACATGGGTATTGTGCTTATACCAACCATGACGGCCGACACTGTTGAAATGAACCTCGCTATGCCCGAAACCGTTAAGAAAGAGCAGATGTTTGAAGCAGCTGACGAAATGCTTGTGCGCCTGGCCGGTATCGAAGGCGTCGAATACGCAGGGGCCATGGACGCAACGAGTTCTTTGTCGCTTCTCTCGAGCGATGCAGCAAGCGGTGCCGACAATATGGAAAGCAGCATGCTTACTTTATACCTGCAAACCGACGATTCCGTAACCACGGAAAAACAGGTGCAGGCCATCATGAAGAAGGCCGCCGACATTGTTGTTGAAGTGTTCGGCGGCATCAACGAGGAAACCGCCGAACTGGCAAAACAAATAAGCAGCGACGCATCGGCAACCGACGCCATGAGCTCAATGCTAGGCACGGGGCTATCGCTTACACTGTCGGGCGACGACCCCAAAGTGCTCGACGAAATTAGCCAGCAGGTGATGGATGCAATCGAAAGCATTGAGGGCTACACCGAAGTTGACAATGGCACGAAGAGCCTCGACAAGCAGATAAGCCTGATCATCGACAAGGACAAGCTCACTCAAAAAGGCTATACCGTCGCGCAGCTGTACGCCGACTTGTCCGACCGCCTTACCACTGAAGCGGATGCCACCGAAGTCACCTTCGACGGAACCGACATGAAAGTGAAGATTATTGACGAAACCAAGGTGATCGACGCTGATAAGCTGTTAGACACCAAGGTGAACATCACTGACGCTGCTGGCAAAACCAGCACAGTGAAGCTGGGTGACATAGCAACCACCGAAGAGGGTACCGCCTCGGCCGCTATATCGCACACCGACGGCAGCCGCGTGATGACCATCACCGCCGAAGTGGAAGACGGCTACAACAACGCACTACTGTCGCGCGATCTAACTGACAAACTTGACGCCATTGAGCTACCCGACGGTTACAAGCTGTCGTTTGGCGGCGAAATAGAGAATATCGACACCATGGTGAACCAGATGCTGTTGTTATTGCTGCTGGGATTCGTGCTGATTTACCTGGTGATGGTCGCGCAATTCCAAAGTCTACTGTCGCCGTTTATCATTCTGTTCACCGTGCCGCTTGCCTTCACCGGCGGCTTGTTTGCCCTGGTAATAGGCGGCGAACAGTTAAGCATGCTGAGTCTTATGGGCTTTGCGGTGCTCATGGGTACCATCGTGAACAACGGCATTGTGTTTGTCGACTACGTGAACCGTCTGCGCATCGGCGGCATGGACAAGCGCGAGGCACTGGTGGCAGCGGGCAAAACCCGCATGCGGCCTATTCTGATGACCGCGCTCACCACTATCTTGGCCATGATGCCCATGGTGTTGAGTGGCGCGGTGGGTGCATCAATGCAACGCGGCATGGCCATGGTGGTTGTGGGTGGCTTGCTGTACGCCACGTTCATGACGCTCTACATTGTGCCTATCATGTATGATATTCTGTACCGTAGGAAGCCGAAAAACATCGACGTTGGCGACGACATCGATGACGAAGTTGATGACGCTGCCGATTTCCTGGCGCAGCTTCAGCGAGAAGCGAATGAGACAGGCGTTGTCGATAAAACGGCCGCAACCCGTGTGTAAACAGCCCTTTCGTAAACGCAGGAGCACCAAACATGTTCTTTGTCCGACTCTCGAGAATCGTGCCTCTGCTGATTGCGCTCGCTCTTCTGGCAGCCATCGTATACCTTGTCGCGCGCGCGGTGACCTCTCCACCGCGCGCGAAGGAAATTCTCATTCGGCTGTTTACCTGGATCACACTGGCGTTATCGGCCGTGTTCGGCCTGTTCAGCTTGTATGCACTGTTTGAGCACAACGCCCCCGTGCTCGACTTAGCGGCAAGCTTTTTGATAACCGCGCTTATTGGGCTGGCTGCCATTCGCATAGCCAACCACGTGTTCTTAAAGCACAACCCCGGCTACCGCTCAAAGCCTATGCGTGCAAACACGAAGTGGCGCTGGCCCTGGCAGCAACGCTAGCGCTGCGGAAGCACCGCTGCTCGCGCACCACCGAACGCCGTAGTGCGCGCCCACCAGCCCTTTCGCTTCGCTGCTGCCGTCAATGCGCATGCCGCTTCAAAGCTATCGCACACAGCAAACGTGGTCGCGCCGCTGCCGCACAACAGCACATCGGTCACACCGGGAAAGCCCGCCGCCCACGCGCGGATTTCCGCAAGAAGAGGCGTCAATCGCTCTGATGCGGGTGCCAAGTTGTTAAACAGAGGAACGTTGGCAGCTTCGCACGCCGCATTCACGCGATCGAGCAGTTCCTCATTTATTTCCTGCGGGCATTCGTCGAATGCAGCATAAGCCCGCGCGGTCGACACGCCCCCTTCGGGCTTGATGAGCGCCACGTTTTTTGTCATGGGCTTTAAGCTGCGAACGAACACATCGCCTGTGCCCTCGTAAAGCCCGCACCCGCCATACAGGAAGAAGGCAACATCGCTTCCAAGCGAACGGGCCGCGGCCTCCAATGCGGGATTATCCGCATCGACACCCCACAGCCGCGCCGCACCAAGCAGCGCCGCCGCCGCGTCGGATGACCCGCCGCCCAGCCCTCCCTCATAGGGAATGCTTTTCTCTATGCGAAGGTCGAGCGCGCACGCCTCGGTGTAGTCAAGCTTGCGAGCGAGCGCGTCAACCGCCTTTGTAACCAGGTTCTTCTCGGCCGGAATGTCGAGCTCAGGCACGCCACCACGCGGTATGGTGCTCACGTGCACCGAAACGTTGTCGCAAGGCCCCACCACTGCAGCGCACGCCCGGCCCTTCCATCCTGCCGATTCGGAAAGCGGCACGCGCCCTATATGCAGCACATCGTGCAGGTTGAGCGCGTGCATGAGACTTATCGCATCATGGTAGCCATCAGCACGGCGGCATCCTATGCCTAAGAACAGGTTCACCTTCGCCGGCGCAATGACACGCAGGTACCCAAGCGACTGCAACGACCGCGCATCGAATTGCGAGGTGCGTGCAGTGCCCACCATGTCAACCAGCTCGCCGCGAGTGCGCGGGTCATCCTGTAGCTCTACCATGCTGTTCTGCATTGCTATTCCTCGTGTTTTCTCGTTGTCTCTCGTTGTTTCTTGTTGTTCTCTATTTCTTTCCCCTGCGTTCGGCGAAAAAGCGCTTCAGCTCGCCGGCGCATTCTTCCGCCAGAACACCCGACGTAACCGCAAACGTGTGGTTGAGCCGACTGTCGGCATGCACGCTGTACAGCGTGCCCAACGCACCGGCCTTGCTGTCGGGAGCACCGTACACGCACCGGCTCACGCGCGCTTGATGCATAAGCCCAGCGCACATGATGCACGGCTCAAGCGTCACGTACACCGTACAATCGGTCAAGCGCCATGCGTCAAGTTCACGCGCTGCTTGCTTCATAGCCAGAAACTCGGCGTGCCCAGCAGGGTCTTTCGTCGATTCGCGCAGGTTACACGCCCGCGCGATCACGCGAGGCGCGGCCAACGACTTGCGCGTTCCCCTATCTATTGGCTCATACACCACCACAGCACCAATGGGCACCTCACCCAAAGATGCTGCGCGACGAGCCTCCGCAAGTGCCATTGTCATGTAGTCTTCATCAGTCATGCCGCCATTATATGGTATCCTGCACAGTGCGTTTGTGTAGCTTAACAAACCGCGAACGAAGCGCATGCATGCGTCGTTCCTGAAGCTAGCAAACGACATCCTGAAGGTGGAGGCGTGGCCGAGTGGTTGAAGGCGGCAGTCTTGAAAACTGTTGACGTTCACGCGTCCGTGGGTTCGAATCCTACCGCCTCCGCCATTGTACGCACAGAGCCCCAACAGTGGGGCTCTTTTCATTGCTGAAAACCTCCCAGAGGATTCGAACCGCAAGGTCGGGCGCCGTTCAGAAAACAGCCCCGTGGGCTGTTTTTAGGCGACCGCCCGAAGGCGCTTGCGCCGAGGGAGAAGAGCGTTCGCCGAAGGCGGACGCGGGAATCCTACCGCCTCCGCCATTGTATGCACAGAGCCCCAACAGTGGGGCTCTTTTATTTTCGTGAGTTCCCTGTCACTGCATCCAAACCTTATCAAGTCGTTTTATCGTATCCACGAAGTCTGCGGGCAGGAAGGCGTTGATGCCGTTTTTCTCCACCATGTCCTGACACCACTGCGGCCACCGTATCCCAGGCTTGCTGGACGACTCCGGTAAATTTTCGCCCCCAAGCCTGAAGCGATAATACGACCAGGCGATCGATCCCGCGATAGCCGCCTGGGTGTCGGCATCCCCGCCAAGCGAAATAGCGCCTCTGATGGCGTCTTCATAGCTTTCCGCTTCCAGGAAAGCAACGATAGCCTGCGGCACCGACCCTTGGCACGTTTCGTCAAAGCCGTAACCCGCACGAATCTCATCAAGCGTAAAGTCCAGATTGTAGTAACCGTCCTGCACAAACGCGCGTATTTCCTCCTTTGTGTGCCCGGTTTTCGCAAGGAACACCGCCCCCGCAACCGCCTGCGCTCCCTTTATCCCTTCAGGGTGATCGTGCGTCACTTCCGCTGAAGCACGGGCGAGATCGAGCGCTTCTTCCAGCGTCACCGCTATAAGTCCACATGGGCTTACACGCATGGCCGACCCGTTACCAAAGCTACCGTATGGGGAGGGGTCAGCACTTCCAAGCCAGGTAGCAAACCTGCCACCATAGCCCGCATCGGGATACGCCAACGCCATGCGCCGCATCTCGGGCACAAGCAGCTCCTTGAACGACACACCTGTCTTTCGAGCCTCAAGCAAGGCATTTGCCACAGCAACGGTGAGCACCGTGTCGTCAGTAAAGCGGCTTCCCTTCGCGAACAGCGGCATATCTTTCGTCTTCTCGGGATAAAACTCGTATCGCGATCCTGCAATGTCTCCGATTATGGCCCCGTACATGACCGACCTTCCTTCCACTTTGAACCGCCGAACAGCATAAATCATACGCGACAAAACCGCACAGCAGGTAAACCGCAAAGGGACATCGCCGCAACACTCTTCCTTCCTTTTCCCACAATCCTGATGGGCGCAAAACACTCTTGTCTACCGAGATGACAAAAGAGTCTTTAGAGTTAAGTAGGGGGTATCAGTTCGAACGGCGGACTGCCAACCTGTCGGCAGACCCGAGTCCTATCTACCTGCCGCCATCCTGCGAATACCTTGAATACTCGATGCTTCTTCGAGTATCACGATGAGGTCGGCTGCTTGGTAGAAAGCACCCCTTTTGGCACATGCAACGCCCGCAAAGGACAGCGAACACACGGTCACGGGTGGTCTTCGCTGCCCGTTGCACGAGAAGAGACCGGAATGGACTGATGGGCGCTCCTTACGGAAGAGACCGAAAGGGATTGGAGGGCGGCACTACTTGCCGAGCTTTCCGTGGAGAAAGCCGTGCTTTCGTGCCGCCATGTCCGCTTTGATTGGAGCTGCCCACGAAGCGTCAACGTGACCTGTTTGGCGCGCCATGCAGGTGGCGTCGGCCATTGCGGCATAAACGGCGTGCGTACCCACCCCATCTGCGCAATAGGTGGCAGCGTGATCTGCGGCAATGCCGATGCGAGAAGCTTCCGCCGCAGCGTCGATATTCGCACCCATGAAAATGAACTCCCAACCCTTCTTCTTTTTCTTCTCGATCATCTTCTTCACGTCTGCGTAGCTGTACTTGCAGCTCGCGTTCTCAAGGCCGTCGGTGGTGATGACGAACACCACGTCCTTGGCGCGGTGGCTCTTCGGCAGAATCTTCTGCACCTTGGACACATGATCGATTGCGCCTCCCACCGCATCGAGCAGCGCCGTGCAGCCGCGCACATAGTACTCCTTGCCGGTAATCGGCTCCACCTCACGAATGTCACGCCGATCACAGATGACGTCGGTTTGGTCGTCGAAGAGCACCGTGGAAACGACAGCATTGCCCTCCATTTCCTGGTGCTTTGCGAGCACCGAATTGAATCCGCCGATGGTGTCGGCCTCAAGCCCTTGCATCGATCCGCTGCGATCGAGGATAAACACGAGTTCGGTATAGTTCTTCATGGTTGGCTCCTTTCGCCTCTGGATTACCTGACGAAAGGAACTTTACGCTCTTGCAACGCGCGGTAGGTAAACCGCGAAGCGACATCGTGCGCGGCAGAGTGCACGGCTCTCGTGACGCACGACAAGGCACACGGCTCTCGCAACGCACGACCTACGCGACGGATTGCACGGTGGCACACTTGCGACGAATGGAGGCGCAGGTCGCAAAGCTACCCAAGAATCGGCTGGTCGTAGGCGAAAAGCGCCTCGTTTACCTGGAAGATATCGTGAACATTGTTCACCAGAAAGTACTCCACAATAACGTCGAACTTCGAACTGTGCGAGAGCGCGAAACCAGCTCGCGCAAGCAACGCCACCGCATCGTCGCGATTAAGCCCAAGCGCGAACGCAAGCGCACAGGCGGTCTTCTTCGTGGGTCGATAGTTGTCATCCTTGCGTATTTTCGCGAACAGCTGCCGGCTCATGTTTGCACGCTTATACACTTCAACGTCGGTCATGCCGCGCTCATCTATAAGGCGCAGCACCGTTTGCGCAAACGACTCATCCAGCCGTTCGAGCCGCTTCGCCAGGCTTTCCGGAGCGGCGGCACCAACACGCGCAACCCCATCGAAGTGCCTCGGCAGGGCGCTTCCGAACGCAACTTCCTCGAGCGAGACGTCCTCAAACGCGACCATATCCTCGAGCGCAGCAACAACGCTTGCCATCGCCGGCTCTTGCTCACGCTCTTCCCGAGAAGATGCCGGAGGCTTAACCTGAGGCGTATCAAGCCGTGCATCAGGCTGTGTGTCGCCGCCACGAGTTCTTCGCCTTCCGAAAAGGCCCCGGCCTTTGTCCCGGCTCTTGAGTCTGCCCCCGCGCTTCGATTCGGGTAAAGAAGTGGAAGGTGATGCCGAAGTCGGCATCGTCGGCAAAGTCTCGCGGTCTGCACTTTGCGCAGAGCGTACGCTCTGCGCTGAAGACATGCCCGGTATTGAAGGCACACCTGGCGCGAAGCCTCTGTCGAACCCTCTAACCTGCGGCGGATAACCGTCGAGCGCTGCGGTTCTCTCAAGCGCGTGATCGCCAACATACACGTCATCGATGTATTCGGCAATCGAGTCAAATAGGGCCCGGCCCACGCGCATGGACTCTCGATCGTAAAGTACCAGCCAAACGTCGATCTCATTGCTGTCCAAGAAGTCCTGAATCGCGCGAGTTTCGATGTCGATAGCATGCCCCACCGGATAGCCAAAGGCACCCGTCGCCAAAAGCGGCATCGCGATACTTTCAGCACCCGCAGACACCGCCGCTGCAAGAGCCGCGCTCACACACGAGTGCAGAGCACCTGCCTCACCAGAGTAGCCTCCCCGCCATACGGGACCCACCGCATGCACAATCATTTTTGCAGGAAAGTCGAACGCAGGCGTGACCACAGCCTCACCAATCGCGCACCCGCCTATCGTGTCGCAGGCATCCTGCAAGCGACCCATTCCCGCAATGCGCGCTACGGCTTCGCCAGCACCCCCACCAATGAGCAGCATCGTGTTGGCAGGCACGACAATCGCGTCTGTGCGCATATTCGCTATGTCATCTCGCACGATATGCAGCGGCATGTTCGTTCACGCTTCCGCTCGACAATATTGCTGGGTGAATCATAGCTCGCAACGCGAACCTTTGCACAGGAAATCCTTCGTTTACGACAGCAGCTCTAACGCAGCCTTGTATTTCGCAATGCGCCCTTCGCCAACCTCGTCTGGATTATCGAAACGCCCTCGCTCCATGTTGTGCTTCAAATCAGCAAACTTGACCTTCACCGCAATCGGGTTGCTCGCGATGTTGGCAACGTAATCCATATACGGCACGTCGTCTTCATGCGTGAGGTAGCGCACAGCCTCCACCACTTCGTAGCTTATTCCCTGTGCCAGCAGGTCGTCAAAGGTGGCGTCGGTGTCTTCTACCACATCGTGAAGCAGCGCAGCGCATGTTGAGGCCTCGTCGTCCATCTGCTCTGCCAGGTGGAACGGGTGGAAGACGTACGGTGCACCTGCCTTATCTACCTGGTCCTTATGCGCGTCGAAGCAAATCTTCAGCGCCTTGTTCGTCATGGGCGTGTAAATCATGTGATTGACTCCTTCCCTCTTCCTTCCCGCTTTTCCTCTTTCTCGCTTATCGGCAAGCTTACGGCAATCTGCCAAGCAAAACCAGCAGAATAATCTCCAGAACCAGTGACGCCACGAGGCTGACACCTGCTGTTGGACTAACTTTTTGGAAAGACACACATTTCCACCCATAATCGCCAGCCGAGGGGTAGCTATTATGTAGGTTTCTGGTTCACTTTATGTGTGTCACAACCGAGCCAACCCCCATGAGGAGGAACCATGAATCAGATGTCTATCGGAAACTACATCGCCCTCAAGCGCAAGCAGAAAAACCTCACGCAAGGCCAGCTTGCAGAAATGCTCAACGTTTCGAACAAAACGGTATCGAAATGGGAAACCGGAAAGTGCATGCCCGACTACGCCACCATCCCGATCCTTTGCGAAACGCTCGGGATATCGGTTGCAGAGCTGCTCGATGGCGAAGATGCGGAACCAAACAGCGTGCGGCTCTACGACGACAAGCAAACGCTCGAGCTTATTGCCGCCGCTCAAACGAGAACAAGCCAAGGCTCCCTGCTTGAAGCAGCACACTCGATCATGATCGGCATCGCCTTTCTTGCGATATCCCTTGCGCTCATAGATTCAGACCCCATGATAGCGAGCTTCGTGACGGGACTTACCCTGGTGATAATTGCTCTCGGGGTGTACTCGGTAATCGACGAGGTGCGGTTTGCAGCGAAGTCAAAAAACCACGTGTAAAGACTATCCCGGTTTAACCCTCGTGCAAAAAAATAGACAGCCACGTCTGAGCTGTCCTGCGATTTCTTATATGGTGCGGGCGAGAGGACTTGAACCTCCATGGGGTTGCCCCCATACGGACCTGAACCGTACGCGTCTGCCAATTCCGCCACGCCCGCACATAGTTGCTTCCTTGCGAAGCGGTTGTCTATATTAGCGGAGTACCCGATCGAATGCAAGGGCGAACTCGCGATTATTTCAGCTTTTTCACGCGAGCTGGTGCTGCCCCCCGGGTTCACGAGTTCGTCCACAGGTTCACGGGTCAGCCAGCAACAAGGAAAGCCTCCGAACCCGAAGCGGAGAGGGGATGTGCTTCGGGTTCGGGGGCCTTCCTCAAAAGATTGAAGCCTTCCTTATGAAGGGCGGCTTAAGCTCTGCGCACGCCGCCCTTCCGCGGTTGCGATGGCCCACTGTGCTCACGATGCGAGCCATCGCACTTTGACAGCAATTCGATTAATGCTTAGGCAACGCCAAGCTTGGCGAGACCTTCGTCAGCGGTGCTTTCCGCCATGTCGAGGCATGCGCGGGTAAGCGTTGAGTTATGGGCTCCCTCGGAATTTTCATTCATGGCGAAATCCCAGTAGAACTGTGCAACGCGCTGTAGCCTCTGCAGTTCGCCCAGTTCGCCGGCAGCGTACATGCCAGCGGTACCGGCGTCAGCGGCCGCCTGGAATTCAGCGATTTCTGCGGAGTACTTCTCAGCCGTGGTGTTAATGAGCAGCTCGATCCGCTCGGACACCTGCTTTGTGCGTCCGTTCTCACCATCGCCCAACTCGTCGGTGATTTCCTTCACCTGAGAGGCCAGGTCATCGTGGCAATCGCTGCACACGTTCTCGATCAGTTCGGGGTTGTCCAGCGGGCTTTGCAGGTTGTGGTTCGAGAACTCGGTTCCGTCCTCGGCCTTGGTTGCACCCATGTGGCAGTCAGCACAGGTGTAGCCCAGCTTACCCATGTACGAACCCTTGCCGCCGTACATCGTTTCAAACTCGGGATGCTGCACCTTGATCATCGGCGCGCCGGTAAGCTTGGAAGCGAAGTCTTTGTACTCATGCTCGTCGTAGTACGCCAGAATAGCTTCGGGCGTCATAGCTTCAAGACCCTCATAAGGGTTCGTTGCAACCTTGTTCTCGCCGCTGAAGTAGTATTCGTTATGGCACTGGCCACACGTTTGAGCTTCAACGGGAACCGCAGTCGCGTCGGCGCCTATTGATTTCGCCCAGTACGCGCTCGGAACTACAACCTCTTCGGGGTTATTCTCGTGGCAGCTGTAGCAGCTGATAGGCTCGGTGTAGTTACCAATGATGTCGTTGAACTTTTCCAGGTTCACGGCTTCATCGCCACTGTTCACCTGCGCGGTGAACTGCGGGGTCTTGCACGTGATGCAGTTTCCGTTCTGTTCCTTTTCCTGCGTACGCGGCGTTTCGGCCACGTCAGTCAGCGAATCCAGATGCCCGTTCGGCTCGGCATAGCCAAGCGAGAAGGCATAGCCAGCGTACATGGTCTTCAGTGCCGGATACACTTCCAGATAGTCGTGCTTTTCCCCATCGTTTTCGCCCATCGCCTTGTACGTTGCGTACTGGTTCGGGTACACCTCAGACCACCCATCAGCGGTGATCACACCGTACTCGAAATTATCAGGGTTGGGAACTTCTGCGGACGTTGCCGTCGAAGCCTTGTCTGAATCGGTTGATGAATCAGAAGACGAGCTTGTAGGAGTACATGCTACGAGGCCTGCGATCAGTGCGACCGTACAGACTGCGCTCATGCCCACAAGAGCTTTCTTTCTTTTCATAAACCATCCCTCCTTTCACATTCCTCCCTTTAGGGAAACGCTGATTCATCCCGCCATTCCTACATTTGCAGCAGTGTTTCCCTAGAAAGCACGGGCGACGCTTCGGCACGGTGCGCAGAAACCATCCAAAGTGCGTCCGCAATTCTTTTTTCAGCATAGTTGGGCAGAAATTGAGCGTAAAGGGACGGTTGACGAGTATTATTAGGTGACGATTTCATGAAGATCCACGAAATGGACGCGCGAGGCAGCGAAAACAAAGGCATGTTGCGGCGAGAAAGACAGCGGCAGCAAAAGCGGAAGGAACTGCATGATCCATCTCAACCAGCGGTCATCGACTCCCCTTTACGAGCAGATATACACGCAGCTTTCTCGAGACATTCTGCTGGGCGTGTATCCGCCTGCGTCGAAACTTCCCTCCATTCGGGAACTTGCCGAGGAGCTCCGCTGTTCGCGCAACACCGTTGATGCGGCGTACCGCCTGCTCGCGCAAGAAGGCTTTACGGCGAGCAAACCGGGCTCGGGTTTCATCGTTGAAGACATGAGTGGCGAAACAGCCATTGCAACCCGCGCGGCAACGTGGCGTGAAGAACAACAAGCGAGCGAGCCGACGCTGCCCTCTATTGATCTTGCGCCGGCGCGCTACGATTTCACGTACGGGAATTTGGAGCCAGGGACCTTTCCCGCAGCAGCGTGGAGGTCGATCTTAAACGACATTCTGCTCGAGCCCGATCTTGCGCAGGCCAGCAGCTACGACGATGACAAGGGAGAATGGGCGCTTCGTTGCGAAATCGCTCGTCGGGCGCAAGCGAGCCGCGATATTCACTGCAGTGCCGAAAACATCATTGTGCAAGGGGGTACGCAGCCCACCCTGCAACGGTTGTGTTTGCTGTTCGACACAGCAACCGATGCCGTTGCCATGGAAGAGCCTGGTTACGATGGGGCACGGTCGGTCTTCGAGGGAAACGGGTTTCCCATTCGGCTCATTCCCGTAACACAGGGAGCCGATGCGATGATGGCAGCCCTTCACGCCAGCGACGCAAAATTGCTGTACGTAACGCCCGCCAACCAGTTCCCCACCGGAGGCACCATGTCGCCCGAAGTAAGGGAGGGTATTCTCACGTGGGCGAAAGACACCGACGCTTACATTATCGAGGACGACTACTGCCATGAGTTCTGTTATCGGGGCGAGCGTCAGCCAGCTTTATTTGCGCAGGACAACGCCGACCGCGTGATATATCTGGGTACATTTTCCAAGGCGCTGTCGCCGGCGCTTCGTATAAGCTACATGATTCTGCCGAAGGTTTTGCGCCGTCAATGGGACGAGAAATTCTCGAACGCCTACCCGGCAGTTTCGTGGTTGATGCAGGAAGCTTTGGCGCGTTATTTGGCAAGCGGACAATGGGACCGCCATTTGCGGCGGTTGCAAGCGCGCAGCCGTCGCAAGCACACTGTACTGATGGACACCATCAAGCGAACTATGGAAGGTAAGGTGCGCGTGCTTGAGCACGGTTGTGGTCTGCATGTGCTGCTTGAGGTTCTTGATGGGCGCAGCCAAGGCGAACTCATCGCACTGGCGCGCGAAGAAGGCGTGCGCGTGTACGGCACGGATCGCTATTGGACAACCGACGGTCACACACTGGGAAGCTGCGTGCTGGTGGGGTTCTCGGCTATCCCCGAGCAGGATATCGAACCGGGCATCGAGGCACTGGCTCGCGCTTGGTTTACGAACAGGCGGTGATCGGCCATGGAATCCTACACAACCATAGAAGGGCGCGCCATCAGCGAAATCGAAGAGAAGAAAAGCCGCTTTATCGCGCAGATCGCCCATGTGGAAACCGAAGAAGAAGCGCTCGCATTTCTGGAAGAAGTTCGCGCGGCAAACCGCATGGCACGGCACAACGTGTACGCCTACGTGCTGCGAGCAGGTGGCGCAGGCGAGGCGGGACGCGTGCGGTATTCCGACGACGGCGAGCCGCAGAAAACCGCAGGGCTTCCCACACTCGAAGCAATTCGTCATGCAGGGCTTACCGATGTGTGCGTGGTGGTGACGCGCTACTTCGGCGGCGTACTGCTGGGCACGGGCGGCTTGGTGCGTGCATACACGCAGGCAACGCAAGCGGGCATTGCAGCGGCGCACCTGGTGGTGGTGTCTCGTTGTATTGACGTGACGTTGCAGCTTCCGTATGCCAACTACGACCGCATGATGGCGGTCGCGGCGGCATGCGGTGCGAAAACGATCGATGTGAGCTACGCCGAAGAGGTAACGCTGGTGCTGCGCATGCTCGACGGCACGCAAGATGAGCTGCTACGCAAGGTGACCGAACTCATGCGCGGACGCGAGAACGTGCGGGTAAGCGAGCCGGTAGACGCCGCGTTCTAAGGAGCGCAGGCGCAACTTGGCGGTGCGCGAGCGCACGCAGGAGCGCGGCGCGCGAGCTTGGCGGTGCGCGGGCATAATGCGAGTGCAATGCAGGCGCAACTCAGGTGCAACGATTGCAACGCGGGCACAACGGCGCACGGACACGCGGTCGCGGCGGCATGCAGGCATGCGGGCGCAACGGAGCTCCTGTCGGTGTCATTGATAAGAATTGGATAAACTGCGAATTCATCCCCTCGTTCGACGCTTCTCGGCCGGGTAATCAGGCACGATGCGTTACCATAGGCGCACTCGACAACATGACGCGAGGCGATTCTCCGCTTGTGCGCATATGAATAAGAGGCTGTTTGCCCACCGCATCAAGTTGTTGCGGTGCGCTTCGGCTGCGCTCGACGGAGTTCGCTCGCATGGGAGGATTCGCATATGGCTGAAGCGTGGCGCGCGGGCAAACAATACCGCGAGATCATTTACGAAACATGCGATGGTATTGCCAAGATAATCATCAACCGCCCGCATCGCCGGAACGCTTTCACGCCGCTTACCGTAAACGAGCTGTACGACGCGTTTAGCATTGCTCGCGACGACGCCGAAATTGGGGTGATCATTCTCACAGGCGCAAATCACGATGGCGCCCCGCAAGACCAGGCGTTCTGTTCTGGCGGCGACCAGAAAATTCGCGGCAACGGCGGATACGTAGGCGAAGACTCCATTCCGCGCCTAAACGTACTCGACTTACAGCGCCTCATCCGCGTGGTTCCCAAGCCGGTGATCGCCATGGTAAATGGCTACGCCATCGGCGGCGGCCACGTGCTGCACATTCTGTGCGATCTATCCATTGCGGCGGAAACGGCGAAGTTCGGGCAAACGGGTCCGAAGGTCGGCAGCTTCGACGCGGGCTATGGCGCGGGGTATTTGGCCGCGATGGTAGGGCAAAAGAAAGCGCGCGAGATCTGGTATTTGTGCCGTCAGTACACAGCGGCCGAGGCGCTTTCAATGGGCATGGTGAACAAGGTGGTGCCCTTCAACGATTTGGAGGCCGAATGCGTGTCGTGGGCGCGCGAGATGATGCAGTTTAGTCCCACAGCCCTGCGCTTCATGAAGGCGTCGTTTAACGCCGCTACCGACGGGCTTGCGGGCTTACAGCAGCTCGCCGGCGATGCCACGTTGCTGTATTACACCACTGACGAGGCGAAAGAAGGACGCGATGCGTTTAAGGAAAAGCGCGCACCCGACTTCAGTCGCTTCCCTAAGTTTCCCTAAGAAAACCACGTTGGCAAGGACTCGAGCGTCTTTCAGCACAACTTCCCCATTTCGGCGGTGTTGTGGAGGGAAGTTCCGAAAGGCGCAGTTTATAGCACGGTGAAACCACGTTGGCAAGGAAAGGTAGGACGAACACGCGATGATCAGCGCGTTCGAGAACATGGCTCGGCAAAATCCGCTTCGCACGTTTTTCACGGACGTTGAGCGAGCGGATAAGGAAACCGCGTACTCGTATCGCGAGGTGCGCCTGTACGCTGCTGCGCTGGCGAAGCTTCTCCGCGACAAGGGAGCTCGTCAGGGCGACTGCATTGCTGTCGATGTCCGCAACCGCGCTGCTGGCGTATTCCTTCTGCTTGCCGCTGGATACGGCGGGTATACACTCATTGCCATAAACAACCGCTTAAGCGAATCTGAAAAGATGCATCGCCTAATGGAAGTTGAGCGCGATCCTGGCGTTCACGTGGCGTTTCGTATTGATGAGAACAATATCGAAGCCATCATGGATCGAGTCGAAACGTTTTTGGGCGGCGAACTGCATCAGGTTCGCTCGGGCGCGGCGCAAGCGGCCGCAAACGAGCGGGTGTCGCGCACGTCGTTTGTTACCCGCACGAGGGTGGAAACCGCCGACGTCCGCACGAGCAAAGCACTCGGGCGTGCAACGGGTGGTCGCGACTCGCTCATTCGCCGCGAAGAAATGGCCCGGCAGGAAGCGTTGGAAAACGCCATCAACTTCGCAGACCACGCGAAGCACGTGTTCGATCAGAGTGCTCGCGCGGTCATCATGTTCACGTCGGGTACAACGGGCCGACCGAAAGCAGTGGCGCTGTCGTGGGCAAATTTGAGCCAAGCGGCTTTAGCGGCAAATGCGGTACTGGGTCGTCGCGGCGAAGGCATGTGGCAAGCAGTGCTGCCTCTTTACCATATCGGGGGGCTGCAGGTTGTGGTGCGCAGCATCTTAAACGGCACACCGTTTCTGCTGTACCGTCATTTCGACGCCGACAAGGTGCTGGCCGACGCATCGCGACGCAACGCAACACACATCGCCGTTGTAGACAAGATGCTGCAGGATATGTGCGAAAGCGAGCGGAGCGCCGCATTGAAGCGCTACACCTGCATTTTGCTGGGCGGCGGTGCACCGAATTCGCGCACGCTGGAAGTCGCATGGGGCAAGCAGGCGCGTGTGTACGTGAGTTACGGCATGACGGAAACGTCGAGCCATGTGGCAAATGCCCTGATCGATATGAACTACAAGGGCGGATTGAAACTGTTGCCCGGCTATCAGGCGCACATCGTGGGAGCGGGAAGCGACGGCTTCGGCCGTTTAGCGGTGAAGGGTCCCGGTGTGTTTTCTGGCTACTTGAACGCCCATGCCGCATGGACCGTTGACAGGTTTTTCCTCACCGGCGACATCGGCGCTATTCACAACGGACTGTTGTACGTAAAAGAACGCGTGAGCGACATGTTCGTGTCGGGTGGCGAGAACATCTACCCCGAAGAGGTTCGCCAAAAGCTGTTGGGCATTCCCGGCGTTGCCGATGCGTTCGTGTTCGGAGCACCCGACAAAACATGGGGACGCCGCCCGATCGCTTTCGTGGTACGCGAGCCGCGCCGCGTTGAGTCGTTCCCACAAACGTCCGATGGAACCAATAGGTCCACCGATCACCAGCATGCGCTGAAGATGGCGAACATGTCCAATACGCGCTTCTCCCTCGCCGTGAAAGAAATGGCTGCAGGCAGCATGTCGAAGCTGCATCTGCCGAAGCACGTGTGCGTAATCGACGAAATGCCGATGCTCGGCACGGGCAAAATCGACCGGCAAGCACTGCTTCGCCGTTTCGACGAACGCATCCAGGTTGAAAACGTTGTTGTTCGCCGTGTGAAACTGCCCTCATCGGCGCATGGTGCTTATCCCTTAGGAGAACATGCGAACGCACGTGAAACAGCACGCGAAACGCTGATCGTAGAAGTGATTGATCATCAGGGGCGCAGCGGCATTGGTGAGCTTGCCGTTTCCACGGGCGGATGGAACGCTGCAGGCGATGTTGCCCAAAACGAAGCAGTGCTCAAAGAGGTGCTCGCACCGATCGTGCTTTCTCACGTGTTTTTGCATCCGTCCGAAGTAAGCGATGTGTTCGCACTGAACGCACAGGCCGTGCAGCATCCCCGTGCGTGCGGTGCCATCGAGCCGGCACTGTGGGACCTGTACGGCAAAATTGTCGGCGCTCCTTTATGGAAGCTGATCGGCGGCAATTCAAACGGGCGCGTACCCGTAGCCGCCCTGGTTGACGAAACGGATCCGGTAGCCGCAGCTCGCGTTGCAGTGGCACAAATGCGAGCTGGAAGCCCCTGCGTGCGGTTGAAGGTTCACCCCGGCAGTGCGAGCGTGTGTGCGGTGGCGGTTGCCGATGCGATTGGTGCTGCGAAGCTGATCATCGACGCAGGACGAAGCTTCACTGAAACCGATATGGACGAACTGCGCACCATCGACTCGCTGGGTGTTGCGTGGATTGAAGAACCACTCGACCCGCGCAAGGTTCCGCTTACGGTGCATGGGGACATCTTCGATCGCACGGCCCGTTTGCAGCGAGGCATGCGCACTCCACTAGGAATGAGTGAAGCGCTTGCTGTGCCGAAAGACGCATTGCGAGCGCTCAGGAACCGAGAGCTCAAGCACCTGTCTGTAAATATTGGCAGAATGGGAGGCGTGCAGCCGGCGCTGGAGTTCGTGCGCCTGTGCCGCACCCATGGCGTGACGGTATGGGTCAGTGCGGGAGCAAGCACCGATGTGTCGAAACGACTGCACGCCACGTTTGAAACGTTACCCGGCGTGGTGCCGGCGGGCGATCTTGGACTTGTGGGGCGCGAAGCGACACGTGGCGTTACCACACCGCCACTTTCCGCAGAGCGCGGCATGCTAACATTGAACCGTGCGGGGTTCGCAACAGGCTTAGGTTGTGTGCTCAATCCAGCAGCGCTTGAGGACACCGCAGCTACGCGTAACTCTGAGAATAACGGGGATAACGGGATCGTTTTGTAATTCCACAATGGCGTTTCTCGGTTGCGTGGAGTTGTGCAACCGTTACACTGTAATGATGCACGTATATGTTGTCGGCGCATCGAATGCGATGCGCTGCGGAGGGGAGCAACCGTCCTTCCGCTTTACGAGCTTTCTAGGAGGATCGCGTCTGCCATGCCCGTTGCGCTCAGCTTGATTCTGGTTGTTTTGTTCCTGCTCATGAATGCGTTTTTCGTCGCCGCCGAGTTCTCGCTGGTAAGGGTGAGAAGGTCGCAGCTTGAACTTGCCATCGAAGAAGGAAAGCTCGGTGCTCAGGCGGCAAAAACCGTCGCCGATAACGTAAACGCCTACCTTTCGGCATGTCAGCTGGGCATTACGTTGGCATCTCTTGCGTTGGGTTGGTTGGGAGAGCCGGCGTTTTCCGAGCTTATTCGCCCCGTGTGCGCTTTGTTTGGACTGCCCGACGCTGCGGTGTCGGCCATTGCGGTTGGCTTGGGCTTCTTCCTCATGACCACGCTGCACGTAGTGGCAGGCGAGTTGATCCCGAAGTCGTTTGCCATTTTCTCCACCGAAAAATTCGCTCTTGCCACAGCCAGCCCACTCATGTGGTTTTACCGCATTACGTACCCCATCATGGTGCTGTTCAACGGCATTACCAACGCGGTTGTGCGCATGGCAGGGCACGATCCCGCGAACGAGCACGAGGTATATGCAGCCGAGGAAATTCAACTGCTGATTGACGAGAGCACGGAAAGTGGTCTGGTCAGCGTCGAGCAAAACGAGTACGTGGACAACATCTTCGACTTGGGCGACAAGGACGCCGCCACTATCATGACGCCGCGTACCGATGTGATCTGCCTCGACTTGGAAGACTCGCTGCAGGAAAACCTTGAAACCGTGCAGCTGTACAAGTACACGCGCTACCCCGTGTGCCGCGGCAGCAAAGACCGCATTGTCGGTTTTGTGCACGTAAAGGACCTCTACACGATGCCCGCGGGCGCGAGTATCGACGACTTACCTCTTCACGAACTCATTGGCGTGTCCGAAAACATCCAGGTGGCGCGGCTTTTGCAGACGCTGCAGGAAGAGAAGACTAAGATCGCCGTGGTCGTCGACGAACATGGCGGTACAGCTGGCGTAGTCACGATGAGCGACATCATGGAGCAGATCGTTGGGCGCATCGACGACGAGTACTCGCACGGCAGCATTGAAGGCGCACGGCAGCAGGCCGATGGCAGCTATCTGGTTGAGGGATTGATGCCCGTTGATGATCTGATCGATCTGATGGGATTCAAACCCGCCGAGGCAGAAGAATGCGAAACGGCGGCCGGCATGCTTCTCGACGTGCTTGATCGCATTCCCGCAGTAGGCGACGTTGCCCAGCTGACCGACAGTCATGGCTGCACGGTGACGTTTATCATCGAACAAATGGACCGTTTCCGCATTGACACGTTCCGTATGACCATCGATCGCGTCGAGAAAGAAGCCGGAGAAGAAGGCTAAAGAAGGCTTGACTTCGAAACGGTTAGGCCACGCTGAATGGCTAAGCCACGCTGAACCCGAGGAACCGAGGAAGAAAGCTAAGCCACGCTGAACCCGAGGAACCGAGGAAGAAAGCTAAGCCACGCTGAACCCGAGGAACTGCTCGGCGTTGTGCCAGAACAGCTGGTCTTTCTCATCATCGGTGAAGGGAAGGCTGTCCAAGAAGTCGTATTCGGCAACAGGGCTCCACATAGGATAGTCGCTCCCAAGCATCACGCGGTCGGTTCCCCACAGGCGAATAAGCTCGCAAGCATGCCGCTTACCCAGCCAAAACGATGAACTCGATGCGTCGACGAACACATTCTCGAAACGATGCAAGATGTCGAAGCCTACGTCGAACTTCGACCAGTTGCCGAAGTGCGCGGCGTCGACCACCAAGTTTGGAAACGCTTTAAGAATGCGAGTAAGGCGTTCGGGGTTCGAGTAATCGAAGCGGAAATCACCGGTGTGCATGACAAGCCGCATGCCGTTCGCCTGCATGATTTCGTAGACATTCATGAGGCGCGGGTCGTCCATGTTTACCGTCTGCGAGTCGGGATGCAGCTTAATACCGTGCAGGCCCAGACTGATAGCGCGGTTGATTTCGCGCTCGGGGTCGGCGTAATCGGGGTGCATGGTGGCAAAGCCGATGAACTGCGAGTGCAGCCGGCACTGCTCGGCGATGAAGGTGTTGATAGATTCCACGGCGTGTGCGGTGGTAGCAACGGAATGCACAATGAAGTGCGTAATGGGCGATTCGTTCGTTGCGCGAAGCAAATGATCGGCTGTGCCGCGGTCGGGACCGTCTGCAAACATGGGCAGGGAATAGAAGCGACTCACGGAATCGACGGCACGCGCGGCGATGCGCGCGGGGTATATGTGAGCATGTGCGTCGATAACGGGCATGAGAACTGCTCCTTTCGTGCTGTCCTTAAAGATTTACCGCCTGCGCAGCTTACACGATGTGCATGACTGTTCGAATTACGTGACGTGCGCGATTGTACGTCAGCTTGCTGCCAATGGAATACAAATTTGCAAAGGAATCGCAATGCGCAGATAACGTGCGCTGGAACGAGCTGTGCGGAGCAGTACGGAGCTGTACGGAACTGTACGGAGCAGTACGGAGCAGTACGGAGCAGTGTGCGGAGCAGTACGGAGCAGTACGGAGCAGTACGGAGAAAACGCTCTTTTGAAGGAGGGTGTTCGGCTAGCCTCGCAAATTGACTTTCGGGTGAGAGCGGTGCGCGTTTATGTGCATTTTATGGTCGTGCAAGAAACAGTTTGCATGACGTACGTGTTCCGAGTATTATGAATTCTTGCCGTTAAGGCGTCGAACATAGTGCGGGGTGGAGCAGTCTGGTCAGCTCGTCGGGCTCATAACCCAGCGATCGCATTACAACTGAATATCACATTGCGGGGTGGAGCAGTCTGGTCAGCTCGTCGGGCTCATAACCCGAAGGTCGGAGGTTCAAATCCTCCCCCCGCGACCATAAAACACCAGGTCAGAGAATATTTTCTCTGACTTTTTTCATTTTCTAGAGCCACTCTCGGCAGTGCTGAATTGTTCAGAATCTTGTTGGCTTTTCGCTCAATTCGGGCTATCAAAATACAGTCTCTTTTTGGTCCGTAATCGGACTTTGGGGCAAATTTGGGGTAAATGACAGAAAGCAACCTCTGATATTCCCTGCATATCGGTGGTTTTTGATGGAAAATACGCCACGAAAATCACTAACTTGAAAAAATATTTATGGAGATTATTCCATCTCAAATTCATAATCTGAGCACCTAATTTAAGTTTCCGAATGATGTTGAATGATGTTCATTCGGTGTGGCGTTGTCTTCTCTGACACGCTCTGACGCGAACACCCGGTTTTTCGGTTGCCTATCGCTCGGTTCTCCCCTATAAGCGAGATATCACGAATCGAGGCGATACGCACTCCGGTCATTCAGGTTAGAGCGCATAGATGCGGGGAAGAGAAAGCGACATGGGTGAACAGATAAGGCTTACAGTAGACGAAGCGGCCAAGCTCAACTTGCTTTTGGACATGATACGTCCTGAGCGACGTATGGCTTCCGAGCCAGGGCAGTCAGCTGCGACAGACTGTCACAGTGACGAGAGCGGCGCGAACGAGCAAGTCGCGCCCGGCGCTCCGCTGCCGGTCTGGCTCGACATCAAGCAGGCATGCGAATACATCCACGTTTCCCGGAGTAAGCTTTATTCGCTGATCAAGGAGGGCAAGATTCCGGCGATGAAGGTCAGTCGCAAGCTCCTTATCAGACGGGAGCGGCTTGATGAATTGATCGAGTCTGGAAGTCTTGCATAGCGAGCGCTCCAATGGCCCACGTTGCAGGACGCAAGACTGCTGCTCCGAACAAAAGCGCATATCCACGTTCAACATGTCATCTTCGTTCGATCGCGGATATGCGGATATGTTGTCCAAAGCGTTCGCTTCGGCAGAAGCGCCCCGGAAGGAACTGAACATGAGCACCGAGAGAAGGGAACAGAATAGAGAGCTGATGTCCGAATGGCAGGATCAGCCGAGGTTCAACGCGAGCGGCATATATACCATGGCAGAAGCGGCTAGCATATTGCACGTAAACTGCTCTTACCTGTACGAGCTAACGCATCTAAAAGACGATCCCTTCCCCGCCAGAATCCTCTTCTGGAAGAAACAGGGCCTCTTTGTCCTGCAAGACGAGCTTTTTGACTGGGTGAAGAGAAACGCCCCTCTGCGGGACGAGCGCAAGAAGTTCCGGCGCGGTCAAAGCAGTGGAATCGAGTAGAGGCAGTTTTCTGGCCGTGTACGAGTTCATGTGGAAGGATCTCGGGCTATCGGGTGTTGCGCTTCTCGTTTACGCGCGCATCTACGGCTTCTGCAAGCGAGGCGGCACCTTCTTCGAGAGTCGGAGGAAGACGGCAGAGTATCTGGGCGTGAGCGAGAGGGCTGTCATCAAGTCGTTGAACAAGCTTACTGAAGCAGGCCTTGTCGTGGAGGTCGGCGAACACAGCTTGAGAAGCGGCAGGAAGACCAAGGCCTTTGTCTTGTGCGAGAATCGCCCAGGCCCTACTGTGACAGATTGTCGCAGTAGGGCCGTCGAGATTAACCCTGAACGATGTTCACCTGAACAAGATTCCCGTGAGTCCGACTACTTTGGTGAACGAGGAGACCTCTCGCGTCTGAATTCTGTTCACCTCGCAGAAGATAGTAATAATAAAAGGATTGAGAGAGAAGGGCTGGAGAACCGCTTTGCGAAGTATGACGAATAGCCCAGATACTCCGGGTCCTTATACGCTTGAAGAGCTCGACGAGATGGGTGTAGCGCATGACGAGCCGCCAGAGTTTTTCTGTGAGCACTGCGGCAAGGCCCTTTCTGCTCGCTGTTACCTTCTCCTTGGCGGCACCGCATGGGTTCCCTATGGGCAGTGTCAGTGCGAGGGTGCGATAACCGAAAGAAGGCGCGAGGAGGACAGGGCGCATGCGCAGGCGGTGCAGCGGCGTATAAGGGAGTTGCAGAAGATAGGCATAGAGCCCCGTTATCAGAATGCGATTCTTTGCAGGGACGACGTGATTTCTTACCTTGCCACATTCGGGGAGCACAAGGGAAACGGGCTTTTCATCCAGGGCATCAGCGGAAGCGGCAAGACGTCGCTTTGCAGCGCGATAGTTCGTGATTTGCACGATGCGGGCCACAGTGTTTTTCTGGTTAGCGCTTCGGAAATGCTCGAAACCATCCAGGAGACATTCGATAAGCCGGCATCCACCGCAAATGAGATTGCACGCTATGCGGCATACGAGCTTCTGGCCATCGACGACATGGGCAGGGAATCGGGATCTGAATGGGCGGTTTCGACCATGTACCGGATCTTGAACAAGCGCTACGGCTGCATGCGCCCGACCATCATCGCAAGCGAGCACAAGCTAAGCTCGCTAGGCGTTCGCATGTCGAGGCGAGGAGACCCGGAGCGCGTCGACGCCATCCTCTCGCGCATCAAACAGGTGTGCGCCTTGGTGAAACTTCCCGACGTCGACTACCGAATCGCGAGAAATGGATTTCCCGTGCGCTGATGCGCCCGCTGACACGCTAGGACATAAGCACTGATTTTCACAGGCTTGGCCTCGTGCGCCTTGGTGTTCAATCGCCAGCAGGCGAAAGGTGCCCGCCAAAGCCAAACCCACCCAATTATCCCTATGGGCCAGGCGGACACCGCTCGCACAAAGAACTACGCAGGCGTTACAGCTGGACCGAAGGGGCGCGAATGAAATCCAAAGAGGCGCTTGACGATGAGATTTGCGAGTCGCTTCGGGCGAAGTGCCGCGAGAACACATGGCTGAAACCAGTCTCGGAAGGCGAGGATGGTGAGAGTGGCTATGCGTCGCTCTCCCTCGATTTGCGTTTCGTCGTGAATGCGGCAGAGGTCAAAGACTACCTGAGCCGCAAGGGGCATCGCCTAGGCGAGGGTATCGTTTTTGGCGGCATAGCCCTCATACAGCAAGTTGACCGAGGCGATGAGTGGTGGGTTCTCAAGAAAGAAAAGTCCGGAGGCTGGCGTGCGTTCGAGAGTCTGTCCTTCACGCCTATGATCAGGCTCGGAACGTTCGACACCTACATGAATTGGCTTCTGGAGGCGGATCGAGTTCAGTGTCCGCAAAGGGTGTTTTCGGAACAACAGGCCCTCGCCGAGAGAGCTGTTGCGGCGCGAGCCTGCAGCTCATCGACTTTCAGCATTGAAATAGACGAGGGTCTGAGGCGACGCCGATAGCTACTGTGACAGTTTGTCGCAGTAGCTATCGGATCACCGCTACGGCGAAAGGAGCGTGCAACGCCCATGGCGAGCGATTTTGGAGACGAGGCGGGCGAGAAGCTCTTCGACTGGATGCTGCGTATAGGGCAGGATGCAGGAGAGAAGGCCATGACCGTCAGCGTCAAAAAGTTCAAGGAGGCCCTGCGCAACGCACGAGTGAAAGCAAAAACTCCAGAACGCACGGGCGATGATTGGGCAAAGCTCAACATGGCGGAGTTTAAGGATCTCCCCGAATACGATGCCATCAAAGACATCCTATCCGACAAGCTCAAGGCGGATGGGGTCGAGCATGATTTCTACGAAGACAATGCCTGTGAGAGCTGGCTGCTGTTCCGGGTTATCGATGCCCAAGATGTGTCGAGGGCGTTCGAGGAGTTGGAGGGTCAGGCCGATCGAGCGCTTGAGAAGGCGAAAGCGTCTCCGGAAATGGAAAAGGCGAGGCAGGAGCACTTGGGCTCTCCCGCCACGGATAAGCAGATCGCCTATCTTGACTCGCTTGTCGGGCAAGGCAAGGTTCCAGGCGATGAGTACGAGACTGCGAGGAAAGGCGGCCTGACCATCGCGGCTGCCAACGGTCTTTTGAATAAATACGCAAACAACTACCTGAAACTGAGAGACGACGAGCCCCTTGAGGAGCGCGCCGACAGGGCGCGCGAGGGCTCCAAGGCGATGGCCGCAAAGGGCGCGGTAGACAAGGAGATATCCCTTGCCGAGGTTCGCGCGAAGTGAAACGGACGGTAATCATCGCAACGTGCCTGAGTCCCGCAGCCTTTGCTCTGGGTAACCTCTATGTTGCATGTCTCCTATCAATGAGAGGCACCCCCGTCCAGAACCTGAGCACAGCCGTTCTCAACCTGCCAGGCTATGTGGCATCAGGCGGTGCAATGTCCGGAGAGGCTGCCGCCGTATGCGCCGGCGTTCTGGGAATATGCGCGGTTTGGATCGTAGCCGCGCGAATGCTCCTCGGAGCTGGCACCCGCAGAGACGGCGAAGAACACGGCAGTTCAAGGTGGGCGACGAAGAGGGAGGCAAGGGCGTTCGCCGACCGATCCCATCCAGACAACAACATCCTGCTCACTAAGGACTGCGCCCTCGCGCTCTCCAGGGACAAGTTCAACCTGAAGACCGACCGCAACAAAAACGTGCTCGTCGTTGGGGGATCCGGCAGCGGCAAGACCCGTTACTACGTGAAGCCCAACCTCATGCAGATGAATGCGAGCTTCTTCGTCACAGATCCCAAGGGGACGCTTTTGGGAGACGTGGGTCATATGCTAAAGACAGGAGGCTATCGCATCATCACCTTTGACACCATCAACTTCGAGCGATCCTGCCACTACAACCCCCTCGCCTACATCGAAAGCGAAGCGGACATCCTCACCTTCGTCGACTGCCTGATAAAGAACACCTCACCCGAGGGAGGAAAGCCCTCGGACCCGTTTTGGGAGAATGCCGAAAGACTTCTCTACTCGTCGCTGGTAGCATATCTGCTGAACCATTGCCCGAAAGCCGACCAGAACATCCCGGGGCTCCTCACGCTTCTGTCACTTGCCGAGGCCAAAGAGGAAGACGAGTCCTTCATGAGCCCGCTCGACATCCTGTTCAAAGAGCTTGAGACCGGCATGAGGCTTTCCAAGGAGGGGGAAGCGCTAGAGATAGACCCTGAGAGCAGGAAGTTTGGGGGCGAGGCGTTCGGATACAGCTGGGTAAAGCAGCAGGAGCCCGTGAAGGAATCCGAGGATTTCGCGCTGTCGAACTACAAGGCGTTCAAAACCGCCGCCGGGAAGACGCTCAAATCCATCATCATCAGCTGCAACGTGCGCCTGAAGCCGCTGTCAATCCGCGAGGTGTCCGAGCTTCTGTCGTATGACGAGATGGGCTTGGACCACCTCGGCGACCCGGGGAGGAAGACGGCGCTCTTCGCCAGCATGTCCGACACCAACTCCACGTTCGACTGCCTTTTCGCCATCCTCATGTGGCAGACGCTGAACATCCTCTGTGACACCGCCCTCGAGCGCTTCGGCGGGAAGCTTCCGACTCCCGTCCACATGATGTTCGACGAGTTCGCCAACATCGGTACCGTTCCCGACTTCGCGAAGATGATCGCGGTTATCAGGTCTAGGAACATCTCCTGTTCGATCATCCTGCAGTCGTTCTCGCAGCTCAAGAGTCATTACGACGACGATGCGCAGACCATCACCGACTGCTGTGACACGATGTTGTTCTTGGGAGGGAAATCCAGCGACACGAACAAGGAGATATCCGAGGCGATAGGAAAGCAGACGCTTGCGACTATGTCCATCAACGATTCGCGCGGATCGAGCTCGTCTACTACGAAGAACTACAACAAGCAGGAGCGAGACCTCCTTCAGGCATCCGAGGTGGGCAGGCTCGCGCGAGATGAGGCGATAGTGCTTATCGCGGGAGCGTTCCCCATCAGGGACAAGAAATATCCCCTGGAGAAGCATCCTCGCTATGCGCTCGTAGATCCCGGTCACAAAGGTGCGCGATACGACTCCCCGTTCAAGCTCAAGAACACGTGCGGAAACGAGCGGAAGGAGGCCACGATGACGTAGTGGAATCCATGGAATCAGGCGACGGGTGCTCGCGCACGCACCGAAAGCACCTTCCGAGCAACTTCCGGATCCGTCGCCCATGCAAAGGAGCAAGAACGCTCCACAACGAATTCTAGCACGCCGCATCGAGCGCACCTTCCGAATACCCAGCGCTCGGCGCGGCGCAAACCTTGATATGCAAAGGACATGAAGACATGCTCGCAAACATCATCAACCTGGTGTCGGGTTGCGTGACCTTCCTCGGCGGCTTTCTGGTCGTCTGGGGAGCGGTGTCGCTCGGCCTTGCCATCAGGGAACAACAAGGAGGCTCGCAGATCGCCTCCGCCATATCCACCATCGCAGGAGGCGCCATCATCATCGCCGCCGCAGTCTATTTCGGGGCGCTCGACACGTCCTGGCTTCCGGCGTAAGGGGGCAGACGTGTCGTTACAGATCCCCGTTCAGAAGGACATCGGTGAGTATCAAGAAAAGATCGTCGGCAAGCTCTCGTTTCGAACGCTTCTGTGTGTGACGGGAGGGTTCGGCTCGGCTATCGCCGCAGCTGCCATGTGGCATTTCTGGGTCGGCATAGAGGTGGCTGATGCGGCCTTCCCCGTCATGTGCGCATCGATCCCGTTTTGGCTCGTCGGCTTCTGGCGGCCCTTCGGAATGCGCGCGGAGAAGTTCATCCCTCTTCTGGCAGCGCATCACATCAAAGACCAACGGCTGCTCTACGCAAGCCCTGCCGCACCAGACCTTAAGCGCATCAAGGCCGGGCGCCCGAGCAGGAAGGCGAGACGCGCAGCGAGAAGGAAAGGAGCTGAGGGCAATGAGCCATCCAGGCAGGAAAACGAAGAAGGAAAGCGAAAGATCCGAAAGGAAACGTCTTAAGGAAAAGCGAAGGGCAACGCGCGAGAAGACGAGGTCGCATGCGCCGAGCCCAGGCGTTCTCCGTCAGATGATGGGAGCGACGTCTAACGCCGAGCGCTCGAAAAAGGCACACGAGGAGAAGGTGGCGCGCCAGAAGAAGGCACGCGCCGCTGCCAAGGACATATCGTCGTTCATCGGCTATGACGCGATGTATAAGGACGGTATCGCCCAGGTCGAGGAGGGACTCTTCTCCCAGACGATCGAGTTCGCAGACATCTCCTACCAGTCTGCCCGACGCGAGAGCCAGCAGAACATATTTTCTGTGCTCTCATCGCTCTACAACTACTTCGGGGCCGACTCGTGCGTCCAGCTCACCATCGCCAACGTGCCCATCCCCGCAGACGAGATCGGAAGCAAGCGCTTCTTTCCCGAAGATGACCCCGACACGTCCAAGTACGCGCGCGAGTACAACCGGATCCTAAACGACAAGATGCGCGAGGGGATCTCAAACCTCACGCGCCACCGCTACCTCACCTACATGGTGGGAGCCGACGACGTCACAGACGCCGTACCGAAGCTTTCCCGCATCAAAGGCGACGTCATAGACACGCTCTCGCGCATCCGTTGCGACGCACACGCGCTCGACGGCACCGAGCGCCTGCGCGCCATCCAGTCGCAGCTTCGGCCGCGCGCTCCCTTCACGTTTACATGGGACAAGATAAGCCCCCGCTCAAACGTGCGCACACGCGACCTCATCGCGCCAGCCCTCATCGACTTCAAGCCGAGCGGACGCGCGGACATCTTCAAGGTGGACGAGACGTACGGATGCGTGCTCTCGATCCGCACGTTCGGCTCGATGCTTGAGGATGGCTACCTCGCAGCCATCATCGATTTGCCCATGCCGCTGTCGGTGAACCTCCACATCCAGCCCATCGCGCAGTCAGATGCGCTTGCGCTTGTGAAGCGCCAGCTCGACTGGATGGACAAGGAGATCATCGACGAGCAGATGAGCGCCATGAAGAAGGGCTACGACTACACGATCCTGCCCCCTGAGCTTCGCTATTCCAAGGAGGAGGCAGAAGAGCTCCTCGACTTTCTGCGCAACAAAAACGAGCGGCTCTTCGTCTACACCGGCCTCATCTACACCTACGCTGATGCGGTGGAGACACTTGAGCGCCAGGTGGAGCAGGTCATCTCGGTGGGCCAGGGAAACTCGCTTGGGATCGAGCCTCTCTACTACCGCCAGCGCCAGGCCTTGAACTCGGTGCTGCCGCTGGGGGCAAACCACATCGACGTCACCCGCTACCTTACCACCGGCCAGATCGCCATGCAGATGCCCTTCGCCTCCCTTGAGCTCAACCAGGAGGGCGGCGGCTACTACGGTCAGTCCAAGCAGTCCGGCAACCTCGTCATCTGCAACCGCAAGAAGCTCGCAAGCCCCATGGGGTTCGTTTGCGGCAAGCCCGGGTCGGGCAAGTCTTTCTCCGTTAAGCGCGAGATCACCAACACCGTGCTCGCGTACCCCGAAGACGAGATCATCATCTTCGACCCGGCCGGAGAATACGGAAACCTCATCGAGGCATTAGGCGGCGTGAACGTACGTCTTGCCCCCGACGCCGACACCGCGCTCAACCCCTTCGACCTCGCAGACGTGGAGGGCAAAGCCGACGCGGCGCAGCTCGCGTTCAAGATCGATGCGTTTTTGGCCCTTTCAAGCGCAATGATGGCGGAGTCTTCGGAGGGTCTGCCTGAGGCAGACAAGTCAATCATCACGCGCTGCGTCGAGGCGGCATACGCCAGGTGCGCAGATGGTGCCACGACCCCGACCCTCACCGACTTTCATGCGGTGCTGCTCGACCAGCCGGAGGCTGAGGCGCGCGACATCGCGCTTCGCTACGAGCGCTACGTCACAGGAGCGCTCTCGTTTTTCAACCGCCAGTCCAACATAGGCTTTGCCAACCGCATCACCAACATCGACCTTCACGACCTCTCGACCAACATGCGCGTCTTCGGCATGCTCACCGCCCTTGAGACGGTGCGCAACCGGATGTACGCGAACTTCGAGCGAGGGGTAACGACCTGGCTCTACATCGACGAGGT
>NZ_JAAKEB010000043.1 GCF_011038965.1 Adlercreutzia sp. ZJ141 | reverse complement strand
AAGTCATCATATGCGAAGTGTGAGTTTATGCGAAGCCGTTGGCGTTAGCCCTGATGAGCTAGGATTGCATAGCTGTTGACTTCGCATAAACGATCAGTGTCACAGCAAGTCGCGCAACCAAGATAGTATGTCGGCGCGCTCGATGCTGTCGTACTTAGACTGCTTTACAACAACCTGCTCAAGTCCCTCTATCGCTTTTCTCTTAGCCTCGACGCTTGCTTTCGCGTATATCTCCGTAGTGGTCACGCTTTTATGACCTAAAAAATCTCTAATGTAAACAAGATTGATTCCTGATTCGAGCATGTGCATAGCTTTCGAATGGCGCAGCGCATGCGGATGACTAGTGGGTGGAACAACCGCAGGATCGGCTTCATGGGCGATTGCGATATTCTTTTTCAATATGTAGGCGATGCCGGCCCTTCCGATTCTGTTTCCCTGAGCATTGAGAAACATAGCGCTTGTTGGCTCCGCTTCGCCTCTGTACGAGCAAACATACTCGGCGAGTATGTCGCCCACCTGTGCAGATAAGGGAACGACACGAACCTTGCGTCCCTTGCCTAATAGTTTGGCCGTAAAGGGCTTCTTTCTCGCGATATCGCAAATATTGAGCGCCGCCACCTCACTTACGCGTGCTGCGGATTCATACAACACCGATAAGATTGCAAGCTCGCGTAAGTTTCCACTCGCAGCTGTGATGACTGCACCAACACCTTCTGGGCTTAGAAAGTCAATTTCTCTTGATGCGTGCTTCTTCATGGGGATGCCCACTATCCCTGTGCATTGCTCCAGATAATCGGGAGCTTCGTACTGCGCGAACTTGGCAAACGATTTGATAGCCGCGATTCTGCTGTTACACGTCGACGGACAACAGTCTCTCGCGTTTTCAAGCCATGCAGCCCAGCTTAAGATCGCTTCAGGCGTGAGGTCGTCCATGCCGATGTTGTATGCCTGCGTTGCGGTTTCTGACTCAAACCAAATAAGCAGAAGTGCAATTGCGTCTCGGTAGGCCATGACAGTATTGGGGCTAAACCCCCTCCTATTCGGAAGATAATCGAGCAAAAAGCGAGACACCAGAGACTGGAAGTTTGTGGCCGTCATGATATATCCCCGAACACAATGGCAGAGCATTGCGCTTGAGCGTCGACCATACCCTGGAAACGCTCTTCGGTAAGCCGCAGGTAATACTCGGTACTCTTGATGTCGGCGTGGCCCATAAAAGAAGCAAGAAGAGGAAGTGCAGCGAAGGCATCCATGCCAGACGCGATGGCCTTCTCAAGCGAATGGATCGCAAACGAATGCCTTATGTCATGAGGGCGAGCCGTGGTGCCCTCAGGCCGCGTTATCTTTGCCGCTGCAAACGCAGACTTAATCTTGAATGCAGCGGTTGTATGGCTTCGGTGGCTATTACCATCTGCAGATGGTATGAGTGGAAGTGAACCGTCGACACAACCAAGATCGTGTGCTTCCATGTAAGAAGCCACGTGCCAAGAGAGGGATCTCGACATCGGGCACAAGCGCGTGCGGTCACCCTTTGCTCTTTTGACCAGGATCGTTGCCGCTTCCAAGTCCACGTCCGATACGTCGAGTTTTAGCGCTTCACCCATTCGCAAGCCAAGACACCAAAGTAGCCGCATCAGTAATCCCACCCAATCCTGCATCGTTTCGTCGGCAAACTTGATGGCTCTTGCCATCTCCTGTTCACTGATGATTCTGGGGATGAAATTACTCTCATCTCTGACCAGGTTGTGTGGCAGTATGTATGCGTTATAGCCTTCGCTTCTCAAAAACACGCAGAACTGTCGGATTATCGCTATGCGCTTGCACTGGTTTGGAATAGACTCGCCGTCTTTGCGTGTTGCGATAAGTTCGGCTGCTTGCTTATCAACAACCGAAGCGCTTTGTGGTAAGCCTGCCAGCATTCTGGATATATCCCTGAGTACGCTTTGGTAGCTTTTGGGTATCGAGTATCCAAGCGTGCGCTTGTAGCGGACGTAATCGACAAACAGGCTGGCATAGGGGCCTGTGAACTCCATAATCGGATCATGCATGGGGCACCTCCAAAGACATCGCGCGCAGCAACTCCACATCGACCGCAAGATACTTTCTCGTCGTATTTGCGTTACTGTGCCCCAGAACTCCCGAGATCACCGGGTAGGGGACGTTGCCTGCAAGCATGTTCGTTGCGGCAGAGTGGCGCAACGAATGCATGCCGTGGTGGCGGCCAGCCGGATCGACGCCTGCAACACGAAGCGCTGATGTTGTGACGTAGTGGAAAGCGTTTCGGCATCCCTTGAATGATTTATAGGGCGCACGGGCATGCAGGAACACGTGCGGATCTGCGGAATCAGGCCGCTCTGTCCGCATATAGTCAGCAATTGCCAGCTTGACCTCGTCTGGCATTGGTAGCGTCACCCGTGCACCTGTCTTGCTTTGGGTAAATGAGAGTTTTCCTGCCCGCCAGTCTAGGTCGCAAACAAGCAGGTTGCGGATATCAGAGGATCTCATCCCCATAACCGATGCACAGAGCAGCATGGCGTAGTTTCGCTTGGGGCATTCGTTAGAGACATCTGTCGCGAGCATGGCGGCAATCTCGTTGCCACCATACGCTGACGGCAACGAGCTGTGCTTATGGCCTGGGATGACAGGCATAGATGCGGGCAGCAAGGAGTCACACATCCCTTTTACAGCCAAGTGCCTAAGAAACGAACGGATTACGTAGAGGTTGTTTGCTTTGGACTGCGCTGCAGCCCCTGGCATACCTTCAATATAGGTGATCACGTGCTCAAAGCGCAGATGAGCAGGGCTTGTGGCACCCGTCGATGCGAGGAACCTGCGTACGACACATTCCTGCCCGCGAATGGAAGTATCAGAAAGCCCACGATCGCGCATGTCATCGACATATGAATTGTATGCTGCGATAAGACCTTCTGGTACTCGCGGCCCTGGCTGCCGCCATGCCTTTGGAAGCTTCCCGTCCTTGGCGGTCAGAAGACATCGCACATGCCGCACGCGATCACGTTGATTTGGAGTTAGTCCCGGCACAGGGCCGATTCCTTCGTGTATAAAGAAGGAATTCTCTACTTCCTTGCTATATCTCTTGATTCCCTTCTCTTTACAAAACGCAATAACTTTATTCCATGAAGCACGGTAGTGGCATATCGTGCTGTCCTTATACTCCATGTCTCGAAGCATAGCTTCTGCTGTGTTTACGAGCTCCCTGATGTCGTCACACATAATGTCAACCTCCTAAACTGACGGTATTGCAATGCGCCGCCAGTTTAGGTTTATGTGAAGTATCAAGGGACAAACAGACAGGTTGATCGATTCTATGGGCTATTACTTCGCATAAACTCACGCTTCGCATATGATGACTT
>NZ_JAAKEB010000042.1 GCF_011038965.1 Adlercreutzia sp. ZJ141 | reverse complement strand
AGGCAAAACAGGATCAAGCAAACCGTCTCGGCCGTAAAGTAAGCCACGACTTCATCATCCGCGGCATTGCTGTGGCGGTTGTTGCAGCATCGCTTCTGGTGGCCATCGTAAGTCCTGAGGGATTTATCGCTGCTGTTGACAACATCCGTACCTTCGTAACACAGTATTGCAGCTGGTGGATCGTTCTTATGACGTTCCTTTGCTTTGCAGTATGCGTGTTTGTTGCATTCTCGAAGTACGGCAAGATTCGTCTGGGTGGCAAGGATGCTCGCCCGGCGTTTTCGTACTTCTCGTGGATTACGATGCTGTTTGCTACCGGCCAGGGTGTAGGCCTGGTGTTTTGGGCCGTTGCTGAGCCGCTGTGGATGATGGGCGGCATGGCCTATGAGCTGCAGGATTCTGCGTTTGCTGGCGACATGGCGCTTGCATGGACGTACTTCCACTGGGCACTTCCGGCATGGGCAATCTATGCTGTGGTGTCGCTCTTCTTGTCGTATAGCCGTTACAACATGAAGAAGGACAATACCTTCCGCGGCTCCATCGAGAACCTGTTCGGCGAAGGGGCCCTAAGCCGCGTTGTGGGCATCATCGTCGAGGTTCTGGTGGTTTTGGCAACCATCTTTGGCCTGACCACCTCCATTGGTTGTGCTTCGTATCAGTTCGTTACTGGTCTAGGTCAGGTGTTTGGCCTTACGTCGAGCACGGGTCTGTTGGTTGGCACCGTCTGCTTGTTCGGTGGCTTGGCCACGCTGTCGGTGTGGCTTGGTGTGGTGAAGGGCATTAAGAACATCTCGAACATGAATGCTATTCTGTCCATCGTGTTCATGATCTTGGTGTTCATCTTTGGCCCGACGCTTTACATCTTGGGCGTGCTGCCTGAGTCGCTGGCCGTGTTCGTTGACCAGTTCTTCATGATGAGTGGCTACACCGAAGCTGTAAACTTGGCCGATGGTATTGCTTCTTACGGCGAGTCGTGGCAGGCATTCTGGTCGTTCTTCATCTTCTGCTGGTGCTTCGCGTTTGCCACGTTTACCGCAGGCTTCATCTCCACGATTTCTCTCGGGCGTTCGCTGCGCGAGTTCTTGATCGGCGTCGTGCTCGTTGGCGCATCGATCTGCATCGTGTGGACCGTCATCGTTGGTGGTTCTGGTGTGTGGGCTTCCATGACCAACCCGTCTATGATCGAAGCTACTATGGCCGACAGCTCCATGGGTCTGTTCGCTACCATTAACTCGATCCCGAACGTCACAGGCATCCTGGCTGTTATCGCCATCGTGCTCATCGGCGGCTACATGGTTACCTCTGTTGACTCTGGCGTTATGGCACTGACCAGCTTCGTGTCGCCTGCTGCGAAGGAAAGCCGTACATTCAAGGCCGTGCTGGCACTGTGCATTACCGCGCTTGCTGCTGCATTCGTGCTCACCGCCGGCCAGGGCTTCTTGACCACCATTCAGTTCGCAACTGTTGCTGGTGGCGTTCCGTTTAGCATTGTGGTCGTGCTCATGGGTGTACAGTTCTTCAAGTGGGTACGTCATGACCCGCAGCTGGTAGAGCTGGGCGAGGCAACTCCGTTTGCCGAGGACTCGCGTGAAGCGCGTGAACTGCGCGAGTGGGAAGCAAACACCGTTGAAGCTCGTGCTGCACGCGAGGCGGCAGCGGCGGCAGCGGCGGCGAAGTAGCCCTCATCTGTCCGTTCGCGGGCGGTTATGTCCGGGCTCTTTTGAGCGCAGGCTGAAGGGGCCATGTTGACAAGCTGCCCGCCCGATTACATAAGGTTCGTACTGCCCCGAAACAAGCGGGTGGTGGGATGCGCCCCATGCGTCTCACCACCCGCTTTTGTAAGGTGAACTACAGTGTGCCCTTTGACTCTTTAATGTCGAGCGCGAGAAACAAGCGTGCGGGAACGATACTGATCACGTCATCGGTCCATACGTCCAAATCGGGTGGGCGGCTGCTGCGCAGCCAGTCGTTTAACACCTCGCACTCTAAGCGAGCAAACGTTTCTACGATAAACAACATGTTGCGAGTTAGAGACTCATGCCGCCATTTCTCAAGCGTCTCAAGCAGCACCTTCTTTCGGTCTTCGGGCAGGATAGAGCGCCCGAATGGCGTGTTCACGCTGTATTGGATCGACTTGCTGTAGAAGTCGTACTCCTGCAATATTAGGCGGAAGTGGTGATAGTAACCAGTTTCCCAACTAATGGTACGACCGATCTCGTTTAAGTAGAACCGCCGACAGTACATGGTGTGCCAGCAGGGGATGTCATACTTGCTTTCGAAAAAACGGTAGAATGTCTGTCGGGACACACCAGCATTCTTACAGATTTCCGCAACGGTCATGCGATCAAGCGATTTGTCGACTGCATGCAGAATATCCATTCGAGTGCGCAGTTCCTGCGCGTTGAACACGTCTAAATCATTGTTGCTATTGTTTGGCATCGCAACCTTCTTGTTTGTATACTACACGGTAGGCCGCAATGAGATTTAACATAAAAAGCTATCCCCCCCCCCTACAATTCAATGATTTGTCCCGTGTTCGGCCGTAATAATCGGCGAATGACATATAAATCATATTGATTGCTAAATGGAGCTATATATATACGATTGTCTAGGAAAAAAAGATAAAACAAAGAAAATGTACCAGATATATAGTAAACACGCTATTTTGTCTTTTGAAGGCAATATCGCCCTGCCAGATACTCCACCCGAAGGACAGAAATGCTGCCCTTCGAACGCCTACGAAAGGAGACTGTCATGGCGAAGATAGTCAAGTCTTGGAACGACTGGGATCCGTTGAAGCGCGTCATCGTTGGCCGCTGCGACAATTCCGTCATTCCTCCCGAGGAGCCCGCAACCTCTGAGAAGGTTCCTGTGGACTCCGACATGCGCGGCATGTGGGGCCTGCGCCCGCTGCGCACCGTTGAGGTTGGCAACGCCTGCCTCGAGAACCTGGTTTCTGCTCTCGAAGAGCGCGGCGTGGTTGTTGATCGCCCGACGCCTTTGCAGTGGAACCAGCCCATTGGTACACCTGATTTCCGCAATGGTTCCATGATGACCTGCATGCCTCCGCGTGACATCCTGCTCACGGTTGGCAACGAGATCATGGCTTCGGCGAACTCCTTCCGTTGCCGCTACTTCGAGTATCTGGCTTACTGGCCGCTCATGAAGCAGTACTTCGACGAGGATCCCGAGTTCAAGTGGACCCAGGCTCCGCGTCCGCGTCTGACTGATGCTTCCTATAAGCACAACTACTACGACGAGAAGATCTCGCTGGAAGAGCGCCTGGAGCGCACCGCCAACAAGGACTTCGTGACCACTGAGGTCGAGCCGATGTGGGACGCTGCTGACATCATGCGTATGGGCAAGGACTTCTTCATCCAGCATG
>NZ_JAAKEB010000041.1 GCF_011038965.1 Adlercreutzia sp. ZJ141 | reverse complement strand
TGTCGGTCGTTACCGCAGATGATGACCTCTCAGCACTTCTTGCCCTGCTCGTCGTGGCCGTCATAAGCTGGCTTGTGGTGCTCATCGCCTACATCGTCGCGCTCGTCGTCTGCTGGGCGCGTGCCATCCAGCTCTACGTCATGGCGGCCTTCTCGCCCATTCCCCTCGCGTTTCTCGGCTTCGACCAGACGCGCCAGATAGGCATCGGGTACCTGAAGAGCTTCGGAGCCGTCTGCATAGCGGGCCTCATCATCTTGGTGCTGCTCATCAGCTTCCCTGTGATCTTAGGCGGCATCGTCGCGGTGAACCCCGGTACGGGAACGCCGATGGACGCCATCGCGAACGGGCTTACCTACGCGCTTCAGTATCTCGCCATGTGCATCCTGCTCATCCTTTCCCTTGTCAAGAGCGGAACCTGGGCGCGAGAGATCGTAAGCGGGTTCTAGCGACGAGCACGCCAGTTAAGGAGGTGGTGCCTATGGGCTGAAAGGTTGCGCGCAAGCGCTGGGGTCATTCCACATCAAGGCCCCAGATAAGCCGATCAAGATTCAAAGGAGCAAGACACATGGAAGAGAGAAAGAACGTCTATCTGACGCTTCACCGCAAGTTCGTGCACGAGAACATCATCTACACCGACCGCAAAACAGGAGAGAGCAAGACCTTCCACTCCGTGACGCTGCCCAAAGGCACGATCATCGACGGGGTTGACGTGAGCTACTACCAGTTCAGCCCGATGTTCGTGAGCCCGTCCCGCTTCAAGGGTGAGAACTACCGTGACATGCCGCTTCTGGCAAGTCGCGAGATCTGGCTCAAGAAGGGGCTTGTGAACCCCGACGGCACACCCGTAAGAGATGAAAACGGCAAAGAGGTGAAAGACATCGTCAAGGTCATGCCCGCAGCGCTCAAGCAGGCCGTGGACAACTCACGCAAGGAGTTTTTGGCATCGCTGAGCGACAAAGCAAAGGATGCTCGCGAGGCATCGCAGAACCAAAGCCGAGAGACCGAGCGCCCTGAGCCTGTGACCCGCTAAGGAGGAACCATGGAAACAACAATCAATGCTGCGCGGCACTCCAAGGTGGTCAGGTGCGTGCTCGCCATCCTCATCGCGGCGTCTACGGCTTTCGGAACGCTCGCCCAAGCAACACCGGGTGCCTATGCGGCAGAATCCGCCAACCTCTCGGTCGGCGGCATGATCCCCTACGCCGGATACGCCACCAACTGGATGTATGCCGATGGCGAGATGGCCTACTGCGGCAATCCGTCTGCGAGCACACCTCCTTCCGGCAGCTACGCCAAAAGCACCATCAGTGCGCCCTCGGGGCGTGACAGTGAGGCCATAGCGGACCTCTGGTTTGGCTATGGGAGCCCGGGTTTTGACAAAAATCTATGGCCAAGCACCTGGTACGACGGAAGTGCTATGACCGATGCGCGCTACGCGGCACTCACGCACATCCTGCTCTCTGACACGTTCGCGTCAAATGGTCACTACGCGCTTTTTGGTTGCAACGAGTCGTTCAAGTCGTGGTGTCGCCAAAACGTGATCGGCTTCGGAACGAACGGCCAAGAGATCAACCCGAACGCAACGGGGCGTCTGATCTGCGCCCGCCAGGGCGAGGTACCGGGCAACTTCGAGCCCTTCATGCTCCACACCGGTGCCGGAAACCAGCTTATCCTCTCGTTCAAATACATCCCTTACGGCGCACTTGACCTTATGAAGGTAACCGAGAACCCCTCGATGTGTGAGGGTAATTCCCTCTACTCCCTCGCCGGGGCCGAGTACACCGTCTACAAAAACGAGGGCCTTACCGACAAGGCCGGCGTCATCACAACTGATGCAAATGGCTACGGCAGCCTCGGTGAGCTCGAAGAGGGCGACTACTGGGTCATGGAGACCAAGCAAGCCCCGGGGCACGCACTTGACACGACTGTCTATAAGACCCATGTGACCCCGAACGCGACGACGCGTGTGAACGAACGTGAGGTGTCAGACATCGCACAGTCTGACCCGGTGGGCATGCTGCTTGGCAAGGTCGACGCGCAGACAGGAGAGTCTGTACCCCAAGGTGACGCCACCCTCGAAGGCGCGCTTTTCACGGTACGCTACTATGCGGGTGATTTTGCAACGGCACAAGACGCAGAAGCCTCTGGCAGCCCTGCCCGCACCTGGGTGTTTGAGACCGATGAAGACGGCTTTGCCTACTACTCCGAGGAATACAAGTACTCAGGGGATGTTCTCTACTACCAGACCAACGGGGATGCCTCCATCCCGCTCGGCACGATTCTCGTGCAGGAGACCCGCGCACCACGCGGCTACAATCTCGATGACGGGCACGGCGGGGACCCCAAAGTGTTTTGCATCCGCATCACCGAAGACGGGGCAGCTGGCGAGAGCGTCTACACCTACAACTCACCTAAGGTGCCCGATACCGTAAAACATGGCGACTTCCGCCTCGTGAAGGAAGTCCCCACCACCATCTACTCTGATCCGACAGGAGACATGCCCCAGGAGGTCGAGCGCGTGCTCGTGCCCGGAGTTAAGTTCGAGCTTATCAACTCCTCTGCGCATCCAGTTGTCTCACCTGAGACCGGAAAGCTCGTTAAGCCGGGAAGTCGCGTCTGCACGATCATCACGGACACAAACGGCCTTGCCACTACAAAAGACGATCACGCCAAGGTAAACGGCTGGAGCAAGCCTTCTGACTGGAGTGGCGCGCTGGCGTACGGCACCTACACCGTACATGAGGTGATACCCGATCATGTGGCAAAAGACTTTAAGGAAACATGGGGCAAGGACCTTCTTCCCGTCCCCGACTGGAAGACGGTCATCTCCAAGGAGGGCCAATACGACCCGCCCCAGCTTGTAAACGACCACATCCCGCAGACACCGCTTAAGATCGAAAAGGTTGACGCAGAAACCGGCAAGCACATTCCGCTGCCGTGCAGCTTTAAGCTGCTCGATGCGAATGGCGAGCCTATCACCTACACCTTCCATTACCCGGCAACCGAGACGCTTGACACCTGGACGGCCAATGAGCGCGGAGAGCTCACGTTGCCCATGCTCTTAGAGCAGGGCGACTACACCTTGACGGAGGTCGATGCCCCTTACGGATACGTGAAGGAGCTTGAGGGCAAGACGTTTAGCGTCGGTGCTGACTACAAGGGATGGGATGACCCTCTCGTTATCGAGTTTGCGGACATGCCGCAAAAGGCCACCATCACCGTTGCCAAGACGGATGCCTGGACAGGTGAGGCAGTCGATGATTCCGTCTACATCATAAAGGCGGCTGAGACCATCCAAACGCCTGAGGGAACTATCCGGGCGCATGAGGGCGAGATCGTAGCCACGCTTACCACAGGCGAGGACGGCAAGGCGACAAGCCCTGAGCTCTACCTTGGCACCTACACGATCTATGAGGCACAGGCCAAGGACGGCTATGCGCTCGACGTCATGGAAAAGACAGTCACGCTTGACTACGAGGGGCAAGATGTCGCGGTATACGACCACGAGGAGGCCGTAGTCGACGAACCGACCAACCCTGAGATCCTCAAAACCGATGCACTTGATCATGAAACCGTTGTCCCCGGTGCCGTATTCCACATCTGGAACGACGAGGGAACCTTCGATGAAGAGATGACCACTGACAACGAGGGCATGATATCGCTTGCCTATGCCAAGCACGGAAGCTATCACATCCAAGAGGTTGAGGCACCCGAAGGTTATGCCATCACCGACCTTGACGAGGAAGGAAGCGCTCGTGTCATCGACTTTACGG
>NZ_JAAKEB010000040.1 GCF_011038965.1 Adlercreutzia sp. ZJ141 | reverse complement strand
TGTCGGTCGTTACCGCAGATGATGACCTCTCAGCACTTCTTGCCCTGCTCGTCGTGGCCGTCATAAGCTGGCTTGTGGTGCTCATCGCCTACATCGTCGCGCTCGTCGTCTGCTGGGCGCGTGCCATACAGCTCTACGTCATGGCGGCCTTCTCGCCTATTCCCCTCGCGTTTCTCGGCTTCGATCAGACGCGCCAGATAGGCATCGGGTACTTGAAGAGCTTCGGGGCCGTCTGCATAGCGGGCCTCATCATCTTGGTGCTGCTCATCTCGTTTCCCATCATCTTGGGTGGCCTGGTTTCAACTAACCCCGGCACGGGAACGCCAATAGATGGGATAGCGAACGGGCTCACCTACGCGCTTCAGTACCTCGCCATGTGCATCCTGCTCATCCTTTCTCTTGTCAAGAGCGGCTCTTGGGCGCGAGAGATCGTAAGCGGGTTCTAAAGATGGATCCGCTGGATAAGGAGGTGATCAGCATGGAGCCTTAGACAACTTCTACGTCCGAAGAATATTCGAAGACCATCCGAAGGAGGCACCTTCCGACAACATGCGCCTCATCGGATAAGACATGCAGAGGAGGAGCATCATGGCTGATGCGACAGAGCAGACGGCGCAAACCGTGCAGCCCGAGAAGAAGAACGTCTACATCACGATATACAAGAAATTCGTGAAGACGGACATCCCGTACTCAGACAGAGCAACAGGAGAACTCAAGACCTTCAACTCCGTGACCCTTCCCTCCGGCACGAAGATCGACGGCATGGACTACGGCGGGTGGCAGTTCTCGCCCTGGTTCGTCAACCCGTCAAAGTTCCGCGGAGAGAACTACGTAGACATCCCGCTTCTCAAGGACAGGCTGGTGAAGATGCATCACTCGGTTGTTGACGAGGAAGGGAACTACGTGAAAGACGAGAACGGCAAGGTCGTCCAAGAGCGGGCGGAGATAAGACCGGAGCAGATCAAAGAGGCGCTTGCGGCGAACTACCGGCGCTACCGCGCAGGGCAAAGCCAGGAGCAGGCTAAGGAATCACCAGAGAAGGGTGAAGGAGAGTCCCTTGCCAAGCGGGCGGCGAGCGCCAGGGAGGCTTCCCAGACCCTATCCGGAGACGAAGCGCGCCAGCCGGCGATGGCTCGATAAGGAGGTACGAGCATGACAACGAACGCAATGCGAGCCTTCCAAGGAGGAAAGGTTCTGAGAATCGTGATCTCGCTGGCGCTTGTGCTGTCCGGCTTTGTCACTTTGGCCGAGTCTGCCAAGCCGGCGAGCGCCTATGCGGCAGAATCCGCCAACCTCACGGTCGGTGGCATGATCCCCTACGCCGGATACGCCACCAACTGGATGTACGCTGACGGAGAGATGGCCTACTGCGGCAACCCGTCTGCGAGCACGCCTCCTGCTGGTAGCTACGCCAAAAGCACCATAAGCGCGCCCTCGGGGCGTGACAGTGAGGCCATAGCGGACCTCTGGTTTGGCTATGGGAGCCCGGGCTTTGACAAGAGCCTTTGGCCCAGCACCTGGTACAACGGAAGTGCTATGACCGATGCGCGCTACGCGGCACTCACGCACATCCTGCTCTCTGACACGTTCGCGTCAAACGGCCACTATGCGCTTTTCGGCTGCAACGAGTCGTTCAAGTCGTGGTGTCGCCAAAACGTGATCGGCTTCGGAACGAACGGCCAAGAGATCAACCCGAACGCAACGGGGCGTTTGATCTGCGCCCGCCAGGGCGAGGTGCCGGGCAACTTCGAGCCCTTCATGCTCCACACCGGTGCCGGAAACCAGCTTATCCTCTCATTCAAGTACATCCCTTACGGCGCACTCGACCTCGTGAAGGTAACCGAGAACCCCTCGATGTGTGAGGGCAACCCCCTCTACTCCCTCGCTGGGGCCGAGTACACCGTCTACAAAAACGAGGGCCTTACCGACAAGGCCGGTGTCATCACAACCGATGCAAATGGCTACGGCAGCCTCGGTGAGCTCGAAGAGGGCGACTACTGGGTCATGGAGACCAAGCAAGCTCCGGGACACGCACTTGACACGACTGTCTATAAGACCCATGTGACCCCGAACGCGACGACGCGTGTGAACGACCGTGAGGTATCAGACATCGCACAGTCTGACCCGGTAGGCATGCTCCTTGGCAAGGTTGACGCGCAGACAGGAAAATCTGCTCCCCAAGGTGACGCCACGCTCGAAGGCGCGCTTTTCACGGTACGCTACTATGCGGGTGATTTTGCAACGGCACAAGATGCAGAAGCCTCTGGCAGCCCTGCCCGCACCTGGGTGTTTGAGACCGATGCGGACGGCTTTGCCTACTACTCTGAAGAATACAAGTACTCAGGGGATGTTCTCTACTACCAGACCAACGGGGATGCCTCCATCCCGCTCGGCACGATTCTCGTGCAGGAGACCCGCGCACCTCGCGGCTACAACCTCGATGACGGGCACGGCGGGGACCCCAAAGTGTTTTGCATCCGCATCACTGAAGACGGGGCAGCTGGCGAGAGCGTCTACACCTACAACTCACCTAAGGTGCCCGATACCGTAAAACATGGCGACTTCCGCCTTGTGAAGGAAGTCCCCACCACCATCTACTCTGATCCGACAGGAGATATGCCCCAGGAGGTCGAGCGCGTGCTTGTGCCAGGAGTTAAGTTCGAGCTCATCAACTCCTCTGCATATCCGGTCGTCTCACCTGAGACCGGAAAGCTCGTTAAGCCGGGAAGCCGCGTCTGTACGATCATCACGGACACAAACGGCCTTGCCACTACCAAAGACGACCATGCGAAGGTAAACGGCTGGAGCAAGCCTTCTGACTGGAGTGGCGCACTGGCGTACGGCACCTACACCGTACATGAGGTGATACCCGACCATGTGGCGAAAGACTTTAAGGAAACGTGGGGCAAGGATCTTCTTCCCGTCCCCGACTGGAAGACGGTCATCTCCGAGGAGGGCCAATACGACCCGCCCCAACTTGTAAACGACCACATTCCGCAGACACCTCTCAAGATCGAAAAGGTTGACGCAGAGACTAACAAGCACATCCCGCTGCCGTGCAGCTTTAAGCTGCTCGATGCGAATGGCGAGCCTATCACCTACACCTTCCATTACCCGGCAACCGAGACGCTTGACACCTGGACGGCCAATGAGCGCGGAGAGCTCACGTTGCCCATGCTCTTAGAGCAGGGCGACTACACCTTGACGGAGGTCAATGCTCCTTACGGATACGTGAAGGAGCTTGAGGGCAAGACGTTTAGCGTGGGTGCCGAATACAAGGGATGGGATGATCCGCTCGTAATCGAGTTCGCGGACATGCCGCAAAAGGCGACGATCACCGTTGCCAAGACGGATGCCTGGACAGGTGAGGCAGTCGATGATTCCGTCTACATCATAAAGGCGGCTGAGACCATCCAAACGCCTGAGGGAACTATCCGGGCGCACGAGGGCGAGATCGTAGCCACACTTACCACAGGCGAGGACGGCAAGGTGACAAGCCCTGAGCTCTACCTTGGCACCTACACGGTCTATGAAGCGCAGGCCAAGGACGGCTATGCACTCGACGTGACTGAGAAGACCGTGGCGCTCGAATATGCGGGGCAAGATGTTGCGGTCTACGACTACGAGGAAGCCGTGACCGACGAGCCGACAAACCCTGTGATCCTGAAAGTCGATGCCCTTGATCATGAAACCGTTGTTCCCGGTGCCGTATTCCACATCTGGAACGACGAGGGCACTTTTGATGAGGAGCTGACCACCGACGAGGAGGGCATGATATCGCTTGCCTATGCCAAGCACGGAAGCTATCACATCCAAGAGGTTGAGGCACCCGAAGGTTATGCCATCACCGACCTTGACGAGGAAGGAAGCGCTCGTGTCATCGACTTTACGG
>NZ_JAAKEB010000039.1 GCF_011038965.1 Adlercreutzia sp. ZJ141 | reverse complement strand
TTTGCCGCCTGCTTCCTTCAGATTCCACCTCGCGATGGACACCCTTGCATTTGGCTATGCACTTCCCGCTATCGGGCGTGCTAGGGACTTTCACCCATGAGAAACGCGCGCATGCTCGGCGCACCAAAGGAAAGCCGACCCCCGAGGAGCCGGCTTCGATGGCGGGGCGCTAAGCTGCCTTCGACGGCTCGATGTCCGGGTAGAGAGCCCTCAGCTGGTCTGCCCTGGACTCGCCGGAGGCCAGGAGCTCTCCCATGAGCCTCGACGCCTCGATGTCGTCTCGGTTGGCCCTGTGCGTGTACCCCATCGTCGTCTTGAGGTCCTTGTGGCCGAGCCTGTTCATGACGGTGACCATGTCGACTCCCTCTTCGGACAGGAGGCTGCTCTGCGTGTGCCGCAGCTCGTGCAGCTTAAGGCCGACGTAGCCTGTCTTGTGCGTCCTGAGGACGCCTCGGCCGTCCCGCCTCTTCTCCACCTTGGTGAACTTGCCGAAGTCGTTCTCGACGCAGAAGTTCCTGAACCAGCGACTGAATAAGTTGGGGTCGTAGTAGCCGCCGTGCGCGTTCGTGATCACGGGAGTGTCGCCGTCTTGTGCGAGCTTGCCGTTCGGGCCGTAGGAGCGGTGCTCCTCGACGCAGCGGGCGTTGTACTCCTCGAAGAGCCTTGCCTGCAGCTGCTTCCACACGAGCAGGTACGCCTTCATGTCGTCGTCGAAGGACACGTAGCGCCCGACGAGCTGTTTTTTGCTCTTGGTCTTCCTGGGCTTCTTGTCGCGCGCGTACTGGTAGATGACGTGCATGCAGTTGTTCTCGAAGTCGATGCGCTTCCAGACGAGCCCCAGTATCTCGCCACGACGGATTCCGGTGTGCAGCGCGATCATGACGGCGCACCTCTCGGCGATGACGGGCGTCGTGAACAGGAGCCTGTCCAGCTTCGACGCGTCCTCGGCCGACAGGCTCTCGCGCTCCTTGCCCTCGGGCCTGCTCATCTTGATGGGGTCGCACGGGTTTCGAGCCGCCATCTGGTCCCACACCGCCTCCTTCATCATCTGCGAGAGCTTCTGGTGCATCTTGAAGAGCGCGTCTTCCGACATGAGCTGATACTTCCGAATGTGGGCGTACATCGTGCGGATGGTGAAAGTGTCGAGCTCCGAGACGTAGTAGTCGCCGAACCACTGGATGATGTCTTTGATCTGGTACTCCTCGCGCTCGTAGGAGAGCGGCGAGTTGAATTCGAGCTCGCGCGACACGTGGAAGCTCCAGGCGTACGACTTCGCCTTGACCTTCGTCTTCTTGGGGTCAACGCCGGCTTTGAGCTCTTCTTTGTAATCAACGAGCGCCTCGATGGCGTCCGCTTTGGTTCCCTCGACGGTACGGGAAGGGGATCTGACGTACTTGCCCGTGACGGGGTCCTTCCCGAGCGAGACGCGTATGCGCCATTTGTTGGGCCCGCGTTTCTCGAGCTGACCCAGCCCTTTGATCGTATAGGGACTAGCCATGTGTTTCTGCTCCTTTGCATAGGTCGTCCATGCGAAGGCCGGCCGCTCCTTCGCCTAACGCAAACCTCGGAGCTATTCAAGCAACGCTTCCGAGGCTCGCCGGTTGGGTTTTCGAAAACGCGCTTCGGAAACTACCCCTAAAATCCGCTTGGGGCAAATCGGGGGCAAATGAAAACAATCCATTTGTTGCTGAGACGTGCGTGATGTACAATTCTTCCTGCATATATCGGAAATTTGAAACACCGCAAAGGCTAGCTGATACTTTTGTCGCGGGCTCATAACCCGAAGGTCGGAGGTTCAAATCCTCCCCCCGCGACCAAAACATCAGCAGGTTGGATAATCAAAAAAGGTGATCTGACCTGCTTTTTCTTTATCCTTTCTTAGGTCGCTTGAATAATCGCTTTATCACGTGACCACCTAGTTGACCACCATTTGACCACCTAAATCAGATTGTACAACATGTAGACAAGCGGATAATGAGTGAGTTTTGCACCGCTGCTACCACTACGCCGAAAGCATTTCTGAAAAGGTTTCGCGTTACCGAAAGCAACACTTCGCTGTGGCGGTACCTATGGTTGCGCCCTACCGATAGTAACTTGCCTTGTTGCTGTCGCTGTGCCGGAAGCGTAAAAAAGTAAAAATAGATGGGCATTAAGCTTAAGGATCTTTTGACACGCACTACGCGGGTGAGGTCGTTACGCTAAGCGCGCCCCAAACGCAAAGAAAGCGCCGGAGGTAGGTGTATTACACACCGTTCGGGCGCTTTGCTGACTGTATAGTACCCGATTCCAACTTGACGTCAATCGCTTCGATGTGACGGTTCACGAAATCAGATGCCGTATGCTGAGCTGCTCGGCCACGCTCTTGCGCACCAAAGCTGCCACAACATGTGGCGCTATACCAATTCACCACACGGCAAACTGGTAGAATTCCTATCGATACGATTGGAGCGCCATGGAAGAACCGATAGAAGTCACCGAATTACAGCATAGAAAACCGCTGTTAACCGTAGACCAGCAAATCGCCCGCTTAAAGGCAAAGGGCATCACATTCGATTTGCTCAGCGAAGAGGAGGCGGCTGACCTTCTCGCCAACGATAACGACTAGCTGCGCATAACGTCGTACCGCAAGCTCTACGAGCGGAAGACGGAGGGTCCCGAAGCCGGGAGCTATATCAACCTCGACTTCGGTCACTTAGCCGTGCTCTCGTCGCTCGACAGGCAACTGCGCGACGCCTTCCTCGCCGTGACGGTGGATGTGGAGCATTTCGCCAAGATGAAAGTATTGGCAGGCGTCGAAAACCGTGGCGAGGACGGCTACGGCATCGTTGCCGATTTCTATGCCAGTCTGAACCACACGGTACGCAACGCTATCCAGGGTGCGATGCGCGCCAGAAGCCGTACAGGCGAGCGTCATGACATCTATACGGGCGAGCTCATAGCGCATCATATCGAAGACATGCCTGTCTGGGTGCTCCAAGAGGTCATCGACTTCGGTACCTTCGTGGACTTCTACCTGTTCTGCGCCGCCCGCTGGGAAGACGACGTGATGCTGCAGGAGCACTACGTTCTAAAAAGCGTCAAGGCGCTCAGGAACGCTACTGCGCATAATCACTGCATAGCAAACGGTTTCACGCAAGCAGCTGAGGCGGCGGGCTACCCAACGAACTCCCTCATAATCGAATCGCTCAATAGACATGGCATTTCCAGAACGAAGAGCCGACGCTCGAAGCTATCGAACCTACGGATAGCCCAGATGGCCGCCGCCCTCTATGCTTTAAACGCACTCTGTAAGCGCGAGCCAGCCATGCACAAGAATGCCGAGCGCCTGAACGCCCTGCGTAAAAGCTACGAAGTTGCGCTTCCCCAGCTCAGCAAGAACAGCACGGTTGTGTCGTTCTTCGACTTCCTCTTCAAACTCGTTGACATTTGGGTTCCCATGCCGTCATAATGAGCTTACATGTTAAAGCCTTCGGGTTTTGTAGGGGCGGGGTCGCGAAAGCGGTCTCGCTCCAGTTTTTTAGCACCCGTGCCTGTGCTTAAAGAAGACCTTCCAGATCGCGCAGAAACGTTTATAATACCTGACTTCCGAGTTTCGATTTCATTTCTGGTGCTAAGAATTCGACATGGTTTGTAGGTACACTTCGCTTTGTCTTTTAAACGTTGTGTGCCCAAGTCATCGGTGCCATCAGGTGGGTCGTTTCGTCCTTCGAACGTGCTTCGGTATGCAGCACTACTGAACATTGGGTATGTTGAATTGACAGTTGACAATGGAATCGATTTGTCCTTTCGTAAGGTAGTAATTACCCAACGGCAGCCCCGTCATTTTCTCTAACTCGTCGATGATGGGTAAGGACTTAGAGATGTTGACGTATTTGCGCTCAGAGACCTCAACTACACGATAATTGTGGGCAAGTCTCATTATCTCTTCAGTGCAAAAGCGCCCATCTAACACTTTTAGCTGTACGAGCCGCTCAAGCAGCACAGATAGGTAGCAGATAAGAAAGTGTCCGGTGATCGATTCGGACTTTTGCAGATACACAGGTCTCGCGTCAAGTTGGGACTTCATCGCCTTAAAGGATTCCTCTATGCG
>NZ_JAAKEB010000038.1 GCF_011038965.1 Adlercreutzia sp. ZJ141 | reverse complement strand
TGGGGATAGGTTTCGCAGGTGGGCGCAAGAGATTGGTCCGGCATGCGAGGCTGTAATTGACAGTATCCTCAAATCGCGCAAGATCGAGCAGCAGTCCTATCGTTCCTGCCGCGGGGTGTTAGCTCTGACCAAAAAGCACGGCGGGCAGCTACTCGAGCAGGCATGCGCAAAAGCGCTCTCCTACTCGCCGTGTCCCAGCTACAAGACGGTCAAATCGCTAGTCACCAAGATGGCAGCGGCAGCTCCGGAAGATCCTGACGATGGAGCGTACTTAAGAGGAAACAACTACTACCAAAACCTTAGTAAGGGAGATGATGAATAATGGCCGCCAGTCAGTCAACCATGGACAAACTCTACAGCTTGCGCTTGTCGGTGATGGCGCAAGCTTACCGGGACCAGGAGGAATCACCAGGAGTTGCCGACATGACCTTCGACGAGCGCTTCGCGATGATAGTCGACGCTGAGTGGGATGCACGGCGGGTTAACAAGCGTACGCGCCTGCTAAGACAAGCCGGTTTTTCTGACCCTGAGGCCAATGTAGCCGACATACGCTA
>NZ_JAAKEB010000037.1 GCF_011038965.1 Adlercreutzia sp. ZJ141 | reverse complement strand
AAAGTTGGATTGCGTGCGCCTTAGGCGTCGCGGCGTGCAACGCCTTTTTCTCGGTTCGTTATGTCCGACTTCCTGAGATGCTTGACGAGCTTACGGTGGAAAAAGATGAGGAGTGGTTCAAGATGAAGAAGCGCTACCTCAAGTGTGATCTGCTCATATTGGACGATTGGCTTCTGGAAAAAGTCAGTGGCAAGCAGGCACGCGAGTTACTAGAGATTGTGGAGGGCCGCCTTCGCACTGGTTCTTTGCTGATATGCTCGCAGTTCTCGCCGGCCGGCTGGCATGCCAAGCTGGGCGAAGGTGCAATCGCTGACGCGGTTATCGATCGCATCGTATATCGCTCAGACATAATACACATAGAGGGCGATGAATCAATGCGCAAGCGCATCGGCTAGGCCATTAGCAAGCCTATTAGGCTGAGAGGGGCGCTTGCGCGCCCCTCTCGAGTTTGAAAGCATTGGATTGCCATGTATCAGCCCATCGTGGAACGCTGTAGCAGCGAAGCATGGAACCTTGTAGTAGAAACGACGCAATAATCAGCACCTATTGTTACCATTCGACCCGCACGAGTTCCCTGGGGTATTATTATCGTTTTGATACAATGGCTTAATTGAGGTTGTGAACAACGAAGGTGAGCGGTTTAATAGTTGGATCTCTTTGAGCCACAAAGGCGCAGATTCTGAACTTATGAGCCACTTCGAGTCGCTCTTTAAACACGCTTCTTCGCACCCCAAGAGGGCAAACTGGGCTTACCACGTACCGTTCAGTACAGCTGACTGTATTGTTGATGAGGAAATGTCTGAGGATGAGTTATTTCAAGAACTCGACAAGCAGCTCGAAAAGCTCATGAAGTTCGAAGCGAGAATAGCACCCCTTATCATTGAAGACGCCGGGCAAAATGTATTATAGGGTGACAATAGGGTCAGGTCAGTCGACAATATCTATGTGATCTCCGGGCGCTATGCGACCTCCTTCAATCACTTTGCAAAAGACACCTTCACGCGGCATGATACAGTCGCCCATTTTGTGGTAGATAGCACAATGCGCATGGCATTCCTTGCCTATTTGAGTCAGCTCCAGAAGAACATCGCCTGATCGGAAGTGTGTTCCAATGGGAAGTGACTTCAGATCGAAGCCTTCTACGATGATATTTTCACCGAAAGCTCCGTTTGCAACACCTGCGCCGCGGGCGTTAAACTCCTGGATTTTCTCGTAGCTAAGAAGACTGACCTGGCGGTGCCAGTTGCCCGCATGCGCATCATGTTCAATGCCCCAGTCGGGCTCAAGTATGATGGAGTCGGTCTCAGTTTTTTGAATGCCTTTAATTTCGCTTGTGCAAACGGCCTTGATGGTGCCCATGTTGCACGCTCCTTTACTGTAAGGCGATGCATCGTACGCCACCTCGATGCACCCGGTGCAACATTAGATTAAACCTTGCCGCCGCTGCACGACGACTGACAAGATGAAACTTTGGCGCGTGGGAATTGTAGCACTCTCAGGATAATGCATTCAAGCGTTAAGGTGCCCTTATCTCTTGTGATTCAAATAATGTAATCATATAATTACATATGCGTAGTGAAGGAGGGTTATGAAACCTACAGCGTCTATTGAACTCTTCCTTCGTCAGCTTAAGCAATACGTGGAGAAGAATTCATTCGTTTTAGTTGATCGGGAAGCAAGTAAACGGTTTTTGGCGAGCAAGGGCATGTCAATGGACATGCTCACAGACGTAATCCTATCCCTGAGGCCTAAAGATTGTTTCGATGGTCCAGAAGCCGACAGAGATCCTCGTTTTGCTGACAAGTGGACGGTTGCTGAGTTCTCGCCAATCTATCGTGGAGAATTGCTCTACTTAAAGATGTCGATTCGTGTTGACGTTGAGCGGGCGAAGTGTTTATCCGTAAAAGCCTATGTAGAAAGAAGAGATGCTGATGTCTGAGTTGGTGAACATCTACTGCCACGAGTGTGATACGGAAGTTCACGCTCACTTTCACGATCAGTCTGCAACACTCTCTGTGCGCGGAGAACAAATTGACTATTCAGAGACTGTTGCAATTTGCCCGATTTGTGGCGAGATTATTGGTGATACACGTATTGAAGGCGCAAATCTCGAACGGGCTTATGGCGCCTATCGCACTCTTCATGGAATCCTTTCACCTGATGATATTAAGTCACTTAGGAATTCGTATGGGCTTTCTCTGAGAGAGTTTAGCAGGTTCCTTGGGTTCGGAGAGCAGACCATCTATCGATACGAACGTGGCGACATTCCCGACCAGTCTCACAACACAACGATGTTGAGTGCGAAGACCATACAAGGCGCCCGACTGCTTCTTTCACAAAACAGACAGAAGCTAAATGACAGATCAATTGCCAGGATTGAACAGCGCATACAGGTCATGGCCGATGGCATCGCGGAACAATCGCGTCTTCATCGTACTTTAGAAGACAGGGAGGCTTATGAGCCCTCCGCCACGAATGGCTACCGTCGGCTCGATCTGGACAGGGTTGCCGCTCTCGTTTACGAACTAGCTCGCAAATGTCGCGACCTATACTGGACAAAACTTCAAAAGGCGCTATTCTTCGCCGACATGGTTTGCTATGAACGCAGTAGCTGCTCCTTGACGGGACTTAGCTATGCACACGCCACCTTCGGTCCTGTAATGGATCAAAAAGACGAGGTGCGGTACATACTTGTCAGTCGCGGGACGATTGGTTTTAGAGAATGCGGTTGGGGAGAGATACTCGTTCCCCTTCAGTTAAGCACACAGCCTTTCAATGCAGAGGAAATTGTACTCATTGATGAAGTTGCGAGCTTTGTCAATTCATTCAGCTCAGCGAGTGAGTTATCTGATTTCTCGCATGATCTTAGTTGTTGGAACGGGAGTGTTGATGGTGAAATAATCGAGTACACCTTAAATGATGGTGAAGTGGGGCGTGCCATGTTCGAAAGAATGAACAAACTCCGCTCCTTGTAATCCTATCAGTGAGCCACTTACTACATGCCAGCCGAATCCTCTTTGGCGACGATGACCTCAGATGCGTCAGGGGGATACCAAGTTGCAAATTATGCGTAATTCTCAATAAACCCCATAGCTATCATCTAAGAAAGTACCTATCTTTGAAAATAGTACTAGTCAGTTCTTTGTCGCATAACCATACTGCTTCAAAGAAAACCGAGGAAACAATAAAGTGGTAAGAAAGGATCAGCGTATGTCATTTAAGAATTTAGGGAGCACAGGCGAGTTGTTCCCGCAGTCGGTGTTCATCATCGCAAGCTACGACGAAAACGGGGTACCCAACGCCATGAATGCAGCGTGGGCTGGCGAGTGTAGCCGTCACGAAATTTGCTTCAACATCGGCGACCATAAGACCACAGCAAACATCGTGACGAAAGGCGCGTTCACCGTGTCGCCAGCAGACGCGGCGCATGTAGTCGAGGCCGACTACTTCGGCATCGCCAGCGGCAACAATGTGGACAAGGCGGCCGCATCTGGCATGACATTCACGCGCTCTGAATTTGTTGACGCGCCCGTTATCGAGGAATTCCCGCTCACCATGGAATGCGAGGTCACAGAAATCCAGGGTGATGAGCACGGCGCGCGCATTGTGGGGCGCGTGGTGAATACGCGAGTGGACGAGACCATGCTCGACGATGAGGGTCGCGTGGACTTCGGCAAGATGCGCCCGATCGTCTACGACTCCACTCGTCGCATCTATCGTGTAGTTGGTGAGGAGGTTGGCGGCGCTTGGGATGCAGGCATGAAGCTGATGTAGAACTCCCGTAAGACAAATGCTGTTTGTAATACCCCGTACTGCTTACTCGAAACGGTAAGCGGTACGGGGTTTCTATGGTTGAAGGAACGTTCCCTCACGTATATGATGGTTGCTTGTTTCTGACTGCCTGAATTCCCGCTTTTCCATGACGTGATTTGATTCCTGCCACATGATCTTGTGGTAATTCCTCCAATATGGGGCACTGTGCCTCATATTTTGTTGCAAGAAACAACGTCATAGGTTATAATTATGACGTTGTTTAGGCAGTGCAGGAGACAGAAAATGGCTCAGATAAGGCAGACCGACAAGGCTACAGGCATCGTTTACGTGTATGAAG
>NZ_JAAKEB010000036.1 GCF_011038965.1 Adlercreutzia sp. ZJ141 | reverse complement strand
ACACTCATGCGTTTTCTTTCAACGGAGAGTTTGATCCTGGCTCAGGATGAACGCTGGCGGCGTGCCTAACACATGCAAGTCGAACGGGAAACGCGCTTTTTAGCGCTGATAGAGTGGCGAACGGGCGAGTAACACGTGGCCAACCTACCCTCTGCTTCGGGACAACCTCGGGAAACCGAGGCTAATACCGGATACTCCACGCAAAGCGCATGCTTTATGTGGGAAAGCGTATACGGCAGGGGATGGGGCCGCGGCCCATCAGGTAGTAGGCGGGGTAGTGGCCCACCTAGCTTTCGACGGGTAGCCGGGTTGAGAGACCGACCGGCCGCATTGGGACTGAGATACGGCCCAGACTCCTACGGGAGGCAGCAGTGGGGAATTTTGCGCAATGGGGGAAACCCTGACGCAGCAACGCCGCGTGCGGGATGAAGGCCTTCGGGCCGTAAACCGCTTTCAGCAGGGAAGAATAATGACGGTACCTGCAGAAGAAGCCCCGGCTAACTACGTGCCAGCAGCCGCGGTAATACGTAGGGGGCAAGCGTTATCCGGATTCATTGGGCGTAAAGCGCGCGCAGGCGGCCACCTAAGCGGGACCTCTAATCCCGGGGCTCAACCCCGGGCCGGGTCCCGAACTGGGCGGCTCGGGTGCGGTAGGGGCAGGCGGAATTCCGAGTGTAGCGGTGGAATGCGCAGATATTCGGAGGAACGCCGATGGCGAAGGCAGCCTGCTGGGCCGTCACCGACGCTGAGGCGCGAAAGCTGGGGGAGCAAACAGGATTAGATACCCTGGTAGTCCCAGCCGTAAACGATGGGCGCTAGGTGTGGGGAGATACTCTCTCCGTGCCGAAGCTAACGCATTAAGCGCCCCGCCTGGGGAGTACGGCCGCAAGGCTAAAACTCAAAGGAATTGACGGGGGCCCGCACAAGCAGCGGAGCATGTGGCTTAATTCGAAGCAACGCGAAGAACCTTACCAGGGCTTGACATGCGCGTGAAGCCGGGGAAACCCGGTGGCCGAGTAGGAGCGCGTGCAGGTGGTGCATGGCTGTCGTCAGCTCGTGTCGTGAGATGTTGGGTTAAGTCCCGCAACGAGCGCAACCCCTGCCCCGCGTTGCCAGCATTGAGTTGGGGACTCGCGGGGGACTGCCGGCGTCAAGCCGGAGGAAGGTGGGGACGACGTCAAGTCATCATGCCCCTTATGCCCTGGGCTGCACACGTGCTACAATGGCCGGTACAAAGGGTTGCCACTGAGCGATCAGGAGCGGATCCCTAAAGCCGGCCCCAGTTCGGATCGCAGGCTGCAACCCGCCTGCGTGAAGTCGGAGTTGCTAGTAATCGCGGATCAGCATGCCGCGGTGAATACGTTCCCGGGCCTTGTACACACCGCCCGTCACACCACCCGAGTCGTCTGCACCCGAAGCCGCCGGCCGAACCTGAAAGGGGCGGAGGCGTCGAAGGTGCGGGGGGTGAGGGGGGTGAAGTCGTAACAAGGTAGCCGTACCGGAAGGTGCGGCTGGATCACCTCCTTTCTAGGGAGATACAATACATACCCAAAGAAAGACAAACTTATAAAAACCTACCCAGACTGTTCGGATATCGTATCCGGCGTCCTAATCTGTCCTTACAGTATTCGGCCCTCAAGGTCTCTGACACAGAAGGGCTTGTAAGTCTTCGCACCTTGACAGTTGCATAGCGTTACAGTAATCGATCATATGTCATCAATGATTGATGACGATATAGCATCGAAACGATCGCAATTGTATCGATATGTAGATACCAAATAGATTATGCGCGGCTTAAAGATTAAGTCGCGAGAGTCTCTAAAAACATAAGAAGAGAGACAAAGATAGAAAAGGCGCACGGCGGATGCCTTGGCGCGGGAAGTCGATGAAGGGCGTGGCAAGCTGCGATAAGCTTCGGGGAGGCGCAAACAGCCTTAGATCCGAAGATGCCCGAATGGGGGAACCCAACAGGGGTCATGCCCTGTTACCCGCACCTGAATAAAATAGGGTGTGAGGAGGCAACCAGGGGAACTGAAACATCTAAGTACCCTGAGGAAAGAGAAATCAACCGAGATCCCGGTAGTAGCGGCGAGCGAAACCGGGTAAGCCCAAACCCATGCGCGCGGTAAAGCTTCGGGGCTTATGCCGCATGGGGGTTGTGGGACACATACCTGACAGGCCCGAAATCTGTCTATGGGGTTACAAACTTATCTGGTAGCAAAACGGCCTGGGAAGGCCGGCGAAACAAGGTGAAAGCCCTGTATGCGAAGTCAGATAAGCCCCAGATTGTGTTCCCGAGTAGGGCCGCTCACGTGAAAGGCGGTCCGAAGCTGGGGGGACCACCCTCCAAGGCTAAACACTCTCCCGCGACCGATAGCGAACCAGTACCGTGAGGGAAAGGTGAAAAGCACCCCGAGAGGGGAGTGAAATAGTGCCTGAAACCGTGCGCCCACAAGCAGTCGGAGCAGTCAATATGCACTGTGACGGCGTGCCTTTTGTAGAATGAGCCAGCGAGTCGCGGTGCGCGGCGAGGTTAAGGATAAACCGAGCCGTAGCGAAAGCAAGTCTTAAAACGGGCGCATGTTAGTCGCGCGCCGCGGACGCGAAGCCGGGTGAGCTACCCATGGGCAGGCTGAAGCGGGGGTAAGACCCCGTGGAGGGCCGAACCCACTTCGGTTGAAAACGGAGGGGATGACCTGTGGGTAGGGGTGAAAGGCCAATCAAACCCGGAGATATCTCGTTCTCCCCGAAATAGCTTTAGGGCTAGCCCCGCCTGTTTCCCCGCGGCGGTAGAGCACCGGATCCTCGAGGGGGCGTCAAAGCCTGCCGACGGGAGCCGAACTCCGAACACAGCGGGATTAAAAGGCGGGAGTCAGAGCGTGTGGGCTAAGCCGCACGCTCAAAAGGGAAACAGCCCAGACCGCCCGCTAAGGCCCCTAAGTCCGTGTTAAGTGGCAAAGGATGTGCGTTTGCCCAGACAGCCAGGATGTTGGCTTAGAAGCAGCCATGCATTCAAAGAGTGCGTAATAGCTCACTGGCCGAGTGGACATGCGCCGACAATTCACGGGGCTCAAGCACGGCGCCGAAGCGGCGGGATCGGATTTATCTGATCGGTAGGGGAGCGTTGCGCGCAGGATGAAGCTATACGGGTAACCGATAGTGGACCGCGCGCAAGTGAGGATGCTGGCATGAGTAACGAAAGCGGCGTGAGAAACGCCGCCGCCGAATGCCTAAGGGTTCCTGGGGAAGGCTAATCCCCCCAGGGTCAGTCGGGAGCTAAGGTAAGGCCGAAAGGCGTAGCCGATGCACAACAGGTAGATATTCCTGTACCGCCAACACTTCGATATTACCGATGGGGCGACGGAGAAGGGTAGCCGAGCGGGGTTCTGGACGTCCCCGTGAAAGCGTGTAGGGTACACCGCATGGAAATCAGCGGTGTGTTACAAACTTGAGACGCGAGACGAAGCCATACGGTGAAGTCGGTGATCCCATGCTTCTGAAAAAAACCTCTAGGGAGATGTGTTGGCGCCCGTACCAAAACCGACACAGGTAGGCAGGTAGAGCATACCGAGGCGATCGGGAGAACCATGGTTAAGGAACTCGGCATAATCGCCCCGTAACTTCGGGAGAAGGGGCGCCGCTTGAGGTGGATCCGCATGCCGGATATAAGCTTTAGGCGGCCGCAGCGAAAAGGCCCAAGCGACTGTTTACCAAAAACACAGGACTCTGCTTAAGTCAAAAGACGATGTATAGGGTCTGACGCCTGCCCGGTGCCGGAAGGTTACGCGGAGGAGTTAGTGCATTTTGCGCGAAGCCCCGAAGCTAAGCCCCGGTAAACGGCGGCCGTAACTATAACGGTCCTAAGGTAGCGAAATTCCTTGTCGGGTAAGTTCCGACCTGCACGAATGGCGTAACGACTTGGGCGCTGTCTCAACCATGGACCCGGTGAAATTGCATTGTTCGTGAAGATGCGAACCACCTGCGGAAGGACGGAAAGACCCCGTGAACCTTCACTGCAGCTTGGCATTGGCCGTTGGCTCGGCGCGTAGAGGATAGGCAGGAGGCTTTGAAGCAGAGACGCCAGTTTCTGTGGAGCCGCCCTTGGAATACTGCCCCCTCCGTTCCGGCGGCCTAACCCCTGTCCGTGAATCCGGCGGGGGGACCGTGCCAGGTGGGCAGTTTGACTGGGGCGGTCGCCTCCCAAAAAGCAACGGAGGCGCGCGTAAGGTTGGCTCAGGACGGTCGGCAACCGTCCCTTAAGAGCGCAAGAGTGTAAGCCAGCTTGACTGCGAGGGGGACATCCCGAGCAGGGACGAAAGTCGGCTCTAGTGATCCGGCGGCACCACGTGGAAGGGCCGTCGCTCAACGGATAAAAGGTACTCCGGGGATAACAGGCTGATCTTGCCCAAGAGTCCACATCGACGGCAAGGTTTGGCACCTCGATGTCGGCTCATCGCATCCTGGGGCTGAAGTCGGTCCCAAGGGTATGGCTGTTCGCCATTCAAAGCGGTACGCGAGCTGGGTTCAGAACGTCGTGAGACAGTTCGGTCCCTATCCTCCGCAGGCGTAAGGGAGTTGAGGAGAGCTGCCCCTAGTACGAGAGGACCGGGGTGGACGGACCTCCGGTGCAGCAGTTGTCGACCAACGGCATCGCTGCTTAGCCGCGTCCGGAACGGATAACCGCTGAAGGCATCTAAGTGGGAAGCCGCCTCCAAGATGAGCTCCCTTTTTGGTAAGGGCCCTTTAAGACCAAAAGGTTGATAGAGCGCAAGTGTAAGGCGGGCAACCGTTTGAGCTAAGCGCCACTAATCGCCCGAGCTCTTTGTTTTTCTCTACTCTCGCATAAGCAGTGTTGAGTCTAAAGCGATTCGTCTTTGTTAGCTATAATCAGTTGATTACTGTGCGCTATGCAACCGCCAGGGTAGCGAAAGATGCGCTACTCACAAGGTGTCGTATAGACGCGACGCGTTGGGCAGATCACCAAACGGTGTGCCCCCCGCGAGCGTGGCCATGGAGGCGGGGACACACCCGATACCGTTCCGAACTCGGTAGTTAAGCCCGCCATCGCCGAAAGTACTGCGGGGCAAGCCCGTGGGAGGATAGGGTGCCGCGCTCGCGGGGGGCAC
>NZ_JAAKEB010000035.1 GCF_011038965.1 Adlercreutzia sp. ZJ141 | reverse complement strand
ATCGAGCGCTACACACAGGAGGGACACCGTCCACGCATCTGCGAGATCACCGGTAAGCAGAGGGCAATCTTTGAGCGACTGGGCTACGACCTGCCCACCACGTCATAACTTATCGGGAATTCAGGTGACCTTCGTGCTCGCGGTTTTGACGGTGTCTGGCACTGCGATGACGATCACCGGGCAGTCGCTCGCGACGCTCTTGCCCGGTTTTTCGTGGTGGGTCTATCTGCTCATTATTATCGGCCTTGCTGCGGTTCTTCTGTTGCTCATCTCTGTGGTCCTTGTCTGGTTGACTCGACACGGCATTAGGGTGAAAGTGGGCAGTAACACGGTCGTTATCGAGGAGGGCGATCTGTTCGCATGCGAAGGATGGAAGGTTGTTCCGTTCAGCGAGTTCTTCGTCACGCGCGTTGATGATGTGATCATCAGCCGCAACTCCCTGAACGGGATCTTTATAGAAAGATATGTGGAGAACCTGCAGGAACTCGAAACCTCGCTGTTGAAGTCCGATGGAGGACCGTTCGATCGTAATATTGATGCTTCTGTTCCGAGAAGGGAGAGAAGCCACGAACTGGGTTGTGTCAAGCGCTATGAGGGGGAGTATCTGCTGCTTGCGTTTACCAGGTTTGACGAATTCGAACAAGATTACCTCTCCATGGCAGACTACGAGAAGTGCCTCATGAACATGTGGCAGGAAATATCGAGGACGTATGCGGGCAAACGGGTCAACCAGCCTCTTTTAGGTGGCGGGATCACGCGGTTTCCCGATTCAAAGGAGAAGTCGTATGACGAGCTTCTCAGGTGCATGCTATGCACCCTTCGATCGACAGGCTGCAACCTACGCGCCCCAATCCACATCGTTTTGGCGGAGGGCAAGCTCAAGGAGATAAACCTGTATGAACTGAAAGGGAGGTTCTGATATGACCCGCAGAACGAAAACGTACATCGCGGCCGATTGGGACGGCGACCACGATGCCGTCGAAGCTTTGATGAATTGGAACGACAGTGATTATTACGGCTTGTCTTTCACGAACGCGCACGATTTGCAGCAATCAAGAGACAGCAGTCTGAATTGCAGTATCAAAAAGTCCCTGAAAGAGCGCATGGACGCATCGAAGTGTTTCGTTTTGATAGTAGGTGACAATACCGATCGCGTCACTAGCGGAAGCTGCAGGTACTGCCGGTGGTACTCGGGGACGACGCAACGGTGCTCAAAAGGATACTCTGTTGATATGCGCAGCTACATCCAATACGAGTGCAGCAAGGCCATCGAAGCGGACGTTCCGATCGTGGTGCTGTACAACTCGACCCAGGTTAGGAGGCAGAAATGCCCTGAAGCGGTGCGCTATGCTGGGACACATCGGGCGATGAGACATTGGGTGGGCGGTTCCATGAAATGGGACTATCAAGCCGTTAAGGATGCTTTTTCTTTTTAAGCGAGCCCTAAAACCCGATATCGGAGGGCTTGTGACCCCTCTTTACTTTTCGCATCAGCCAGTCGTAGTCGGCTTTTCTCGACGACGCTAGCGGTATACCCCAAGAAGATACAGGAGCACAAGATGGAACTTGAAGACAGAATCGTTAAACGTCTACCAGGGCTTTTGCGAGCAGTTGAAGCCATGGGTCTGCAAGATGTTACACGCGAGTACAGCATCGATCAGATTGATGATGCGATACGCGAGTATGAAAGCTACGGTCCCGAAGAAGACGATGAGTTGGAAGACTTCAGCGCAGCACCCAACCTTGAGTTCGCCCTTCGCCGTCAACAGGTGCAAACCGGCGATGAAATAGAAACGCTCATGTTTGAAGAGGATGACTACAAGGCGGCCTTAGGCTTTGGGGATGTATCCGTCGACTTCGATTTTGCCCCTTTAGTTCTTCGCACACTAGCAAAGGCATATGTGAAAGCTACTGTCAATTCAGAGGTAAAAGAGGGTACCGTACTTCACCTAACAGACATTCCAGATTTCTATGTTGACGTCTATGAAGACTGCTATTATGCGGCAGCGCTGCTTTCAAACCTTGGTCTTGCCATTGACTCTTCTGCTCCCAACGGAACCTACCTTAACGTAACGCTTTCAGGTGTCGGTGCCGTGGTTTTGCAAAAGGCTGCCGAGTAGGGGCTGCGCTTCTGAATGCCTCATAATCGCTTTCTAGCGAGCTTATCAAATCCTGTGCTACACCATGAGTGTAAAGGTTCTATCCCGGCGACAAGAGCTCCTTTGCCCTTCTGTTTGTACAGATAGCTGGGATGGTCGTATCTTCTTCTCAGTAGTACATCTTGCGTCTGTTGGCAAGAATTGGTCACCGGCACAACAGCGCTTCTGAGGCCGCTAGCCCCTGAAAAGGTCGTCGTGCGTGCCCGTGCGTTTTCCCACGGTTCTCAGGCCCTCGCTGCGTCGAGGAGGCTGCGAGCTGTGTCGTAGGACTTCCCTGTTCCGCCTGCGGCAACAATTGCCTCCATCTCGCGAATGCTGCGCATGCTCTCTGCGTTCGGTTCGTGGTTGTCGAGCTCTAGTGGGATGCAACGGGTGCGCGCCATCTGCTTCCAGAATGCGCGGGTGACACTTGACAGATCGAACCCGTAATATTCGGCCACTTCGGCGGCGGCGCGCTTGTCCGCCTCGTCACAGCGAATAGTCATCGTGCTCATAGCAAACTCCTTACGTATGTTCAATAGATGTACATTGTAACACCTTGAGGTGCACTTTGAAAACCGAAGAGCGAGGAGTGATTCGATCATGAGAATCGCAGTAGCGGGTACCGGTTATGTGGGGTTGTCGTTAGCGGTGTTACTCGCACAGGACAACTAGGTGGATGCTGTAGAGATCGCTAGGACGCTGTTCCGTTCCGGGGACATCGAGTCGTCCGGTTAGGGTCTGCGCATGATCCGCGATTTATGTGAAGAGGCGGGGGTCGGGGTGTCTTACGAGAGGATCGACTTAGGAACCAAGCTCACGTTCTGCCGACCGGACCCGTATCTCGCCGTCGAAGATGCGGCCGAGTACGCTCAAGTACGCTCAAGTACGCGCATTCGGTCTTCAACCCTCAGGTATCCGCCTCGCCAGCGCAAGGCAAGACGGCTTTAATCAGTGTTTCCTTAGCACTTTCAGTTTAGCAGGCTTCTACTTGATTGAAATGACTTTTCTGTGTCTGTTCATTTCCGTCAATCTTATTTAGGACAGATCAGTATGATTATCGAACTCACCCGACCAGGGATTGTTACTGGTGTGGGCGAGGTCTACTCAAATCGGATCGAAGCCGTACGCCCAGTCATCGAAATGCAAGGGGAGATGAAATGATAGACAAGGAACCGGTTATGCACGACCCTCAAGGCAGACCTTACGTTCCATGGGATCAGATACATGACTTCATGGTCGATGCTTTCACGGCACTCGGTGTGCCTGCCGAAGACGCAGAAATCTGCACAGACGTGCTCATGGAGTCCGATCGTCGGGGTATCGAAAGCCACGGGGTAAACCGGTTCAAACCCATCTATATCGACCGTATCAAGCGCGGCACACTTCTTCCCGTAACCAACCTTGAAATCGTGCGTGAAATGCCAACCACGTTAGTTGTTGACGCACACGACGGCATGGGCATGGTGGCAAGCCATCATGTGATGACCCGTCTAATTGAAAAGGCTAAGCAATACGGCATGGCGGGAGGGGCCGTGCGCAACTCCACCCACTACGGTATTGCGGGGTACTGGGTTACCATGGCAAGCCAAGAGGGAATGGTTGGCATTACGGGTACCAACGCACGTCCCTCGATTGCTCCGACGTTTGGAACAGAAGGCATGATGGGGACTAACCCCCTCACGTTTGCACTGCCAACCGACGAGGATTTCCCGTTTTGTCTCGACTGTGCAACTTCCATCATGCAGCGCGGCAAAATCGAGCACTACGCGCGTGAAGGTAAGCCTGTGCCCAAAGGCACGGTTGTAGGTATACAAGGAGAGATGACCAACAGCGCAGAAATCTTAGAAGCCCTCGCCGCAGGTGAAGCTGCGCTTGCCCCGCTCGGTGGTACTGGTGAAGAGCTGGCAGGATACAAAGGATACGGTTACGCCGCTACCGTTGAGATTCTGTCGGCGGCTCTCTCTGGTGGCCGCTTCATGAAGGCGCTTTCGGGTGTAGCTGAAGATGGCAGCCCCCAAATGTATGGACTTGGCCACTTTTTCTTCGTGGTTGATCCCGATGCATTTGTCGGGCGCGATGCGTTCAAAAAGACAGCGGGAGACATCTGCCGCGCGCTACGCGCATCCAAGAAAATACCAGGCGCAGATCGCATCTATACGGCAGGGGAGAAAGAACACCTCGCGTGGCTTGAGCGTAAGGACAAAGGCGTTCCGGTAGGTAAAGGAGTACAGCACGACCTTCTACAAATACGCGATGAACTGGGCTTAGACTACTGTTTCAGCTTCGAGTAAGCGGGTTTTGAGACAGAGTAGACTGATCCCCCAGTCATTATACAGAGTGCACAACCTACCGATTGCAAAGAATCCAACCCTTCAATTGAGACACTTTCAATCCACCAATTGCACTTCACCCCAACAACTCTTCCATCGAGCACCCAATAACGTGTGCGAGCCGCAGCACGACGCCTGCTGATGCTTTCGATAAGTCGTTTTGTCGCTGCTCATAGAGTTGAATCATACGAAGAGACGCATCGGCCGCTTCGGCAAGTTGCGCTTGAGTTAGGCCGCGCTGCCGGCGCAGGAAAGCAAGGCGAGTGGGGGATGCGGCGGATTGTTCAAGCAAGCAATCTGCGAAGGCTACCGCTTTGCTCACGTCGGCTTCATGAAGAATAGAACTCCCCAAAAGAGCGGTGGGCACTAGCCCGCCGCGTGCCATTTCGTCGAAGGAAACGGCACGGTACCACTGGTAGTAGGCTAAAAACCAGCCTGCCCAGTACTCCGGTGTTCGATCGAGCGGCTGGGTAGGTGTTGTGTTTCCGCGCGTGCCCAGAACACGAAACTGCACTTCGCGAGCAAGCTCCACGCCTGACATGCCGGCCACGAATTTCGGGTTACCGCGTCCGAAGCTATCGGCCACGCCCGAAACAATAAACCATTTGAAAAACTCGTCGGGCTCCTGCCCACAGTCGGCAACGGAGTAATCCAGGGCTTCCCCTAACGTATCCATGGCATCAGGTAAGTACGATTCGTCGTAGGCGCGCATCGTCGGCTCTCCAATCTTCCTGCATGATAGTGGCTATGGTGGGGCTAGTCGCCAAATCCGCTAGTTTCAGCTCGGTGCGATAAATCGATCGGGCCTCGTTGTCGCGTGCTACCTTGCGCGGGTAGTACACCGTTTTGTCGGCTACGTGCGACGAGATGAAGCGCAACTGAGAGAATGCCTTTTCGGAACGTAGAACAATTTGCTCACCCAGATTTCCTAAAGCCATGGCCTGTTCCAGCCGATCAAGGGTAAGGGCGTTGTTTAAGAAGGCGTTCGCAAAAGAGAAGTAGGAGTCGTCAGCGCGATATCCGCATATGACGTCTCGGTTGCGGTAATCGACCGCAAACCTCTCGAGTATGAACGATTTGGCTAAAGGGGCAATGTCTCCCGAAACGCGGAAGGTGCGGTTCTCCAAAAGAACAGCGAGCCAATGCAAAATGCAATAGTCGCCGCTGTTGAGATTGAGGAACGTAAGACCGGTTGCGTCGAGCTCATATTCGTTCGCAAAGCCGTCAGCTCCGTCAGAGGTGCCCCACTCCTTCGCGAGTTCCAAGCTTTCCGTGCAGTAAAACCCAAGCCCGTAGTCGTTATGAGGGTTGCCTGTGC
>NZ_JAAKEB010000034.1 GCF_011038965.1 Adlercreutzia sp. ZJ141 | reverse complement strand
ATAGGACGACCCACCTGATGACACCGATGACTTGGGCACACAACGTTTAAAAGACAAAGCGAAGTGTACCTACAAACCATGTTGAATTCTTAGCACCAGAAATGAAATCGAAACTCGGAAGTCAGGTAGCACGCCTACCTCGCGCGCACCCGTCGCATTCGAAACGCTTTGGAAATGAACAGGGAAATGAACAGGCGAAGGAGGGTAAAAGGAAAGGGCGTAAAGCATGTGTGTGAGGTGGTATACTCGCACCTCGAGAAAAACGTTCCTGTGGCATGAAAGGCGCGCGGTTATGCTTTCCATTGTTCAATCACCCGATCCACTGCTAAACCAAGTTTGCGAACCCTGTGATCTGTCGGATAAGAGTCTGAAACGCCTTGCGAAGCAGATGGAGTACGCAATGTATGCCAACGACGGTTGCGGCATCGCTGCGCCTCAGGTGGGCGTACTGAAGCGACTGATCGTCATTGACTGCGACCAAGAAACTGAGCGTAATCCCATTGTGTTAGTGAACCCCACCATTGAAGAGCTTCAGGGTGAACCGGTTACCGATGAAGAAGGTTGCCTGTCATGTCCTGGCGTGTCGGTACCCGTCGCGCGCAAGCCGTGGGCACGCGTTCGCTATTACGATCTGGACGGCGAGCTGTGGGAGATCGAAGGCGACGGGCTTTTGGGGCGCTGCCTTCAGCACGAGATTGATCATCTTGAGGGGCGCACGCTGTTTGAAAGCTGCGATCCGTTGGTGCGCTTGCAGGTGCTGAAAGAGTATGAGCAGGCGAAAGCGGCGGGTGCAGTGCCCGGCGAAACCTCCGTTTCGAAGGTACGCTAGCATGCGCGTTGTGTTTATGGGAACACCTGAGTTCTCAGCGTGTATTCTTGAATCGCTGGCCGCTCACCACGACGTAGTGGGTGTATACACGCGCCCCGACGCCGTGCGCGGGCGGGGCCGTGCGCTTATTGCGTCGCCGGTGAAGAAAGTGGCACAGGAGCTGCGGATCCCGGTTTTCACGCCGAATTCGCTTCGTAGCGATGAAGCTGTTCGAGAACTTGCCGAGCTTCAGCCCGATATCGTGTGTGTTGCCGCGTACGGAGCCATTCTTCCCGCTCGTATTCTTGAACTGCCGCGCTTCGGGTGTGTGAACGTGCATGCGTCATTGCTTCCGCGTTGGCGCGGTGCCGCTCCAATTGAGCGGGCTATCCTCGCGGGTGACGAACAAGCGGGCGTGTGTATTATGCGTATGGAGGAAGGGCTCGACACCGGTCCGTATTGTGTGCACCGCGCAACACCGGTGGGGGAGAAAACAGCTTGCGAATTGACGCGTGAGATGGCGGAATTCGGCGCACAGGCGCTGCTTGAGGCCCTGGATCTACTTGAACAGGATAAGGCTATTTGGAAGGATCAAGGTGATAGCGGCCTTGAATATGCGAACAAGGTGGAGCCAGGCGAGCTGAACCTCGCACCGACTGATTCGGCGGAGGTTGCGCTGCGGAAGGTGCGTGCGTCAAGTGACGCCCATCCTTCGAAGTGCTTGATTGCCGGGAAGAGCGTTCGCGTGCTTACTGCGCGGCGAGTGCATGAGACACCCGACGTGTCGCTGGGACAGGTGGCGTTTGTGACCAAGCGGCTGTATCTGGGCTGCTCGGATGGGGCGATCGAGGTCACTGAGCTGAAGCCCGATGGAAAGAAAACTATGGAAGCGCGAGCCTTTGCAGCTGGCGTGCAGGATATCAAATCGAGACGAATCGCATGGGAGGCATTGCGTGACTGAGAACGTGCAGGGGAATAGGCGCTTTGGCGGCAAAAATAAGGATCGTGGGGCTCGCGATGATCGTGGGCAGTACCGATCGGGTCACAACGATCGCGGGCGTCGCGATGAGCGCGGTGAACGCAGTGAACGTGGACGCCGCGGCGTCCACAACGATCGTCATGGCAACCGAGACAACAACTCCCGAGACAACAACTCCCCAACGCGCGCGACGGGCACAAGTGCTAGCAAGGCGACGCCGGGCCGAAAGGCAGCATTGCAGGTGCTTCGCATCGTCCGTGAACGTGATGCATTCGCGCAGGATGTAATAACCAAACACATTGACCGGTCGTCCATGAGTATTGAAGACCGTGCGTTTGCTACGAAGCTCGTGCTGGGCGTGGTGGGCGCTGTTGGTACTATCGATGAGGTTCTCGACCGTGCGCTCAACAATCCGACGGACATTCAGCCCGATGTTCGCGATGCCTTGCGTATTAGCACCTACGAGATAATCTTCCTCGAGAAGGAGCCTTATACGGCTGTTGATCAGGGGGTTGAGCTTGTTCGCTCCTTTGAACCAAAGGCGACAGGGCTTGCTAATGCGGTGCTACGTAAGGTAGTGGCTGAAAAGCGGTCGTTCCCTTACGGCGATCCGCGCACTGACTTGAGCGTGTTCGCGCGCTTACATGCTTTCCCGCTGTGGCTTGCCGAAGCACTCGTTCGCGATCTTGAGCCGCAAGCCGCGCGCGACTTCATGGCAGCGTCGAACGAACCCGCACCGGTTTTCGTTGCGGTAAATGCAGCACGTACTGAAGATGACGAGGTTGTGACCGAGCTGGCTGCGGCAAAAGGTGAGCCGCAACCGGTCGTGTTCGGTGATGAGGCTATTCCTGGATGCTACCGGATCAAGAGCGGGCGAGTGCTGGTTGATGGGTGCATTGATCGCATACTCGGGCAGGGTAAGCTGATCGTTTCCGACGCGTCGTCTCAAACGGTGGCGAACATGGTGTTGCCCGACGAGCTTCCGAATAGCTTTCTTGAGATCGGTGCGGGTAGGGGGACGAAAACCATCTTGATACAAAGCGCAGCTCAGCGGAAATACGGCCGTCAGATCAATCAGTACGTGGCGCTTGATAACTTGAAGTACAAGACTGAGCTTGTTCGCGAGCGCGTCGGTCGCTGTGGTGTGCAACTTTCCGACGCCGTTACTGCAGATGCAACGTGTTTGGATGAGTCTTTGGGCGAAGCGGTGTTCGACGTGGTGTTTATTGATGCTCCCTGCACGGGGGTAGGAACACTTCGTCGTCATCCTGAGATTCGTTGGCGCTTAAAACCTGAAGCGTCTGAACAGATGGCTGAAGTGGGGCTTGCCATGCTTCGCTCGGCTGCTTCGCATGTGAAGCCCGGCGGGGTGCTCGCGTATGCCACCTGCACCGTGCTTAAGCGGGAGAACATCGACGTGGTGAAGAGCTTCCTTGCAAGCGACGAAGGTTCGTCTTTTGACGTCGCTCCGCAAGGCCTGTTTGCTCCAAAGCTCACGTCAGGTTCGCCCGACGCCCACTTCTGCGTGAAGCTGGTAAAGCGCATGTAACTGCATTTCATTCTGGGTGTGCCAAGGTGTCACGATGTAGTGAACAACGAAGCCGAGGGTTTCAAGAGTTGGTTTTCTCTGAGTCATAAAGGCGCAGATTCTGAACTTATGAGCCACTTCGAGTCGCTATTCAAACACGCCTCTTCGCACACATACCTCGGGACTCCAAGGATTGACGTTATAACGTGTTATAATGCATTCAACGAAAGGAGTTCTCTATGGCTACAGCAACACTCACCAAAGTTGGGAACAGTATGGCCGTTCTGCTTCCCAAGGCATTGCGGCAAGAAGCCTGCATAGAACCAGAGACGCCTTTACGCATTGCCTCACCGAGGAAGGGAGTGGTGGTTATCACGTCCGTTCTCTCCGACGATGATCGTCTAGAGCGGCTTGAAACGTTTGAGCGCCGTAATATCGAACGGGAGCGCTGCGCTCGGTCTTGGCCCGAAGGAGCCACAGCGGAAGATCTCATTGCTGAGACGCGAGAGGAGCGCTACCGTGCATTCCTTGCTCTTTGATACCAACGCCCTTATCTACAGTGTTTGCACTTCTGCGCAGTATCACGAAGATGTCCAGCAACTACTCAGGTCTACGCTCACGTCAAATGGCTGCATTTATGCTTTAGCATCATCTCTTAATGATGTTTACTACGTCCTTTGCCGGCACTATCTGAGTGAACCTGATGCGCGATCCGCTATTCGCGATATAGCAGAAACATTTGATCTTGTTGACCTTACGGGACTGTTCGTATTTGAGTCCATCGATTCCGATGAACCCGACTACGAGGACGGCCTTATCCGAGTTGCTGCTGAAGAGCTTCAAGTTAACGCCATTATCAGCTACGACAATGCCGCCTTCAAATCATCCTTCATTCCGAAGATGACGGCCCAAGAAGCACTGGAGACTTTCTTCAGAGTTCCGCAGACCTTGACGCCTAAGCCCAGCAGAATCACACAAAATGATACGTAGCACATCACAGCAGCAAGACCTGCAATACCATGTTATTAGGCATGACCCTTGGGGATACAGCACGCTTGAAAGAATGAATATACTCCGCTTCGTATAATCCGTCACTTAGGCTAGAACTCTGACCCTATTGTCACATAACAAAATACCCTTAATCAGTATTTGCCCGCGTGCTATTAGGTTGTCTATTGCGCCCACAGTTCGGGTTTTCGGGTTTGCAGTATTGCTCTGTATGGCCAATTTGTAAGCCATTGTAGTGAATTCGAACAGTTGAAAAGTTGCTACAGTATAATTTGATCTCTATGCTATAAAGATATAAATCAGCTTACCTGTTATAAATTAAGGTGTCGTTTTCCAATAGTATGAAAGGACGTCTCAATGAGATCTATCCTGAATCCTTTCACTCCAGCATTTGGGGGAAAACCGCAGCATTTTTTTGGACGAACTGAGGAACTTGCTCTGATAGAAAATGCTTTCGAAAACGAGTTTAGTCCCTATAGAGCCCTTTTTATTACCGGCAATCGTGGGTGTGGGAAAACTTCAATACTTGAGCAGGTATCGGAAAAGGCTTGCGCCCATGGATGGCTTGCCGTTGATGTACATGCGGAAGAAGCACTCATGAGCGCAGTAAAGAAGTTAACTGGTGGAACGGATAGAACAATTTCGAAAAACCTTCAGCCTCAATTTGCTGGGTTGTCAGTTGGCAGTGCGGCAACGGTGACGTCAAAACATTATACCGGCATGGATTTGGCTGACGTTATGATAGAAAAGCTGAAGGGTGTAAATGCGTGTCAGGGTATTTTTGTCTCGGTGGATGAGGTTCAAAAGATTTCCGAGCCTGACGCTGAGGGTTTGTGTGCCGCCCTGCAAATGGCCATGCGAAAGGGTTATCCTGTTATGCTCGTGATGGCCGGGTTGCCGGGATCGAAAGAGAAGATCGGTTCCTATGCTGGCTGCACTTTCATGCAGCGCACCTTTGAGATCAAGCTGTCTAGCCTGCTGATTCCCGAAACGTACGAGGCTTTCGAGCGACTCTTGGCAACAATGCCTACTGTTGCTGTGGGTGAGGGCGCCGTGGATCGACTTGCTCGTTTCAGTCTGGGGTATCCTTATCTTATGCAGCTCATTGGTTACTATGCGGTGGAACAAATGTGTCAGAGCGGGTTTGTGGGTGCATTCTGCTTGAATGAAGGTGATGTTGCTGCAGCGGAAAGTGAGGCTTACACAGCCTATCGAAATAACGTGCTGAAAGCAGTAACAGAGCCACTGCGCAACGGAGCCCGCGCATATCTTACATCTGTGGCAAAGGTTCTCGATAACACCGGCCGTGCGCGTACAGAGAAAGTTGCTGCAGCCCTTAATAAGGAGCTGTCGCAATGCAGTACGGACAGACAACGTCTCATCGACCGCCGATTACTCGTGCCCGATGGCTGGGGTTATGTGAGATTTAACCTACCATATTTGTCCCGCTATCTTTTGGAAGAAGCTTTAGAAAACGGGACGGCGCCCGCAAATCCCGATGCGTGGCTGTTCTAATTGACAAAATACCCTATTGTCACCCCCAGACCTTGACGCCTAAGCTATGTTATTAGGTATGCCCTTTGGGGATGCAGCACGCTTGAAAGAATGAGTAAACTCCGCTTCGTATAATCCGTCACTTAGGCTAGAAACCTAACCCATATGCTCCACGCCCCAGGTGCACAACTGGTCGAGCACGACCATGAGTGACTCGCCGAGCGGCGTGAGCGAGTATTCCACCTTTGGTGGTACCTGCGGATACTCCTTTCGCGCTACCAGGCCGTCCGCCTCAAGCTCCTTGAGGTTTGCGGACAGCGTCTTATCGGTGACCTTACCCAGATAGCGGCGCATTTCGTTGAAGCGTACGGGCTGAAACTCCATCAAGCAGTAGAGGATGACCATCTTGTGCTTGCCCTGGATAAGCGACATCGTGTAGCTGTAGCCCGTACCCTCAAACCGCGCATCTTCAATCTTCGACTCGTTCAATCCCATAGCTATCTCCTAAGAAAGTACCTATCTTTGAAAACAGTACTGGTCAGTTCTTAGCTACATAACCCTATTGTCACCGCTATTGTCACCGACGCTCACTTCTGCGTGAAGTTAATAAAGCGAGCATAACTGCAATTCATTTGATTGTGTCAAAGCGTGAATGGTGGCAAAGGGTTGCACC
>NZ_JAAKEB010000033.1 GCF_011038965.1 Adlercreutzia sp. ZJ141 | reverse complement strand
TGATCTTCTTTCTTGCGGTGCCATCGTCACTTCCTTCCATCAGGTTGCAACAATTGTGGCACCTATCGGCTAGAAGCTAAATATGCGGGTGTTTTGACGCTCACGTTTCATCTTCTCGCAGTCACGGCTTACAAAGTGATTATTACGCTGTTTTTGCTACATGTTTCCATGCATCACTGCTACAGCGTTCCACAGTAGGCTGATACACCTCTGCAAGAAGAAATGCTACGCGCCCCGCAAGGGGCGTTTCCTTTTCTGCACAA
>NZ_JAAKEB010000032.1 GCF_011038965.1 Adlercreutzia sp. ZJ141 | reverse complement strand
TTTCTTGTTTGCTGGGCAAACAAATGTCTCTTTTGCTACTGTTCAGTATTTTCCATTCCTTTTCTACCAACATGGCAAGCTGATTGGTAAGGCTATATCTAACATCATCTTCAGTTATAACGTAATATGGCTTCGAGACAGTCGTTGGCAGCGATGCAATACAGAGGCAAACATCAGGATAATTTGTATCATTGCGGAAAGCCTGATTTTTGGCAGATTCCATGTCGAATGGGCATTTGCTCAACTCGTTCCATGTATCCAAAATATCTTGTTCCAGAGGCGTAATCATCTTCTTGACTTTCAGAAGCTCGATCAACAATCTGACTCTATCCATCATTCCACTCCTCGGGTTGTTTGCTGTTGCCTGCGAACTGAAAGAGCCTGTCGTGATAGTTATGCGTCTATCTTCTTCCGTTTAGAAAGAAGCTTGGGAAAGCTCTATCGACGCTGGTGGCTTCTTTCTCGTCTCGTTCAGCGCTTTGGCGAGTTCGTCACTACTATGTTTCATATATTTGCAACTGCGACTGAGGATTTTGATCATTCTTTTTGGGCTGATCTCGCATTTTTCATCATCGTTATCATCGTTATCAGGAATATCTTCATCAAGGACGCCGCGTTTTATCGCTTCGATTTCCGCTTCTAGCTCAATGATTCTCTGATTCAGTACAGAGTGAATTTCTCTGACAGAGGAAAGGTCACTGTATCTCATAATGAGAATCTCTTCACAGAAGGCTACAAGTTTGGCGCATTCGTTAAGAACGTAGCTTTCACCGGTAGAAAGCGCCATCGAGGTGACTGCAGAGACTCCCGAGCCGCCGACGGCTCCGAGTAGTGCTCCGCCGCCTGCGATGAACATGGTGCCACCTGCCATGCCAAAACCACCAGCAGCAATGGCACCACCACCAAGGAAGGCTAAACTCGCGCTTGTGAGTGCCGCTCCGTAGAGTGTGGCTTCAAGTCCGAATGCGGCAGCTAATGTCGGTGCTATGCCGGGAGCGAAATAGAATGCGAGTCCTCCGGTGGCAGCTACGATAACCACGGTACCGGCAACACTTGCCACACGTTTAGTGACAACATTGTCAAGTCTGTCTTTGGCACTGATCACAGCCTTATTAATCTTGGAAAGAACCTTCTTATTCACTATGGTCTGTTGCTCACAGAACACATCACTGAAATAATCGCTGCCCAACTTGAGGCCCTTATAAAGCTCATCATTGTCGCCATACAGCGGGATGTATGGTCTAAATCTTTTGGCTTCCATGGCGATAAGATATAACCATGATTCGCTAGTACTGTTACTCTGCTTCTCAATGTAGTCGTATATTGCTGCGTTATCTAGGAAGTATCCGGTGTCAGCCGCCCAGACAAGATCAATCGCCTCGACGACCCTCTCGTCCCACTCTTTGAGCCAAGTGCGCTTCTTATTGGCTCGCTTAGGATGCTTCTCTGTCGCAATGTCATGGGCGACAATGGCGTGTTCAATCGAATGTAGCAAGCGTGCCTGCATAAAGTCCAACTTGAGACATCCGAGGTTAGAGAGGCTATGCTCGAATGCCTCTTCAGGAGTCTCATCCTCTGTATGATTCTTGCCTTCAAGGGCGGCATTCGCATCAACGACGCATGCAATCACGAAAGTTGCAACGCCGACATAGTTCACACGTAGGAAAAACGCAACCGGATCCTCGCTCTTAATCGCTCTCACCGCTGCGTCTGCGATGTCCACGCCGGTGAAGATACCACTTGATACGGTGACCATACGACGCATGGCGGATGTGTTCCAGGGAAGAATATCCTCTGGTGCGATGCGCCCGAGATCGGAAATTCCCCGTATCTTAAGCTCCCTGATTTCACGAGACAGTCTGCGACAAAAGTAGAATCCACGCACAACGCACTGGTTGATGAGCACCGGAATAGTTTGCCTGCTGATTTCGCCGAGTATACCAATCTCAGTACGGAGGTCGAACTTCCTCATGCTGCTCTTGATAATCTTACCGTTCTCGTCGTGATCAGCAAAAAAGGTACCATTGAATAGTTTAGTCACCCACAGACGGAACCCCATATCGCCGTCTGTGGAATCTTTGAAGAACGGCAGCGACGATAGTTCCTTCATGAACGAGACAAGGGGTCCGGGGATGCCGGTACCACCCATCAGCGAGCCACTCGATCCTGCCATGTCGCTTACCATATGGAAAAACCAGCCGATGGTGCCGAAAGCAATCTTTTCCTGGAAGTTTTTACCGATGCACGCCTTGTGCGATTCGGGTACGTGAACCACGCGTAAAGTACCTGTCTCGTCAGTTCCCACAACTAATCCAGTGAACTGCGTAATGATCGAAAAGAATAGCCCTCCGATGCTGAAATGGTGAGAAAAGTCTCGTAAGTGATGGTTCAGCCCACCGCCGAAATCATTAGTGTTTCCATCTGCGGCGAACGGATACTTTTTCTCCAGGGTTTTGATAGCGCTGTTGAGATCGTCGCCGGAATAGCCTTCCACACGAGCGACCTTCATCACAAGTTTTTCGACTTTCTGGGTGCCCCACTCACTTGCGCGGTCAAGGGAAAAATCACCGACATAGAAAACATCGATGAGGCCGGCGAGAACACCGCTGCTTACAGCGACTATATAGTCGATCTTGTCAGCTTTATCAACGTGAGGTTCCCACTTAATATCATCTCTGAGGGTTTCGGTCACGTCTGCATAGACATTACCTATGTTTGATGAGCTTCTGTAGGCGTCAATTCCAGAGATAAGGAATTTCTGTTTCTCCTGAAAGGTAATCTCGTACTGTACAAGCGGGCTGTCTTCATCAATATAGAAAGCTGTGGCGATAGTGTTGTTCATACCATCAACACCCCGCTAGAACTCGATATCGCCAAATGTGAATGCCCGCAGCGCGAGCACCACAAGCTTCTCAGTCCTCGCCTCGATTTGCTCTTTCGTCCAGTTATCCACACTCACGAGGTCGTCATTGAGATTTAGTCCGTTGCGGTAGCCCACATTTGCGCCGTTTGAATCCTTGCGGTCTCGCTTTTCCATGAAGGGCATGTTGCTTAGCTTCGAGTTGTAACCAGTGATGGTCAGATTACCAAGGGTATGAACGTGTGTAGCTTGAATCTCCTGAGCTCTTAACTTATCGCCTCCGCCGATCATTTCCACCCAGCTAGCTGGGATATTCTCGCCCTGTGGGAATACATGCTCAATCGTCCATACGTAGTTACCCGATGGGTAGCGTTCCCAGAGTCCCTTCATTTCCTTGGTAACACTCGGCTCAGCGAGTATGGCGAGGATGTAGCGCGTCATATCCGGGTTCACGTCATATATTGACCCCTCAAGACATTCCTTGAAGGTGATGTCGTTTGCCGACACATCGACAAGCCTACGCTTGATGTAACTGGCAACATCTATACCCTTCAGCTGCTCATCCTCAATGCCTTCGCAAATGCTGATGAAAAGGCGCTCCAGATCACGGGTTGGTGGTGTGTCGGTCACATTGCGCCGTACGAAGAATTTGACGAGTAGAGCTACGATTCTGGCGATGAGTCCGCTATCCAAGCCGAGTTCCGTTTCTCTCTTCATAAGGTAGAGAAGCATCAGGTACGAAGGTACACCTTGAGCACGCCCGATTTCGACAAACTGCCGTTCGAGCTCATCGTCAATATCCTCACGCTCTACTCCAATAATCTGTGAGTATATTGCTGAGTTACAGAGGAGTTCATCGAGGACACCGAGTGCGCCGGGGTCTTGACCTATTCTCTTCTCGTAAATCTTGAGCAGGTTCGAGCGTGTGGCCACCGAACCGAGCGGCAGCTGTGCACCGCCCTCCTGCACGAAGGGTCTGTTAGCGCCGCGCCGAAAAGCGTCGTAGTTCTGTCGAAAAAAACGCTCTTGGGTGGCATAGTCCTCGCCAAGGTTGCGGAGTACTTCTTGCCACTGCTCAAAGTAGTAGTCTAATTCGGCGCCATCTGCATCGGCTACCTTGGCGAGCAGGGTGTTCTTGATCAGGTCGACGGCACTAAGCGGAACACCTCGGTTATTCAGTGACGCGAAAAGTGTATATGCGTCAGCGTGGCTGTCTACGTTGATTTGTACGAGTACGGCGGAACAGAGCAGCCTATTCTTGTCAAGCAGTACGCGTACAGCTTTATCGTCGCACATACCTGCAATTTCTTCACCGAGCCTATCGTAGAAATACTCAAAGGACTTCGACATCTTTCGAACACCGTGGTATTTTGGGCGCTGCATCACAACCGCGAGACCAGCGTGTTCCTTAAGAATCCAACGATAGTCATCTTGGTTGTGATTCTGCACCTGCGGCACGACTCGCGTCATTCCCTTGTTAGATTTGAGAATGAGTCTGTTGCGCAGTGGTCGGACGTCGTCGAGCTGCATGTCTTCATCGATGGCGTTGGCATGCTCGTTGATGCGAGCGTATATTGCGGCGAGAAGAAGGCTGATGGTAGTCAGTCTCTGTTGGCCGTCGATGACTTCGAAGTCTACAATGTTAGTCTTCGGATCAATTTCTCCCTGAATCACGATAATGGATCCAAGGAAGTATCCTGAGTCATTATTAAAAACATCATCGTAGAGGTTCGCCCAGTCACGCTGTCCCCACGTGTATTCGCGCTGATAACGCGGTATGGTATACACCTTCAACGCATCAGTTGAAAGGATACTCGCAATCGAGGGATCGCTTACGTTCTTGATCATGTGCTACTCGCTTCCGGTCTTTTTCGCATAGAACTTAAATAGATGAGCAACGATTATCTCCGTCACCATGGAAGTTGGCTTCATGGGTCGCTTTAGCTGCTCGTCGAGAGAATCATGTGTGACGCATAATCGACGTGCAGATTGTTTATGTAGTTGTATTCGTCTCTATCTTCATTGTGTTAGCTTCTCGATAATGCAGAGCTTCACAAAAGAGGTGAAGTTCATTCCGTTAAGAATCGCGGCCTCCTTGGCGGCGTCCCGAAGGTTACCGGATATTCTCATGGTTACGGGTACCGTCTCTCCTCCGGCGAGAAACGTCTGTATTTCAGTCGGTGTAGCACCGTTCTGTAACAACTCGCTGTACTTCATGACACGTCCTTTGGTTGAATGCGCGCTGCATTACACATGCATGAATTTTATCACCCTGCTAGACTACCGTCCTTAGCTGCCAGCAAAGACTCGTTCTATCAGGTCGTCTTAAAAATGAAAAACTGTCGTGAAAGATATCATCTCGTATTCTTGAAACGGTTATGATACGGGAAGAGTGTTTGTGACAAAACTATACATATGTCAGGAGGTAATCATTTGTATCCATTGCTGATCGTCCGAGTTGAGATCGTCTGCTTGATACTTCTGATATTTCTCGGCATTAACGCGCGCTATTATAAAATGGGAAAAGACAACGGCAGCTTTAAGAGGATGCTGTTCTTTGCCATTGGCCATGTTGTGTTTGACATAATCACCGTGCTGACGGTGAATAATCTTGACCAGGTTCCCATCTGGGTCAATTATATAGCCCATGTGGTGTTTTACTTGTTCGCCATTCTGTTTGCCCATGAGTTCTTCTGCTATGTGATCGCTCTGTCTTACAGTGAGAAGCGAATTCAGAAGGTGGTCAGAATTCTGGGACTTTCCCTGGTGGGGCTTTATTTGATCCTCCTGCCGGTGCTTCCCATTGAGTATCTTCAAGGCAACGGAACCAATTATAGCCTGGGACCGGCAGCCGTTGTAGGTTATGGCCTTGGCATGATATTCTTAGCTGGCAGCGCCGTGATCTTAACCGTGAATTTCAAAAAGTTGGCGCCCCATGTGCGAATGGCCTTAATTCCCATGCTTACTGTGATGGTGGCGGCGGAGTGCATCCAGATTGTGGTGCCCGAGCTACTAATTACAGGCGGCGCGGCAACCGTTGTTACGGTGGCATTCTTCTTCTCCCTGGAAAATCCGGCTGATGTGTTTAGGCAGAAGCTGCTGATCGACGCACTCACCGGCGTAAAGAGCCGCAACAGTTATGAGCTCGAGATCCAGCAGATGGAGAAGGAGTTCGTTCAGAACCGGGATATCCGATTCGGGATGGTATTCTGCGATATCAACGACCTGAAGGAGGTCAACGATAAGTTTGGCCACCTGAAAGGCGACGATTATATCGGTGACATCGCTCAGATTCTGATGCGGGATCTGCAGGGAGCAGAAAGCATCTACCGTATGGGTGGCGATGAGTTTCTAGCCATATATCGCAATACGGATAAGGCGAAGATCCAGCAAGAGATCGATTTAGTCAATGCGGACTGCAAGGCCATGTCCGAAAAGGTACCCTACCAGATGAGCGTTGCTATCGCCTACGCCATATCTGGCGAGGAATACGCCTCGTTGCGCAATGTGCTGCAGACGGCCGATTATCTGATGTATCAGAACAAGACGAACATGAGGCGGGAAAAATCCCGTCTGTCACAGGACGGACAGCAGATGAATGTTGCCGGCTTGACCGACCGCATCTTCGATGCCTTTGCCGCAACAGGTGGGAGGAACTACCTTTTCATGGCTAATCTGGCTACCAACGTTTCCCGCTGGTCTTTGGCAGCGGTGGATTATTTCGGTCTGCCCGGCGAATTCATTTATGATAACGCGACCGTTTGGATGAAGTATATCCATCCAGATGACCGCGCCGACTATCGTGCGGATATCGGCGCGGTCTTCAGCGGGAAGAAAAAGGAACACAATATAGAATACCGTGTTCGCAACAAACGGGGAGAGTATGTGGTATGCACCTGCCGGGGTAGAATTCTGAAAGGCAAAAACGGCGAACCGGATCTGTTTGTTGCTACCTTAGTCAATCACGGCATCGGAGAGACCATCGACCCCATTACAGGGCTTCACAACGAGCGTATCTTGGTTCCCTACATGGAAAAGCTGTTGCAGGAGAAGACCAGGGCATCCTTCCTGACGGTGAAGATCTGCTCCTTCAGCAGGATCAATCTACTGTATGGCCACGTAACCGGCGATCAGATCCTGGGGCAGTTTTCCGTAATTCTAAGAAGGATCGTTGCTCAAAAGGGACGGGTTTTCCGGATCGGAGAAACCAGATTTACTCTTTGCCTGCCGGGAATGGATGCGGAGGATGTTTCCAGGCTCTATAGCAACCTGACAAATGCCGCCCGCTTCGAGATTACCATGGATTCCATCACCATTCCCTTAAGGCTGGCAGGTGGAGCCTTTACCGTGGATGAAGAATATACCGGCAGCGTCGCCACTGTTCGGAACAACCTGACCAGTGTGTTGGAGCGTTCCGAGCAAGAAGACCATGGCCGTCTCGCATTCTACAGCGATCCAACTCGAGGTGAGAGCCAGGTAGACTTCAAATTGCTGACCGCCATCTATCAGGACGCGGTGACGGAACGAAAGGGCTTTCGTCTGGAGTATCAACCCGTTCACCAAATGGATACCGGAGAGGTCATCGGGGCAGAGGCTCTGTTGCGGTGGCGGAGCGAAGAATTCGGCAAGGTGCCCCCGGGACAGTTTGTACCTTGGCTGGAAAACGATCCTTGCTTCTTCCAGGTGGGCTGGTGGATCCTTCGGAAAGCCCTCACAGATGCCCGGGAAATGCTGCCGGTGGTGCCTGAATTCGTGATCAAGGTCAATATCACCGTCTTGCAGTTGGAGGACGAACGGTTTAACACCATGGTGCTGGAGGTACTGCGTGAGACCGGTTTCCCGCCCCAACAGCTTTGTCTAGAGCTGACGGAGCGTTGCCGTGAACTGGACGAGGAATACCTGAAGTCTCAAATCGAGTTCTTTCACAAGTTTGGTATTCAGATTTCCCTAGACGATGTAGGCACCGGCTTCTCTTCCCTGGGTGTTTTACTCAATCTCCCGATAGATGAGATTAAGCTGGACAAAACCTTCATCACGGATATACGCAGCCGGGAGGCTAATCAGGCGTATGTGGGCGCAATCGTGGATGCCACTCGCAGACTAGGTCTCCATAGTTGCCTTGAGGGAATCGAAGACCGGAAGACCTACGAATATCTTCGCTCTTTCGGCGCAACCTGCTGCCAGGGATACTTTTTCTCAAAGTCTCTGCCAGCCAGAGACTTCAAAGCCTACCTACTAGCGGAAAAGAGGGGAGGCAACAGATTTAAAGAAACTTTGGAAAAGAGTTTTAGCGCCATGTGAGAAACCCACAGGCTATGCCTGTGGTGCGGTAGACGGTTAAACCGTACCGCTGACATGAGAATCAGAAAAAGGCTTTCCTGTCCTATGATGGGCCTGCGATGGTCCAGATCGCA
>NZ_JAAKEB010000003.1 GCF_011038965.1 Adlercreutzia sp. ZJ141 | reverse complement strand
CATAAAGCATGCGCTTTGCGTGGAGTATCCGGTATTAGCCTCGGTTTCCCGAGGTTGTCCCGAAGCAGAGGGTAGGTTGGCCACGTGTTACTCGCCCGTTCGCCACTCTATCAGCGCTAAAAAGCGCTTTTCCCGTTCGACTTGCATGTGTTAGGCACGCCGCCAGCGTTCATCCTGAGCCAGGATCAAACTCTCCGTTGAAAGAAAACGCATGAGTGTATATATGCTCATGCGCCTGTTCATTTCTTTTCCCACGTACTGTTTGGTTGTATCCTTATAATCATCTGGCGTCCGCAAACGAAGAACTCATTTATCGTCTTCGAAATGTCTGCCTCACAGTATCCGGTTCTCAAGGTCCCCAACCTGCATAAGACCTGCTCTCTTTGGTCTTATCAGGGCTTGTGTTTGCTTTCGAGGTCTCCCCCGAAGCGCAAGGCGGTACTCTACCCCCTTAGCGAGGACAGGTCAAGGGGTTTGAGGGGAAAACGTTGCAAACTTTTTCCGAGCGGCAAACGCTTCCCAAACATTTAAACCCCGCGTTTTTCCAGTTAGTGAACTGATTTTTAATATGTTTGCGCGAATTTTGCGTACACATGTGTTATGAAGAAAACATGAACGAATTCCCGCTTTACGTCTCACACTCATAACGACTATCTTCTTACTTAGTTAGCTCTCAACACTTTCATCGTGGAATTGATTCTCGTGCACCACAAACTCATACGCCACATGTGCGCTCATTGAGCGTAAACGAATGATTGCTAGTTTAACACTTAAACGAATAAATACTTGTTTAAGTAGCATATGTGCAGTTCACAGAGTAGTGTTTAGACAGGAACCACAATGAAAAATGTCGTTGTACCCGCTTCGCTTTGCGCTGAGATGGAGCCACCATGTGCAACGACAATCTCCTTAGCAATGGCAAGCCCCAACCCCGCCCCGCCCTTATTGCTGGAACGTGCAGTATCTTCGCGAAAGAACTTTTCGAAAATGCTTTGAAGATGCACCGGTGATATCTCGCGTCCTTGATCGGTGACCAAAAACGTCGCCTTGTGTTCATCGATACGTACGCGAACATTCACGCACGTATCCACATCGGCGTACGCAACGGCATTCCGCATAACGTTCGACAACGCGCGTGCCATCTTGTCGGGATCGATGAACAGCGTGAAGTCGTCAGGTACGTCAACGTCGATGGTAACATCCTTCGCATTCGCTTCTGGAAACAGCTCGTCAGCAACCTGCTGACACAGAAGCTGGGCCGAGATGCGCTGCCGTTCAACGGGAATCGCCTGCAGGTTGTAACGAGTTATCTCGAAGAATTCATCAATCAAATCGTCAAGGCGCTCCGCCTTTGAAAGTGCGATACCTGCATATTCAGCACGAACGGTGCGAGGAATATCAGGTGACTCCTTCAAGAGCGTCAGATAGCCAAGCACTGAAGTGAGTGGTGTTTTGATGTCGTGAGCCAAGTAGGCAACCAGCTCGTTTTTTCTCGTCTCAGCAGCGCGCGTAACCCGCTCGTCAGCAAGCGAGCGCTCGCGCACTTCCAGCAACTCAGCGCGAACGATGGCTAAGCTATCAGGAAGGATGATTTTTGCCTCGCGATCAGCAAACAGCGCCGTAATCGCACAGGCAAGATCATCGAAGCGCTTTACGGACGAACGCATAACCACCAACGCCATACCCACGCAACCAAGCAGGTAGATTCCCAGAAGAACCACCCATTTTAAGCTGCGCATAGCGTAGTACGGACCGAGATTGCGCACATTGTAGCCACCACCCTCGACAGGAAGGGCCTGTAGCAAATCGCTCTGTCGCGCATCGGCGAACTCGATTTGCAACGCCACATATTCATCTTCGGAATAATACGTCCATGATGATGTCAGATTCGCAATGCGTTCTCCGAGATCATCGAAAACTGTCGTATCGAGAGCAAGCGCAACCGCAGCAAACAACACCGAATACACCGGCAGTGATACGAGTAGCATTCCGAACAGGCGACGCTGCAAAGCTTGTGCCTGCGCGCTGCGCAGGCGGCTCACCGCTTTGTCCCTAAATCGGGCAAGGAGAAACCAGGAGTTGTAGAGCCTGAAACGTGAGGGTTCGAAGCAGAAGAATTCGAAGTTCGGGGCATAATTTTGTACCCCACACCCCACGCCGTTTCCACGAAGCATTCCGACCCGTCAACTTCGGCAAGTTTCTTGCGAATGCGACGCATGTGCACCATAACCGAATTTGCAGACGCGGCCACGTACGGTTCGTTCCATACAGATTCAAACAAATCTTTTGTGGCAACCGGCTTGCCCGCATTGCGAACGAGCGCCGCCAAGATACCGTATTCCTTCGGTGTGAGATGGAGCGGCTCACCATGTAAGAACGCAGTATGTGCACCCAAATCGAGCTCGATACCATGTGCCCGCAGTACGTTATCATCACAGTGCGCCGCATGAGTCGCTCGGCGCAAGCGGGCACGCACGCGGGCGACCAGTTCGCGCGGTTTAAAAGGCTTCGTCACGTAATCATCACCACCGAGCATAAGCCCGACCACCTTGTCAGCTTCCTCATCCTTCGCTGAAAGGAAAATAATAGGAACATCGGAAACTGAACGCAGACGAGTGCACACCTCAAGCCCATCGATGCCGGGCATCATTACGTCAACGATAAGCAGGTCGAACTGCTCAATTGAGAACAGCTCGAGCGCTGTTACACCGCTATAACACGCGCAGGCTCTCATGCCCTCGTTTTCCAATAGCTTAACCACCAGATCGGCAATAGCTATCTCATCATCGACCACCAGAATACGCGCTGCGCTGTTTTCTGCCACCTTCTCCTCCGTTTCAGGCAAGAAGGACTGCTGAATTCATCTGCCGGACGTCGCCGACCACAGCCATACGCCGTGCGTCCTTGTGCGGACGCACGGATCATGTCAGTTTGTTTTCTCGCCACAGCCAGTATACCCAAGCAGTCGCACAGCCCTCAACGCGTCACGAAATGGTAAGGATAATGTAAGAGTCGCTCTCTTTCCCTCATTTTCTCGTTCTCTCGCACTCTCGTTCTCTCTCGCTACTGGCCGCATTCCCCGCCGCTTTCCATAGCGAGCGTACTCCGTTAAGATGATGCGACGAGGTGAATGCGTCACGATTACGAGAAGAGGCGAGGCCGATGACACTGGTGGGAATCATATCCGACACGCATGGACGCTTGGATACAGCCGCCGCAACCGCAATGGCCGCAGCGGATCGCATCATACATGCAGGTGACATTGGTGATCCAAGAATTCTCCACGAGCTCGAAGCGCTGGCACCTACCACAGCGGTGCTCGGCAATAACGATTATGACGAGTACGGGTCACACGTCGGGCCGCGCGCCTGTCCTGTGATCGACGGTGTGCGTTTTTTAGTGGCCCACTATCCACATGACGTACGCATAGGCTTCGGCGGCGCAAAACTGGAACCGGGCGAACCGATTCCCCGCGTGTGCGTGCACGGACACACGCACACCCCCCGCCTAGACACGGGTGCTGCTGCCCGCCCCGCCGATTACATGATCTGCCCTGGGTCGGCATCACGGCCACGCAGCGGCATGAGCCGAAGCGTTGGATTTGTGCACGTACATGACGGACACGTTCTGGGCGTACGCATCGAAACGCTGCGTGGTGCAGTCATCATGCAAACGGGCGAAATGTGGTAGCAACAAACACGAACAAGTACGAAAACGCACCAAGGAAAACGCATAGCGAGATTCGACGTGAAACTCGGCATGTAACCGCGTTACCGCTTCGTGCAGCGGCCGCGTTACCGCTTCGTGCAGCGGCCGCGTTACCGCTTCGTGTATCTACTGCGCAACCATCGCGCTCGACGTAGCTTCCCCGGTGACTTCATCCGACTCATTGGGTACAATTCTGCAACGACGCACACCGGCCGATACGTGGGGAGGCGGCCCTGGGTGCCAGTCATATCGCAAGCGAACCGGAAGGAGTCCAATGCACAACGACCTTCAACCCGCAAGCGCGCTTACCTCGCCACGCTTCTGCAACACCGGCACATTCATGCGCATTCCGCGCATAGCCGACGTCGAAAACCCCGACTTCGCCATTGTGGGTATCCCGTACGACTGCGCCTGTTCATACCGCACGGGCGCGCGATTCGGACCGCAGGCAATCCGTGCCATATCGGCCATGATTAAGCCAGCAAACGCCATCATGGGCGTGAACGTTCTTGAAAACTTGCACGGTGCTGACTACGGAGATGTCGCCATCACACCCGGCTACATCCATCCCACGTACGAAGCGATTGAACGCGAGATCGGCGCGCTCATAGATCGAGACATCTTCCCGCTCGCCCTTGGCGGCGACCACTGCATCACCTTAGGCGAGCTGCGTGCCGTTGCCAAGAAGCACGGCCCGGTGGCACTTGTACACTTCGACTCACACACCGACATCTGCGACGAGGTGTTCGGACAGAAGTACAATCACGGAACACCATTTCGCCGTGCACTGGAAGAAGGACTTATCGACGTGTCGAAATCCATCCAGGTAGGGATGCGTGGTTCGCTGTACTACCCCGACGAGCATGACCTTTCCCGAAAGCTTGGCTTCGACATTATCCCAACTCACGAGATGCGCGAGATCGGATTGAAAGCCGTTATCGAACGTATCATTAAACGCGTGGGCGACTCACCTGTGTTTCTCACCTTCGACATCGACTTCGTTGATCCGGCGTATGCACCGGGCACCGGCACACCTGAAGTGGGCGGCTGGACGTCGTGGGAAGCACTTGCACTCGTGCGTGCGATGCGCGACCTTAATCTCGTAGGCATGGACGTAGTGGAGGTGTTGCCCTCCTTCGACCATGGCGAGATCACCGCATACCTAGCAGCGAACATTGCGTTTGAGGCAATTAGCATTCTGGCGGTGCAGAAGAAGGAAGGACGCCGCTAGCATCTGTTGTGGCGCACTATCGGACGTTGCTTACAACGCCACGATGCGCACCAACGTCGAAAAAGCGCGCCTTGCAGCCTTACAGCAGGGCGCGCTGCCATTCTGCTTCGCGGAACCCCACGAGCACGAAATCGTCACCAACAACAAGCGGGCGCTTCACAAGCATGCCGTTCTCGGCGAGAAGCTCATACGAGCCTGCATCGTCAAGACCTGCATCAAGCAGGGCTTTGATATTTCGCTCGCGGTACAGCATGCCGCTTGTGTTGAAAAAGCGTCTAATGGGCAGTCCGCTGCGCGCATGCCACTGAGCAAGTTCAGCTGCAGTCGGATTGTTGTCAACAATATGCCGATCGACGTAGGCAACACTGTGTGCATCAAGCCACGCTTTCGCCTTCTTGCATGTTGAACACTTCGGATATTCGAGGAATAACACTTCGCCCATATTCGCCCCTTTCTTTCGCTCGCTATTTCCTGGCGCTCGCAAGGAAAAACAGCGCCATGGTTCCTGGGCCGGAATGGGCGCCGATGACTGGGTCGACGTAGTTGATAACCACGTCATGCACGCCAAAGCGCTCTTTTACCTGGTCAGCAACGTATTCAGCATCTTCCAAACAATCGCCATGAGTGATAAACACCATCTGCTCGGATATGGGCGTGATGGCGGTTTTCTCCATATGATCGACCAGCGCATTGAGTGACTTCTTGCGACCACGAACCTTCTCTAGCGGTATGAGATGACCTTCGTCGTCAACATGCATAACGGGCTTGATGTTTAACAACGTGCCCGCCCACGCACTCGTGCGCGACACGCGCCCGCCGCGGAACAGGAACATGAGGTCGTCAACAGTAAACCAATGAGCCAAATGGAGCTTGTTTTGTTCCACCCACTCGTGCACGGCTTCAATGCTTTCACCAGCTCGCGCATGCTGCACCGCATACCACACAAGCAATCCCTGCCCACCTGAAGCCGCCAACGTATCGCACGTGAGCACGGTACGGTCGGGATACTCGGCGGCCAGCTGGTCGCACAGGAGACTGATAGCTTCGTACGTACCCGATAGCCCGCTGGAAAACCCTAGGTACAACACGTCGCGACCCGCCGCAAGCAAGCTACGGATAAGCGTTTCAGATTCTGACAAGTTGGGAAGCGACGTAGTGATCACCTTACCTTCGCGCATCATCGTGTAGAACTGCGCGAGATCGGTACGCTCACCTTTCAAATAGCTATAGCGCTGCTGGCCATCGACAAGGAACGTCAGGGGAAGTATATGGAGTCCAAACTCGTCGATCATGTCCTCAGTCAGATTACAGCACGAATCAGTGACGATCTCGAAGTTCATACGCTTCCTTTCCCTTCAAGTGTTTTTTCATCGCACGGAATGACTCGTCCACATGACGCCACAAGCGCTACTCCGTCTTACACGTATGCGAGACATTTTCCGCAACGGAACCCACCCCGCACACCGCTACACGGAGCAAGCCTTTGCATTGTACGCCTTGCGCCAAAGCATACCCAGAAGCATTTTCTGCCAAATTGACCCGCTTTCGATAGGAAAGGGATATATTGTTTCGTATCTGTCACGCATGCCCTGTTTTCAACCAGTTGCCAAGCGATTACCACTTCGAATATCCAATCGGCAGTCAATCGGAACAGCCGAGAATACGTGAGGTGGCTGAAGTAGCTGAGAACGAACGAGAGTAAACAGAGAGTAGACAGGTTGTTTGGAAACCGTGTAAAGGACGCAAATTTGTTTTCACGGTGTTATCATCTTGACATCGTTCGTCTGAAGCGACTCGTTGTATGCCAGCCGTTTCGGGGCAAACAAGAACCGACAGAATCGGGAGTAAACGCACTATGAACGAAGTCAGTCCAATTGCTGACGGGATTTCCCGTCGCACTTTTCTGAAGGCTTGCGGCATTGCCGGCGGAACCATGTTGTTCCCTTGGCTAGCGTATGCCTCCGAAGCCGAAGAGCTCGAAGCGCAAGCGTCAAGCTTGGAAGAGACAGCAGCTGCCAAGCAGGCTGAGGTCGATGCATTGGCCGCTCGTCTCGATGCCTTGCAAACTCAGCTCAACGAAGCGCTTGAACGCTACACCGCCGCCGACGAGGCCCATACGGCCGCAGTCGAAGCCATGGAGGCTGCGCAGGAGCGCATTAAAGCTGCAGAAGAGCGCTTAGCTGAGCTGCAAGAGCGTTTAGGTAATCGTGCCACTGCAATTTACCGTGAAGGCGAGCCTACTGCGCTGAATGTTATCTTCGGATCGCAGTCGTTCGAAGAGTTCGTAACAAACTGGGACGCTGCACAGCGCATCGCCAAGCAAGATGCCGACTTGGTTCAGGAAACCAAGGACGTGAAGGCCGAAGCCGAGGCTGCGCATGCCGAATACACGAAACAGGAAGCAATCGCCGCCGAAGAGCTGCAAAATGCTCGAATGGCAAAAGAAGAGGTTGAGAAGACGCAAGCATCGCTGCAGGCCGAGTACGACTCCATGAGCAGCGATTTGGCCGCTCTACACAGCGAGATCGAGCAGGTGCGCATGAGCGCCGAAGAAGCTCGTCAGAAGGAAGAAGAAGCCAAGGCACTAGCTCAACAGGCATTGGCTCAACAAATGAGCGGAGGATCATCGGGTGGCGGTGGCGGATCGAGCGCTGCAATCGCGTCTCCGGGCAGCTCGAGCGCTGCATCAAATGTAGGTGGTTGGGTGAACCCTGCCCCCGGCTACGGTGTCACGAGTGGGTTCGGTTGGCGCAGCTTGGGAGACTTCCATTTGGGTGTGGACTTGGGTTGTCCTTCTGGCACCACAATATGCGCTATGGCGGCTGGCCGCGTAACCACTGCAGGCTGGTTTGGTTCGGGCGGTATCGCCGTTACTATCGACCATGGTGGCGGCATCGTGTCATGGTACTTGCACAACACGAGCACGCTCGTGTCCGTTGGGCAGCAGGTATCGGCTGGTCAGCCTATTTCTATCTCTGGCAACACTGGCTACTCTTTCGGGGCGCATCTTCACTTCCAAATTAACCTGAACTCTTCAAACGGCGTCAACGGTAGCGCCGTCGACCCACGAACCTACTTCAGCTGGTAAGCCAATCGGCAACCCGTTGCGCACGTGAACCCGGGAGGAATGCTCCCGGGTTCTTTTTTTGTTGCACGAACAACAGGTGACAACAATTGGTTCGAAAACGGTATGTATTCATTCTTAGTACTTGACATTATATAGTAGCATGTTTAACATGCTAGCTAACAAAGGGAACCACCCTCAAGCTCTTAGCGCATGACGAGAGGAGGCAGATGAACGCGCAATTCAAGAAAGGTGTTCTCGAACTGCTCGTTCTCGAATGCGTACGCGCACGAGACATGTACGGTTACGAGCTTGTCGAAGAGATATCAAGCACCATCGACGTGAAAGAGGGCACGATCTACCCTTTGCTCAAACGCCTTACCAACGAGCGGTATTTCGAAACCTACCTGAGAGAATCAACCGAAGGCCCACCGCGAAAGTACTACCACCTAACAGCAGCGGGAGTGCTGCGAGCCGGCGAGCTACGCCGCGAATGGATGGAATTCCAGCATGGAGTCAGCGAGTTTTTAAAGGAGCACGAACATGCGAAAAACTGAGTTCCTCACCCGTCTTCAAGCAAGCATTGCCGTGCTGGAAGACAATGAGCAGAAAGACATCCTCGACGAGTACTCGCAACATATCGACATGAAGGTAAAAGAAGGCATGAGTGAAGCCGAGGCGATTGATGACTTCGGCCCAATCGATGAGCTGATCGAGGAAATATTGGGAGCTTACCACGTGAAAGCGGCAGCAGCTGACGTGGCAGCCGCTCAAAAGAAGGAGCATGTTACCGAGCAGGCCGCGAGCGCGGTCGCCGATGTGGCAAAAACGGGATATACCGAAGTGAAAGGATCAGTTCACGAGTTTTTCACGAATGCCAAAGAGGTGACAGCAGGTGCTCGCGCGTCGATATCGCGCGCTACGGACACACTTCGCGACAAATGGGAAGTGAGACGCGCTAGCCGCGACACGCAACCGTACCAGTTACAGCAATCGCACCAGCCGCACCGTCCCCATCGGCCCATCGCCTCAAAGGGAGTTCTCGGTCTGTTGAGCGGTGCTGTATCGCTCACATGGCGCGCCTGCAAAACGGCATGCCGCTGGATATGGAATGCCTGCGTAGCAATGACAGCAGCAGCGCTTGCCGCCATGGCGCTTTGTCTGCTGTTTGCGTTCGGATTCTGCCTGGTGTTCCTGCTGCTCGGCTATCCGCTTGCTGGCGTAGTAATCGCATCGCTTGGCGGCATGGTGGCAACGCTGTCACTCACCGGGCTTGTGCTCATGCTTATTCGCAGACACCCCTCTCACACGCTACCCTGCGAGCCACGTGCTTGCGCGCGCATGGAACAGCCCTCAGATGAACCACACCCAACAACCGATGTCGAAAGCGAGTACGATCCAAACACAGCAACTCGGCCCCTCGAAACCCGGCCCTTTGAAAGCGAGGCGATAACTCATGCGTAACAAGCCCCTTGCCATCCTGCTTGCGGGAACTCTTGCCGGCACACTCGTGGGAGCTATCGGCGTGGGTGTGGCGTTTGCCGAATACATGAGCTTCGACGTGGACACAACGTCGATACCAGCTACGGGCGAGCGTATAACGAAAGATCGAACGATCGAACTGAACGAAGACGAAACCGTCCTGATAGCCAATGATTCCGCCGAAATCACCTTCGACGAAAGAATTGCGCCCGGCACGATTATTGTATCAGTGGAATACAACAACGCCGCCGCGTCACCTTCCATCAGCGCGAACAGGTACCCCCGAGAAAAAACAGTGCTGGTAAGCGTTACAACCCTTCGCATCACTGACCCCTTGGATCAAATGATCAAGAACAAGGATTTCGTACTCGATAACCTAAAACGCCACGTACTGGTGATTCCTCAAATTGACGACGAAATAACCGTCACCGTGAAGGCGAACCCTGCCGACAAAAATCGTGTACGATACTATAACGAAATCGATTACAGCACGAACAGCTCATACGACAACGATTACGATTACGGCCACGGCTACGGCAGCCGCACGAATAACCCTGAGGAGTACAACTCAGAAAGCGCAGAAAACTCGGTTAGTCCTGATAGTCCTGACAACTCCGACGACTCCAGCAGCCTCTAAACGTTACAACAAATCGCTCGGGTCGACATCGACCGCGACGTTAATCGCCTTGTACGCCTTACGTGCGCGGAACAACGGCTCGATGACGCGGGAGATGTCGGCTTCGAGCGGACATTTCACCACCACATGCCAGCGATACGAACCGCGCAGCTTCGATAGCAAACAAGGACCTGCTGGCAGCACCATCCAGTTATCTCCCCCGAAATCGCGGACTTGCTGCTCAAGTGCCTCTTGCAGCACTCGTGCCTCGTGTGCCACAGCACTTTCGTCATTGCCCCAAACCAGCACATTTGCCATACGAACGTACGGCGGATACCCAAGCATGCGGCGTTTGGGCAACTCGTTTCTCAAAAACAGTGCTCGGTCGTAGCGAGCAGCGGCGCGCAGGGCCACGTTGTCAGCCTCGTAGGTTTGCACCATCACACGCCCCGGCAAGTTCGCTCGTCCCGCCCGACCGGCAACCTGTTCGATCAGCGCGAACGTACGCTCAGCGGCACGATAGTCGGGCAGATGCAGCTGCGTGTCGGCATTGATGACGCCGACCAGCGTCACGTCGTCGAAATCAAGTCCCTTTGCAATCATCTGCGTCCCCAACAGCACCGCCGCATCCGCTGAGGCGAACTGCTCGAGCAAGCGCTGATGCGCACCTTTCCCTGATGTGGTGTCGGCATCCATACGCACGATGGGCACGCCTGGCCCTACGCCTGGCATAGCATCGAGCAATGCGCGTAGTTCTGCTTCAACCCGTTGGGTTCCTGCGCCAAAACGCTTAAGATACGGACTTGCGCAACGCGGGCACACGGGCGGAGAAGGCACCGTATAACCACAATGATGACAAACGAGCTTGTTTCCTGTCTCATGAAACGTCAGCGATGTTGAACACGACGGACACTCCGGCACAAACCCGCACTCACGACACAGTAAAAACTTCGCGAACCCGCGCTGATTTAACAGCAGCACCGCCTTTCGGCCGCAGACAAGCTCCGCAGCAAGCGCCCGGGTAAGACGACCCGAAAACATAGAGCGCGACCCACTTCCGAACTCCTTCGCCATATCGATGACGTCGATTTCCGGCAGAGGCTTGCCGTTTGCCCGCGCGGGCAAAGAAACACGGTTCCACCCGTCGCACTTCGCGCAGGCATACAGCGTCTCAATGGAAGGAGTCGCCGATCCTAACACCACTACCGCGCCCGCACGTCGAGCCATCCAGCAAGCTACGTCGCGCGCATGGTAGCGAGGCGCACTATCCTGCTTGTACGAGCCTTCATGCTCCTCATCAATGACAATGATGCCAACGTTTCTCAACGGTGCAAATAGCGCGCTGCGGGCACCAACCACCACGCGCGCTTGCCCACTGCGAATGAAATCCCATTGGTCGAAACGCTCGCCTCGACTCATGCGCGAATGCATGACGGCAACCATATCGCCGAAGCGGCCACGGAAGCGAGCAACTGTTTGCGGCGTGAGCGATATCTCGGGAACAAGCACGCATGCCGTGCGCCCGGCAGCAAGCGCAGCCTCGATGGCCTGCAAATATACTTCGGTCTTACCCGACCCGGTAACGCCGTCGACCAGCACCACTTCCCCCCGTGCTCGCTTACGTGCCGCGTCGATCGCTGCAAGAGAAGCAGCCTGACCAGCAGTGAGCGGCGGTTTCGCCGAGGGCGTGAAGGGTACCTCTGGTATGGGTGCTTGCCTACTTGCAGTAACGCCGCGCATGCGCCGACGGCGCTCGATACGCACCACACCCTGCTTCTCGAGAGACTTCAGCGCCGCGGAAACTGCGCCGAACTCGGTAGCCAGCTCGGCCACACGCACATCGCCGCTGCATAAGGCACTTACGATTGCCGCCTGCTTCACCGCATTGCGCTTCGGCTCGAAACCCGTATACGAAGGGCCGGGCAACACCCACCGGTCGTCAACTTCGCCGATAGCGGGCTGCTCAAGCCGCCAGTACGGCCCGTTCTCGCCGCATGTTCGCACCACGCGCGGCACCCCTCCGGGTGGCGCGAACAAACGCGCGCACGCCGCAAGCGGGGCAACGTAGCGATTTGCCATCCAGAAGATACACGCAGCACCTTCTTCATCGAAGTATGGGCGACTTACCGCACGAATAATGGGCTTGAGCTTCACGGGTTTTACGCCGTCGGGAAGTTCACCGTACTCACATTCTTCAATTCGGGCAACAAAACCCACAACCTGCCGACCACCGAACGGAACGAGCACAGCGCATCCCACGCATACATCGAAACTATCGGGAAGCTGCGCGGCATCTTGCTCGTTACCAGCATGTATCGGGGGAAGCGGAGCATAATCTTCGCAGCCGTCGCAGCCGTCGGGCACAAGGTAGGAATAGGCACAGTCGAGCGCCTGCGTGGGAATATCCAGAATGACCGAGGCGATTCTCATACAATCCTACACCATCTTCTCAAACGCGACCCGCTCAGGAGTAGCACCCTCAATATGCGACATATATACGATGCCACAACGATGGTACCCACACCTCTCAAGCAGCCCCAGCATGCGCACATTACCAGGATGTGTGTCGACGCGCACACTTACGCACCCCTGCTCACGAGCAAGTCCTTCGGCGTAGTTCAGCATTGCCTTTGCAATACCCTGTCTCGAAAATGCATGCACCACGGCAAAGCGGTGCACAACAGCATACTGCGGCGCAGACGAGGACGATGAAGTCAGCCACGCACCCTCAATGGCATCGTAGTCCGGCTCGCCTGAAAAGTCGATGACCGCCGTAGCCATGATACGCCCCGATTCCTCATCGATAGCTACATGCGACCTGCGAAGCCGAAGGTCAAGCTCGATCAGCTCGCGTTTGGGGTTACCACCGCTCCACTGGTCGATACCCAGCTTCGCGATGGCTGCGCGTCCGTCTGCAATGACTGCAAGAACACTGTCGAGTTCGCCCTGTTCAGCTTTCCTAAACCGCATCTATCCTTCTTCCCTCATCAACCCTCATCAACGTCGTGCGGGCCATCTCATTCGGATACAATGCCGACTAATTCGCATTCAGCCCTTCCCGGCTACCCGGAAAGCAAAAGCGCCCCGCAGGGAGGCGCTTTGAATTCACCTGAGCGGAGCCGAAACACCCCGCCGTTCTTCCGCGCTCAACCGCGCTTGATTGTGCTTCTAGTCGATTTCGTCGAACTCGAAGTCATCAGCATCGCCGAAGCCCGAGAAGTCCTTCTCGACAACAGATGCAACAGGTGTGGCAGCTGCAGGAATAACACCAGCTGTCGCCTGAGGAACCGTGTAGGCAACGGGTGCGTCAGCAATGGGCGCCTGACCTGTCACCAAAGCAGGCAGCTCGGGTTCTACGTCTGCACGCGCAGGAGTCAAACGAGCGTGAGCGCTTGCAAGCGGGTTGGTTCCGCCGATTTCTGCCAAACGACGCGAAGCATCGGTGATGAAGTCGGTGAGCATATCTTGGTAGTCGCCACGGATTTCCTCACGGCTGTCCTCCAGCTGCGAGATGGCGTCTTGCACCTTCTGGCGCTCGATCTCGGCCTTATCGAGGATACGATCGCGCTCGGCACGGGCGTTCGCCACAATGTCAGCCGCCTCGCCCTTCGCGTTGGCGATGATCTCGTCAGCCGAACGCTGCGCGATGATGAGCGCCTGCGAGATAGCATTGTCATCGGCGCGCTTTTCCGCGAGCTGGCGTTCGAGTTCAGCAATACGAGCGTCCTTTTCGGCTTCACTCTCGCTGACAACAGGAGCAGCCGGCGCAACCTCAACCGCAACAGGAGCAACCTCTTCAACCACTTCGATTTCTTCCTCAAGCGGCTCGATCGTAGCCGGGGTGTCGAAACCATCGAAGCGATTCTCGTCTTCAACGTAGCTGTTCTCAAGCTGATCTTCAAGATGTGCGATCAAACCATTCATCTGATCGATCTCGTCGGCGACGCGCTCAAGAAACACGTCAACTTCGTCGACATCGTAACCCTTGCGATCAATAGAGAAGCTTTGATTGTGAATGTCTTCGGCCGTGATTGCCATCTGATGTTCCCTTTCGTCACGCGCAACACCCCGTGGTTACGCGAATGGCCATGCTAAAGCAGACGAGCGATAAGGCTCGCCCCAAATTGTAATACAAGCAGCGCGATAATGGGGGTAACGTCCACCATACCTCCAATAGGGGGTATCAAACGCTTGAACAGGTTCAAATACGGATCGCACAATTTGCCGAGTGCCGCATATATATCGGCTATTACCCCGCGCGGTGACGGAAACCACGAGAACAGCACGTACACCACAATGGCGAGACTGTAAATCTCGGCGACGGACACAATAAGACCACTTAGCATAATGCAAGCTCCTTCGAACGCGCGACGGCCGCATCCACTCCGGCCTGGTAAGCTGTAGCAATGTTTTCCCTGTTCATAGCATCGAGTGCAGCTAACGTCGTACCGCCGGGACTACATACCGCAATTCTTGTCTGTTCGGCGGTTTGCCCCCGCTCGTTCATGAGTTGCGCCGTCCCCAGCACCGTTTGCAAAAACAACACCTCGGAAAATGCTGGATCAAGACCGTGCTTTTCTCCTGCATCGCGCACCATCTCGATCATGGAAGCAACATAGGCCGGACCTGACCCGCTAATAGCACCGATAGCGTCCATCGATTTTTCGGGAACCACAAACGCACGGCCTAAACACTCGAACAGCTGCTGAACAAGCTGCACGTCGTCATCGCTGCATTGCGAACCACCACATACGCCGCTTGCCCCCTGCCCCACCATGAGTGGAGTATTGGGCATAACACGTACTAAGCGCGCATCATGCGGCAACCTCGTTTCCAGGCGCTCAGTCGAAAGACCTGCAGCAATACTCACGAACAAAGGACCTTGCGCACCACCGGCATAGCGATCCTCGCTGCAGATCTCATCAAGCACGCTCATCATCACCTGAGGCTTCACTGCAAGAACAACCATATCGGGTACAAAAGGCACCTGTGAAGCCGCCTCCACGCACGAAACGCCGTAGTGCTCGGACAAATATGCACGCCGTTCATTCCCCGGATCGGCGATACTAAACGACTCCGGAACAAGATGAGCGGCCGCATCTTGAGTGCTAGCAATCCAGCCACCGAAGATGGCTTCCCCCATCTTGCCACCGCCGATAACGGCAATCCGGCGCGGCACGCGCGCCATGCTAGATCACCCCTTGGTTGCGTAGGTCGGTCCGCTCGCTTTCCGACAGCGCCGCGCCCTTCGTAAGCGCAAACACTTTATCGGCAATGCAATCAACGCTCGCATCGAGCGCACTCGCGACGCCAAACGAGAAATCCAGCAGCCGCTTCACCAGCGGTTCGGGAGTGTTACGCAACGCCAACACCACCGCATCGCCCGCTTTCAGGCTCTTCGCCACACGTTCAGCCTCGCCGTAACTCATGGGCTTGATTACCGTCACCGAACGCGTGGGAACGTGACGTGCAGCACCCGATCCCGAATACGCCTCGTACGGATCGAAGCCGCGCGAGCTACGCTTTTCCGACGTCGAAGGTGTAGGTGCAGCCGCTGACGCGGATGCCGCGGCAGCTTCCGCCGTTGAAGCGAACAAGTTATCAAGGCTCTCCGAACGCTCCCTGCCCGCCATAGCCTTGGCTGATATCGCCTGCGCTTCTGCAATGGAGTCGGCCGTTGAGGGCAGCGTACCGTCAATCACCGTGCGATTGCCGCGAAACGCCCCGATACGAGTGGCTGCCGGAGAGGTTACGTGGCGCGGCGGCAACGGATCGCGATTCAGGGAATCGGGAACTTGCGTACGTGCACGCACGTCGTCAATAGATACCAAACGCGGACGCGATCCCGAACGTGAGTACGCCGAAGCTGACCGCGTGCTCACCGTGTGATGAGGCTCATAGCGGGACGCCGCATCGTCAGCGGGCTGACCATAGCCACCGTCGCCGTATTCGCCGTAATCATCGTAGTCAGCACCGTAATCATTGTAGTCGTCGTAATCGTCATCGTAGTAGCCATCATCGTAGGATTGACGAGACGAAAAACCGAACTTGGCCTTGATGCCGTCCAGCATACCGCCGTCCGACAGTGACATCTTTGGCAGATCCATGATAAACCTTCGCTTCGTTCGAATCGATGCGCACGGTGCGCGGAAAAGCCCATCGCGCGCAGACGGAAACGCTGCTACACGACGTCGAACTCGTCGCTGAACAGCGCACGACCAATGCGAACAATGGTAGCGCCCGCTGCAACAGCTTCGCGCCAATCTTCGCTCATGCCCATAGAAAGATCATTGAACGCTTGGAAATCGGGGCCGGTGAGCTGCGATCGGATTGTTTGATGCAAGCTCGCTAGACCATCGAAGGTCTGGCGAGCCACCGAAGCGTCACCTTGCGGAGCCATGGTCATGAGTCCCCGCACACGCACGCATGGCAGCTGCGTGCAAAGGGCGACCATATCGAAGACGTCATCGGGCGCAAGCCCGCCCTTACTTTCCTCCCCCGAAACGTTTACTTCGATAAGCACATCCTGCACCTTGCCCAACGACGCCGCCGCATCATTGATCTTGCGCGCATGGCTCTCATCGTCAAGCGAATGAATGAGCGAGGCACACCGCACAATATCAGGGATGCGTCGCGACTGAATATTCCCAATAAAATGCCAGGTTTCGTTGGGAAAGACATCGTGTTTCGCCATGATGGCGTCGGGGCGATTTTCTCCGAAGTCATGCGCACCAGCCCGCACCGCCAAAGCGACATCATCGGGACCAACCGTCTTCGATACCGCCAACACCCGCACCTCCGATGCGTCACGACCAACCGCCGCACAGCATGCAGCAACCTCGGCGAGCGTCGAGTTGTATCGCTGGGCAAACCCCATACTAATCAGTCCTCCTTGAATGCAATGGCACCGTGACGACCACAAACACCGCCCTCGGCGCGATAGGAATAATACTCATCCGACCGGCACACCGTACATACCCGGGCATGAGCGATACGATCCAGTGACACGCCAGCCTCGCCCAAATTGATCGCAAGTGCGCGGTTAAGATCGACGTTACGCTCGCCCACAAGGCACGCTTCGCCGTAGCGCTCGCGAAAACGAGCTCGCACATCATCGCCTGTCTCGAAGCATTCCGCGCCGATATGTGGCCCAATGTAGGCATTATAACGAGAAGGGTCAGTGCATCCCCCCTGCCGCTCACAGGCGTGAACGAGCTGCTGCACCGCACATGCCGCCACACCGGCAAGCGCGCCGCGCCACCCGGCATGGGCAACTACGAATGCCCCCGATGGTGACACCACAATAACCGGCACACAATCGGCGAAACACAGAAGTGCTGCTGTTCGCGGTACGGCGACCACAATTGCATCGGCTCCCTCCTGCGCCTCATCCGTCGCACGATCAAATGCAGCGGCGCTTGGGTTGTCAACAACCACCACTGTGGTGCCGTGTACCTGATTGGGCATAATCAGACGCACATCGGCCGCACCAAGTGCCTCAAGCAGCACTGCACGGTTTTCTTGCACTGCCTGCGGATTGTCACCAACGTGCGATCCCAGGTTGAGCGAACGATACGGGCTTTCGCTTACCCCGCCATCGCGACTAGAAAACGCGATGCGCACTCCACATGTATCGAACAGTGCATCATCGGTCAGCACGCATAAGGAACGCGCGCCGAAATGGCGCGCGTTCAAATGCGGTTGCGGAAGCGCATCCAGCATGCGACCCATCAACGGCTCGCTAGCGCTGACGCTTCAGAAAGTCGGGAATGTAGTCCTCATCAGCAAAACGACCAGCAGGGGACGGAGCAGGGGAAGCATAGGTAACCGGCACCGAGGGAACCGCAGCGGAAGCTGCCGCTGCGGACGTAGCTGCTGTAGAAGCAAACAGGTCCTTGCGCTGCGAGGCAAAGTCTATGGAAGACTGACGCGGCTGCGAAGACTGAAAGCCAGTTGCGATGACGGTGATACGAACAGCATCACCCATACCCTCATCAATAATCTGGCCATAAATGATGTTGGCATTCTCATCGGCGCACGCTTCCACCGTACGCGCAGCAGCGTCGACCTCGGTCAGCGTAAGATCGGGGCTACCGGCGATGGAGAACAACACACGCGAAGCACCCGCAATGGAAGCCTCGAGCAGGTTCGAGTTCGTCGCCTGCTGAGCAGCCTCAAGCGCTCGGTTTTCGCCAGAAGCAATGCCGATGCCCATCATGGCTGTGCCGGCATCCTTCATAACGGTGCGAATATCGGCGAAGTCGAGATTGATAAGACCGGGAATGGTGATGAGATCGGTAACGCCCTGAATACCCTGGCGAAGCGTGTCGTCGGCAATACGGAATGCATCGAGCATGCTCGTCTTCTTGTCGACGATCTCAAGCAAACGATCGTTCGGGATGACGATGAGCGTGTCAACCTTCTGGCTGAGTAACGCCACACCCTGCTCAGCCTGGTTGCGGCGGGTGCGTCCCTCGAACGAGAACGGTTTGGTGACCACACCAACCGTCAACGCGCCAATTTCTTCACGCGCAATCTCAGCGATAATGGGTGCTGCGCCCGTACCCGTGCCGCCACCTTCACCGGCGGTGACAAACACCATGTCGGCCTCGGCGAGCGCTTCGCGGATGTCCGCGCGACTTTCCTCAGCTGCCTGGCACCCAACCTCGGGGTTCGCGCCAGCTCCCAGCCCGCGCGTGAGTTCTTCGCCGATATGGATGGTCTTGTCGGCATCCGACATGAGCAGAGCCTGGCGGTCGGTGTTCACGGCAATGAACTCGACGCCTTTCACGCCCGCTTCCACCATGCGGTTCACGGCGTTGGTGCCACCGCCACCGACACCTACAACCTTGATAACCGCCAAATGCTCGGAACCTATTCTATTGGACATCGTATCCTCCACATGCTGCATTCGAGTCTGCTGCGTCTCAGTTCTCCGTTTCCCAGGCACACCTGCGCGCGCCTACGTGCGGTTATTGTACACGATGCGTTCCCATTTGCAAAACAAGTGCAGGTGAGTGAACGTATACCCATCACATTTCGCGCGCGCACAGGCATACACAGGCATACAGACACACATGCCACAAGTCTACAGCGCGCGCCACGTGGGCGACTTCGGGTCGGATACGTTGATGTAAGCAAGCGATCCTTCGTATTCCTCCATGATTTTTAAACACACCCGCTCCTTGTCGCGAATGTTATCTGAGGAACCAAATACAATCTCGATGCCGTTGTCGAGCGTGATGGTAGTAGACTCCGTTTCCGTTGCAGCAACCGACTTCACCTGGTCAGATAAGTCGGTGGTAAGTCCCACCACTACTTCGAGGGCGTTCGTCACGTTCGGATCGTTGCAGTAGGTTCCCATCTCGGGTTTGGTGCTATATGGCACATCGGTGATAACCAGCGCGGCGGCTATGTCGTCGTAGATCTGCTGACTAGTCTTTCTACCCGCTTCGGAATCCTGATCAGGAATGGGCATAAGCCACATGCCGTCCGACGCGATAGCCCACCGCTTCACCTCCGAGCCATCTTCTGAGGGAACCTCCACCACAGCACGAATAACGCGCTCGGTAACCTCTACCTTCAATGTGTGAGGAAAGGCCGCACTTACCTTCGCCTTTTCAATCCAGGCATCTTTGAGGAGCCGATCCTCAATGCCTTTCTTGTCCACCTGCAAAAGCGTGGCGCCTTCGGGTACGGCAATAAGTGCCATCATTTCCTCAGACGTAAGGTGTTCGACACCCGTCACCGAAACGTCCTCAATTTCAAACACATTCGAGGCGCGCAGCACCAAAAATGAAACCACCAGTACCGCTACCACAACGCCCACTGCAATAAAAACGGGCATTACATTGAACGAGCGCGCAGAAGGCTTCGCACTTCCCATGCGGCGGTTCCGAGAAGCGCGCGCGTCGCCCACGCGAACCGACCGCAAATGTACGCCGTCACGTGAAGCGCCCGGATATGAACCACTCAGGTTTGCGCGCGGCACAGGGTTCGAGCGAGGCACGGGATTTGCGCGCGGCACAGGGTTCGAGCGCGGCGCGGGATTTGCACGAGACGCACGGAAAGACCCTTGCGCAGCATTGCGTTGGGAACGCGCATCCGTTCGGGCAGCCGGAGCCGCACGGTAGCCGCCCGCAGCGCGGCCGCGGGGCTTACGCGAACCCGAGGAAGCGGACTTCCGGTTGTAATTCGATGCCATGCGCTTTATACACCTTCGCCTGAATCAATCTCATCAACTCCACGACGTCGCGCGCCGTCGCATCGCCCGCATTCACGATGAAATTCGCATGAACGTCGGACACCTGTGCACCCCCAATGCGAAACCCTTTCAGCCCCAATCCTTCGATGAGCGCACCAGCAGATGCGCCCTTCGGGTTGCGGAACACACTTCCACATGAGGGTTGCCCCAACGGCTGCGTGACTTTTCGCCGCGCGAGCGACGCCTCCATCTTACCGCGGATGAAGAACGGGTCGGCCGGCTCTACGGAAAGTTCGCATTCGACGATGATTTCATCGTCAGGCAGTGATGAGGTGCGATACCCCCAGCCAAGATCGGCGGCCTCATAGCGAACGAGCTGACCCGCACGCGAAAGTACAGTGACGGATACCACCCGCGAGCCGATCCAGTCCTCATCGGACCCCGCATTCATGCGAATGGCGCCACCCACCGATCCCGGTGTTCCCACCGCAAACTCCAGACCGGCAACCGAGTGACGAAACGCACTTTGAACGAGCTTTGACAGCGGCACGCCAGCGCCAACGAAGAAGCGCTTGAGCTTCTCGTCGTAGCGACACGTCTGAAAGTCGCGGCCGAGCGTGACAACCACACCTGGAAACCCCTTATCGGAGACGAGCAGATTCGACCCGCGTCCAATGACCACACACGGCGTACCCTCACGTTCGCACACATCAAACAGGCGCTTGAGCGACCCAAGCGAAGCAACCTGCACGAAATATCGAACCGGCCCTCCGATGTGGTACGTGGTGTGTCGGGCCATATACTCACCCGGAAAAAGCTCGCCGTCAAACGAGCCATCAACCAGCAACGCATCCAAAGGCGATGAAGCATGGCGTGGCATCAGGTGCAACCCTTTACTCCACACCAACTGCGGCCTCGCGTTGCCGCAGTGCCTCAACAATCATCGGGCCAAACGCAGTTACGTCGCCGGCACCCATCGTGATAACCAAATCGCCCGCCGACACACGATTTAGCACGGTAGGCACCACATCGTCGCGGTTGGGCACGAACTCAGCATCGGGATGCCCCTCATGATCGAGCACCACCTGCAAGAATGTTTGACCGGTCACCCCGGGAACAGGAGCTTCGCCTGCCGGAAACACGTCAGTGAACAACAGATCGTCCGCTGCGTCAAACGCGCGGGAGAACTCGTCACGCAACACCTCAGCAAACAGCTTTACCCTCGAGTAGCGATGCGGCTGAAACACCACGTGTACACGCTTGAAATCGAGTGCAGCGGCAGCTTGGATAGTAGCCGCAATCTCGGTGGGATGATGCGCGTAGTCATCAACCACCGTCACCCCATCGGCCTTGCCGACAAGATCAAACCTGCGACGCACGCCCGCGAACTCGGCGACACGAGCCGCTGCGCACTGCGCATCGAATCCCAGCGCCCACAAAAGCGCGATGACGCCGGCGGCATTGAGCACATTATGCACGCCAGGATTCTGCCGCACGCCGCCTTCGACGCGTGTCCCATCAGGCAATTCAAGAGCGAATAGGCTCCCCACCCCATCGGGGCGGTAGTCGACAATACGAACGTCGCACGTCTCATCAAAGCCGTACGTATATGTTGCGCGACCGGATTGGCGCGCCAAGCGCGCGAGTGGTTTGTCATCGCCGCACGCAACAATAAGGCCGCCACATTCAGGAACCGAGCGCATGAACGCATCGAATTTCTCATAGATCTCGTCAAGGTCGCGGTAATGGTCGAGATGATCGGCCTCAATGTTCGTAACCAATACGGCTTGCGGCGACAGATGCGAAAACGACTTGTCGCTTTCGTCAGCTTCAACAACGTAATGCTCACCACCGCCGGAATGGGCATTGGTGCCGTAGGCACGCACAATACCTCCAATAAGGAAGGTCGGGTCAGTCCCAAGCCCGTCAAGGGCGCTGGCCAGCATGCTCGAGGTGGTCGTTTTGCCATGCGTGCCCGTAACCGCCAAAGTTTTCAGCTCGCGCCCCAGGTAGGCAAGCATCTGGGCACGATGCCAAATGAGAAGACCACGACGGGAAGCGGCAACGTATTCGGGGTTATCCTTGGAGATAGCGGTCGACACAACAACGACAACATTGCCCGCAGGCACATTCTCTTCATTATGGCCGATATGAACCGTAATACCCGCTTCACGCAGCTGACTTGTGTATCGGCTGTCCTTCAAGTCAGATCCGGAAACCTTCATGCCCTGATCGGCGGCAACGCGCGCGATACCACTCATGCCCACGCCGCCAATACCGATGAAGTGAACCTGCTCGATGGTGCCCTCTACCATGTACGGACCTTTCATATATGTCTCTCTTCTCGCAAACAGAGCCGAATTGTACCTCATTAACGGCACACGCGGGAATTATCGCGTGCAGCCTCCATTACCGCATCGGCCACCAACCCTGCAGCATCCTGGGTCTTTTGAGCGCGGGCGGCCTCACGCATGCGCTCACGCAACGATGCGTCGTCCAACAACGCACACAGCTGATCGCGAAACACCGACCCTTCGACTTGATCGTCAGACACCATGAACGCAGCACCTGCATCAACACACGATTGCGCGTTGACTGTCTGATGGTCGGCCGTGGCGTACGGGAAGGGAACCAGCAGCGCAGGCAGCGCACGCGCCGACACCTCGGCCAGCGTGGACGCGCCGGCGCGCGATACAATCACATCAGCTGCTGCCATACACTGCCCCATGCGATCGGTGTAGTCGACAATCTGCCAGCGGCGCGCTTCATCAGGCGTAAGCGCAAGCTCGGCACGCGTGCGCTCGAAGTCTCGCTTGCCCGCAACGTGGATGACCTGCACGTTAGAACGAGCGAGCAACTCGTCTTTCATGCCGATGACGGCTTGATTCAGATGACGCGCGCCCAAGCTGCCGCCCGTAACCAACAAAAGCAGCGCATCGGGGGCTACGCCCAACTGCTCACGGCTTTCGGCACGAGTGGCGGCGAACACGCTTGCGCGCACCGGGTTGCCCGTCACACTCACCACACCTTCTGGCAACGATTCCAAACCTTTAGCCGCGTGCTCATACGTGAGACACACGCGCGCGGCACGGCGGGCTAAATAGGCGTTCGCCATACCCATGACGGAGTTTTGCTCATGTACGACCACAGGCACGCCCCGCTTGCATGCAGCGCGGCCCACCGGTATGCACACGTAACCGCCAAAGCACACCACCGCATCGGGCTTCACCTCGGAAAACCACGCCGCTGCCTGCCGCGAACTCGCAAGTAGCTTCGCTACCGAAGCGGGAAGAGTCCATGGTCGACTGCGATCAAAGCCCGACGCTTCAAACCCGGTAAACGGGATGTCGGCCTGCTGCACGAGCCGTGCCTCAACGCCCGTCGGCGTGCCCGCATAGAGCACCTCGCAGCCGCGCTGTCTCAGCGTATCGGCCACAGCGAGCGCCGGATTGATGTGACCAGCAGTACCACCGCCCGACAACACAATACGCATGCGCTACCTCCTGCCCTTTCCTCGCATTGAACGCGATTCCGACCGCCGCGAACGCATACGCTGTGCCGAGTCGCTATCAGGCACCGCCCGAACAACGCGCAGATTCGCGCGACGGCGCTCATATACATCGGATGTGCCCGCGCCTTCAGACACCGCAAGCACGAGCCCAACCATGATCAAGCTCGCAATAAGCGACGAACCACCTGAAGACACGAACGGCAACGGCTTGCCCGTAGTCGGCAGTATGCCAATCACGCAGCTGATATTCAGAAACGCCTGAAAGACGATCATCGACGTCAAGCTGCCCGCCAGCATAGTTCCGAACGAATCGCTCGACTGGCGTGCAATAGCAATGCCTGCGAAGAGCATTCCCACGAACAACCCAATGATCACAATGCCACCAAGCATGCCCAGTTCCTCAACGACAATGGCGAAAATGAAGTCGGTTTCCGACTCAGGCAGAAACGAGTACTTCCCGCGCGAGTTTCCCAACCCTACGCCGAATAGCCCTCCATCGGCAAGCGAGCAGTACGACCGAATGATCTGCAGTCCCTTGCCGTAGCCATCCTCGCCGTCATCCCACGGGTGAAGGTAGACCATGCGATCGGAGCGATACCCCGTACCAAAAATGGCGATAATCACGAACACTACCAACGCCCCGCAGATGATGGCAATCCACTTCTTCGGAACTTCACCAAGCCACATGACCGCCAAAATACCAACGGCAATGATTGCCGTCGTACCCAAGTCAGACTGCGTTTTGTACAAAAACAGCAGCGGTATGAGCACGAGTACACCCACGCGCACCAAGAAATCGCGCCCGCTGCTTTGACCTTCACGCAGCAGTGCGAACTGGTGTACCGTCATCATCACGAGCGCAATTTTGGCAAACTCCGAAGGTTGCAAGCTAATGGGGCCGAGCACAAGCCACCGTTGCGCCCCTAAGCCAACAATGCCCATCACCGACGTAAGCACAAGCATGACAATTGCTGCAGCCCACACGCCCCACAACAGCGGACCACGCCATGCAGCGTACGGGATAACCTTCCACACGACCACACCGCAAACGATGCCGATACATCCATAAGCGGCATGTTTTATGAGATACGATTCGGGACTTGCCCCCTCGGAGAGCGCCTCAATCGAACCAGCGGAGTACACCATCACCGTACCCATGAGCACCAGCGCGAGCGTAATGATGAGCAGCGCGATGCGCGCGCCTTGGGGTGAGCCCAAAAGCCCAGTGTTGTTATGAGGGTCAGACATGGAAATCCTACGCCTCGCCGCGCGTAGCCACAAGCGCCTTAAACACACGGCCACGCTCTTCAAAGCTCGAGAACTCGTCAAACGATGCACACGCTGGCGACAGCAAGATCACGTCGCCTTCGCGCGCAATGGCGACAAGTGCGTCGAAAGCCTGCTCCATATGTTCGGCGGAAAGCAACGAAAAATCGGCTGGAGCTGCCACACTCGCATCTTCGAACGCCTGACGGAAACGTTTACCTGCATCGCCGTAGCACACGACGCCACGCGCATGTGCGTGCGCTGCCGCAACAAGCGGACCTAAATCGGTACCCTTGTCATCGCCACCGAGCATGACCAGCGGACGAGTCTCAGGAAACGACTCGAGCGCCTTGAGTGTTGCGTCAACATTGGTCGCCTTTGAATCGTTGTAACACACTGCTCCCCGCACCGATCCGCAGGGTTCAATGCGGTGCTCAAGCGGCGCAAACGTGCGCAACCCTTGCGCGATAGCATCATCGTCAACACCCAGCGACACAGCCACCACGCCTGCAGCCAACGCGTTGCTTACGTTGTGTGCGCCCTTGATGAGCAGATCGGAGACGCCAAGCAGCTTATGTTCTTCCCCATGAAGCGCAACGGTCACTATGCCGGCATCCGACAAAAATGCGGCGTTACGACTACCGCAACGCGTGCGCATGTCGCCACCAATGCCGTCGGCTGTGCCTAGTGGCACGTAGTCGATAGCGCGCGGGTGCCCTTCGGCGGCATGCAGCTCACGCACCTTCTCGCGCACCACGTCGTTGGTAGCATCAAGCGCAACGACCGAACCCGGCACGCTTGCCAGATTATCGAGAAGCTTTAGCTTTGCATCGCGGTATGCCTCAAACGACCGGTGCCAGCGCAAATGATCGGGTGTGATGTTTAAGATAACCGCCGCATTAGGAGCAAAGGCACACAAGCTCGCAAGCTGATACGATGACATTTCTGCAACGTAGACCTCGGCACCACCAGCGGCGAGCGCGCCGATACACGTATCGCCGATATTGCCCACCGCCATCGCATGAAACCCTGCGGTCTTTAGCACGTGAGTAATCAGCGAAGTGACGGTGGTCTTGCCGTTCGTACCGGTAACGGCTACCCAACGAGACGAAGCTGCACTCTCGCGCCACGCGAACTCAACCTCGCTGATCACCTCGACTGACAAGCGCGACGCCGACTGATACAAGTAGCTGAACTGTGATATCCCTGGACTCGCGATACAAACGTCGAACACAGGCGCGCGATCAGATACCTCCTCACGCGCACCACGCATCGCAGCAAGCGCGACCGGACCGTCGTCACCAAAAGCAATAAGTGCACCCCGCTCGCGCGCAGCCTCAGCAAACGCACGGGATGACTCGTTCTCTTCGCCCGCCGCAATTGCCACACATCCAATACGCGTGCCCAAAAGCCCCAGACAGTATTCAACAGCCGCGCGGCCACTCTTTCCTAATCCAAGCACCAAAACACAATCGATACGCTCGGGCGCACGCTTGCGCCCCTCTAGCATATGCATAGCGAACCCCCTTACACCATCGAGACGAGCGTCTCAGAGAAGTAGATAACAAAGCCCACAGCAGCAAACGCACCCGATACGATCCAGAACCGCACGACCACCTTCGTTTCGCTCCACCCCTTCTTCTCGAAGTGATGGTGCAGCGGTGCCATGAGGAAGATGCGCTTCTTCGTTCGCTTGTAGTAGAACACCTGAAGCATCACGGACAGCGCCTCGGCAACAAACAAGCCACCGATGACGATAACAAGAAACTCGGTTTTCGTAAGTACGGCAAGGCAGCCAAGCGCCATACCGAGCGCAAGCGAACCAGTGTCGCCCATAAAGATTTCGGCGGGAAATGCATTGAACCACAAAAAGCCAACGCACGCACCAGCAAGCGCGGCGGCAAAGATTGCCGGCGAAAGCATACTCGCGCGGTAGGCAATGCCAGCCATGACCACCATGACGATCATGACCGTACCCGCCGCCAAGCCGTCGAGTCCGTCAGTGAGGTTCACGGCATTACACATGCCAACGAGCAGAATGTCAACGAGCACTACATACAGCCACGGAATAACGAAGTCGCCAACATGTGTGCTCAACACACCTAAGTCGATGGTTGCAACAAACGGGATTTCAACTGTAGGCGCGATGCCAAGGAAGTTAACGACAACCAGCACAAACGCCGTCGCGATAACAAATTGCCCCACAAGCTTCGCCTTCGGCGTCAAGCCCAGCGAACGCTCCTTCACTACCTTTGAAGCGTCATCGATAAGGCCAAGAACCCCCGTAAGCACCGTAGCCGCAAGCAGCATGTACGTCTGCGGCAAGGGAGAATTAACCAAAAGCACCGCCACAATAACACCCACGAGCATAATGACGCCGCCCATGGTGGGAGTGCCCTGCTTCACCAAGTGGCTTTCGGGGCCTTCTGCACGCACCTGCTGCCCAATATGGCTCGATTTCAAGAAACGAATCCACAGAGGCGTAAGCACCACGGTCACCGCCAGCGCCACGATGAACCCCAGAAACACCAGAAATGTTGGATATTGAGCGAAATACGAGAACATTAGTCAACCAACCCTTTAACCACACGCGTGAGTTCCATAAAGTGCGAAGCTTTCACCAGCACTGCATCGCCCGGCCGCACGTACGCGCGCACCTCAGCGAGCGCTTCGTCAACTGTACGCACACGACAGATGCAACGTGCATCCATACCTGCCGTTTCAGCGGCGTCGGCCAAAACACTGGCAAGCTCACCAACGCAGATCATACGGTCAACAGGCAGCTCAGCTACAAAACGGCCCACTCGCTCATGCCCATCACGCGCGAACTGCCCCAACTCACCCATATTTCCCAATACCGCTATGCGGTGGCCGGAAACGGACAGCGAGCAGAACATGGAAAGCGAAGCTTGCATAGAATCGGGGCTTGCGTTGTATGCATCATTGATTACCGTAAATCCACCTGGCGCAGCAATCAGTTCCTGGCGACCCGCCTCAGGACGCGCCTGCGACAGTGCGTCTGCGATGTCGGCGAGACTCATACCTGCGGCAAGCCCCACCGCCGCCGCAGCGCAAGCGTTGCTCACGTTATGAGCACCGCGCACATTAAGCACGCATGCAACCGACTCATCGGCGGGCGCCCCATGCACACCGGGAACGCCGAAGCCCGACGCATGCATGCGGAAATGAGCACGCCCCATCTCGTCAAGTACCACATCTTCCGCCCAAACTGCGGGGCCGTCCAACGGAGAAGCGGCATTGCGACGGTCGCGCGCGAGTTTTGACCCGTCAAACGAAACATGCAGTACCCTGCGCGATTCCAGATGAGACTCTTCAACAATGAAGTCGGCGAAGTCACATGCGGCATTCATGAACGCCCGACCACACCCTTCGGGAAGCGCCTCGAAGAGCTCTGTTTTTGCGCGCGCGATGTTTTCGCGACTGCCCAAGATCTCGATATGGCTTTCGCCGACGGTAGTAATAACACCCCAATCAGGGCGCACGAACGAGCACAGCTCGGCGATCTCGCCGCGATCGCACATTCCCATTTCCACGACTACCATTTGGGTGTCGGCCTCAGCCGACAGGATGGTTTTGGGAACACCGAGTTCGTTGTTCTGGTTGCCCGCTGTTGCCGTTGTGGTGAAAGCACGCGACAAAACGTCGCGAATGAGATTCTTTGTTGTGGTTTTACCCACCGATCCGGTAACACCGATAACGCGACCTTTCAGATGCCGCCGCCATTCCCGCGCCAGATCAGTAATGGCATGCGCGGTGTCGGGAACCTCAATGATAGCCGCACCTGCCTCTTGCGCGGCACGGGTCACCTCAGCGTCGATCACCTGCATGGTTAAGACGGCGGAAGCGCCGGCAGAAAGCGCCGGCGCGATGAATTCGTGGCCATCTACCCGCTCACCGGGCAACGCAACATATACATCACCCTTACACACGGTGCGGGAATCCCACGTAAGTCCCGTTATCAGTGCGGAAGCGTCTGCAGGATCAACAACGAAGGAGCCTCCTGTGCATGCGGCAATCTGTTTGACGTTCAAGCGCATGAGCCGTCTCCTATTCCTCGTCGTTGTCTGTGGCAACGCCACCAGTGCGGCCGGCGGCTTCACGCGCCAGCACCTCGAAGGCCGCGGCAACATCATGCGGAGCGCACCCCAGCTGCATGACCGCCGCGAAGGCAGAAAGCAGTGCGTACACGTCGGATTCGTCATTAACCGGATAAGCAATCTCAAAACGCATACCGCGCACGTCGATGACAACCAGCGGATTGTCACAGCTGATGTCGGCGCGCACCAGATGAACCTGTGCAGCAGAATCAAACCCCGTGGTCAACACATCATCTTCCGCACCAGCGCAACGACGTAGCAGTTCTGCGCCAGCAGCATGGTCGATACAGATGACGCGACGTGCCGGATAGTCCTTAGAAAACAGGCGAGAAGTTGCCTCAAAATACGACTCGTACGTGGGATGGTTTCCAATGCCAGCCTGTGCGAGATCGGTAAAGACGGTAACGGCGAATGTAGTGCCCCACGCCTTGTCGAATTCAAGTGCACAACTGTCAACCGCAAGCGCTGCCACGTCAACATGCGCATCACGCATACGGGCCAGCAGATCCTGCACCAAAGGCGAGTCAGGCATAGCGGGAAGCGAAGGCTCGCACACTCCGGCGATGATCACACCTTCGGGGCTTGCAACACCGCTACGCTTACCAACGATGCGCATAACATCGCCAATGAGACGGGCAGTTTTCGATGCGCTAGTCGTACCAGTAACACCGATAACATCCATGTCGCGCGATGGGTGCCCAAAAAACGTCGATGATGCAGCGCCTAAGGCCTTACGCGTGTCGCCCACAACAATTTCAGTTACGCCCGTCGAGTCTGCTAAATGAGGAACACGTTCGACCACAAGCACCCGTGCGCCGGCATCAATGGCTTCCTGCGCAAACGTGTGACCGTCGTCGTTGCGCCCGACGATGCAGAAGAACGCATCGCCGGCACGCACGTGCTTACTGTCATACGCGATGCCTTCCACCTGGTCGTTCGCGTCGCCGAGCACGGTGCAGCCGATTCCTTCGAACAGCTCATCGCAAGTTTTGCTCATTGCGCTCCCTCATTCCGGCGTGATGTTGAATCGATCGATAGCCGTGGTCATTATATCCCTAAAAATATGCGTCACCGTTCCCTCACCCGGAACCTCATTCGCACTCACAAAACATACCAACTGACTGGACGAGTTGGCAAGAAATCCCGAAAAGCACAACGTGTAGACACCCTTTCGGTAGCCGCCGTTCTCTTCGTCGTAGATCTCGGCAGTGGAGGTCTTACCAGCAACCTCAAATCCATCGATCGCAGCCATCTTGCCCGTGCCGTCGCTGACTACCGTCTGCAGCATGCTCTGAATAGTGGGCAGCGCCTCGTCATTTTCGACGATATCCTCGGTGGCATATTGCGGCTGCTCACCCGATTGCGGCAAGCTTACCAAGAAGTGCGGAGTGCATGCAGTGCCTTCGTTGACCAACGCACCGAAAAAGCGGGTCACCTGCAATGCGTTGACTGAAATCCCCTGCCCAAACGCGATGTTCCATCCAGCGATGTGCGACCATTGATCAAAGTCGAGCAAATAGCCGAGCTGCTCGCCCGGATAGTCAACACCGGTGAGCTTGTCGAAACCGTAGCGCCTGATGGAGTCGTTGAGCGTGTCGAAACCAGCCTTCTCGGTTATCAGCGATATGCCAACGTTCGATGACTGGTCAAGAATCTGGCGCACGGTGAAGGTAGCATCCCCTCGCTCGTGAGCGTCGGACACCTGATAGCCGTCAGCCTCAATGGTAGCTGGACAGAACACCTGATCATCGGGACCATACGCACCCGACTCGAGCGCACTCATCATGGAAACCGTCTTAAACACCGAACCGGGCTCAAACAAGTAGCTAGCGGCTTTCAGCTGCGTGGCTCCCTCTTCAATCTCACTGCGATCGGCCGGGTTGAACAGCGGAAGCGAAGCGCACGCATACAGCTCCCCGGTAGCACCGTCCATAACCACCGCAGTGCCACTCGAACCGCCCATCTGCTCTACACCCGCAAGTAAGCGCTCTTCGGCAGCCTGCTGCAGCTCAACGTCGATAGATATGACGATGTCTTGGCCGTCGACTGCTGGCGTGTCTTCTTTCACGCCCCCGGCGATGGGGGTGCCGTCGGCACCACGCTCAGCGGCGTACCTGCCCGGAGTTCCGCTTAATATACTGTCGTATTGCTGTTCAAGGCCGCAGAGTCCTTTGTAGTACTCGCGGTTCGCTTCCGGGTCTGCTTCAATGCTGCAGCAGCCGATGATCTGCCCCGCCACCTGGCCGTAAGGATATTCGCGACGTGTGTCTTCGAGGAAGTAGATGCCGGGAAGATTCTTTTCTTCAAGCTTTTGTGCGTCATTAACATCGGCTTTGCGCTTCACGTAGGAGAAGTTGATGCCTGGACCCATCAGGCTGGCGCGGTACGCCTCTTCGGCATCCTCGTCGCCCCCCAAACACTCCACAAGCGCGGCCACTGTGGCGTCAATGTCTTTGATCTCGCTGGGATTAGCGTACACTGTAGTCGCATCGACACTAATGGCGAGCACATTTCCATTACGGTCGTAGATCGTACCGCGCCTCGGCTCATCAACCAGATCAACCTTGCGTATATCTTCGGCGATTGCTGAATACTCGGGTGCTTGGATAACACTGCAGAAGAATAGCCTCCCCACCAGCACAAGGGCGCAAATAACAAACACGAGGAGAATCCACGCTGTGCGATTCGAGTCGTTTTCAAAGCGCATAACAGACGACGCCTGACTGCGGCGATCGCGAGAAGCTCGCTGACGTGAAGGTGATTGCCCCCGCCGGCCCGCTGACCTGCGAGGCGTGTTGTGTCTGGCAGCCATGCTCGAACTTACTCTCCGGCGTTTGCCACGCGGTCGAGGCTCTTGGAAAGCGACAGTGCGCCATTGGCGTCGGTGGCAACTACGTCTTCGGGAAGCGTTAGGTTTTCAACCGATGTGGGAGCTGCCATACCAAGGCCAGTCGCCATGTTCTTGACGCGAGTCGAACTAGCAAGCACCGTTTGCGAGGCCTCGAGCGCCACACCGTTGGAACGGGCGTCCTCGATCTGACTCGACAGTTCCTGTGACTGAATAGACGTCGTAACGGTTGCGGTGGTCAGCGCGATGCGGGCAATACCCATAACCGCCACCACCAACAGCACAACAGCAACCACCTTCGCCACGAACACAGCACTCGACTGTTGCGGCACGGGATGTGTAGTGTGCGCACGACGACCCGGTACGACATCAATACGGTCGCGCGTGGTGCGAGCTGGAGCCCACTGGGAGGACCGCGCCGCCTGACGCTGTGCGTATGCAGAATATGCCGGTGCTGCGCCCATGGGCTGTCCCCCTTTCTTCGTTTCAGCTTCGTTTCGGTGGGCCGTTATTCACGCTTAGTGCGTGGTTAGTGCTTAAGTTGGTGCTCGTTGCTTGTTAACGCTTTTGCGCGACCCGCAGCTTGGCGCTGCGCGCGCGAGGGTTACGTTTCACCTCGTCTTCGCAAGCCACGATGGGCTTTCTTGTCACAATATCGAGTATCGGCTGTCTACCGCAGACGCACAGGGGTAAATCAGGCGGGCAGGTGCATCGGTTCGCCATCGCTGCGAAGGTTTCCTTCACAATGCGATCCTCAAGCGAGTGATAGCTCATCACCACGATCCGACCGCCAGGGTTCAGCCACCGAATGGCCGCTTCCAAACCGCGCCTAAGTACGTCAAGCTCGGCGTTCACTTCAATGCGCAGTGCCTGAAACGTACGCTTTGCTGGATGACCGCCGGCGCGGCGCGCCGATGCCGGGATGGCTGCCTTTATGATATCGACCAGCTGAAAGCTCGTCTCAATGGGAGCCTGTTCGCGAGCCTTCACGATGAAGGAGGCAATACGGCTCGCCCATTTCTCGTCGGAGTAGGTTCGAATGATCCGGGTGAGATCTGCTGCGTTGTAAGTGTTAACGATCTCTGCTGCGGTTAGGGTTTGTTTCCCCGGATCCATCCGCATATCAAGCGGGCTGTCTTCCTTGAAGGAGAAGCCCCGCGACGGCGTGTCGATCTGCACGGACGAGACACCGAGATCGAACAGAACCGCGTCGATTCCCGGCACCTCGGCCCCTAAAAGGGCGGTGTCTAAATCGCCGAAGTTGCTACGTATGAGCTCGATGGCCGGGCGCGAGCCTTCCGGCAGCGTCCCGAGTTTCGACGAGGCAAAGGCAAGTGCCTGCTCGTCCTGATCGATGCCAATAAGCGTGCCGTCCGGACCAAGGAGCTTCGCAACTTCGAATGAATGCCCTGCATAACCGAGTGTCATATCAACGAACGTATGCTGCGGTTCTAGTTTGAGTTGTTCGATGCACTCGGTTAGCAGGACCGGTATATGCCGATATTCGCTTGTCATGGTTCTAGTCGGTCATGAAATCGGACAGGCTGATTTCCTCGTCGTTCATCATCTCATCGTAGGCCTGGGGATCCCAGATCTCGAAGTAACCGGTGGAACCGAGTACGACAACCTCGCCATCAATGCCAACTTCCTCGCGCGCATCTGCTGGAAGCATGATGCGCCCCGATGAATCGATATCAACGCTACGAGCGCGCGCCTTCAGCTTGCGCATGAGCACTTTTTGCTTACGGCTTGTCTTGTTAAAGCCGTTGAAGCGCTCTTTAAACAGCTCATCGATCCAATTCTCGTAATCATCGGGCTGGAAAACGTACAAGCATTCATCTTCCGGCTCGCGAACGACTACAAGTTCGTTGGTTAGGACCTTGCGGAATTTCGCAGGCAGCGACATGCGACCTTTGCTGTCGATCTTGAAGCGATACTCACCGTTCAGGCGCACCGTTGTGGTGTGCACTGCCGATGCCGCTTCCTTTTCGACGTTTTCGCTCACGCGCTTCCTTCATCCATTGACGCAACGCGCCCTTTCCGACTGGTCATCATTCTACGCAAACCTATGCCACTTTGCAAGAATTCCATGCCTTTTTGTCCCATTTCATGCCCTACGATTCCATTACGATGCCACGCGGCGAACCCTGCCGAAGCGAAATGACACCATATGTTGTGGACGGTGAGACGGGTGCCCCATCATGTGAGAAAACGCCCGAAAACCGCCAACCGACGAGCGTCGAAGCGTTTGTTAAGAAAGCGTGTGCATGGGAAAACGCCCCGGAAACAAGGGACGGAATCCATACAATCTACGGCGAGGACGCCGCCGCATTCGACATCAGAACGGGCGCGCTCATCGATGGCGGATTTCCCGACAGGGCAGCAAGCATGGTGAGGGAGTGGATATCACGTAATCGGGAAGACCTTCTAACGATGTGGGAAACCCAGGAGTTCAAGAAGCTCGACCCCCTAGACTAGGAGATAATTATGTTCCACAAGGTCAAAAACGTAACAGCGCTTCCCGGTTTGAAACTTTCGGTGCAGTTTACGAACGGCACGACGAAGCTATATGGCATCGTTCCCCTCCTGGATCGTCTCGACGCTTTCGCACCTCTTGCGGACGAGCATCTGTTCAGCAGCGTGGAAGTTGACGTAGGAGGATACGGTATCGTCTGGAGCGACGACATCGACCTCTCCTGCGATGAGTTGTGGAACAACGGGACGGAAGTGCAGACACCCTTCGACGGCCTAATGTCCTTTGCTGACGCCAGCGAGCTTTGGGAACTCAGCGAATCAACGCTGAGGAAGGCTGTCTCGTACGGCAAGATAGTCCCTGGAGTTGACGTACGGAAATACGGGAAGCAATGGATCGTTACACGCGAAGCCATGGAGCGAGAATACGGCAACCCCACCCTCGCCTAGGAAAACACTGACTCCGGCCATCCATCCCGCTAACGTAGGATGGATGGCCGGAGTCCGAAAACCCTTGCTGTCAGCCGTTCCATTCAACACAAGACAACATGCATCTCACCGTTTTGGACAATAAGCCCATTATTCCGTTTTCTTCAGAAGATAGCAGGGTAACGGGGACAGCCTATTGTCGGAGGGAGGAAGCTAAACGAGCGGCCTTTCTTTTGCTGAGCTCTACTCCGAAGGTGCAACGGTTACATCCCGTACACCGATAGCAGAGCTTTCCATGGGCGTCGCGTAACTGCATGACACGCTCATAATCGCGTTTATCAGCCTCAAGTGAGTTGCGACTTTCCATAGCTGATGAATCTAGCCGAAGCGATACGAAACACCGCAGAATGCGGAGGGCTGATTCCATTTTTTTACGATAGTGTCTGCGCAGGCAATACGGCAGGTACCGCATTCTAGACAACCAGCGTAATCAAAGGCACGTTCACCATTTTCGTCTTCGCGATACAGTCCAGCGGGACAGACGCGGATTAGCTTACCGAATTCGACAGCATCAAGCTCGGAAAGGCTGTCGCAAGCCAATTCAATATGGGCATTTTCCTCATCAACGGCAAACTTGTCGACCGAAATCAACTCGTCAACTCGGCATGTGATAGGCCTTAACGTCTTCATTAGAGAGATTTCACCGCCTTCATGATTTCTTTGCCGGTCTTAAACAGGCCGCGCTTCTTGATAATGGGCATCAGACGCTTCACCAGATGCTCTTGGGGCTTGCCATCGACAACGAATAAGCAGTCGAATATTTCGCCCAGCATCTTGGGATAGTCAGTAAACATGCTCTCCCAATGCTCCATGGTGGAGGGCCAATCCTTGAAGGTGCGCATATCTTGTGTTACGAAAGAGCTATCCATCGCTACTTTATACGATGCTAGACCGGCTTTGGAGACATCTTCGGCGTCGATTGCGGCACAGACCGCTTCGGCAGCGAACTGGCCAGTGGCGGTAGCGAAATCCAAGCCACGCACCTGATAACCTAGGTTCATACACAGATTGGCAGCGTCGCCTGCAATGAGGCAGCCATCGTAGCAGGTCTCAGGGATGGAGTTGTAGCCACCTTCTGCCACCATATGACCAGAGTGCTCGACCATCTTGGCACCGCGGATGATAGGGGCTACCGCCGGGTGCTTCTTAAAATCGTCGAACGCCTGGTAAATGGTGGTGTCAGATTCTGAGAGCTCCTTGATAGTTGCCACCAGGCCCAGGGAGATAGAAGTCTTGTTGGTGTATAGGAAGCCGCCGCCTACAACGCCATGGGTGCAGTCACCGACGAACAGCATGGCTGCGCCTTCGCCTTCAGGACACAGAAAGCGATCCTCGATAGTCTTGGAGTCAAGCTCGAAGACCTCCTTGATACCTACCGCCATTTGATTGTCCTTGGTGCGAGGAACGCCCAAGGATCGCTCCGCTAGCAGAGCATTCTGACCTTCAGCCAAGATGACCGCATGACAGGTAAAGGTGTCTTCGCCTGCACGGATGCCGATGATGGCGCCCGATTCATCTTTGACTAACTCTTCTACGGGGATACCGAAGATCAATTCGGCACCCGCTTCTTCCGCTTTGTCACACAGCCACTGATCCAACGTGGTCGCCAGAACCGAATAGGAATCGCTGGTGGGCTTGCGCAGGTTGTCAGAGCTGTGGTCAAAGGTTACAGCGCTTTGAGGGTCTAACAAACATAAGCGCTCATGAGTGATCTTACGCTCAAAGGGATTGTCGTTTTCCCAGTCAAAGTCTTCGCCCTCGTATTTGGCGATGACTTTCTTCAATGCGTGAGCGTACATACGACCGCCGGTCATGTTTTTCGCACCGGCATATTCGCCGCGGTCGATAAGCAAGGTTGTTTTGCCTTGCTTGGCGGCGACGTATGCGGCTACTGCCCCAGCGCAGCCAGCGCCCACGACGATAACGTCGAAATCGCGCTCTTCCATACCATCTCCTTCTTTCTCTGCTGTTGCGAGATGCCCGTTTCTTTTTGCGCTCCGCATCTCGTTTGCCATTTTCAAGTCTCAAAACGGTTGAGAGTCAACGGGAAATTTGAAAAACTTCCGATTCTTCTCTCAACGAATGGCGTTGACTCTCAAGCGATTTGAGGTTTTACACTCTCGGTAAGCGGTGGAGAAATCATCGCTGACGGTTATCTCAGGTAATAGAAAAGGAGTTTCTATGTGGAAAAATCAAGCAAAGCCAGAATTCGGTTTGCTGAACGACCTGCGGGTTGTACACGCATCTTCATCTCTGGCGGGTCCTTTGGGTCCAACCTTTTTTAGCGAGTATGGTGCTGATGTTGTTTGGATTGAAAACGCAGACGCTCCTGACTATACCCGTACGCTTCACAACATACAGCCTGAGTCTGAGCGCCGCAACCAGCGCGCCATAGGCATTCGCTTGAGGTCCGAAGAGGGTCGTCAGATCGTTCTTGATTTGGTGAAGGATGCCGATATTTTCATCGAGTCCTCGAAAGGCGGCCAGTTTGATCGCTTGAATCTTTCCGATGAAACCTTGTGGGAAGTGAACCCCAAGTTGGTTATCGCCCACATTTCCGGCTATGGCCAAACCGGTCTGCCCGAGTACGTAACCCGTGGGGGCTTTGACGCAACAGCTCAGGCATTCTCTGGTTACATGTGGGAAAACCAGAACGGCGGTGCTACTCCTCCCTATGCCGTAGGCCCTTACGTTGCCGACTATATTACTGCTATCTGGACGGCAATGGCTTGCTTGGCTGGCGTCCACAACGCACAGCGCACGGGCAAGGGTGAATCTATCGACGTTGCCCAGTATGAGCTTATGATGCGTTGCTCTATCTTCGCTACCGACTACTTCACATTCCATAAGGAATTCCCTAAGACGGGCGAAAAGTCCATGATTGCGGGCTGGGGCGGTTTTCCCTGTAAAGATGGCAAAATCCTGTACTGCTGCTTCTCTGGCGCTTCCACGCTGGAAAAGGTATGCAAAGTCATCGGTTTGGAGTACGGCTCAGAACTGTTCCCAGCGAAGATCGGCTTGTACAACGTCGAATCGGAGTCTGGCAAGGCATTCGAGGCTGCTCTACGCGCCTGGCTGTTGGAGCGCACCTGCGACGAGGCGGAAGCTGAAATGTTGGCCGGTGGCGCACCTGTTTCCAAGGTGAACAGCTGGGAAGACGTCGAAAACAACCCCCACGTTCAGGCTCGCCATGTTATCGAGGAATGGGAGACCGTTAAAGGCACGAAGCTGCGTGCTGTGGGTCCGTTGCCCAAGTTTAAGAACAATCCCGGTCGTGTGTGGCGTCCAGCTCCCAGTTTCGGCGAGAACAACGAAGAGATTCTGCACGAGCTCGGATACACCGACGAGCAAATTAAAACCTTCTACGACAAGGGCGTTATCAACAAAGACTGGGATCTGTCCCTCTCCCGTTAGTTTTACCGTTGTAGGAGCTTAAGGCTTGCGAATCTTCGGCTCCGAAACCTCAGATACGTTGGTTGCTTAGGGATGGGCTTCTACGTAGTTTTTATGAGGGCTTGCCCACAAAGAGGGGTAAGTCTACGACAAAGAAAGGCTTCATTATGACCGAACAAAAGAGTGGTTTTCACTACGGTTGGGTAGTGTTTATCGCTTCCTGTCTCATCATGTTGTTCCCGTGCTGCTTTACCTTTAATGCAGCCTCTGTTTTCTATACTTCGGTTGCCGCTGAGCTAACAGGCGGCAGTTCTGCTGCAGTTGGTATGTACATGACCATCGTTTACCTGTCGATGTTCGTGTGCCTGTGTATCCTGCAGGTTGGCCGCTTGTTCGATAAACTTAATGCTCGCTGGGTTTTGACCGCTTGCGTTGCCTGTATAGGCGTGGCGTTCGTTATCATGGCCCAGGCGACCACTATCATTCTGTTCTACGTTGCTGGTGTTTTGCTGGGCGTTGGCAACTCTATTATTCTGTATCTGCTAGTTCCCGTTATGTTTGGCCGTTGGTTTAAGCGCAATGTCTCCACTCTGGTCGGTATTGGTATGGCAATGACCGGTATCGGCGGTATGGCATTCAGCCCCATCGCCACCTCTATCATCACCTCCTCCAGCTATCACACTGCTTACATGGTCTACGCTGCTATTACCCTGGTCGTGGGCATTCCTTGTGCGTTGCTTATTGCGAGCCGCCCCGAAGACAAGGGTCTCATGCCTGTCGGCTATGATGCTGCTGCCGAAGCTGCTGCGGCAGATGCTGCAAAATCCGCTGTTGTTGAAGGCGTTACCGTCGGTACCGCCCTGAAGCAGCCTGTCGCTTTGATCCTTATCGCCGTCTATGCCGCCTGTGTTAACTTCGGCCTTACCATGAACTTCTATCTGCCCAGCTACGTAAAGTCTCTGGATCCCACCCTGATTGGCGGTGCCGACCCTATGATGGTTGGTGCAACTCTTTCTTCTGTTGTTATGTTCGGCTCCCTAATTGGCAAGGTTGTTTTGGGTTGGACCAATGACAAATCCGTTCAAGGCTCTGTTATCTTCGGCCTGCTTTCTGGTATCGTTGGATTGGCTTTGGTCCTCTGGGGCGTTCGGGCAAACATTTATCTGGCGTATGTCGGCGGTGCGTTGTTCGGCGTTTTCTTCGCTTCTGCTACCACTACAACGCCCGCTATCGCACGCCTTGCTTTCGGCAATCTAGACTACTCAAAGATTTACGCATACATCACAGGCGTTTGCGCGCTGTTTGCAGCTTTTGGTTCGACTATCTGGGGCGTTATCAAGGATGTTACCGGATCTTTCACCGGTGCTTACCTGACCGACATCACCATCATGATTATAGCCTTCGTCTTCGCATTCGGCGGCCTTGCTGTTGCAAAGAAGCTTCCTCGCGAAAAGCGCTAAGTAAGCATCATCCCCAACCCCACTCTTGTGGGGTTGGGGATCTTCTTCTATTGCAGTTGTAGCTTAAGCGGGTAGGACGGTGCTAAAAGCGTATTCCCCAAAGTTACCTGACTGTGATCGTTTCCGGAAAAGCTTCTCATCAGAATGGATAGGGCGACATAACAGAGCGTATCCCATCTGATGAACAGCTTCTCCTCACCTATTCCTTTTGTTCCCCTTACGATTATCGCAACAGAAAGGACTCTCATGGTCGAAGTTCAACGTCATCGTATCCATCGGGGTTTTCTGGTGTTTGCTGCATGCTGCGCCATTTGTTTTTCCACTGTGACGCTTTCTTTTAACACCATGGGCATTTTTTATACGCCTGCCGGTACCGACTTAGGTATTAGTGCGGGCGCCTTTGGCACCTATATGTCTGTTCAATATTTAGCAATGGCCGTTTCTATGATTTTCGGCGGCAAAATACTCCATCGCTTTAACGCGCGGTGGGTTCTTACGGGGTGCTGCGCCATGGTTTCGGTGGGCATTTCGCTCATGTCGGTTTACAACTATATATGGCAGTTCTATTGCTCTGGCGTGCTTATCGGCTGCGCCAACTCCATCTTGCTCTATTTGATGGTTCCCACCATGATCGACCGTTGGTTTAAGGATCGAGTAGGCTTCTTTGTCGGTATCTGCCTGTGCTTTACCGGTGTGGGCGCTGTTGTATTTAATCCTCTGGGTGGTTGGGTTATTGAGAACTTCGGTTGGCGCACGGGGTATCTGGTCTTTTGCCTGATTACCGCCCTTGTTGGTCTTCCAAGTGCTATTTTCCTAATTCGTAATAAGCCCGAAGACATGAGTCTGGCGCCTTGGGTAAGTGCGAAGAATAAGGAGTCTGTTCCCGAGGAAGGTATTGTTTCGCCAGTAAAGGGAATCATGTTCAATCAGGCGCTCCGTACTCCGGCATTATGGCTGGTGGCGCTTTACGCAGGCATGATGGATGTGGGAATCACCCTAAACTACTATATTCCTTCATATGTCTCATCACTAGCGTTTGGGATCTTCGCCGCGTCAACTGTGTCTTCCGCCATCATGGTAGGTCAAATGATTGGTAAGCTGCTGCTTGGCTACATTAATGACATCAATGTCAAAATGGGTGTGGTGACGGCTGTTGCTTGCGGCATCATCGGCATCTCGGTTATGACGTTCTTAGGAGGATCGGGGATCTACTTCCTGTACATCGGCGGCTTTTTCTATGGTATCTTCTTTGCTGGCGCCACGGTTACCACCTCTTTGATGACCCGCGGAATCTTTGGTTCCAAAGACTACAGCCGAGTATTTAGCGTGGTGTCCACAGTGGCCACTTTAAGCTCTGCATTCACGTCCGCGATCTGGGGTGCGATCATCGACATCACAGGCAGTTACACGCTAACGCTTTCCATCGGCATTGGCATGATGTTCGTCACTTTCCTCATCGGTTACTTGGCATTCTATTTCGGGAAAAAGATCAATTCTGAAGAGGAATAGGCCAAGTTCCCGCACGATTCCAAGGGGACGTGCGAATTGAAAACGTGTTCAGAGGTAGAAGGTACAATCCATGAACGACTCTCAAGATAGCTTTTCATTGATAGAGCAAGCAGTTAAGCAATGCAACCCCCTTTGGACGAAGCAGTATGATACAGCGGTTGACAGGAGCTACGAAGTTCCTACTACCACCATTAAGCAGACGATGATCGATCTTGTTGATCGCGCGCGTCGCGATCCCTTTATTTACTTCGGAGATCAGGTGATTCTGCGCGAAGAGGCCGATATGCAGGCAAACCGTCTCGGCAATGCTCTGCTCGCCCTTGGTTTGAAGAAGGGAGATCGCGTTAGCTTGGTGGTATCGAACCGGCCGGAAATCATCTATGGCTTCATGGCTTGCTACAAAACGGGTTTAGTGGCTGCTGCCTATAATCAGCGCTGTACTAGTTATGAAATATGCGGTTCGATTAATACTGTTTCATCGAGCGTTGTGATTATCGAACAAGAGCACATTAATAAAATACTAGACGCCTTAAAGACGGGAAAATGCCCTTCGGTTCGTTCAGTTATCGTACTCGATCGACCATCTGATCAGCCAGAATCGACAGGAACAGCAATCGTATATTGTTACAAGCAGCTGCTGAGTCAGGCTTCTGCATGTGAGCCTTCGGTTGAGGTACTCCCCTCGGATAATGCAATTTTGCTGTTCACTGGCGGAACCACCGGCGTAAGCAAGGGTGTTTGCGCAACTCAAGGTGAAATGGTGCGAGAAATCAAAACCATGCATCATTGGGCGGCTCCCGCTTTGACAAAGCCCGACCCCAGCGTACTCATCTGCATGCCTCTAACGCACATCATGGGTATCAACTATGGTGTACATTGGCAGATTATATGCGGAGGAAGTTGTATCTTTGCAGAGGGCGTACACTGCGACGAAATCATCGACTCCTTTGAAAAATACCATCCCACCATGTGGGCAACGCTTCCCACGCTGCTTCACCGCGTAAGTCTTGATGAGCGTTTATCGACATGTTCGTACCATGATTTGGATTTTGTGATTTTCGGCGGCTCGTTTATCTCCTTGAAAACGCTGAGCATTCTAGAATCCAGTACAAATGCGTGCTTCACTGAAAGCTACGGCATGTCCGAAAGTTTTGGCTTTGTGAGCGCTAATCCCGTGCTTACAGGAGGGAAGCTAGGCAGCATCGGGGTTCCTATAAGCGGCATCGACATGCTCATCGTCGATCCTCAAAACGGGTTGGCGCCTTGCGCTCCTGGCGAGCGCGGCGAGATCATCTTTCGTGGCAAGCAGATTGCGAAGAGTTATTGGAACAATCCCGAAGAGACTGCAAAGGCAATCCGTGGCGGATGGATGTATACCGGCGATATCGGCTACATGGACGAAGAGGGGTTCTTTTACATCGTGGATCGTAAAAAGGACATGATTGTCGTAAGCGGCTTTAATGTTTTTCCCAAAGATATCGACGAGTGTCTTATGACCCATCCGGCCGTAGCCGATGCTTGCACCATAGGCGTCCCCGACGCCTATTCGGGAGAACGTCCCAAATCGTTTGTTGTTCTGAAAAGGGGTCTTACTGCAACCGAAGACGAGTTGCGCACCTACTGCAAAAAGCGTTTGGTTGCTTATAAGGTTCCGAAATATATCGAGTTCATTGATGTGATTCCGACTACTCATAATCGAAAGCAAGACCGCGTTTTACTGCGGAAGCGAGAGGAGAAAGAATCCGTCAGAAACTTGCTTTCACCCCTTGACTCTCAAAGCATTTGAGGGCGGAACATGCAGGTGTGAGGCCCATCCCGACCTTCAAACGCAATGGATACTTTTTCATCACAGGCTTGTACCAAAAGGAGGAAGAAATGATTGATTTTAGTATTACCGACGAGCAGGAGCTCATGCTTGAGAATCTGCGTGAGTTTGTAGCTCGCGAGTGCCCCGAAGAGAAAATCAAAAAGTGGTATAACCAGCGATACATCGATGAGGACGTGCGTAAGGCATACCTGGATGCTGGCTTCGGTTATATGTTCGTTCCCGAAGAGTACGGCGGAGTTTCCTCTGATGCGGTGACTCTAGCTCTGGTTGTGACCGAACTTATCAAGAGCGCCAAGGCTACCATGCCCTTCATGTCTTACGGCTTGGCTATGTTCGATATGTCCGAGTTCGCCTCTCCCGAGCTGATGGCCGTAGCCATGAAATACTATGAGGAAACTGGTGAGCAAGCTTATTCTTTGGCCCTGTCTGAGCCTTGTGCAGGCTCCGATAATCAGGGTATGACTACTACCGCCCATTGGAACGGCGATGGCACGGTGACCTTGAACGGCACCAAAACCATGGTTTCTTTGGCCGAGACCGCTCCCTTCATGCTAGTCATCGCCAAAGACGAAGATCCTGCCCGCGAAAACAAAAACATGTCCATGTGGATTATCGACCCCAAGCAAGAAGGTGTGACGCTTGCTCCTTTGCACAAGATCGGCCAGCAAATCACTAACTTCTCCGAGGTTTATCTGGACAACGTTGTTATTCCCGAGACGGCCCTTTTGGGTGAGCGAGGCAAGGGCTTTTTACAGCTTATGAAGAACTTCGAGCTGGAACGCATCATGCTGGCCTCTCATTCCTTAGGCTTGGCTAAAGCTGCCTTGGAAGAAGCGGCCGCGTATGCCGGCCAGCGCATGGCATTTGGTAAGACCCTCGGCAGCTTCCAGCTTATCCAGCAGAAGCTCACCGATATGGAGATTGCCGTTCAGACCATGGAGAGCCTGCTGTTGAAGACCGCTTGGGAATTCGATCAGGGCATGTCCGTTCGCCTAGATAGTGCTCTTGCCAAGCGCTATATCTCTATGCAGTCTACCTGGGTTTGCTCCGAAGCCTTACAGATTATGGGCGGTATCGGCTATACCACTGAGTCTTGCGTGGGCCGTTTGTGGATTGATGCCCGCGGTTCTCAGTTTGGGGGCGGCACCGATGAGATCATGGTCCACATTGCTGGTCGCCAGATCATCAAAAAGTACGCTCGCAACTAGTAGATGAAGGTTGATTGATTATGAATATCGTTACTGTTGCAAAGATTGTCTGCGACGACCAAGACATCCAGATCGCCTCAGACCGCACCTTGGATTATTCCAAGGCTCGCCCCACGGTGAGCACCTATGACCTGAATGCCATCGAAGCCGGTTCTTTAGTCGCAGCCGAGAAAGGCGCTACCCACATCGTTGTTTCTGCCGGAACCCCCTCCATCGACGACACCAAAAATAACAAGAACATCCTGGCTCGTGGCGTGGATTCTCTGACTCTAATCATGAATGATGATTACGCTGACTTGGATGCGAAAGCCACCGCTGAAGCATTGGCTCCTACTGTGAAAGACCTAGCTGCTGATGTTGTTATCTGCGGTGATGGTTCGGCTGATATCTACGCTCAGCAGGTTGACGTTCAGCTTGCCGAGGCTTTGGGTCTGCCCGTCGTGACCGCTGTCAGTAAGATTTCTTTCGAAGGCTCAGCTCTGGTTGCCGAGCGCATCTTGGAAGCCGAGAAGGAAGTGGTGGAGATTGCCCTTCCTGCTGTCGTATCCGTTGTCCCCGACATCGCTTTGCCTCGCATCTGCGGCATGCGCGACATCATGCAGGCTGGCAAGAAGCCAGTGACGAAGATCGACGGCGCTACCGTTGTCCGAGGCGCTGAAGTTATGGAGACGCTGGCACCCGAGCCTGCGCCCCGCAAGAAAATGCTGTTTGACGCCGGTACCGATGGCGATATCGACAAGTTCGTCGCGGCTGTCGCTGAGGCTATTCGATAGGGGGCCTGAAAAATGAGTATTTTTGTTATTGCAGAAACCGAAAAGGGCGCTCGTGGCCTGTGCGCTGGTGCTCGTACTCTGGGCAATGAGGTAGCGCTCGTTTCCCTGAGCGAAGCCACCCGCATTGCGGGAATTGCCGATGCCGTGTATGCCATTACCGTTCCTGTGGATGCCCTGGTTGAGTCTGCAGCTGCTACGGTATCCGAACTGATCGACACCAAAGCCCCCGAAGTCGTACTGGTAGAACCTACGCGACGCATGAAGGTTATTGCTGGTAAGGTGGCTTCCAAGCAGGGCGTTTCCGTTATCACCGACGCCAAGAGCATCGAAGGTGCTGCTGCTACGAGCCTATTCTTTGGTGGTATCGCCAACCGCAAAACCAAATCTGTTGGCGACATTGCAATCTTTACTGCTACACCTTCCATCTTCGGTGACGTTCAGCCTTCGGGTAGCGACGTTGTTGAAGAGATTGCTTATATCGCAGACGATACTGTGAAGCTGCGCAGTCGCGAGGCTCTTCCTCCTGCAGGCGTAGATCTAACTGTCGCTAAGAATATCATCGCTGCGGGCCGTGGCTTCACAGATGAGGCTGATCTTCAGATGGCGCACGATCTGGCTGCAAAGATGGATGCGGAAGTAGGCTGCACTCGTCCTCTGACCGAAGCCGTGAATTGGATGCCCCGTGAAACCTACATTGGTGTTTCCGGCTTAATGCTTTCTCCTGAAGTGTATGTGGGCATTGGCGTTTCTGGTCAGATGCAACATATGGTTGGCGTGAATACCGCTAAGACCATCATCGCTATCAATAAGGATAATAACGCTCCAATCTTTGAGCAAGCCGACTATGGCTTGGTGGGCGACTTGAAGACCGTTCTTCCCGAAATCATCGCGAAGCTCTAATTTCTAGGTGTTAAGCGAATAGTTTTGGGCATCCGTTTTGCGCGGATGCCCTTTCGTGCATACGAGGAAGGAAATTTCCTATGGCAAACAGGCAATGGCGTAAAAACACGAAAGCGACGTATGAGTTTGGCGTGCCTGAGCTAGTAGGAAATAATATCTATCGTATCTGCATACCAATGCCGGGCAACCCTTTAAAGGTGCTTAACTCCTATGTAGTCATGGAAGGTTCGCGTCCTTTAGTCATCGATCTTGGTTTTGACATGCGTGAATGCTACGAGGCTTTGACAGAGGGCTTGCGCGCGTTAGATCTTTCTTGGGATGATGTCGATATATTCTTCACCCATGGTCACCCCGACCATTGCGGCTTGGTTAATAGGGTGAAGCGTCCATCGACGACATTCTATGCAGGTTTCGGTGGATTTTATCAATTGCTCAAAGAGTATCACGTTCATAATCGGGGTTTTCAAGAATGGATGTCAGGCGGTTATGAACTGCTGCCTGAGGGTTGCGACAAACCTCCCGTCACTCAGGAAGAGCGTCGGCAAATCCTCAGTCGCAGTATAGACTACAGCGACATGGATGAAGTGCTGATACCCTATAGCGACGTGACGCCTGTTGTTCTGGGTGATGGAGAATTGTTTATGCGAGGAAGCAGGGTGTTTCGAGTCATTCGCACTTCGGGGCACTCTCCTGACCACCTATGTCTCTACGACGAACGGGATAAAATACTCATTTCCGGCGACCAGATTTTGGCAAGAATCACACCTGTAGTGGTATCTTTTGCTTTGGGCGATAACGTGCTCGCTAGCTACATTCAGTCGGCGGAGAAACTGTCAAAATTGGAGGTGTCTTTGTGCTTAACGGGACATCGGGATAATATCGATAATGTTTCCCAACGCGTCATAGAGTTAGTCAATCATCATGCCTTGCGAGGGGAAGAAGTGAGGCAGGTATTGCGTGAAGGTCCGGCGAATGTAGTAGAAATCGCGAAAGGGGTTTCATGGCGCAGTCCTATTTCGAACTGGGATGATTGGCCGCTCAAGCAGAAGTACTTTTCCTTGGGAGAAACCATTTCACATCTCTCTCAACTAGAACACGATGGTGTGGTTACGCATTCTGTGGAGTCGAAAGGTCTGTTATTTCGGCAGGTGTAAACAAGGCGGTATCGAATTATTCTGCGAGGGAAAGGGGATTCTATGCGTAAACGTTACAAGATCGGTAAGATTTCCGATTTAATGGGCATTTCTTCAGAAGCTATTCGATATTACGAACGGGAAGGCATTATCAATCCCCAGAAGGATCCTGGTTCCGGATACCGTTTATACACCGCTTGGGATTTGCATATACTCATCCGAACGCGTATGTTCAGGAAATACGGTTACTCCTTATCTGAGACCACTGCTGCACTCCAAGAAGAAGATTTCGATGTGCTTTTAAGAAGTCTTAAACAAAAGGAAGCCGAATTAGAAGAATCTATTCGCCATCAAAACCATATCTTGGAACAATTGCGACTAGATAAGCGTTTGGTGGCAGATTGTGCTCTCAATATCAATAAATTCCGTCTGGCCTATTCTCCTACTGTTCTGTTTGTGGACGCGCAGCGTAGTTATAACATCTTAGACGAAAAGATTGACCTGTATCGTCAATGGATTGATCGCGTCCCTTATGCGGCTTCTGCCGGTATTTTCGACTATCCGCCAAAAGGCGAGGGCAATTTACGTTACGGCTTGATGATAGAAACGCGGCATTTGCATGCGGAACGGCTCGAGGAATTCAAGCGGCAAAGTGAGGATCCCGATTGCGGCGTCGTGGTTATTCCTACGCAAAAATGCTTGAGTACCTTTTTCCTGTCGGGCTCCGATAAAGAGCTGTGTCTGGATATGTTCGAGCCGTCGTTCCGCTTTATGGAGGAACATGGATTAAAGCTTACTGGCTCACCTTTTGCCCGCATGGTCCATATGCGCAAGCGTGAAGATGGCGAGTACTCCAGCGTGTACCAAGGCTGGGTTCCGTGTGAGGGAGTAATAGAGTATTGCGATCCTATCAAGCGAGATCGTGATACGCCCTCGATTTATCTGCAATTTGCCGAGTAAGCGCTTTCGGTCACGCATGAGCGTGACCGAAAGCGAATGTCTCTCCTGTATATATAATCAATATCATTAGGTAGTACTTCGCGTCTTTCCAGAACATCAATGCATCCGACTTAACGTCGTTCTCCCCCATGATGCGGCGCCGCACAACCTGCTACTCGAACAGCTTGGCGCGGGGGTGGGCTGCTAGGTATTCGTCGCGCATGTGTGCACGGTTTACGTGAGTGTAGATTTGCGTAGTTGAGATGTCGGCATGCCCGAGGATCTCTTGGATGGCACGCAAATCGGCGCCACCTTCGAGCAAATGCGTGGCGAACGAGTGACGCAGCGTGTGGGGATGCAGATTCGCCACGCCAATTTCTCTACCTGCACGCGCGACAATTGCGTGCACCGACTGCCGCGACAAGCGCCCCCCTCGTGCGTTCAAGAATACGGCAGCCACCGGTACCGCAGCAGATCGAGCGAGCGCAGGACGGCCGTCGCTGAGGTACGCGGTCAGCGCGCGCAACGCGGCGCCGGCGATAGGCACAATGCGCTCCTTGCCGCCCTTGCCCATAACGCGCAGAAAGCCCTCTTGTAGAAATACGTCACCCAGATCGAGACCCACACACTCGCTCACGCGCAGGCCGCATCCATACAGCACCTCGAGCAGCGCACGGTTACGCAGTGCGGCTGACGAATCGGTGGGCTGTTCATCGAGCATACGGCATACTTGGTCGATGGATAGCACGTCGGGCAACTTCTCGGGTGTTTTCGGCAGAGCCATACCGCTTGCGGGATCAGTTGATGTGTTCCCTTCGCGAACCAGAAACTTGTGAAAACCTTTGAGTGCCGCCACTCGCCGCTTCACGCTTGCAGCAGCATACCCGCGCGTTATAAGTGACGCCTCGTAGTCAATGAGGTTTTCGCGCGTGGCACAAGTGGCATCCATCACGCCATTATCTGCGAGAAACGTGGCGTAGTCGAAAAGATCGCGCCGGTATGCATCAACGGTATTCGACGAATACCCGCGCTCAACAGACAGATGCGCCAGGTATTCGTCAACCTGAAAGTGCATAGCGCCGTGCGCAGCCTCGTCACGAAGCTGCGCATCGCACCGCCGACGCGCACCGACGCTTCCCTTGTTCTTCTCGCTTGCCATGCACCCATGGTACCACGCGTTGTTCAAAGCTGTTAAGGTCACATCAGGCGTAACGAAGACCGAGGCTAACAGGACGTCGCGTGCATGTGCTCATCTATGTCATGATCGCTGCGACACACGATGAAATCGGGCTGCACGCCTAAACTGCGAAGTTCCTTCACAGAGTGCTGGGTGGGCTTTGTTTTCACCTCGTGAGCTGCAGCGATATAAGGAACCAAGGTCACATGCACGAAGCACACCTCACCCGGACCGCGGCGCGCCTTGAATTGGCGAGACGCTTCGATAAACGGCTGGATCTCGATGTCGCCGATGGTGCCGCCGATCTCATGGATGACGATATCGGCCCCCGTTTGCACGCCGATGCGCTCGATTCGCTCAACAATGGCGTTCGTCGCGTGCGGGATCACCTGCACGGTGCCGCCACGGCATATCATGGGATGGAGTACACCAACGGGTCGCTCAAAAATGTTACCTATAAGTAACATATTGTCAGCTTTTGTCATTTTATTGCAAGGGCGAGCGTCTCCGCTGCTTTTTCCTTTTCGGAAGCGATGCTTTCGGCGACGATTTCGCAACACGGAGCTTAGGCCAGATTCGAGCGAGTAAACTGTTCGAGAATCCTCTATACTTTACCTGCATCATTCGTTCTTAGGTGTTAGGAGGTCTTCGTGATTTTGTACCACGGCTCGCGCCACGGCCTCGAAGGCTCCATTGCGCCTATCAGCCGCGACCGGTGCGACTTCGGCAAAGGATTCTATCTGGGCACAAATCCCCAGCAGCCGCTCACCCTTATCTGCGACTTTCCCGAGGCGCGCCTCTACACGGTGGAACTCGACCTCGACAACCTCGATGTTCGCGAGTTCGAAGCGGATTCCCTCTGGGCACTCGTTGTCGCCTACTACCGCGGCAAAATGGAGCAGGCGCGCGGCACGGAAATCTACGAGAAGGCAGCAAGCGCTCTCGCAGGAGCAGATGTCGCCATCGGCCCCATAGCCAATGATCGAATGTTTGTCGTTCTCGACCGTTTCTTCAACGGAGAAATCACCGATGTCGCCCTCGTGCAATGTCTCTCTGCCCTGCAGTTGGGAAACCAAGTCGTCGCCCTCACCCAAGCGGCTTGCGATGCCATCCACGTTATTGACGAGAGAACCATCGACGAGACCGAGCGCACGGAACTCATCGCCGCGAGCGAAGCGAACCGAGCCGAGGGAGTGGCTTTGGCCGAGCGCATATGCCGTGCGCATCGCAGAGATGGTCTGTTCTTCGACGAGATTCTGAATGGCGGTGTTCCCCTTGGCTGACCTTCGCCTCGATCAGCGGCAACTGTGTGACATACAGGGTCGGCTCTTCGAGCGTGCCCGCGAGCAGGGCTATGACTGCCCAGCTTTTATTGCCGCCTTCATGAACAGCAATGTTGCACGCCGTATGGACGAAACCTTCGACTTCCTTCAGTGGGCTGGCGAGGAGTACCTTCTCGAAGAGCTCAATGACGAGGTCGGTGGGCTGTCATTCGCAGGCTCTATATGGGGAAGCGAGCCTATGTACTGGAGCGGTTACCTCTATCGGTTTTGGCATTACCTCACCGGGGAAACGAGCCGCGACATCTACGCCACGGCCGATGCCGAGACCATGGGGGGAGCCTATCTCGGTATGCACACGCTCGATGCCGAGATGGCCATCGAAAACTTGAAGGAGCTTTCTTTACTGCGAGAACACCCTTGCTAGATTATGGTTCATCTGGGTCATGCAAATAGTCCTGTACCCCTGTTCTCTTTATCACAGAATATCATTCGCACCTCTCCAGCTTTGCTAGTTTAACTCATGTAGAAGAGAACGTGTCATCTTTCGAAGAAGCGCAGCTCACACCTATTGAAGAGGGGTGTGATCACAAGCCATTGGAGCCGATAGTCAACCGCGAGAGATTACTACACAAGGAGACGAAACGTCCCTGGAGTAATCGCTAGAAGCTACCCCACGCGAGATCCGCCGCCCTAGCTGCGCTTGCGCAGCCAGATTGCGGGACGCACCGTGCAGCCCGCGTTGTCCACGAAGATGCCTTGGCATTGCACTTCACCGTTGGTGTCGACATACGCTGCCATGTTCTGCATGAAGCCCGGAGAGCGCAGCCACCAGCGGGTATAGCCCATCTCGTTTTCCCATGCACCAGTTGCTTTCGCATGACGCGTAGGACGACACAGGCGAGCATCGTCGGTTACAAGCAGCCGTTTCGCCTCATCGACCGACAGAACGAATACCTTATCGGATGTGTGTGCGCCGCCACTTGTGCCATAACCTGCGTTGTCGGGGTTTTCCACGTCGGCGCACACCATGAGCGCCTGTTCGTCATCGGTAAATGCGCTGTCGAGAAACTTCCCATTCAGCCACACGCGCACGCCGCATGTCTCCCACGTGACGACATCGTTGTCGAGATTGTACGCCCGTGCGGCAAGGGCGTGTGTGGCGAGCAACAGCTCACAATCGGCGCCCTCGGCCACGATCGTCCATTCGATCGGTTCGGGTTCAAACGACGCGGATTCCTTTTTTGCAGCGGCGATGCTTGCTGTGCGGCTGGCTGCAACCTGGCCGGCAACAGCGTCGTCAGACGCATCTTGCACGAATCGGCCGAATTGCACCGTCTGACCAATGCGGGAAGGTGTGGCGGTCACCGCATTTTCGGACACATTACCAACTGCGACACCACTCGGAGAAGATGTCGGTGTCGAAGTTGCCGACGCGTCCCTTCCTAAAACAATCTTGCGAACTTCTTCAGCCGAATATCGCACCCCGCACCCAAGACAGGTAAATGCGCCATCGACCTTCATCACGTCGTTGCCGCCGCAAATATCGCACACAAACCCCATCGAGAACCTCCCAGAATCAAACGCTTGCTTTGATGCTTGCCAAGGAAACGCTGATTAAAGCCGTCTTGTCCCGCGCGGGCGGGGCGGATGGCTGGCGGTCGAAGACCGAGAGCGCACACTGACGTGCGCAAACGAGGTCTGAGACCGTCAGGCGCCGTCCCGTCTGCGCGGGGCTGGCGGAATTGATCAGCGTTTCCGTAAAGTACGTATCCTATACCAAAAATAACAAGGAAACATACCTTCTGTTAAGGAAACACTGACCAAAGCCGTCTTGCTCTGAGTTTCATCATAGCGCCGCGAAACGAAAAGCCGTCACCGCAAGCAACAACGGCAGCGGTGACGGCAGGCGTCACTCGACGGAACAGTCGAGAAGCAAGCTCGCAGCAAACAGCTAACGGCAACTATGCCATTGTGGCTTCGTAGCCGGCATCAACCACGGCGGCGATAAGCGCATCATCAGCTACATCGGATGAGAGCAGCGCCTTTGCCGTGCCAGCATCGAGGTCGACCACGGCCTCCTGTACACCCTCAATACCCTCGAGCGCCTTCTTCACGTGGCCCACACAGTGCATGCACATCATGCCTTCAACCTTAAGTGTCTTTTCCATAGTTGTCTCCTTCTTCTCGATTGCTTTATCGGACGCATCAAGCGAAGCGTCCGCAGAAAGCGTTCCCGCTGAAATGCGCGGTGAGCTCTCCTGTTCCCTTTGCTGGTCCTTGCATCGATCGGTTGTAAGCTGCGCCTGAGCCTCGCAGCTCGCTTCGCTCGCGGGGTGCGTCTCGGACGTCCGTGCTGCGGGCACTTGCGTTGCGGACGTCTGCGTTGCAGGCACTTGCGCGGGTGCCGACGCGGATGTCGCAGTCACACGCTGGGGCTTCCACGCTCGCAATCGCAGGGCATTGCTAACCACGCACACCGAGCTCATACTCATGGCAGCAGCCGCGATCATGGGGTTCAAGTTGATACCCGCCCATGCAAGCGCGCCCGCGGCAACCGGTATGCAAATAGCGTTGTAGATAAGCGCCCAGAACAGGTTCTGCTTGATGTTGCGCAGCGTCGCGCGCGACAGCGAAATTGCGGCCGGAACATCAGCAAGATCGCTATGCATGAGCACAATGTCGGCACTCTCGATAGCGATATCGGTGCCAGCACCAATGGCAATACCTACATCGGCACGTGCAAGGGCGGGCGCGTCGTTGATGCCATCACCAACCATGGCGACCGTGCCTGCTTGCGACAGCTCGCGAACCACTCGCTCCTTGTCGTGTGGCATCACGCCAGCGATCACCCTATCTGCTCCCACTGCACGCTGGATCGCCGCCGCCGTTCGCTCATTGTCGCCCGTAAGCATGACGGTGGATACACCCATACGGCGCAGCTCGGCTATGGCCGCAGCGCTCGTCGGCTTCACCACATCGGCTACGGCAATTACACCTACAAGCACATCATCGCTCGCGAAGTACAACACCGTCTTGCCGTCGTCAGCCAACGCCTCGGCCGCGCCTTCACACGCCGACACAGTAACACCGGCTTCCTCCATCATGCGCGCATTGCCGGCCAGGCACATACGACCGCCTACCGTGGCCCGAACACCCCGGCCCGGCACCTGCTCGAATCCGTCGGCGGGTTGCGCGACAGCTCCACAGGCTTGCGCGTAGGCTACTATCGCCTGGCCAAGCGGATGTTCCGACTTCGCCTCAAGCGACAGCGCCAGCGAAAGTAGCGTCGCCTGCGCTTGCCCAGCTTTTGCAGCCGTGGCCTCGTCTTCGCCCTGAGCGCCCTGCGTTTCCTGCACGCCCTGCGCCGCTACGAATACGCCCTGCGCGAACACGTCGGTCACCTGGGGTGTTCCCTGCGTTATGGTGCCTGTCTTATCCAACACCACCGTGCGCACGCCATGCGCCACCTCAAGCGCCTCGGCCGATTTCACCAGAATGCCACACGACGCACCGCGGCCGGTGCCTACCATAATAGCTGTTGGCGTTGCCAGACCCAGCGCACACGGACACGATATAACCAACACCGTAATAGCGTGATTAAGCGCAACAGACAGCCCCGACCCCAGCAGCATCCACACGGCAAACGAAATAAGTGCGATGCCGATAACTGCCGGCACGAACACACCAGCTATCTTGTCGGCTGTTTTCTCAATGGGAGCTTTCGAGCTGGTGGCCTCGTCAACCAGCCGGATAATACCCGCCAGCGTGGTGTCTGCCCCCACGCGCTCAGCACGCATGGTAAACCACCCCGAACGGTTCACCGTTGCACCCGTCACCGGCGCGCCTGCGGCCTTTTCCACCGGCACGCTCTCGCCCGTGATTACCGACTCGTCGACCACACCCGCTCCATCAAGTACCACGCCGTCGACCGGCACACTTTCTCCTGCTCGGACTACCAGCACGTCACCCACACGAACACTTGCCGCCGACACCTGCTCTTCCACGCCGTTCACCAAGCGTGTGGCGGTTTTCGGCGACAGATCCATGAGCTTGGTTATGGCGTCGGTGGTCTTGCCCTTCGCGCGGGCCTCAAAGAACTTGCCCAGCGTAATGAGCGTAAGTATCGTACCCGCCGAATCGAAGTACAGCATAGTCATGGCAACCTGACGGGCAGCTGCACTATCCCCTGCCCCCAATGCTGCCCCGATTCCGTACAACCCACAGACACCGTACACAGTTGAAGCGGCCGACCCCAGCGCCACGAGTGTGTCCATGTTCGGTGCACCGTGAATGAGCGCAGTCGTACCCACACGGAAGAATTTGAAGTTCACGAACAGAATAGGCAACAGCAATAAAAACTGGGTGAATGCGAAGGCAAACACGTTGCGCTCGCCCATAAAAGCACTTGGCAGCGGCCAGCCAAACATGTGGCCCATAGACAAGTAGAAGAGCGGTATGCAGAACGCAAGGGACACGACAAGGCGTGTACGCACCTTCTTCGCCTCGGCTGTAGCAGCGTTCGTGGGCTGGGGCGCAGACACAACCAATCCCGCACCTATGCCCGCGCTGACATCGGCGGTGTTCGTATTCGCACGCGGAGCTGCACCGTAGCCCGCCTTCTCTATGGCAGCGCACAAGGCGGCAACAGTGTCCGGCGAGCCGTCGTAGTCAACCTCCATCGAGTTCTTCAACAAATTCACTACCGCACTGTCAACGCCCGCAACGGCGTTTGCCGTCTTCTCAACGCGAGCCGAGCACGCCGCGCACGTCATGCCCGTCACGTCAAACGTTTGTCTCACAGATCCCATGTCGGTCTCCTTACCGGGCAAAACGCTTGACGAGCTGCATAGCTTCGGTAACCACCTCGTCATTTCCCTGTCGAATCTGCTCAACAACGCAGGTTTCCATATGATCTTGCAACAGCATCATCGACACGCTGCGCACCGCGCTTTCCGCTGCAGCCAGCTGCACGAGCACATCGCCGCAGTAGCGGTTGTCGTCCAGCATATTCTTCACGCCACCCAGCTGCCCGATAGCCCGATTCAGCCGCCGCTGCAAGTCGGCCTTAAACTCGTCGCTGCGCGGGGTCGCCTTGTGATGGCAACCGCACTGCTGCGCCTCACCGGCAGTTTGCTGCGCAGTGCCTGCTTGTTGCGCGGTGTTCTCACAAGGCGCGGCTTCAGCCGCCTTCTCTTTCGTTTCCCGAATCTCGCTCATGCTCATCCTTTCTTAAACCCCCTTGGGGTATCTATTTCGCAGTAAGCATATACCCCATGGGTGTATGATGCAATACACAACACGTTTCCCACATCAACGCTGATTCACTTATTCGCTCCTGAGCTCTTCCTGAGCGTTTCGTCTTTGCAACCTCCGCAACCTTGGAAACCAACCGGCAACAACCAGCGCGGCGGCTTGCGTTATAATTCGCTCGATGCAAACGCAGGGGTGCAGACAAGGGTGCGACAGGGACGCGGCAACAGGCAGCAACACTACGGCGCGTTGGTGGTACCGTGGTGTTACCGCACGCACCGCACGCGCCCCAGAAAAACGGAGCGCAAACGCAGGCACTCAACGCAAGCGACATAGAAGGCAGGGACGTATGAGAATCGGGTTCGACAACGACAAGTACATCACCATGCAGGCCGAGCACATTCGCGAGCGTGTAGCGCAATTCGGCGGCAAGCTGTACCTGGAATTCGGCGGCAAGATCTTCGACGATTACCATGCCAGCCGCGTGCTACCCGGTTTTGAACCTGATGTGAAAATCCGCATGTTGCAAAGCATGTCAGCCGACGTGGAGATCATTATCGCCATCAACGCCAACGACATTGAGAAAAGCAAGGTGCGGGGTGATTTAGGTATCACCTACGACGAGGACGTGCTGCGGCTCATGGACAACCTGCGCAGCATGGGATTTCTCGTCAGCAACGTGGTCATCACCCGCTACGCTGGCCAGCCCGACGCCGATGCGTTCCGTAAGCGACTCGATGCACTGGGCGTGAAAAGCCACCTGCACTACCCTATTGCCGGCTACCCTTACGACATCGATCACATCGTATCGGACGAGGGCTTCGGCAAAAACGACTTCGTGGAAACCGTGCGCCCGCTCGTGGTGGTAACCGCTCCTGGCCCTGGATCAGGCAAAATGGCTACCTGCTTAAGCCAGCTCTTCCACGAGTACAAGCGCGGCGTGCGCGCGGGCTATGCGAAGTACGAAACGTTCCCCATCTGGAATCTGCCGCTGTCGCATCCGGTGAACATCGCGTACGAGGCAGCAACGGTCGACCTTGACGACGCGAACGCCATCGACCCGTTCCATGCCGAAGCCTATGGCGAAACCACCGTGAATTACAACCGTGACATCGAGGTGTTCCCGGTGCTCAAGGCCATGATGGACAAGATCGTCGGAGAAAGCCCCTACCAATCGCCCACCGACATGGGCGTGAACATGGCGGGCTTCGGCATTGTCGACGACGAGGCGTGTCGCGAGGCATCGAAAATGGAGATCGTGCGCCGCTACTTCAAAGCAGCAGTGGATGTAAAGCGCACCGGTGTTGGCCAGGAGAACGTGCAAAAACTCGAGTTGCTCATGAATCAAGCGGGCGTGAACTCGAACTTCTCGCCCGCACGAAGCGCCGCTTTACTGAAAGAAGAAGCCACAGGGTCCCCCGCGGGTGCCATGGTACTGCCCGACGGGTCGGTGATCACCGGCAAAACGTCGAATTTGATGGGCGCAGCATCGTCGCTGTTGCTGAATGCGTTGAAGGAAGTCGCCGGCTTAAACGACGACCTGCACGTACTGTCGGATTCAGCCATCGAGCCCATTTCCCATTTGAAAACCGAGCACCTGCACGCCGGCAACCCGCGCTTGCATTCCGATGAGACGCTTATCGCGCTGTCGCTCAGTTCAGTGACGAACCCTCTAGCCGAAGAATGCATCAAGCACGCCGACAAGCTGCGCGGGTGCGACGCGTTCTTCAGCGTGATCATCTCATCGGCCGACGAGCACCTGTACCGCACGCTGGGCATCAACGTGTGCTGCGAGCCAAAATACGAGCAGCGCCGCCTGTACCACAAGTAACAATAGTCAGACAACCGAACGCGCCAGAGAAGCGCTGCCGAAACAGAAAAACCCAATCCCCGCCGCTCAGGAACCTCATATCAGTGCTTCCTGAGCGGCGGTTGTTTTTGCGCGCATGAATCATTGGCAACGGTTATTCCCGCGTACATGGGACACTATCGGCGGTCATTTCCTCGCGCATGACGACCGCGATGCGCTTTGTGTGCGAAACGCCCAGCGACCTTACCCGCGATGTTCGACACGAACGCCGCCTCGGGCACGCCTAGCTTCATAGCAGGTCCGAACGTGACCACAAGCGCTACCAGACCCCCTACGACAATGTAGAGAAACGCCTGCGAGATCGAACCCGACAGCGGCCCAAACACCAACTGCAGCGCATAGAGCACCCCAGCTGCGGCCGCCGCACCCAACCCGCCGAATAGCAGAGCCTGGCACGTGGCGCGTGCGGTCGAGCGCATGCCCAGCCCGCCAAAGCGTCGGCGCAGGTACACAAACACACACGCCTCGCCGATGAAGTAGAAGAGTCCTTCAGCAAGGGCGATCGTTTCGATGGGAAACACATCAGGCCGAGAAGCAGCAATAAGCGTCACCACGATCTGCGCCGCACCCGCCAACACGTTGAAGGCAGCAAAAAGGTGCATAATACGCAAGCTGCTACACACCTTCTGCATGTAGGTGAACACAGCGTAAAACGGCAGCGCCACAGCAAACACCGCAAGGAAGCTCGCGATGGTCGACACGCTGTCGAGCGAAAACGCCCCCACGTGGTACAGCGTAACAAGCGGCAGCGAGAATACCGCCAGATACAAGGCAAATGGAATCATGAAGAACAGAATTTGGTTCGTCCCACTCACAATACCGCGCTTCACGCCTTCGATGTTGCCTTCCGCCTGCATATCCGAAAGCTCGGTGAACATCGTGGTGGTAATAGGCACCGCCAAAAATGCGTACGGCAGCGTAAACCACAAGCGAGAATACGCAATAATGGACGGCCCGCTATCGGTGAATGCGTACGATGCCGCATTCTGCACCGACACCACCACAAACGAACAAAGCATCACAAACACAGCCGGCACACCGATACTCACCGTTTCACGCAACGCCGGATCATGCAGATTGATGCGCGGACGCAAACGAATGCCGTTGCGCTTGAGCGCGGGCCATTGCATGAGCGCCTGCACGATAACACCCGCCGGGTTGCCGATAGCAATAATGTAGAGCGCCACTTCGGGCGCGCGCGGTGCGAGGGCTGCATACGCTACGAAGGTTACAATAACGATAAGGTTATTCGCCACAGGGGCAATAGAGGACCACAAGTAATCGCGATTGGCGTTGAGCAGCCCCGACAGAATGGCACTGATACCATAGAACACAATTTGAATGGCGAAGAACTGGAAAAAGAACACCGACTGCGCCATTTCGGCCTGGTCAGACAGAAAGCTCTGCGTGTAGATGACCACACCCGGAAACACCATACACAGAAGCGACGCTGCGCCGAGCAGCACCACCACGATGGTGAGCAGGTTCGATGCGTAGTCATTGCCCGCATCGTTGCCCAAGCGCTTCTTGACCGACATGTACACCGGCAGAAACGCCGTAACCAACATGCCCCCCACAACCATCTCGTAGAGCATGTTCGGCAGCGTGTTGGCCACCTGATACGAGCTCGACAACAGCGTGGCGCCTAAGGCGAAAGCCATAGCCCACGTGCGCAGAAAACCCGTAATGCGCGACACGAGCACGCACACGCTGATAAGCGCCGCTGACGACCCTACTGCAGCAACATCGTCGGCGGGCTTGACCACCTCCGCGCTCGATGCACTACGGGCGTTGGGCGCGGACGGTTTGGCAGACAAGCGCGTCATGACTGGCTATTCCCCAGCAACGCTTTCAGCAGGCACCGCCTGGCGATCGGCAGCAGGCTTACCAGCATCAGCGACATCGGCGACATTGGCGGCAGGCTCGCGCCGATCGAGCATCTTTGCGATGCGATCGGAGTACTCGACATCAACAAGCCCCGCTTCGGCCGCCAAGTCGATAACAGGAGCGTCATTCCACAGATCCTCAAGGCGGTAGAACTCGCGTGTTTCGGGCTGGAACACATGGACAACAATGTTGCCGTAATCTAACAGCGCCCAGGTACCATCCTGCGTTCCCTCGCGATGCAGAGGCTTCACCCCACCGTCAACACGCAGCTTTTCTTCAACCTCGTCGATAATGGCGTTCACCTGGCGGTCGTTGCGTGCGGTGGCGATAACGAAGTAGTCGGTGACGCCGATCAGCTCGCGCACCTCCTGCACCATGATGTCAGTCGCTTTCTTCGCATTAGCCGCCTTCGCAGCAATGAGGGCACACTCGCGCGAAGGTGCCTCGTTTGTTTGCTTTTTGGTCACCGGTTATCCTTTCCTTGTGATGCGTACGCAATGGCACTCTGCTCAGCAGAAGCTCGCTTGCGGGCCCGCATCATATAATGGTTCCATACGCCCACCGTGGGCGTGTACAGCAGTTTCCTTCGTCTGACCAGCATTCGCATCACATGTGCGAATGAAGCGACGAACAACTCTTCGAGCGACGTGCGCCCCACGAGAGCCCGCAGCTCATCGAGTCCGTCATAGCACCGGCCCGGCTCGATCATGTCCGCTACGTACACAATCATGTCGAGGTCGGTCATACAAACGCTTCCTGTCGTATGAAGCCGCACCGCTTGGAGCACCTCGTTCGGAATGCTGGGGTACTCTGCGGCGAGCGCCGCTGCGGCAGTTGGACCGTGCAGCAGTTGAGGCATCGACTCCATCATATCGGCATGCACCTCAGCATCTACGCCAAACTCACGCGCGCGAGCTCGAATGCCGTCATCATCATACGCCTTGTCCCAATCGTGCAGCAGCGCAGCCAGACGCGCCATCGCAATATCGGCCCCATACTCACGCGCCAGGCACTCAGCGGTTTCCACCACGCCCATAACATGAGCGAAGCGCTTCTTCCCCACACGCCCAGAAAGCTCGGTTTTACGCGCGCAGAAAAACTCGTCAGACAGGGCGTCGGGATCATGCGTGCCCAATACACCGAAAGCGGTTTGAGGATCGGTGGCACACATGCTCGCTCTTTTGGAAGCACGCTCGACGCACGCGCTGCGCTTTGACGCTCGCTTCTTTCGCTTGCCTACATCAGCCACGCACCGCACCCCCCTTGCCACATTGCTTCGCTTTCCATTCGCCTGCGCAACGGTACAGGCCGTGCGCGCTCACGTAATCATACACGTTTGGCGCCAACAGATCGCGAACCGATTCGCCCTTCGCAAGCTTTTCGCGAATGGCGCTCGACGACACGGGATAATCGGCCACGCGTACGTAATCGACACAGAAGCCTTGCACCGTAAGACTCGCCCGGCACTCCGGCGCCACGATATGCCCTGGACGCGTCATAGCGATGATGCGCGCCGCGCGCGCAATAGCTTCGGGTTCATGCCAGCTACCAAGTGTTAACGCTGCATCAGCCCCAACGATGAAGAAAAGTTCCACGTTTTTAGGGTAGTGCGCCCGCAGCTGCCGCAACGTGTCTGAAGTGTAAGAGTCACCGGGACGGTTAACCTCGATGGCGCTCACGTCAAGCCCTGGGTGTGCGGCAACGGCCAAGCGGCACATGTTCAAGCGGTGTGCAGCTGGCGCAACATCGCGGCCCTTCTTGAACACCGACACACCTGCAGGAACAAGCAGTACGGCATCGAGCCTGCAGATGCGGCGCACTTCGTCAGCACACGCCACGTGCCCCACATGAACAGGATCAAACGTACCACCCATGATACCTAAACGCCGCAGTGCACCATCGGCCCCTAACCGCTCGAAGCGTTGGCTCACCACAACGTCGGCCACACCATCAAAAAGGGTATCCACTATGCGCGCACCTGTCCGTTGCCGCGCAGCACGTACTTGTATGAGGTGAGCGCATCAAGCGCAAACGGCCCGCGCGCATGCAGCTTCTGCGTGGAAATGCCGATCTCAGCTCCCAAGCCGAACTGCCCACCATCGGTAAACGCCGTCGACGCGTTCGCATACACCGCTGCCGCGTCAACCCGTGCCAGAAACGCCTCAATGGCCGCCGCACCCGCTGCAGACGCTTCATCTGCAACAATGGCTTCGGAATGCTTCGTGCCGTAGCGATTCACGTGCGCGATGGCCTCATCGACACCACAAACGCACTTCACCGCGATTTCAGGTGCGAGATACTCGGTAGCCCAGTCGTCCTCGGATGCGCTCACGCAGCGCACGTTGTTGCCCGCCGCCAACGCGCAGGCGCATGCCGTCTCATCACCATGCACGAGCACACCGCGCTCGGCGAGCGCCGCAAGCACATCTGGCAAAAACTCATGTGCAACTGACGTATCTACGAGCAGCGTTTCAGCGGCGTTGCACACACCGAAACGGCGGCACTTCGCGTTCACCACGATGTCGCGCGCCATGTTAAGATTGGCAGTTTCGTGCACATACACATGGCAGTTGCCTGTACCCGTTTCGATGACCGGCACCTTCGAGCATTCCACGCAGTGGCGGATAAGCCCCGCCCCTCCACGTGGAATAAGCACGTCGACTATGCCGTGTAGCTGCATAAGTGCGTCGGTCGCTGCGCGGTCGGTAGTAGTGATAGCGCAAACAACATCGGCTGGCAAACCAACGCTTGCCGCCGCTTCAGACAGCACCCGTGCGATAGCCTCGTTCGAGTGCGCCGCCAAACTGCCGCCGCGCAGCACGACCGCATTGCCGGACTTCACACAAATGCCCGCCGCATCGGCCGTCACGTTCGGCCGTGCCTCGTAGACCACAGCAACCACGCCAAGTGGCACGCTCACACGCGTAAGCTCAATGCCGTTGTACAGCGTACGCTGCGCCTGCACACACGCAAGCGGATCGCCAAGCTCGCACAATTCCTCAAGCGCACACGCCATGGCATCCACGCGCGCCGCATCAAGCATCAACCGGTCGAGAATCGCCTCAGACGTGCCCATCTTACGAGCAGCTTCCATGTCGCGCTCGTTTGCCGCAACAACGTCTGCCACATGCTCTCGCAACGCCGAAGCCATCGCGGAAAGGGCATCGTTGCGCGCCTGACCACTCGCAGCGGCCAGTGCCACGCTTGCGTCGCGCGCCCGCAGCGCTAACGCGCGCACCTCTTCCTCAACACCCATGTTGCCCCCTTTCGGCTGCGCCGGTTTCCAGATTTATCAAATGTCACACTCACCGGTTTCCTACCACGTCAGCGAGAGCCTTTGATAGTTACTCAAACACTACCAGCTCGTCGCGATGAACGAGCTCGCGATCGGCCAACTGTGCCAGAATGGCGTTCGCACGCAGCTGTGCGCGAGCTCTCCCAACAGCAAGATCAACCAGGTCGGCATCGGCACGCACACGACCGCGGGCAAACACGTGCCCGGTCGTGTCCTTTATGTCCACAATGTCGCCTTCCAAGAAGCGCCCTTCCATACCACACACACCAACGACAAGCAACGAGCTACCCTTGTCAATGAGCGCCGCTTTTGCGCCCGCATCCACCATAAGCGACCCTCGTGGAGAATCGGCGAGCGCGATCCAGAGCTTTTTCGCCGTAACCTCATGCGGCTTTTTCTCCGCCGTGAACCGCGTACCGATGCGCTTACCTGCGGCAGCGTCCACAATGCAGTCGGGCGTGCGCCCATGGCAGATGACCATGGGGATGCCCGCCACCGTAAGCACACGCGCGGCCTTGATTTTGGTAACCATGCCACCTGACCCTACCGACGACCCCACGCCTCCTGCAACCGACATGATGTCGGGCGTGATGGCGCCAACCTGCTCGATCAGACGCGCCGTGGGACACGTGTGGGGATTCGCATCATAGAGTCCGTCGATGTCGGACATAATAACCATCAGATCAGCATCGATAAGACACGCCACCAAAGCCGCCAACGTGTCGTTGTCGCCAAAGCGAATTTGTTCAACCGACACCGTGTCATTCTCGTTCACAATAGGAACCACACCAAGCTCCAACAGCCGGTTGAAGGTGTCGCGTGCGTGCAGGTAGGCCGTGCGATCGGCTGTATCGCGCCGCGTGAGCAGCACAAGCGACGTTCCTACACTGTATGCGGAAAACGCGCGGGAGTACGCAGACGAAAGCACGCTTGCACCAACCGACGCAGCCGCCTGAAGGCTGGGCATGTCCTTCGGCCGCACCTCAATGCCCATGGCTTCAAGCCCGCACGCAATAGCTGCCGACGTAACGATAACAGGATCCCACCCCGCCTCGCGAACGCGGGAAACCTGATCGGCAACTGACGACAGAAACGTGTAGTCAACCTTACTTTCCGACGTAGTTAGCGTCGAGGACCCTATTTTCACGACGAGACGCCGCCGACGAACATCGCCACCTTGCGAACACGAACCGATACCTTCACAATCAGTCGGCCGCGCAACCGCTTGCTCACAGCCACCCATTACAGATCAAGCTCCTCGTAGTCGTCGTTTGCCATGCGGGCCGACTCGAAGTTGAATGCGTACCCGAGAATGCGTATCTCGTCACCATCGACAGCGCCGGCGCGCTCAAGCTCCTTATCAACACCCAAACGCTTGAAACGGTGCTGGAAGAAGGCGACAGCTTCCTCGTTTTCCCAATCGGTCTGCACAACCATCCGCTCCACCTGCGGACCCGACACGCGGTAAACACCATCGCTGAGCATCTCGACAGAAAGTGTCTTGTCTTTTGCTGCGCGACGATGCTCCCATACCTGGTCATAGCTCGCCTCACTCGCCACCGCATCGCGGGCTGCCTCGCGAAGCTCGCGAACCTTGTGCGCAATGGCAGCTTTCAGGCTCTCCACCCCTTCGCCAGTAAGCGCGCTGATACGGTAGAGCTTCGGGTCGATCGGGCTTGGCGCGAACTCATCACCACCAGCAGCCGCAATAGAATCGGCCAGCACCATATCGGCCAACTTGGCCACAACTACATCGTCATGCGCAGCGTCAATTTTGTTCGCCACAACAATGCGCGGCCGAGCTGCCAATTCATCGGCATACAGCGCCAGTTCATTGTTGATAACACGATAGTCTTCGAGCGGGTCGCGCCCTTCCCAGTCGCCCGTTAAGTCTACGATGTGCACGATAAGCGCCGTGCGCTCGATATGCCGAAGAAACTCATGCCCCAGCCCACGACCTTCATGCGCGCCTTCGATTAGGCCCGGAACGTCGGCTACTACAAAGCTGTAGTCGCCACTCGTCGCCACGCCTAAGTTCGGCACGAGCGTGGTGAAGGGGTAGTCGGCGATCTTCGGACGAGCAGCACTGATGCGCGCGATAAGCGACGACTTGCCAGCTGAAGGCATACCCACCAGCGCTGCGTCGGCCATGAGTTTCATCTCAAGCTCAATCCAGCGTTCCTGGGCAGGCTCGCCCAGCTCGGCGAATGCCGGCGCGCGGCGTGTCGAGGTGACGAAGTGGATGTTACCCCGGCCGCCCATACCACCATCAGCCACGATCACGCTCTCACCGTCGCGCGTGAGATCAGCGATCGTCTCGCCGGTTTCCTTCGTTTCCTCGAAGTACTCGCGCACGATGGTACCCACCGGCACCTTCAACACCAAATCATCACCTGTGGCACCATGCATGCGGCTACCCTTGCCATGCACGCCACGCTGCGCCTTAAAATGATGCTTGAAACGGTAGTCGATCAGCGACGACAAGCTGGCATCGGCCTTTACCACCACGTTACCGCCATGTCCTCCATCGCCGCCGTCAGGCCCTCCCTTCGGCACATGAGCCTCGCGACGAAATGACATGCAGCCCGCACCGCCGTCGCCACCCTTCACGAATATCCGAACCTTGTCTACGAACATGCAAACACCCTTCTTTAGATCATTGGCTCAAACGCTTCATTTGCACATCAGGCACAGACACCCGCACTCGGCGCACTATGCAAAGTGCCCCCTGATGCGCAGGGGGCACTCGAAATCATACGATATCGTTGAAGACGAGTTATGCCTCGGCCTCAACTTCGGGACGCACGTGAACACGGCGCTTCTGCCCGCGCGTGAACTCGAGCGTACCGTCGCACAGGGCGAACAGCGTGTCGTCGCCACCACGGCCGACGTTCTCGCCCGGATGGATGTGCGTGCCGCGCTGGCGGACGATAACGTTGCCGGTGCGCACCTTCTGACCGGCGAACATCTTCACGCCAAGTCGCTTCGAATGGGAATCGCGACCGTTTCGAGTAGAGCCAAGACCTTTCTTATGTGCCATGACTATCCCTCCTTCGCTTACTCGGCATCGGCGGCTGCAGGTTCCTCAGCGGAAACCTCAGCCTTCTTCGCTGCGGCCTTCTTAGGGGCCTTATCAGCACCGACAGATTCGATCTCAACACGGGTCAGACGCTGGCGATGACCGCGCAGCTTCTTGTAGTTCTTGCGCTTCTTGAACTTGAAGATCAGCTGCTTGTCACCCTTGAACTGCTCGATGATGACCGCGGTCACCTTCGTCTGCGCAGCCTTGGCGGGGTCAACTTCAACCTTGTCGCCGTCAACAATGCAAATTGCCTCGAGCTCGATTGTGGCGCCAACCTCAGCATCGATCTTCTCGATGTTGATCCTGTCGCCTGCGGCAACCTTATACTGCTTGCCGCCCGTTTTCACGATTGCGTACATGTTTTCTCCTTGTATGAAAAGTCGCATGGCGATAACTTGTCAACGTGTCCGTAGCATGTTGCCAAAGCGGTTTGCACGGTCCGCGTGTATCATCGCGCTCTTCCTACGCTGTGCCCATTTGGGCGCAACGTTTGCATGGTACCAGAAAACCCCCGCCCACAAAAGAGAAACTTATGGTTTTTTCCTACTACAAATCACTACAAATCGCCAAATACGAAAGTAAATCTTCGCCAAACATGAAAAAAGTTCGCCTACGTCTGCTCGTACCACTCGTGCCGCTAGTGGGCTTCGGCCCAGGTGGTGCCAGCTGATACGTCTACCACCAGGGGCACGCGCAGCGAAACGACGTTTTGCATGACGTCAGTGACCATGCGAGTCAAGGCATCTACCTCGTCAGCTGGCACGCTGAAGTCCAGTTCGTCGTGTACTTGCAGAAGCAACTTTGCGCGGAAGCCTTCTTCGCGCAAGCGACGGGCCACTTCCAACATAGCTAGCTTTATGATATCGGCTGCACTTCCCTGCATAGGATGGTTCATGGCTGTACGCTCACCGAACCCGCGCTGCGTGGCATTGCTCGCGCGCAGTTCGGGAATGTGTCGCTTGCGACCGAACATCGTTTCGGCGTAACCGTTCTCCTTCGCCTGATTCACGGTTTCATCCAAATAAGCGCGCACGCCCGGATACGCCTCGAAATAGCGGTCGATCATGTTCTTTGCTTCACCAAAGGGAATATCCAAGCTTTGTGAGAGGCCATACGCCTGCTGACCATACACAATGCCGAAGTTTACGGCCTTCGCGCGGCTTCGCAGCGTTGGTGTCACCTGATCAACCGGCAGCCCAAACACACGCGCGGCGGTGCTGGCATGGAAGTCCTCACCTGAATTGAACGCGGCCACCAGGTGCTCGTCGGCCGACAGGTGCGCAAGTAACCGCAGCTCAATCTGCGAGTAGTCAGCCGATAAAAAGAGGCTTCCTTGTTCAAGCGGCACGAAACACTCGCGAATCTGACGTCCGAAGTCGGTGCGCACAGGAATATTTTGTAGGTTCGGGTTCGACGACGACAAACGGCCCGTCGCTGTAACCGTTTCATTAAACGACGTGTGCACGCGCCCATCACTTGCCCGCATAGCCGGCAGCGCATCGATGTAGGTCGACTTGATCTTTGCCAGCTCGCGATAACGCAGCACCAGCGCGGGCAACTCATGAACCGAAACGAGCTCCTTGAGCACACTGGCGTCGGTTGAATACCCCCGGTTCGTCTTCTTCTTGGCGGGAAGACCCAGTACATCGAACAGCACATGCCCAAGCTGTTTAGGTGAATCGATATTGAATTCCTCGCCCGCCGCCTGATGAATAGTCGTCCGCAGTGATTCGAGTTCTTCGCCCGTCGAGCGACCAAGCTCAGCCAAACGATCCGTGTCGATAGCGGCCCCCGTGCGCTCCATACAAGCGAGCACGGGTACCAACGGCAGGTCGATATCGGTATACGTCGAAAGGCTGCCATCACGGCGAAGCGCGCTGACAAGCGGGTCAACTAGCGTTCGCGACGCCGCGGCCGCCAAGACGGCTCGATCGGCATCAGTTTTCGCCTCGGGTATGCAACCACCCGCGTATTCTTCCAGCAGCGCATCGAGCGAATAAGCCGACTGCGACGAATTGAGCACATACGCAGCTAGCCCCAGGTCGAAGAAATCGGCATCAAACAGCTCTTTTTCTCCGATGAGTGTTTCCGACAGCGAATCGGCCGGAAAGATGCGGTGTAGATCAGACTTCACATCGAGCGAGGCGAAGCGACACCGACCCACCACGTCAGCAAACGCGCGAAGCCCGTCGTCGCCATCAAACACAGCAGTGCCAGCACTCGAGTTTACCGCAAACACTACTTCGCCACCGAAAAGCGTTGTCTGTTCCGGCTCAGCGAACGCCACACCCACCGTTTCTGCGCCCTCGCACGCAGCGCGCAGCAACTCCCATGCATCCTCGCCATGCATTACAGGTTCCCAAGAAAGCTCCGCCGACTTCTTCACGGGTTCCTGCCCCACGAGCTTCAGAATGCGCGCCAGGTGGGAATTCAACCGATACTCACCAAAGGCCTCTGCCACCGCCTTGGGATCAAAGGAGGGAAACGACGCCTGCTCAAGATCGCATTCGACGGTAAGGTCACGCACGATAGTTGCCACCTCACGGCTCAAGTATGCCGCCTGCTCGTTGTCAACCAGGTGCTCTTTCTGCTTACCCTTCAGCTCGTCAATGTGCTCGTAGATACCCTCGAGGCTTCCAAAACGCGAAAGCAATTTGGAAGCAGTTTTCGCACCAATGCCAGGAACGCCAGGAATGTTGTCGGATGAGTCGCCCATCAATCCTAAGAAGTCGGGGAACTGCTCGGGCGTGACACCGTAGCGCTCGAACACCTCTTTGGGACCATACACGGCAATGTCGGTGATACCCTTCTTGGTGGTGACCACGCGCGTGAGTTCACTCGTCAGCTGATAGACGTCCTTGTCGCCCGACACGAGCAGCGTTTGATAGCCGAGCCGCTCACCTTCAGCCGATATCGTTCCCAACACATCGTCGCCTTCCCAACCATCCACGCGCACAACCGGCACATTCATAGCGACGAGCAGCTCTTCAATGATGGGAAACTGTGTTTTCAGACTCTCATCCATCGGCGGGCGTTGCGCCTTGTACTGGGCAAGTGCCTCGGTGCGAACCTTCGGACGCCCAGCATCGAACGCACACACAATGGCGTCGGGTGCAGCCACATCCACGAACTTGAGCAGCATTGACAGAAAGCCGAACACAGCGTTCGTCGGCCGCCCATCGGGAGCGTTCATGGTAGGCGGCACCGCATGAAACGCGCGATGCATGAGAGAATTACCATCAATGACAGCCACTTTTTTAGGCATGAAAACAAACCTCCGTCGCTTTGCGTCTTGCGGCTTTCAGTATATGCATGCTTACCACCATCGCGGCGCGCATCGTGCTTCTATAGCCCTATGCGTTCCACAAATACCCGACGCCGCGCACCGTTTCTAAGCGCTGTGCCAACTCGGGGCCAAGCTTCGCTCGAACGCGACGCACGTGTACGTCAACCGTGCGCGACCCGCCGTAATAGTCAAAACCCCACACGCGGCGAAGCAGCGCATCGCGCGAATACGTGCGACCCGGATGCGTAACCAAAAACGACAGCAGAGCATATTCCAAATACGTAAGGTCGAGCGGTTCGCCACCAACCGACACCTGATAGGTTGCCAAGTTCACCGTCATGCCGTCGATAGATATATAGTCCGACGATGACGACTCGTTGCCCGGCCACAAAAGCTGCCGAATGCGCGCTGTACATTCCTCACTCGTTGCACCGCGTACCACGAAATCGCTCTTCAGCTGCAACGGAAGACGGAAATCAGCTAGCTGATCGCTCGATAGAATAACTAGCAGCGCCGCTTGCGTATCTTCCAAAATAGTCTGCTCGATATGCGACACATCGGCACTTGCGTCGGCACGCATTTCGTAGATAACCAGATCGGCACCGGCATGCTGCACCAGCAGCTTTTTAAACTGCATCGACGAGCCCGCCACTACATCTACATCTAAATACGAAAGCACCTGTTGGAACTTATGTGCGTTGTCCAGGCTGTCCGCCACAAAAATAACTGTCTTGCGTTGCATGGGTTGCACCTTCCCTCCCGCCTACAACACGGCGAGGAAGCGATCGCGCTCCCATTGCGAAACGAACCCCTGATAGTCGCTCCATTCTTTCCGCTTCGTGTCGACTAGGTAGGAATGGATGTGATCGCCGAGTGTCTCACGCATGAGATCGGATGCGGCAAACAGATCAATTGCCTCGCCCAGACTCTCAGGCAGCGTGCGAAGCCCTTGTTCGCGCAGTTCCTGACGCGAGTAGCGGAACAAGTCTTGACCTTCCACAGGACACACGAGTTCAAGTTTGTCTTCGATACCGCGCAAGCCCGCCGCCAGCATAACCGAAAATGCCAGATAAGGGTTCGCTGCCGGATCGGGGCTGCGCAACTCGATACGACACGCCGACTCATTTCCGGGGCGATACCCTGGCACACGCACGAGCGTCGAACGGTTAGAACGGCCCCATGACAGATACGTCGGCGCGTTGCCGCCTGCGGTCAAGCGCTTGTAGGAGTTCACGTACTGATTGGTGACCAGGCAAAACTCCGGCGCGTACTTCAAAAGACCTGCCAAGTAGTGCTTGGCAAGCGTCGAAAGACCGTAACCTTGCGGATCATTTGTGTCGAAGAAGGCATTGTTTCCGTCCATATCGAACAAGCTCTGATGAACGTGCATGGCGCTTCCCGGCGCATCGGAAAGCGGCTTAGGCATAAACGACGCGTACACGCCATGCTTCATGGCGACTTCCTTCACCACCAGCTTATACGTCATCACGGCATCAGCCATGGACAGCGCGTCGGTGAAGCGCAAATCGATTTCGTTTTGGCTGGGGCCGGCCTCATGGTGGCTGTATTCCACAGGAATGCCCATGCGCTCGAGCATAAGTACGGTATCACGTCGCAGGTCGCTGGCGGAATCGAGGCTGGTCAGATCGAAGTAGCCACCGCGATCAAGCGGCTCGGGGGCAGTTGCGCTCGCGTTCGCGAAGTAATAGAACTCAACCTCGGGTCCAACGTTGAACACGTAACCCATCTGAGCTGCCTTGTCTACCATGCGCTTAAGTACGAAGCGCGGGTCGCCCTCAAACGCGCGCCCATCGGGCGTGCGAATACTGCAGAACATGCGCGCTACCGCGTTATCAGACGGACGCCACGGCAGTACTTGAAACGTTGAAGCATCGGGAAATGCAAGCATGTCGGATTCCTGCATACCGGAAAAACCGTTGATACAACTGCCATCGAAACCCATTCCTACCGAAAACGCATCCTCCATCTCGCTGGGTATGACAGCGAACGACTTCATGGCACCCAGCACGTCGGTGAACCAGAAACGCACGAAATGGACATCGCGAGTTTTGATGGTTTTCAGGACGAAATCCTGATCGGGATTCGACGGCATGCGCCTACGCCTCACTTTCGATCATATAGTATCGGGCCACAACAGGCAGCTTGTTTGCAAAGCCTCGACAGGCGGCTTGTTGGCAGGGCCGCGACGAGTGGTTTGTTCGAGCCGCAACGGACAGCTTATTCGAGCCGCAGCACACGGCACGCTTCCACGTGCACGGTGGCACGCGGTGCGTGTCACATCTTACCAATTCGCCGGCACTACAGCGGAATGGCCATCAGAAGCGCATACGCGATAACACCCGCAATGCCGCACCACAGAAGCGAATGTGTACGCTTCGCAACCACTACCACCACGGCTGCGGCAAGCAAGGGAATAGCCGCTGGCCACAAGCCCGCATCGAACATGTTCGGCGACAGCAGGTCGTTGGCCACAAGCGCCGCAAACGCCGCCGGTGGGATAAAGCCCAGCGCCCGCTCAACCTGTTCAGGTAACGCACGGCCCTTCAGCAAAAAGAGCGGTGCCACGCGGCAGATGATCATAGTCACCGAACAGCAGGCGAACACGATGAAAAACTGAGTCCAACCCATTGGTTCCATCTAGCTCACCTCCGCTTCCCTGCTACCGTCGGCCTCACCGTGAAGCGACTCGCCCCGAACCGTTGCGAACACCATGGCCGCCACCACACCACAAACCGCACCAATGAGAATGGCCGGGCCAGAAAGCCCCACGCACTTACACACAAACACGCCTACGAACGCCACCACGATGGCAACCACGTTCGACGGCGTCATCTTCTGATCAAGCAGCAGGCAAATGAAAATGGAGGTCATAGCGAAGGCGGCCACAGCAAGCGGGATACCAATAGCGTCGCCCACCAGCACGCCCAGCACATTCGAAAGCGTCCATGAGCTATTGGAGAAGGCATTCACCATTGTGGCTCGCGCCACCGTCCAGCCGCCTTCCTCAAACTTGATCACATTCACGCCGTAGCTCTCGTCGGTTACCGACGCTGCAAACATGAACGACAGCAGCTTATTCGCCGTTCGACACACCGGCGCGAAGGCCGCGGAATACAGCATTTGGCGCGTGTTCACCAACGACACGCTGGCGATGATGGAAGCCATGGGAGCACCGGCAATCCACATGTTAGGAATCATGAACTGGCCGGCGCCCGAGTAGAACACGATCGACATGACAAACACCTGCAGGGCGTTCATACCAATAGAGTTGCTTAAGATGCCACAGGGTATGCCAATAGCGACGTACCCCAACATGATAGGAAACGCCGCCTGAAACGACTGTCGTATGTCATCGCGAGAAATCACAGCCCCCGATTATAGCGGTTTTGAGCATGTGAGCAAGATATTTGATCCTGTGTAGAACAACCCCACGGAAACGCCGGTTACAAGCCGGTTACAAGCCGATTGCTGGCGTGCGGGTGTTGTCACACCCGCACAAAACCCGAGGCGACCTTACAGGCAGCTATCCCTAAAACCCAATGGATGAGGGCGAGAACAAGCTATGGAACTGGGTTTTCGCGTAACGGTCGGTCATGCCAGCAATGTAGTCTGTCACCGCACGCAAGTCATCGCCTCCAGATATGGCTCGGTATTCCTCGGGCACGTCATCCATATGAGAAACGTAATAGTCAAACAAACAGTCGATGAGCCGGGTTGCCTTGCCCACCTCGGCCACCACCACCGGCGCGTAATACACGCGTTCGAACAGGAAACGCCTCAGCTCCATCATCGCGTCCCATACCGCAGGACTCATGGCAATCTCGCCCGCATCCGCCGAAGTTGACACCATGTCGAGCACCAACCGTTCAATGCGCGAGGAATGATCAGGTCCGAGCACACGATGCGTGGATGCAGGCAGGTCGTTCTCGCTCAAGATGCCAGCGCGAATAGCGTCGTCAATGTCGTGGTTCACATACGCAATGCGGTCGGCCGTAGCAACAATGCGGCCTTCCATGCTCTCGGCACGCAAGTCGCCTGTGTGGTTCACAATACCATCGCGCACCTCGGGCGTGAGGTTGAGCCCCTTGCCACCGTTCTCGATAACCTCAACAACGCGCAGGCTCTGCACGTTGTGTTGGTAGAGCAGATGCACACGAGGGTCGTCGGGTGACATTCCCCGATGTCGCGCGATTGAGCGAGCAAGCGCTTCCTCGCCGGTATGTCCGAACGGCGTGTGCCCTAAGTCGTGACCGAGCGAAATAGCCTCGGTTAGATCCTCGTTTAATCCCAGCGCGCGGGCAATGGTGCGGGCAATCTGCGCCACTTCCAGCGTGTGTGTAAGCCGCGTGCGGAAGTGGTCGCCCTCGGCCGCAAGAAACACCTGTGTCTTGTGCGACAACCGCCGAAACGACTTCGTATGCAAAACCTTGTCGCGATCGCGCTGGAAATCGTTGCGCAAGATGTCGGGTTCAGTTGATCGGTCGCGCCCCTCCGATTTGTCCGCGAACATCGCCGCCGGGTCAAGCACAACGTGTTCGCGCGCCTCTTGATCTTCGCGGTAGATGATGCGCATGATGAAGCTCCTAACCCCCTCTGCCTGCCGAGTGCCTTCACTCCCCCGTTCGACGGTTCCACCTCTGACGGATCGCGCTGCTCAATGGAAATCTGTGCACCATTGTACGCCGCTACTTCCCGCCGTCTAAAAACTTCTTCCGCGTGACGAAATTCCATACCATAACCACCGCAGTAGCCGCAAACTTAGTAATGCGATAATCGATGCCCAAAAGGTCAGTTCCCGCCCACAGGCACGCATTGTTAATAAGAAGGCCCGCAACCGACAGCACCACGAAGATAATAAACTCGCGACAGCGGCTCATACCTTGCTTGTGTGAGAACACGTAGCGCATGGACGCCAGATAATTGAACACTACTGACACCGTAAACGAAATAGTAGCCGACACTAAATACGGTATGCCGAAAAGCTCGGTGAGCAGCACCAACAAACCGTAGTCAATGACGAACGCTAACACGCCCACCACGCCGAATTTCATTATTTGTGCAATCAATCTTCCCATGGGCGTAAATTGTACAACGCAAGCGCGTCGCACAAGCCCGAACTTCCCTCGCCATCGCGATTTCACGAATTGAAGACGAATTGAGAAATGGTTCGGCGGGGATCGACGGGAGTTCGGTGACAATCTGGCAGAAATTCGGCGGTGGAAGCAGCTTGGCTACAACCCGACAGTTGCTCAAATATAGCAATCCAAAACGAACCGAATCGAACGTTCACTAAAACATCATCGCACGTCACTTTGTCTATACGGCAGGAACGTCCGAATGAAACACCCGTTCTTCTATCCACCTCAGGAGATAGTGTTATGCAAGTAATGTCGTACAGCGGCATTTTGAAGATAGCTGTCGGAGTAAGAGAAGCCGACGCCTTCTCCGGCAGACACCATGCGTCCCACCTCTTCGAAGCTGCCGCAGTACTCGCGATATACGATAAGTGACCTGTAGTGTTCGGTGGCCAGAGTCATGTCCTTCTTGATGCGGCCGCTCCGGCGGGTGCAAGCTTGCCCTCGTGGGGAAGCAGCAGGTCGTAGAGATTTACGTGCAGGCCGCGATAGTCAGGACAGACGCGCTCAAGTACAGTCACGCAGCTGGCCGTATCGAATTGTGCGATCCAGCGCGTCTCGGCAAGGAGCTGCGCCAGCCACACTTCAACGTAGTCGAGTCCCAAGAGGCTTTGGTCTACAGGCACACTCAACTGGTAGTCGATGTCACAAGGGACCTCGTGCGCGGCGAAGTACACATTGTAGCGTTTCTTTATATTGCCCAGGCTTGCCAGGGTATCGCGAAGTGCGACGTTGCGAATGGGCGGCATGGTCGCCACCGCCTCGCGCCAGAGAGCCAGCACAGCGTCAGTGCGTCCTTCCAGCGCCTGAATGGCTTCGTGCCAGAGCGCGACAGGGTCGTCCACGTCAAGGATGCAGGCAGTCTCGTCGGGCGTGGTGTCGGCGATGCCAAGCACGTAAGCCACTGACGCTGCCAGCTCGTGCGCTTCGTGAGTAGATATACTTGATGACCCGCCCGCGCAGTACAGGTCGACAACGTGCGCCATAAGGTGGGCGAAGCCCTCCGACGCCCTGCCGATGTCGGGGATGCGCTGGCTCTGTGCTAGCCCATTTCCGCTAATCGTCCCAATCATCGGCCCATCCCTCTCCGTTCCATCCGTCGGCCTGTTCGTCGTAGTCCCACTTGACGGGGTCGAACGTGTATATGTGTCCCTCGTCGTCTGTTATGCGGTACGTCTCATAGTTCTCCGCTTCGGCCACCCGCACGTATTCAGCGGAAAAGCGCATGATCTCATCTGATGGCATCGAAGTGACTGTGGCGACATCGCCCCATGCGTCCAGGCAGCCGCGCAGGGACTCGGCAATCTCCGTGTCGGGCACGTCGGCCGGCAGCTCGTCGCGTATGGCATAGAACGCGTCCTGTAGATCGGCCAGGTCGCGGGCAAGACCATCTTGTAAAAGGCAGGGCGACGTAGCCACGGCCTCCGTCACGATCGCGATCGCGGGAACCCCAAACTCCACCCGTCCGGTCTCTCTCAGCGCTTCGTCTCTGCGCTCTGCAAGCATCCGGGCGTCTTCGCATGAGATGGACAGCCCTCCTGCGGCCAGCCGCCCGTTCACCTCGGCAAGCATCGAATTCGCCCGTGTCCGCGCCGGTGCCGAAAGCCATGCGTTTGCGTCCATGCACACCATCCCTTTCAAATCGCTGACAATGCTTAATACCGCGAAGGGATGCGCAGTTCAAGACTGCAATTTCAGGCACAAAAATGGTAATGTAGGCGGTATCAGAGAGCGATTCTCCACGAAATCCTTTGCAGTGGTTGTAGAGTCAGGTGCTTGCGCCATGCCTGATACAGGGTGACAATAGGTGACAATAGGGTCAGGGCATTCTTTCGCATTTTCCCCAGGTCGGAGTGAGTAGCATCAGGCACCTCGACGCACCTGTGGGACTTGGCCTTTTCAAGGAAAGGCGTGGCGGCGGTTACAACAATTACAGCAGTCTCACCAGCAACATTGTCGTAATGCGCACACGCTATTCGCATCCTCTATTAATCACGGCAAAGGAGTTCCCGTCGCTCTTTGAAGCTTTCCCCAATGTTTTCTCCCACGCTCTGAGCCGCCAGAAAACCATCTTTACAAACAAGGTCGGTGGCTTTTTTTAAGGCATCGGGAAATGTCTCCAAAAGCTCATTAAGCTCGTTGTTGGCGAACTTTTCGCCAACTCCACAAGACCGGGCAGTCGTCAAAACGTCGTCACGTGTTACTTTGTCTATACGGCGAGAACGTCCGAACGAAACCCCCATCTCTCTATCTACCTCAGGGTAGATTGTTGTGCAGGTAATGTCGTACAGCGGCGACACCTCTCGCGACGACCAATCCTCGCTCCAAAATACAAATAGCTTCGTTGATTGTTTGGTGAGGGAAACTACCGTCGCATGCTTTGACAATATGGCTTGAAGGAGCTGATCCTTCCGGATAAAACCAGCTGTTTTGCGCGTCATCAAAGAAGAGGCCTACCTTCATCTGAGCTCCCGCCAAAGACAGCCTTGAACGGTGTGCGGCGCGCGGCGCAAATTCTCTCGGGTGTTCCGTAAAACGCCCAAGATCACCCTCATCCAAAGGAAGATATCCGCGATTTGCACTTGGTGGTTCCCCGTCGGTCTTGAATACCAACGCACCAGCAGATTCGTTGTTCAAGTGCTCCAGAAAAGAGTGTATGTCGCCGATATTGGCGTGAAAAGCGCGACTCAGGCTTTTCCGCATGCTTCCCTCCGGCAATATACCTTCGAAAAATGATGTCGCCTCGCTAGAAGGGAAAGCCCCTTCCCGCAAAGGAAACACATGGGAAATCGACTGAGCGGTTTCGTTTTGAAGATAGCTGTCGGAGTAAGAGAAGCTAACGCCTTCCTCGGTAGACACCACGCGTCCCACCTCTTCGAAGCTGCCGCAGTACTCGCGATATACGATAAGGTCTTGGTTTGCCATGAGCGCTACCTCTCGAACGCGACAATGTCGATACCCATTGCTGTTGCATAGAGCAGGATTTTGCCGATCCCTACCGTCTCTCTGCCGCGTTCTATTTCTCCTACCAGCCGTGGACTGAACCCCAGCATGTCAGCGACGTCTTCCTGCGTGTACCCTAACTTCTTTCGACGCTGACGAAGAGCTGCGCCTATGATGGCCACCTTTGTCACGTGCGTACCCTGCGCCAATATCTGGTCGCGACTTATGTTCATGTGAGCCCGATTCTTACATATAGGTATGGTAATTCGTCGAGTTCATAGTATCATACCTATGCGTAAGATATTGTTTGAAATCCGCTATATCTTACCTATAGGTAATCTATCGACTCCGACTCTCGTGCAACAGTTAAACCAACCGAACACCGTCCATTTTGTTATGGAATCCCTCCCTTTACCTCTCTGGTACCAGCCGCTGTGCCGTCCGCACCGTCCGCAATTGGAGACCGTCACTCGTGTGACAAAATGCTACGTCTATTGTCACAGGGGAAGTAGGTTCGGGCGAATCTTGCGCGCTCACCTTCTGTCTGAGCCGGTATCCGCATCAAGGGCGCGGATGGACTTCGGAAGATAGGTGGCACAGCCCACGGCAAGGCAGATCAGGCCGTCGATTACGAAGAACGGGATGACACAAACTGCTTCGGCCAGCACGGTTTCGTTTCCTGCGGCTAGACTACATACACCAGAGATGCCGCTGACGCCGAATCTCGCAAACTGCGGCATTTGAGCAAAACGCCTGGAAAACGGCGTGAGACACGGAACGTATCGTCGATGCGACGTTGCGGCTCTTTCCAACGCCGCCCGCACCTCCTACCTTCGATCTCGCATCAAGGGAAATGCCGATTAATCCCGCCAGCCTCACACAGGCGTGGCACGACGCCGCCAGTCAGCGTTTCCCTCAGCGAGACGAAGGGAAGTGGTGCACGTGCCGAATACAACAAGCAAACGCAACGCAGGAGGAAAAGAACTGATCGCGGGGATGGGGCTACTGGCCACCTTCGCGCTGTGGACTGCGCTCGCCCAATGCGTGGACGTCCGTCCCGTTGGCCAAAACGGGACGGACGTTGGCTTCGCGACGTTCAATGTGTGGTTCCACGAGCTGACAGGCGTGCACATGGGGCTTTACACGATCACGGACTGGCTCGGCCTGGTGCCCATCGCGATCTGCGCGTGTTTCGGCGCATTGGGCGCTGCGCAGCTGGTCAGGAGAAGGAGCCTACTTCAGGTGGACGCGGACCTCCTTCTGCTGGGCGCCTATTACCTTTTCGTTATCTTCGGGTACCTGATCTTCGAAATGATCCCGATCAATTACCGCCCCGTGCCCATAGACGGGATGATGGAAGCGTCGTATCCTTCTTCTACGACACTTCTGGTCTTAAGCGTCATGCCGACACTGAAGTACCAGGTCGACCGCAGAGCGAAAAGTCCCGTTCTCAGGAGTGTCACAACGGCGTTCGTGGCCGCGTTCTCGGCACTCATGGTGCTCGGACGGCTGGTGTCGGGCGTCCATTGGGCGACGGACATCGTCGGAGCGGCTCTTTTGGCGGCCGGGCTGTTCGCGATGTACCTGTCGGCCGTCACGTTCGCGGATCGAAAAAGAGCAAAGCCTAACACGGAAGGACGAGAATGGAATTTTGCGAGAAGCTGCAGGAACTAAGGCGGGCGCGGTCGCTCACGCAGGAAGAGCTCGCACGGGCCCTTTACGTCTCCCGAACGGCGGTGTCGAAGTGGGAGTCGGGCAGGGGCTATCCGAGCATCGACTCGCTCAAGGAGTTATCCCAGTTCTTCTCCGTGTCCATAGATGAGCTCGTATGTCCAGACGAGCTCGTCGCGGCAGCAGACGAGGACAAGAGGGAGCTTGCCGGCAGGTACCGCTCCCTTATCTGCGGCGTGCTCGACGTGCTGCTTGTTGTGCTTCTGTTCGTACCCGTCTTCGGCAACGGCGCGGACTCCGACGCCGCAGTGGCACTGGCGGATCTAACCAGCATCAGCCCCTGGCTGAAGGCCGTGTTCGCGGTGCTTATCTGCGCCACGGTTATGGAAGGTGCGCTCGAGTTGATTGCGGCCAACCTCGACAAGACGGCGTGGGCCAAGGGTTTGCTTGCTGCGGGCATGATCCTCTCGATCGCGGGCGTCGCGGTATTCATCGCTTCCAGGCAGCCGTATGCAGGCATCATCTGCTTCGCCTTGCTGGTGGCAAAAGGCTTCTTCATCTTCCAGGGGAAGTAGGCTTAGACGGACCTTGCGCGCTCGCCTTCTGTTCTGACAAGCATTCTCGTGGCGAGCCATATGTTTGCGTCCATGTGCAACACCCCTTTCAAATCGCAGATAATGCCTAATACCGCGAAGGAGGGCGCGGTTCAAGACTGCAATTCTTGGCGAAAACGTGGTAATGTGGGTAGCATCAGGGAGGTGATTCTCCACGAAATGCCCTGTTGTCACACGCTCCCCTTCAAACGTGCAAACGCTTCGGAGTGCGTATGCTCTGGTATGATGGGATTGCCCTGGGACGGGACACAATCGCGTTTGCGAGCGACTTGACGCGTGGAGGTAATTGCTCATGGCAGACACAACAGCAACTTACGAAAACGGCATCTACCGGGTGGGCAGTGTGCGCTTGTCAGACCTGACGGGACGCAAGGCGCTGCCCATCGGGGTGAGCAACTTCCGCATGGTGATGGAAAACTACGTGTTCATTGACAAATCACTGCTCATAGCCGACGTGCTCCGCATGCCGGGAACCTCGAATTTGTACTGCCGCCCGCGCCGATTCGGTAAGTCGCTTAACCTCGACATGCTTCAAACCTTCTTGGAAGCCCCCGTGCTGGGCAGCCCGAATGCGGCCGATCCGCGCCCCCTTTTCGAGGGACTTGCCATATGGGATGCCGAAGACGGGCGCTTTCGTGAACACTGCGGTGCCTATCCGGTAGTGCGCTTCTCGTTCAATGATGTAAAGAAGGCCGATTGGGATCTTGGGTACGGCGTCGTGAAGGCGGCGTTATCCATGGAGTACGGGCGCCATGGCTATCTGCTTAACAGCAATGCATTAAACGATACTGAGAAAGAGCGCTTCGGTCGTATTGTTGCGGGGAAAGCTAGCGATGCCGATTATGCCGCGTCGCTTCTCTTCCTCACTCAGCTACTGCAAAAGCATCACAACAGGCAGGTAGTCGTGCTCATCGACGAGTATGATGCGCCGGTCATGGCTGGCTACACCTACGGCTACTACGACGAGGTGGTAGCTTTCCTTAAAGGCTGGCTTACCGGTGCCCTTAAGGATAATAACGCTCTGGCCGTTGCGGTGCTCACCGGGGTACAGCACATTTCGAAGGAGTCCATCTTCTCGGATTTAAACAATCTTCGCGTGGACACGTCTCTGAATGTCGCTTCAGACGAGCGCTACGGATTCACTCAGGCGGAAGTGGATGCCCTAGCGACATACCGTAGTCAAACGGAAGGCCTTAATGAGGCCCGCACGTGGTACGACGGCTATCGATTCGGGAATGTGGACGTATACAACCCCTGGAGTGTACTGAGCTATTTCAACCACGAATGTGTGGCTGATGTTTACTGGGGCAACACCTCGGGCAATGGCGTGCTCGCCGACATGGTGCGCGATGCCGACGAAGCGACGCTGGGGAAGCTCTACCGACTGCTGGAGCCCAGCGGCACAGTGGAAGAACCATTGGACACAAGCGTAGTGTTTCCTGATGTGGGAGTTCGCGAGGGAGCGCTTTGGAGCATGCTATACCTCGCTGGATACTTGACTACCGACGATACGTCCTTACCGGGAATGACCCGGCGTCTGCGTCCTTTGCGCATTCCCAACGAAGAGATAGCGCAGCTGTATCGTGGCGAAATAATTGACCGCTTCACCCAATTGTCTGGCGGGCGCGACCGCCTGGCGGCGCTGCACCGGGCTTTTGCGGAGGGCGACGAAGACGGAGTAACCGCCGAGCTTGCCGACATTTTGCTGCGAGCACCAAGCTACTACGACCTTGCGTCCGAGAACAGCTATCACATGCTCGTGCTGGGGCTTCTGTTCAACATGCGTGGTTACGATACGCCTGTCTCAAACCGCGAGGCCGGCCGTGGACGCTTCGACGTGCGCGTGACGCCTGAGGAGACGGACAGAGGCCCAGCGGTGCTGGTCGAGGTGAAGTGGGCACGGCCCGGCTCCCCAGAGTCCACCGACCTGCCTGCCCTGGCCACTACTGCCCTCGCCCAGATTTCCGACCGCAACTACGCTGCCGATCTGCCCGCAGGCACCACGGTGCGCCTATGGGGTCTGGCCTTCTCGGGGAAAGACGTGGCGGCGGTTACGACATCCACGTTATCGTAGTGCGATAATAGGCCTTCGAACGGCGCATGCAAGAGAGGTTAAACGCTATGATCTACTGCTTCTCAGGAACGGGAAACTCGCTTTGGGCGGCACGCGAGCTGGGCTCGGCTCTTAACGAACCTGTTGAAGGTATCATCTCGTATCGCAGCACAGAGCGCGTCATCTGCAATGACAACGTTGTCGGCTTTGTATTCCCCACTTATATGAACGACATTCCTTGGATCGCCAAGGAATTCCTACTGAAATTGCTCGTGCGTCCCAACTGCTACGCCTTCGCGGTAATGACCTCAAGCCGTGGAGTCAGCAAGAACTCGTTCGAGAATATCGACGCAGCGCTCTGCGCAAACAACGCGAAGCTCTCAGGGGCATTCAACCTGCAAATGCCCGGCAACTGCATCCAAAGCAGCCACGAACAAAACGCCGAGCGCCTCGCCGACGCACCGTCTCACGTGACAAACATCGCGCGAGAGGTGAGTTCGCGCACAGTCAACTTCACGTCCGTCGGCAAACCACCAAAACGTAACTTCATCGAAAGCTCGTTCTATTATGGAACGAAACGTTTGGGACACTTAAACGCTATGAAGCGCTTTGAGATCACCAATGCCTGTAATGGATGCGGCGATTGCGCGCGAGCGTGCCCAACCGGCAACATTCGCATAGCAAACGGCACTGCAGAACACGGCACGAACTGCGCAGCTTGCTACACATGTCTGCACTGGTGCCCGCAGCATGCCACCCGCGTCAAGCTGCCGAGCCTGCGCAATCGCTTCCAGTACCACCACCCCGCCATCACACTGGATGACATCGAGCACGCAAATGCCCACACCGAACATCCGAGCTCGGAATAGTTTCGAGCAGAACGACTGCAAGCAAAAGCAAGAGAAGCACGACGGCAGACGCTAATCCAGTTCGCCGTACTTGTATGCTACAAAAATAGCTTGCGGTGACTCGTAGAAGAAACTGCTGTTGTAGTCGTCAATGAGTTTGCTCACAGGTGAATTGTATGCGCGCAGAACCGCTTCCTCATCACATACCTGTTCATCTTCAGCAATGTTAATCACCAAACGCTTGTACACTTTTCCGATATCCCAGTGGCTCGGAACTGCATAGCGAGCTGAGGATACATTATCGAAACAACCCGCAGAAATACCAGCATCTTCGATAAATGAATCGCTCACAGCATCAATGTTGTCACTGTGATACACATCTGCAAGCTCGATTATCTTGCCGATACGCTTCACTCCAAGCGCGTTGGCCACATCGCTTCGACGATTGGTTGTCTTCCTCGCTATGTAGTCAATGAGACTGCACGTGAAGAAAATGGCATTCGCTCGCTCACTTTCCCTTCCCTCCATGATCACGCCCTCTCACTTGAAACGAACTCGAGACAACGGAGTGCCTTCTGCGAGCAAAAGGCGATTTGATGAGTAGGATATTTAAACTTCGCAAGCACCCAGAATTGCTCTCGCGTGATAGACCCATCAAGATAGTCCGATACGAAGTTGTATATTTGGTCATCCGCCATCGCGCCGATCACGATATCATGACAATGAGGCTCACCATGCCGACACGCAATAATAAAATCGAGCCATTCCTCTGTCATCTCATGAAAGTTGAGAATGTCCAGATCGGAACCAAAATGCACCGTGTATGTGTTGACGACGGGAGTGTCAAATCGCTTCGCCCAACGTTCGGCCTGTTCGCGAATGATAGTACAATAAAACCCCGAACCGAAGTCTTTCGTGTACCGTCCAACGCGGACTTCCGGATGAGGAACCGTCACCCCGCTCCCGTGGTAAACCGTCATCTTCGACATGAAAATCCTTTCCATTGTGCAATGCCAGTATCCCTTTCGGCAGGAAGAAGCTACTTAGTCATCCGCAGAATTAGATGAAGTCTCAATGTGCTCAAATATCCCATCAACGTAATCCATTAATTCCTCAACAGCAAGTCGATAGTTTGGGTCAGGCAGTGAACCTGCATTAAACTGCCACTTATATGGCACACCTTTATCATGTAGTTGATCACGTAACTCTTTGGGCAGATCAAGCCAAACATCGCAAGACCATGTATCGAGCTCACTCTCTAATGAAAACGTTAACCCCCTGTATTGATAACGGCGTCCCCTTAATTCGATGCTTTCGAAGTTATCGCGGGTGATTTCAATCATTTTGTTTCCTGTCTTATTGTGGGAGCGCGGACTATTTCTGTTCCTTAGATGCGTCACAGTGATACTTAGCCTAATGACATTAGCTGTGACTCTGTCGTGGGTGGTTTCTACTCTCCGGGCACAAACGTATCGCGATCGGGAGCGAAGGACTGCATGGCCTCTATAGTTCGAGCGAACAACTCGTCGAGCTCCCAGCCGAGCATCTCGGCACCGCTGCGAATAACGTCGCGGCTTACGCCGGCGGCGAAGCGCTTGTCCTTGAATTTCTTCTTGAGCGATTTCACGTTGAAGTCTATCACCGAATTACTCGGGCGCATGACTATAGCCGCACCGATAAGCCCGGTAAGCTCTTCGGTTGCAAATAAGATCTTTTCCATCTGCAACTCAGGTTTCGGCAGGTCAGGATTGAAATCGGAGGTGTGCGACTGGATAGCGCGCACAAGCTCTGGCGTGCCACCCGCAGCCTCAATGAGCGGCGCGGCATACAACGTGTGCTTTTCGGGTTCGTCGTCGTGTTCTTCCCAATCCAGATCATGCAGAAGACCTACGATGCCCCAGAATTCCTCGTTTTCAGGATCGAACTTGCGGGCGAAGTAGCGCATGGTCTGCTCAACCGTCTCACCGTGTTCGATATGGAACGCATCTTTGTTGTGTGCAGCGAGAAGCGCATATGCCTCTTCTCGAGTCATACCGGCCTGCATAGTTGCCATCCCAGACTCCTTTCAATGCTGCGTAGCGTAAACTGACCGTCATCTTCAGTCTGAAAGCCCTTTCCATCGGGCAATGTAAGTATACGCTCTTCATATGTCAAAAATGCGACCTCGGTCTTTTAGATGTGACTGATACTTTACCCTCAAAAGTCACCGGTCATTTTGCAAGCCTTACAGAGCCGGAAAGGAACTGCCATGTTCGAGAAAAACCCCGATACCACACCGGTTGCCACATCGGCTTCGATGGCACACAGCTCTGAGTTCACTATCGGTTGCCACCTTTCGAGTGCGAAAGGCTATGCGCGTATGGCGAAAGACGCAGCTTCCATCGGGGCAAACACATTCCAGTTTTTCACCCGCAACCCCCGCGGCGGCCGCGCGAAGGCCATTGACCCCGCCGACATAGCATCGTTTCAGGCGCTCGCCGAAGAGCACGGGATCATACGCTTTCTGGCACACGCCCCCTACACCATGAACCCGGCAGCTGCAAAGCCGGAAACACTCGAGTTCGCGCTGCAAACGCTGGCCGATGACCTCGTGCGCATGGAACACACGCCGCATCAGCTGTACAACATGCATCCCGGATGCCACGTAGGGCAAGGTGCGAACGAGGGCATTCGTAAGATTGCCGATGCCTTGAACACCGTGCTCGCACCACAACAAACCACCACGCTGCTATTGGAAACTATGGCCGGAAAGGGAACCGAAATCGGCGGTCGGTTCGAAGAGCTGGCCGCTATCATCGAGCGCATTGAGTTGTCCGACCATGTGGGTGTATGCCTGGACACCTGCCATGTATGGGATGCCGGCTACGACATCGTAAACGATCTCGATGATGTGCTCGAACAGTTTGATCGAACGCTGGGGCTACGCAACCTGCGCGCCATCCATCTGAACGACTCCAAAAACCCGCTCGGATCACACAAGGACCGTCACGAAGTCATCGGCAGCGGATTCATTGGCGCGGCGGCATTTGCGCGCATTATCAACCACCCCGCACTGCGCGATCTACCGTTTTTCTTAGAAACCCCGCACGATGCGCTCGACGGATGGGCCCAAGAGATTGCCATGCTGAAAGAAATGCGCGCAGACGAATAACGAAACAGCACTGTCACGATGCACGTCGTATCCCATGCGTTTATTATGCGTCCGTGCACACGAAGCAGACGGTCAAAGGTACCTTACTGTTGCTTGACGCCGCCTACTGGTATGACGTCCGAAAAATGGTATTTAGCATCTGATGCAATGACCAGGTAGTTATCTTTGTTGCTGAACCTATCGTCTGTTGCCAGAATAACATCTGCAAAAGCGAACTGGCGATCAAGCTCGTTCAGTAGGCGAACAAGATGGCGAAACTCACGCCACTCGCTGCCACTTACCACATTTACCAGATACAGACCGCCGGGATTCAAGCGGTTCTTCACCGCTCGGATACCCATTGCGCTGGCAAGATCAGCTGCTGCAGCTTTTCCGGAAAACGCGTCGTTAACAATGGCGTCATAGCGTTGCTCGCAGCCGGCAAGGTAGGCCAGGCCATCGTCGTTGATAAGGCGGAATCGATCGCTTGAGCCTTCTCGTTCGCACAGCACGCGCACAAGCTCGTCCATATAGAAGTAGCGCTTTGCAACGTCGATAATGACCGGGTCCGACTCAACAACGTCAACGTGCACATCAGGCCGCCCCATGAGCACGTGCTTAGGCCACGCGCACCCTCCGCCACCGATCATCAGCACGTCACGGATGCAAAATGGCGCGACTTCTCCATCTTTATCACCATTGCCGTTGGTGTTTCCATCACCATGTTCAGCCTCAAACATATGATCGAACGCACGGTAGTACTCGAGCACGGGTTCATGCCAGCGCTCCCCAAAATACGTGGCCGACTGATATGCTCCCCCAACCGAAAGAACACGCACCGGTTCTTCCGCTTCGTCGCGCACGGTACGCACCACCGCCAAGCCAGCTTGAGCATGCGGAATCAGGTGAATATCCTGGCGACGCAACGTTTGTACGGCAGCAAACCCGGCAACCGCGCCCGCCACACCTGCGGCAACGCCGGCAACACAAGCACCCCTGCGCGCAAAGGGCGTAAGCGTCTTTCCCGAAACACTCTTCCCCGACCGTGCCTTTGTCATAAACCCCTCCTATCGAACGGCTTTCGCCAGTGTCATGTAGCGTACTCCCTCGCGGTGTATGTAAGCGCGCAATATGATCCTTACGGCAGCAAATAGTCTTTCAGCGTTCGCGGGAAAACTCTTGCATCGGAGCAAGCAGGGTCTTGATCGCATTGCGTGTGATTCATTTCATCACACCCACTTTCTCGCCCACATTCCACCAGACGCACGTTGCCTGCAGCCGCAGCTGCTTCTAAGCTTCCGTAAGCCGCAATATATCGAACAAGCGCTTCGTCAGTGATGAGTGCTCCAGTTGCATCTTGCCATATTCTCACGACAAACCCCCTGTATGACCAGTACAACCAGCACGTTCACCCCAGGTCTTCACCAACTCTACTTCAAGAAAGCTAATGAGTGGGTCCAGATCGCCATCCACATCAAATGCATCGAGCGCACCGTAATACGAAAGACGATCGGCTTCATCAATAGAAATAGGCGGGTGACACAGCGTAAGTAAAACTAAATTCCCAAGCAATCGCGCTGTCCGGCCATTTCCATCAGCGAACGGATGAATACGCGCAATCTGTGCATGGAGGTACGCAGCGATAACAAGTGCGTTCTTCGAGGCATTCGAAGCATTTAGCGCTTCCCGAATCTCAATAAGCACGTTGTCAATCGCCTCCGGAACGTCGCACGCAGCAGCTCCTGTGTCACGTGCGCCCACCACGTAATCGCCAAGCTTGAACGTTTCCGGACGCTCGCCTTTTGCCCATCGATCCTCATCGTAAGTACCCCAAGTTAGCAGACGGTGCGCCTCGAGCAGCAAAGTTTCATCAATGAAGGCACCGTTGCGCACCGACAAAAGCAACCACTCCCACGCCGTTTTCGAGTTTTTAATCTCAAAGAGCGTACGCAAGCTCCCGGTGTACGATGTCACACCATCCCTATCGAACACCTCATGCGTGTCGCGATAAGTAATCTCATCGTTTTCGATCTTCCCAGAGTTATAAGAAAACCGCACTGCAAACGTATCAAGCGCCACAGCACGCGCATTGTCATCAAGATCGCGCCACCATGAAACTACCCTATTGCAAGCATCGTGCATAGTCATCGTTTCACCTCGGTTCCACCAATACGCGCTTCTGAACCATTCTACCGCAGATACATATCTTCGCTTCCCGTTCAATAAGCTGGTGAACGAACAACGAAAGCAACCTACACTGACTTTGTAACTTCGGACGATGTTCGCAATCGATTGTATAACGATAGCGTCGCCAAATCCTCGATGCCATGCAAAAAGGTGCGCCGCTCGAAGACGACGCACCTTTTTCATTCAGACTAATGCTTGTGCGTTGTTTACTTGTCGGCCAGTGCAGCCTGTCCGGCAGCCAAGCGAGCCAGCGGCACGCGGTACGGCGAGCAGCTCACGTAGTCGAGCCCGATCTTATGGAAAGTCTTCACAGAATCGGGGTCGCCACCGTGTTCGCCACACACACCGCACATAAGATCGGCATTGCCCTCATGACCCAGCTCAACGCCCATCTTCACGAGCTTAGCAACGCCCGGATCAATAGTTGCGAACGGATTGTAGGGCAGCAGGCGCTCGGCCAGATACTGCGGAACGAACTCAGCCTCTACGTCGTCGCGGCTGAAGCCGAACGTAGTCTGGGTGAGGTCATTGGTACCGAAGCTAAAGAAATCAGCATGTGCAGCAATCTCGTCGGCAGTCACGGCGGCACGCGGCAGCTCGATCATGGTGCCGATAGGAATCTCAAGCTCAACACCCTGCTCTTCGGCAACCTCGGCAATAGCCTTCTCGGCAACGCCGCGCAGCTTCGCAAGCTCAGCTTCAACAGACACAAGCGGAATCATGATCTCGGGCTTCGGATCGAGACCTTCCTTCTTCAGCTTCGCCATTGCGGTGGCGATAGCACGAACCTGCATGACCGGCAGGATAGGATAAACAATACCCAAGCGGCAGCCGCGCATGCCCAGCATCGGGTTCTGCTCAGCGAAGCCGTCGATCTGCTCCATCAGCTGACGCTTCTGGGCGATAACAGCAGCGTCGCCACCCGTTGCTTCCAACTTGGCAATCTCAACGTCGAGCGCACGCGCGTCCTCCAGGAACTCATGCAGCGGCGGATCGAGCAGACGCACGATAACCGGCAGACCATCCATGGCCTTGAACATGCCGTAGAAATCGCCCGTCTGAGCCTCAAACAGGTCGGCGACAGCCTTTTCGCGAACAGCAGCATCCTCGTTCAAGATGAACGTCTGGATAATCTGCTTGCGGTCACCCAAGAACATGTGCTCGGTACGACAAAGGCCAATGCCCTGCGCACCAAAGTCGCGCGAGAGCTGCGCGTCAGCCGGATTGTCGGCGTTGGCACGAACACCCAGCGTACGGAATTCGTCGGCCCACTCGAGAATGGTGTCCAAATCGCCCGTAAGCTCGGGAAGCACCAGCTCAACAGCGCCCAGCACCACAATACCCGACGTACCGTCGATGGAGATCATGTCACCTTCGTTGATAACCACGTCGGTACCGGCAACAGCAGCCTGCTTCTTTTCTGCGTCGATCTTCAGCGCTTCAACGCCGCATACGCACGGAGCGCCCATGCCGCGGGCAATAACGGCAGCATGGCTCGTCTTACCACCATGGCTGGTCAGAATACCTTCGGCGGCAATCATGCCAGCAAGGTCATCGGGGTTCGTTTCCCAACGCACCAGCACGCACTTGCGGCCCGCTTCGGCGGCAGCCACAGCGTCGGCGGCAGAGAACACAGCCTCGCCCACCGCAGCACCAGGGCTGGCGTTCAGACCGCGAGCGAGCACGTCGTAGGTTGCGCTCTTGTCAAACTGCGGGTGCAGCAGCTGGTCAAGCTGCTCGGGGTCGACGCGCATGACAGCCTCTTCCTTGGTGATGAGGCCCTCTTTCTCCATCTCAATGGCAATGTGAAGCGCGGCGGCGGCGGTACGCTTACCCACACGGGTTTGCAGCATCCACAGCTTGCCCTGCTCAATGGTGAACTCGATATCACACATGTCACGGAAGTGGTTTTCCAACACGACGAAGATATCCTCGAGCTGACGACCTGCCTCTTCCAAACCCTCAACGTTTTTGAGTTCTGCGATGGGACTGGTGTTGCGGATGCCAGCAACAACGTCCTCTCCTTGGGCGTTCACCAAGTAGTCGCCGTAGAATTCCTTGGCACCGTTCGCAGGATTGCGGGTGAAGGCTACGCCGGTTGCTGAGGTGTTGCCCTTGTTGCCAAATACCATGGACTGCACGTTTACAGCAGTGCCCAGATCGTCGGCAATCTTGTTCTGCTTGCGGTACAGCACCGCACGCGGGTTACCCCAGCTGCCAAACACAGCTTCGATGGCCAGCTTCAACTGAACCATGGGATCCTGCGGGAAGGCAACCTGACCGTCCACTACAAGGCTCGGGTAATCTTCGGCGCTCACGTTCTCAGCGAAGATCTGCTTGAAATCGGCAACGAGCTGCTGCAGGTCTTCAGCGGTCAGATCGGTGTCGGATGCTGCGCCGCGCGCATTCTTCATGGCGGTGATGGCATTCTCGAACAGATCGCCGTCGAGACCCATAACTACGTTGGAGAACATCTGGATGAAGCGACGGTAGGAGTCCCATGCGAAACGCGGGTTTTCCGTCTGCTTGATGAGACCGTTGATGGACTGATCGTTCAAGCCCAGATTAAGCACGGTGTCCATCATACCCGGCATAGACATAGGCGCACCGGAACGCACAGACACGAGCAGCGGATCTTCGGCGTCGCCAATCTTCTTGCCCATACGGGCCTCGAGATCGGCACGATACTCGGCAATAGTGTCGAGCGCCCCCTCGGGCCACGTGTTGCCCGCATTCGAATACTCCATGCAGGTTTGACACGTGATGGTGAATCCCGGGGGAACCGGCAGGCCAATGTTGGCCATTTCGGCGAGGTTCGCACCCTTGCCTCCCAGAATCATCTTCATGTTCGTGTTTCCCTCGGTAACGTTGTTACCCTGTGCATCTTTGCCGAACGCGTAAACACGCTTCACTGCCTCGGTCACTTTCTTCTCCTTCAACGAGTTCCTCGTTCTCAGACACCCCACCGCATGCGAATGCAAATGGAATTACCCCATCATATCCGAAGGTGGGTGAACAGTTCCATAGTAACGCAAAATCTCCTGCGCGGTTTCCTCAACGGCCTTGTTCTCGGTGTGTACCACAATGCAACCGAGACGGCGCATAAGCGCACGAGCGTGTTCCAAGTCGTCATACACGTATGCTTCGTCAGCATAGGAGGACGCTGCAGCTTGCGCGCGCCCAAGACGTCGTCGCCGAATACCCACCAACACATCGGGTGTGGTCATAAGCCCGAACAGGCGCGTACGGTCAACATCAAACAACTGGCTCGGCGGGTCGGTTGCAGGGTCAAGCGGTACGTTGGCAACCCGGTAGCCCTGCTGCGCCAGGTAAATACTGGTAGGCGTCTTCGATGAGCGAGATACACCCACGAGCACGATATCGGCTTTTGTGAGGTCTTGCGGGTTGCGGCCGTCGTCGTGAGAGATAGTGAACTCGATCGCGTCGATGCGGTCGAAGTAGTGGCTGTCGGGAACATGCCTGCCACCTGGCGTAATGGAGGGCTCACGCCCAGTCATGTCGGAGAGCACCTGAATAGGACGCGACAGAAAATCGATGAGCACGATATCATCGCGCGATGCAGCGTATTCCATGACACGTCGCGACAGATCGACGTCAACGAGCGTGATAAACACCAGAATGCGACCATCGCCCGCCAAGTTTCGGCCCGCCGAAACTTGTTCGGCATGGTAGGCGCAATGATCATTGAGGAAGCCGACGATCTCGTCGTAGGTTCGCGCATGTGAGAACACTTCGACATTCGGGTTCGTTACGCCGAATTGGCCAGCGACCGCGTGCGCCAAGGCGCGTGCGGTCGCTCCGGTTGCATCGCTGATCACGTGAATCGTGGGCAGTGCGGTAGAGTTTTCCCGAATCTGGAAACTCCCCATGCCTACTTCGAACCTTTAGCCATCTTACCGAAGTCGGCAACGTTAGCAAACACCGCCACAAAACGATTGAGCAAGCGCAAACGATTCTCGCGCACAGCCACGTTTTCATCCATGACCATAATTTGTTCGAAGAATTCATCGATGGGCTTGCGCAGCGCCGCCAACTCAGTAAGAGCGCACGCGTAGTCGTTTTCCGCAAGCGCCCGCCGAGCGCGGTCTTCCGCCTGTGCAACAGCGCAGCTTAAGGCCTGCTCAACCTCGCAAAGCATGCTTTCGTCAACATCGACACCCAGCTTGGAATCGCGCAAGTTGTTCGCACGAGCGAACGCCGTAGCCAAATTGGCGAACGTTTCGGGCTCGTTCGCGCGCGCCGCCTCGAGCGCACTCACGCGACGAGCCAGCTCCACCGGCTCTACTACGTCGCATGCCAACACCGCGTCGATCGTGTCTTGCGACGCACCACCGTCACGCAGCATTACCGTAGTGCGCGTAGTGAAGAACGCAAGCACCTGCTCGCGCACTGCCGCAACGTCGAATTGAACTCCAGCGTCTTGGTAGGTGGCAAGCGAAGCATCCACTGCCTGCACGAGTGACACCGGAAGCCCCGCCTGCAGCATGTTCACGATGCCAATAGCGCTGCGGCGTAAAGCAAACGGATCGGATGAACCCGTGGGACCTTGCCCCACCGCGAACAAACCACAGATGGTGTCAAGTTTGTCGGCAGTCGCCACCAGACGGCCTACCGTGGTAGCGGGCAGCTCGTCGCCGGCGAAGCGCGGGCGGTAGTGGTCGGCGATAGCCTGAGCCACGCGCGCGTGCTCGTTCGAAGCGAGCGCGTAGTACGAACCCATGATGCCCTGCACGCTCGTAAACTCCACCACAGCATTGGTTACCAGGTCAGCCTTGGCAAGATGCGCCGCACGCACCGCATCTGCCGCTTCATCGGCGGGCAGCTCGGCGGCTTCCGCTAACTTTTTCACCACACGCTCTGTGCGCTCAGTCTTCGCTTTCATGGTGCCCAAGCTCTCCTGGAACACCACTTCGTCAAGCCGGTCGACGTACGCTTCAAGCGGACGTTTCAGGTCTTCCTCATAGAAGAACTTGGCGTCTGACAAGCGAGCGCGCACCACACGCTCGTTGCCTTGTGTGATAGTAGCAGCGCATTCCGGATTGCCGTTGCTCACCACGATGAAGTTATTCGTAAGCTTGCCCGCCTCGTTATACAGCGGGAAGTAACGTTGATGCATGAGCATGGCGTCAACGATAATCTCTTCTGGCACGCGCAGGAATTCCTCGTCGAAAGTGCCTACCAAAACAGTAGGCTGCTCGCAGAGGTTCACCACTTCAAGCAACGTCTTTGCCGGCAGCTCGGCACGAGCGCCGGTTGCACGCTCCGCAAGCGCCACGCCAGCACGAATGGCAGCCTCACGCGCCGCTTCGCTAGTAACCACGTGCGCCGCTTCCACCACAGACAGCAGGTCAGAAGCAGTTTTTACCTCGTGCGGGCCAGGTGCCAAGAAGCGATGACCATAGGTAAGGTTGCCCGCAGTAAGGCCGGCGAACTCCACCGGGATCACACGCTCGTCAAGCATCGCCACCAGCCAGCGCACCGGACGCGAAAAGTACTCGCGCGTAGCACCCCAGCGGCACGACTTCGGCCACGAGATATCCTCGATAACGCCGCGCAGCACGCTGGGCAGAAGCTCAGCCACATCACTCGCCGCCACCGTGCGGGTAGCGAATACGTAATCTGTACCGTTTTCCTCGCGACGCACCAAATCGGCAACGTCGACACCTTTGCCGCGCGCGAAACCAATGGCGGCCTTTGTGGGGTTACCCGCCTCGTCGAACGCAATCTTTGCCGACGGGCCGCGAAACACCTCTTCGAGGGCTTCTGTAGTATCTGCAACATCGGCCACGATCGCAATCAAGCGACGCGGAGTAGTGTAGATAGAAACATCGCCATGCGGGATACGTACGGCATCAAGTGCTGCGGGCACCAGCTTCTCGAGCTGCCCTGTGGCGCTATGCAGGTCAAATGCGGGAATTTCTTCGGTACCTATCTCGAAGGCAAGCGTATGCAGATTAGCCACGAGCGGCCTCCTTCCCTTCAGCGGTTGCAGATGCAGGCGTATCGTCTTCAACCTCGATACCCACCACGTGCTTCATGTACGACGCACACACCGCCTTAGCTAACGTGCGCACGCGCAGGATGTAGGCCATGCGCTCGGTGGCAGAAATCACACCACGCGCATCCAGCAGGTTGAACGTGTGGCAGCACTTCAACACGCTGTCGTAAGCCGGCAGCGGCAGCCCCGCCTCAAGCGTGCGCATGCACTCGGCCTCGCGGTCGTTGAACTCCTGGAACAAAAAGTCAGTGTCAGCAACCTCGAAGTTAAACGTCGAGTACTGGCGCTCGTTTTCCAAATACACATCGCCGTAAGTGAATTCCACGCCGTCGGCACCGCGGCTCCACACGATATCGAACATGCTGTCCACACCCTGCACGAACATAGTCAGGCGCTCCAAACCGTAGGCAATCTCAACCGGCACGGGCGCGCATTCGAAACCGCCTACCTGCTGGAAGTACGTGAACTGAGTTACTTCCATGCCGTCGATCCACACTTCCCAGCCAAGACCCCAGGCACCGAGCGTCGGCGACTCCCAGTCGTCTTCCACGAAACGCACGTCATGCGCGTCGACATCGACGCCGATGGCGCGCAAGCTTCCCAGATACAGATCCTGAATATTGTCGGGCGAGGGCTTCATAAGCACCTGAAACTGGAAGTAGTGCTGGGTGCGGTTGGGGTTTTCGCCGTAACGGCCGTCGGTGGGACGGCGACTGCCCTGCACGTAGCAGGTGCGCCACGTGTCGGGCCCCAGCGAGCGCAGCGTGGTGGCAGGCGCGTTCGTGCCGGCACCCACCTCGTTGTCGTACGGCTGCAGCACCACGCAGCCCTGGTCGCCCCAGTAGCGCTGCAAATTCATGATGACGTCTTGGAACGTCGGCGGCTGCTCGCACGCAGCGCATGCGAGACGATCACCTATGGTGGACATCGATGTCCCCTCCTTCTCCGTATGCGTAAACCCTACTGCTCACTATTCCAGCAGGCCAAAGCTCGTAATGGGCCAATATACCAGCGCAGCCTTGCCCGTCACCGACGAGATGGGAACTGCGCCGAAATAGCGGGAATCTTGGGAGTTCGTGCGGTTGTCACCCATGACCCAGATGCACCCAACAGGTACGGTATACGGGAACGACACGCCCCCCGAAAGCGTATAAGACGGCTCACCGTTCACGTACGGCTCATTAAGTGGCACGCCATCAACGTAGACTAACCCGTCGGCGTCATTGATGTTGATGGTTTGCCCCGCGGTCGCAATGCATCGCTTGATGAGAATGCGGCCGGGAATTTGCGGATCATTAAACGTTACGATGTCACCTGGTTCAGGGTCACGCAGGTAGTAGCTGATTTTCTCGGCAAACACCATGTCACCAGGCATGATGGTAGTCTCCATCGACCCCGAAGGAATTTCGTAGGGCTGGAACACGAACGTCCGAAGCGCCCACGAGCAAGCCACCACAAAGGCGACCATAATGATCAGGCTAAAGAACGACCTGATGATGCCGCCACGTGGGCGATCGGCGTGCCTGCCGGAATCCATACCCCAAACATCCTTTCACATAAAAAACGCGCCGAAGACAAATTCGGTGCGGAAATTGACGTGGCTGTTTATGATAGCGCGTCGGATGCGCACCGCTCCCCGATTGACAAAGATTGCAGAAATTCGAGGTCGGCGTTGGGCAAAGACATACCTTCAAGCAAATCGGGTCGCATGCGCGCCGTACGTTCAAGGCTTTGCTCGCGGCGCCACCGATCGACCTTCCCGTGATCTCCCGATAGCAGAACAGGCGGCACTTCCATACCCCGAAACACCGCTGGGCGAGTGTACTGAGGGTATTCCAGCAAGCCGTCGGCGAAGCTTTCAGTTTCTGCCCCTCCTTGAGCCCCCAGCACCCCAGGCAGCTTGCGTACCACGGCGTCGATAATCACCATGCTGGCAAGCTCACCTGAGGTAAGCACATAGTCACCAAGCGATATCACTCGATCAGCCAGCGCATACGCTCGCTCGTCAATGCCCTCGTAATGCCCGCACACGAACAACAGGCGCTCTTCACGCGCCAGCTCGCACGCCAACGCATCATCGAAACGCTGGCCTTGCGGCGCAAGGAAAATGATGGTGGGCTTGGGAGCGTTGACATCACCCCGTTCCTCAGGTGAAGGTGTGCTCACTAAGCGAGTTCCGCACGAGTCAAAAGCGCCAGCGGCACTTTTGTACGAACAGGACTGTCTGAGCGACAGAGCGTTCCTTTGCCCGAGAAGCGGGGTGACGAGAGTAGAGTTGCCAGCAATATCATCGACAGCTTCGAAGATTGGCTCGCACTTCATCACCAGCCCAGCACCACCGCCATACGGCTCATCATCGGTGGTGCGATGCTTATCATGCGTCCAATCGCGCAAGTCGTGCGCGAAAAAATCGATAATACCCTTCTCTTGGGCAATGCGCATCATCGAAGAACCCATCACCGATTCGTACATGCCGGGAAAGGTCGACAGCGTTTCTATGATCATGGAAGTCCCTTACACGTCAAGCAAGCCTGCCGGCAAATCCATCAGCACCGTACAAGCGTCCTCGTCCCATTCAACCAGAAGATCATCAACCAACGGAACTAACACCACGTCCGCGCGCCCACAATCAACCTCGAGCAGTAACTGACCGGGGCTGCTTATAACGTCCGTGATGGTTCCCACCGGCCCCAACGTGCAATCGATCAGGTGAAAACCCACGAGGTCCTCTCCTTCAAGCATCAGCGCATCACCAGGCAGATCAGCGCGGCGCACCAGGCAATGGCACCCCACCAACCGCTCGGCAACGTCGATACTCGAAATGCCCTCGAACGTGACCACATAGGCCCCTCGACCCTCATCGCGTACGTGCGAAACGCGCGCGCGACGAGGAGCATCTAGCTGCGGTGGAACAAACGCAACAAGCAGGCCCTCATGCAGCAAAAAAGGAAGACCCGATGCGCTTCGCGCAACGAGCCCTCCCGTCAGCGTTTTCGTTTTCGTCAACTCGGCGACGTTGGCCCATGCATGCATTTAATCGATAAGCTCCACTTCGACATGGACTCCCTCGCGGGAAGCCGCCGCGCGCGCAAGGGTACGTATAGCCTTGATTACGCGCCCCTGGCGCCCGATAACCTTGCCTGCATCCTCTTCGTTTACGCGAATTTCCACCAAAATGGAACCATCAGCGCTCTCGCTGCCCTCAAGTTTCAGATCATCAGGAAACTCGACGAGCGGACGCACGACCACATCTACCAGGCCGACGATATCATCCGTCAGCTCAGCCATATGACTACGCGTTCTCGCGAGCTTGCTTAATCAGCGAAGCGACCGTATCAGTGGGCTGCGCACCGTTACCAAGCCACTTGTCCAGCTTTTCAGCGTCGAACTCAACGAGCGCAGGATTGACACAGGGGTTGTAGCGGCCAATCTGCTCGATGAAACGACCATCGCGCGGAGCGCGAGAGTCGGCAACAACAATGCGGTAGTACGGACGCTTCTTAGCACCGTGACGGGCGAGACGAATCTTAACGGCCATGAAGAAAAACTCCTTTTACTTCTGTATGATCAAACCAATTGCGTACGCAGGAGTACATGCGCAAGCATGTAGCAGCGCAGCGAAAACAGCAGTTGCTTATGATACGGCTCCGACGGCGGTTTGGCAAGCGCTGCCGCATCTACCTCGAAAAAACACACTCCGCCTGCGACATCCGATGACCCATCCGATGACAGACCCCTACGACGATGTCCTACGGTGTAGTGCATCCATAAGCTACTTGCTGTGTTTTTCCTTCTTTTCCTTCTTCGCTTTCTTTTCCTTCTTTTGCTTCTTACCCTTGGAATCCTTTTTCTTCCCAGAATTCTTCCCGGACTCTTTCTTAGGCTTTTTACCCTCGGCCACACTCTCGTCGACATCCGCTTTCTCAAAGCTGTCATTATCCGAGGCTTCTTCCTGCTGCTGTGCTTCGCCCTTTGCGCATGACGCCTCGCTCGGCACATCCGGCTCATCCGGCGCGGCCGATGCGTCCGGTACATCCGGTGTAGCTATTTGCTCCACGTCCGACGTGTCCATAAGGTTGGGATGCATGGCGTCAGGTGCTTCCACACAGTGCCGATAGAAGATATACACGGGCTCATAAGCACCCACGCCGTTCACGTAACCACCGGGAATAGTGCCAACGCGAACGAATCCGAGATCTTCATACAAGTGAATGGCTACAACATTGCTCGACACCACGGCGTTGAATTGCAATCCGCGAAAGCCCGCTTTTCTCGCCTGTTCGAGCGAGTCCTTCACAAGTTCGCGGCCTAAGCCGAGTCCGCGCGAGGGAGATGCCACCGCGTAGCTCGCATTAGCAATGTGTGCGCAGCGCCCGACATTGTTCGGGTGCAGAATGTACATGCCGAAGATGACGCCGTTTACATCGGCCACCTGTGTTAGCGTTTGCCCGCCAAAGAACTCACGTGCCGTATCGACGTCAAGCGGACTTGTTTGCGGGAAAGCGTCGCCCGCCTCAACCACTTCATTCCATATCTTACAAATTGCCGGAAGGTCTTCCTCCCGAAATGCCCTATATACGATCGCCATGTTGTTTTGCTCCTATTCGCTCATCATGTCTTGAAGTTTGCGCAGGTCAGACATACTCATGCCTCCCATGCCAGGAATACCCATGCGCCTGTGGCCGCGACCACGCTTTCCCTTCTTGCCCTTCTTGCCGCCTTGATAGTCCTCCATGGCAGGCATCATCTTCTTCATCATCTTCTTGGTTTCGTTGAACTTCTTGATAACCTGATTCACGTCAGTTACGGTAACGCCCGCGCCTGCAGCAATGCGCGCGCGGCGGCTGCCATTGAGCACTTCGGGGCGGGTGCGCTCTTCCTTTGTCATGGAATTGATAATAACCTCCATGCGATCGAGAGCGCCTTCGTCAACCTGACCCGACGCGTATGCCTTGTCACCACCGGGAAGCGCACTGATCAGTTTCGAAATGCCGCCCATTTTGCGGATCTGACGATTCATGTCAATGAAATCGTTGAGCGTGATTTGCGATTTTGCCAGACGCTCGGCAACTTCCAGTTCTTCTTGGTCTTGCTGGACTTTCACGGCGCTCTCGATAAGGCTTATCATATCACCCATGCCGAGAATGCGCTTGGCCATGCGATCGGGATGGAATTCCTCCAGCGAATCGGGCTTCTCACCCGAGGATATGAACTTGATCGGCTTGCCGGTTACCTGGCGCACCGACAGCGCACCACCGCCTCGAGCGTCGCCGTCCATCTTCGACATGATCACGCCATCGAAGTCAACTCGTTCAGCGAAGGCGGCCGCTACGTTCACCACGTCTTGGCCGGTCATGGCGTCAACCACCATGAGTACCTGGTCGGGCTTCACAGCATGTTTGATAGCCTGTGCTTCTTCCATCATCTGCTCGTCCACATGCAGGCGACCCGCCGTGTCCACGATGACCACGTCGCGCAGGCTGTCGATAGCATCACGCACACCCTCTTGTGCGATACGCACCGGATCGGCCCCATCGCCACGGTACACACGCACGCCGATTTCCTGACCGAGCGTTTGCAGCTGATCGGCCGCAGCAGGGCGATATACGTCGCACGCCACCAGCAAAGGCGAGTGATTCTGCTGTTTGAGCAGGTAAGCCAGTTTCGCCGCCGCAGTGGTTTTACCGGAACCCTGCAAACCTACCAGCATGATGACATTCGGAATGCGACTTGACAGTACGAGCCGCGAATCGGTGCGACCGAGCAACTCGGTAAGCTCGTCGAGCACGATCTTTACCACATTCTGCGTGGGCGTGAGCGATTCGAGCACTTCGGCCGTAAGGCAGCGCTCTTTCGTGCGCGCAACGAAGTTCTTGACCACCTTGAAGTTGACGTCGGCTTCAAGCAGAGCCATACGGATCTCGCGCATGGCGGCGTTAATGTCGTCCTCGGTCAAACGACCTTTGCCTCGCAGGCCGGAGAAGATGCCTTGTAGTCGTTCGGATAGGTTTTCTAGCATGGAATACGACTCCTTGTCTCGCTGCCTAGTTTTGGCGAGCGTCGAAATTGCCGATGAGCGCACGGGCGAAATCGTGCGCGTCGAAATCGCGCAGGTCGGACAAGCCCTCACCCACGCCGATCTTCACGATAGGAAGCTGCAACTCGTGGCTGATGGCAAGTGCGATGCCACCTTTTGCTGTCCCATCGAGCTTCGTGACGATAAGCGCATCCAAGTCGAGCTCGCGATTGAACTCGCGCGCCTGCGCAAGGCCATTCTGGCCCGTGGTGGCGTCGATGACCAGCACCGTGTAAACCGGCAGCTTCGAACGCTTGCGAACAACGTTTACCACCTTGCCCAACTCACGCATGAGGTCAGCTGAGGTATGCAAGCGCCCAGCCGTGTCGATGAGCACCAGGTCGGCACCTGTTTCTTCCGCGCGTTCAATGGTGGCGTAACATACACTCGCTGGATCGCTTCCCCGCTCGCGCGTGACCATTTCCACCTGAGCTCGGCGGGCCCACACCTCAAGTTGCTCGATAGCTGCAGCGCGGAATGTATCGGCACTACCGAGAATTACGTTGCGCCCCGCATCAGTGGCTTCCTTTGCCAACTTGCCCACCGTAGTGGTTTTACCCGTGCCGTTGATTCCCACAAACAGCACAAGTGCCGGCTCTCCACCGAATATTTGCTCACCGCCCTCGCAGAACCGCGAGGCAATCTGGTCGTTCAGTAGATCGAGTACCGCATAGGCATCAGGCAGCGCCTTACGCGTTGCCTGATCGCGCAGGTTTTCTACCGCCTCACTTGCCGCCGCGCAACCGATGTCGGCCAAAATGAGCGTTTCCTCGAGCCCATCCCAGAATTCGTCGTCAACGTTGGGTCCACGGTCGAGCAGCACGTTCATTTGCTCGGTGAAGCGTTCGCGCGAGCGGGCCAAACCTTCGCTGATACGATCAAAAAAACCCATGGAAAGCTCCTATCATGCACGTTTACCGCGCGCTAACCCATTCGTACAAACAGCGAAGCGCACAGGCAAACCTTTGTCTTTCAACGCCGATAGTGTAGCGCAAACAGAGCGAGTCTTATGCCTGCGGCAAGCACGGCAATTATTCTACGGAATGAGCGATCTCGATTATGGGCGGTTTATTGCGCGCTACGCAGTGCTTGATCGAGCTTCTGACTAATCACCTTCGTCACACCGTCGGCCTGCATGGACACGCCGAACAGTACATCTGCCATCTCCATGGTGCGGCGCTGATGCGTGATCATAATAAGCTGCGTCGAATCGCGCAGGTTTTCCAGATACGCTGTCAATCGCCGCAGGTTGGAATCGTCAAGCGCCGCCTCAACCTCATCGAGAATATAAAACGGCGTGGCGCGGATGCGATACACCGCAAACAGCAGCGCCAGCGCCGTAAGCGACTTCTCGCCGCCCGACATGAGCATCATCTTAGTGATGCGCTTGCCGCGGGGCTGGGCGCTTACTTCAACGCCTGCAGGCTCGCCGTCGGAAGTGTCGCCAACAAGCGACAAATGCGCCGATCCACCGGGGAACAACACCGCGAATATTTCTTGGAAGTTCTGGTTTACCGCTTCATAGGTGCGCATGAAGTCGTCTTTCATGCGTTCATCGATAACCCGAACGATCTTCGCGAGTGTTCGGCGCGCGCCCTCCAGGTCGGCAAGCTGCGCAGCAAGATAGTCGTAGCGCTGACGCACCTGCTCGTATTCTTTGGCCGCATCGGGGTTGATGGTTCCCATGTTGGCAATGCGCCGACGTAGCTTGAACGCCGCTTCTTCCGCGCTACCACGGTCGGTAAGTTCAGGGGTTACCAGCGCGTGATCGAGCGGCGTGCCACACTCTACTACTACGACGTTGACCGCCGTATCAACCTGCACCTCAAGACGACCCTTGCTCACCTTCGCCTCGGATAGCCGCGCGTTACAAGCGTCAAACGCATCGTGCGCGGCTTTCGCCTGAGCACGAGCCGTATCAACTTGCCCGTGCAACCCCGACGAGACGTTTTGAGCAGCTTCGGCCGCTTCGGCGGCGCGACTCGCCCGAGCTCTCATAGCAGCGGCAAGCTCTTCAAGTGTGGCCAAAAGCGGCTCGATGCGCACCTGGGCCGTCGCCTTGCGCGCACACGTTGCGCGCGCAGCAACTTCGGCTTCGTCAATCCGCGCAATATCGTTGCTCCGCGCATCAACCAAACGCGAGGTATAGGTTTCTCGCTCGGCAAGCGTCGCCGCGCGCAACTTCGCCTCGCCCAATGCGTCCCGCACTCGCGCGGCCGCTTTACGCAACGGCACGACCTCGGCTTGCGCTCGTTCGCTTGCGCGTGCACCATCTTCGGCGCGTTTCGTTGCATGGGCAAGCCGAGCTTCGAGCGACTCCACCGACGGCCGAGCCTGAGATACGGTCTTTTCCGCATCTTTGCGCTGGTGTTGCACGCTTTCGAATTCGCGCCTGACGGCACCGAGCTGCTCTTCAGCACGGCGTGCTTCATTGCGTGCCGACTCGGCGGCACCACGCCGCTCGGCAAGCTCTTGTGCGGCCTGTAAGCTTTCAACTTGTACGCGGCGAAGCGCCTCTTCTGCCTCCGACAGCGCAGCAGCGGCCTTGTCGCGCGTCTTTTCGGCCTCGGCACACGCAGCCCGTGCCTGGTCGAGCGCCCGCGCCCGAGAAAGCGCACCCTCTGCATCTGATAATGCTGCCGAACAGATGCTCACCTTCCCGTTTGGCCATACAACACAGCCGTCAAGGGTCGCAATGCGCAACCCGGCGCACTCTCTGCGTTCATGTGCCGCAAGCGCTGCGTCTACGCTGTCACACACCACTACATCACCCAGAAGCGCATCGAGCGCCTGCCGCAACTCTTGCGAACACGATACCTTGTCAGTGAGAGCCCATCCGCCGCATGCTGCAGCAGCCGCACGTGCATCACGCACGGTTCGCGCGCTATCGGCACGCGGCACCACAGAGACCTCGCCTTGCTGTTCGCTTGCCAAAACGCTGTGCGCAACGTCAAGCGCCGATACTGAATCATCCACAAACAGCGCCGCCACATCGGGGCCCAGCAGCGTTTCTACCAGCGCTTCTGTCCCTTCCGAAGCGCGAACAGCATGCGAGAGCGGCTGCATTGACCCCGGCAGGTCGCGCAAGCGTTCACGCACCCATGCATGCGCAGGGTTGCCAGCAACACTTGCTCGCTCAACTTCCTCGATTCCCCGCACTTCGGCTGCCACCGCCGCAGCGGCGTTGCGGGCGTCGTCGGCTGCGACCTGCGCCTTGTTGCGGGCGGCAAGAGCGCTCGCAACCGCGCTCCGCAGCTGAGCATCGCGTGAGTCGGCCTGCTCTCGGTCACGATCGGCTGCAGCACGCCTTTGCGCTGCACGGTCGGCGTCTTCCTGAGCACGTTTAAGCTGCAGCTCGAGTTCTTTCCCTCGCGTTTCAACGAGCTTCATGTGAGCGATGCCACTGGAAAGCGTCTCTTGGGTTTCGGCAAGCTGCTTGCGAATGCTCTCGCGATCGCGTTCGGCTTCCTTTCGCTCGCGTTCGGCCTCGTCGGAGCGCTTCTCGAGCGCACGACGCTGCTCGGCGTTTGCCGCTTGGTCCTGCAAAAGCTTGGCTACCGAAGCATCGGCTTCAACGCGCTCAGCGGAAACTCGGGCGAGTTGTTCGAGCGCGCGGCTAAGCTCGGCATCGGCCTCGATCCGTTTCGCCTTGTCCGACTCCAATTGCACCCGCACATCGGCTTCGGCCCGTTGCGCCGCACGGCGCTTCTCGTGCAAAAGCAGCATCGCGCCGTCAAGCCGCTCAACCGCCGTATTCGCGCGACCGCCTGCACGTTCCAGCTCACCGGCACTGGCAGCATCAAGGCGCACCTGCTCCTGCAGCGCGCGCATGCGCTCATCGGCATCAGCAATGGCCACGCGATGACGCTCAAGCTCCTGCTCAATGCCGCGCTCGGTCGCACACGCTGCCTCCCAGGCTCGCTTGAGCGCCCGCAAATCGTCGACAGCAAGCGCAAGCGTTAACTCCGCCAGCTCGGCTGAAGCCGACTCGTAGGCCTTCGCACGCTTCGCCTTGCGCTCGAGCGGGCCCAACTGCCGCTCGACTTCGCGCACCACATCTTTCGCACGAGTCAAATGGATATCCATCTGCTGAAGTTTTCGTTCGCTTTTCGCCTTGCGCTGCTTGTGCTTCAACACGCCAGCGGCCTCTTCAATAAGAGCCCGGCGGTCTTCGGGTTTCGACTGCAGAATAGAGTCGAGGCTTCCTTGACTGATGATGGAATGGGTGCCAGTACCCAAACCCGAATCGTGCAGGATGTCGAGCACATCCATGCGCCGGGCTTGGCAACCGTTGATCAAGTACTCGCTTTCGCCGCTGCGGTACATGCGGCGCGTTATTGCAACCTCGTCGAACTCGACAGGAAGTGTCCCGTCGGAGTTGTCGAGCACCAGGTCGACCTCTGCCAAGCCTGTTACCTTGCGCGCCGACGAGCCCGCAAAGATGACATCTTCCATGGCTTGGCCGCGCAGATGCTTCGCGTTGCGTTCGCCAAGCACCCACAGCACAGCATCGGATATGTTCGATTTGCCCGACCCATTCGGTCCTACTACAGCAGTGATGCCCGGCTCGAGCGTGAGCACGCTGCGGTCGGCAAACGACTTGAAGCCTTTGAGAACCAGTGATTTCAGGTACACGGCTACTCCTGAGAGCGCTGCTTCGCCTGAGATTGCTCCTGTTTGCGGCGCGCCTTTTCCTCGGCCTTTGCGGCAGCAGCCGCCGCCTTTGCGGCAGCCTTTTCGGCCTTAACTGCATTCTTTTTCGCCTTAGCGGCCGCCTTTTCCTCTTCGCTCACGTAGAAACCGAAGAACTCGGATAGCTGAGCCAGCGTACTTTTGGCGGCTTGGCTTTCAGCCTCTTTCTTCGTGCGGCCCGTACCACGCGCGAGCCCCTGTGAGCCGGCGAACACTTGCGCCACAAATGTGCGATCGTGCGGCGGCCCCTGCGTCTCAACCAGTTTGTACGTGGGAGTAATGCCGTCTTCCTGCAGCTTTTCCTGCAGCGCACTCTTGGGATTTTCGGGCTCTTTGGCCATATCAACCGACATGCGAGGAATCAGCGTACGCTCCACGAACGCAAGGGCGGCATCCATCCCACCGTCTAGGTACAAGGCGGCAACCACAGCTTCGTACACGTTCTCGAGCGCTGAATGCAGGCCGCGCTTGCCTGTGCCAGTTTCCGACGAGCCGAACACAATGATGTCAGCGAATCCCAGCCCCGCAGCGACGTCAGCCAAGCTCGCACCCGAAACGAGCGCCACTTTGATACGCGTCAGCCCTCCCTCGTCGAGATCGTGGAAGCGGTCGAACGCAACCATGGCAACAATAGCGCCCAAAATGCTATCGCCAAGAAACTCCAAGCGTTCATAGGAGTACTTCACTGGCTTACCTTCAACAGCCGACGGGTGCGTGATCGCCGAAAGCAGCAAGCTCTCGTCGTGAAAGTGGTATTCCAAAACGTCTTGAGCGCTGTTCAGTTTTCCGATTTGCTCGTCAGTCAGATTCATCTCGCACACGGGCTTTCGTCGTCATTGGGGGGCTTCATTGTCATAGGGGGCTTTCTCCTTCAAGAAAAAGCCCCCTCGTATCGTCTTTGCACGTACATACCATTGTACATGGTGGGCTAGTCGCCTCGTACCATTTGCTCGATTATTCCAGAAACGTCCGCACGCACGACGGCAGCCGACGTGAGCACGCCATTTTTGATGGCGGTAGCGTTTGACGAACCGTGCCCCACAATGCACGCACCTTTCACGCCAAGCAGCGGTGCGCCACCATACGTGTCGGGGCTCACACGGGCCTTCAGATCGGAAAGTCCGCCCTTAATAGCCAACGCCGCAAGCTTGGTTGCTAAGCTTGCGTATAGAACGCCTTTGATTTCCTTGAACAGCACTTTTGCCGTTCCTTCGATGGATTTCAAGCAGGCGTTGCCAGTAAACCCGTCAGCCACAATTACGTCGTAGGTACCAGCGAGCAAGTCGCCCCCTTCGGCGTTACCTGCAAAGTTCGGTACGCATTCGGCAAGTAGGCGGTGTGCCTCTTGAGCAAACTGCGACCCTTTCGTTTCTTCCGCTCCAATGTTGAGCAGCGCAGCCTTCGGATCGCGCACGCCTAAAACCTTTTCAGCATACACCGTTGCCATGTTCGCAAACTGCACCAAATACTCGGGCTTGCAGTCGGAGTTGGCACCAACGTCACACATGACCACCGGTTTTGCTGGTGACGGCAAAACCGTAGCAAGCGCCGGACGCGCCACACCCCTGATTCGCCCGATGACGAGCGTGCCGGCCGCAAGGCAGGCACCCGTTGACCCAGCGGAGAAAAAGCCGTGCGCAGTACCTTCCTTTACCAAGCGGCATCCAACCACGATCGAAGAATCCTTCTTGCGTCGAACGGCGTTTGCCGGATGCTCTACCATGTCGATAACTTCGGTCGTCGCGCGCGCTTCGCAACGCTCATGCGAGCGCGCAAAGGGTTCAACTACCTCGGCCGGACCACAGAGCACAACGCTTAACGCCTCATCGGCGGCAAGCGCCTGAGCCACGCCGTCCAGTACGACGCCAGGTGCATTATCGCCACCCATAGCATCGACAGATATCACAACCATGTTAGCCATCTCAATCCACTTCCTCACCGCGCAAGCCGCGCGCAAACGAACGCTGGTAAGATTCTTAGCAGCCGGAGCAAACAGAAAACCTCCCGGAAGGTGGAGCACATCCATCTGTCCGGGAGGTTGCTACGCAGACAATCTGCTCGTGAAGCGTTTACTCAGTCTCGATCACTTCACGATTCTTGTAGAAGCCGCAATTCGGGCACACGCGATGCGGAAGCTTCATCTCACCACACTGCGGGCACACGGAACGCGAGGGAGCCGAGATGCGGTCGTGGATGCTACGGCGCGCATGGGTACGGGCGCGGCCCTGTCGTTGCTTAGGTACTGCCATGGTCTATCTCCTTCTCCACACCGGAGCAGCCCAAACTGCGCTCCGCTGATACTCCTGTAAACACGCGAAACGGTATATTAACAAAGGCCGCGAAACGGTGCAAGTACTACACGCAACTTTCCCAAACATCACAGCAACTGCAAATTGTTGCTCCCTGTTGCTCCCTGTTGTTCCCCCCAAGTCAAGCATGCAACTTGTTCGCGAGGAAGCTCTATTATCCGGAGAACTATCGCGCTTGCCGCTGGAAAACGAGCGTGTACACATACGCCGTGTCGGTCTGTTCGAACTACTCGTAGAAAACATCCGACATCCGACCCATCCGACAATCAAGCCATCCGACATACCGTTCGGATTTTGGTAATTCCCAATTCGGATTTTGGTAAACGCTAAAGGAGTTCCAAGTGACCCAACCGTCAGTCAAGCCCCAAGGCTATCTTCCACGTCTTGTCGATGAACAGGTGTGACATTAGGGTCAGGGCATTTTGTCACGGGGGTGCGGACAAAATGACAATCAACCGGTGTTTAGTAATTAACGGAATAGCGCTCATTTTTTGGCGCTAGGAACATCTTCCTTGATAAAACATGATAAACCATGATAAAACATGATAAATGAAGACAGGAGAGCCCATGGATAACCTCTTTCACCCCAGCTTCGGAAGCCGCCCCGATCGTATTGTGGGCAGAGACGATGCCATTGAGCAATTCATCGAAGGCATCAAGCGTGAGCCCGGTCATCGCGATAGGGCAACTCTTATCCTTGGACAACGCGGAACAGGCAAAACAGCCTTGCTTCTCCAGCTCGCCGATGAAGCGAAAGCTCGAGGCTTCGTAGCAGCGCGCGTAACTTCAGGCGAAGACATGCTTGAAGAGATCATTGAGTCGATTCAACTTGCTGGGTCAGAATATATCTCAAAGAAGCAAACAAAGATAAAGGGGTTTTCAGCTGGAGCTCTTGGTTTTTCCCTTGGGCTTACCTTCTCTGAGGAAGTTCGCGAAAACTACGGATTCCGAACAAAGCTCACCCTCTTATGCGACCGGCTCGCAGAAAACGGGAAGGGGGTTATTCTGCTTGTAGACGAGGTTCAGCCCAACTCCGATGTCATGCGAACCCTTTCCTCCACCTATCAACACCTAGCCGGAGAAGGAAAGAATATCGCCATCGTCATGGCAGGCCTACCTCATGCTGTATCAGATGTATTGAACGATCGGGTGCTTACGTTCCTCAATCGGGCAAGGAAACTCCATCTTTCCCCATTGTCTTTAAGTGACATCATCGCGTACTACTCGGATGCCTTCCGAAGAGGGAACCGACTGATTACAGAAGACCAGATCAAGCGGCTTACCGAGGCCACTCGTGGCTTTCCTTATCTTCTGCAGCTTATTGGCTACTACGTTATGGAACTGAGTGCCAAAGGGGAAGCACTAACCGATGAAGGCATCGAAAGCGCCATCTATGCGGCGCAAGCAGAGCTGGAGGCCGATGTTTTCCAGCCAACACTCCATGAGCTCTCTCGTAAGGACATCGACGTGCTAACAACTATCGCCCGTCAAGGCGATGGGGCCGTATTGGTAAAAGACGTGCTTGAGGATTCCCAGCTTACCAATAGCTACTTTCAACAGTATCGCGCAAGGCTTTTAGCGTCCGGCGTTATCGCGTCTCCGCGCAACGGAGAGCTTGTTATCACTGTTCCGTACCTGGCAGAGTATTTGAGAGGCACCAATAAATAGAGCAGAAACAGCTTTTTGGAGCACGTATCGCGTAAACTAAGCGCATCATTTCGATAGCACCAAAGCGGCATCATGAACGATTGCTTCGTGCCACCCTACGACTCACAACACCGACGCACCATGAGAAACATCCTGTTGCCACAAAGCGTCTCACATGGCGAAACGGGCATCTCGGCGTGAGAAAGCTTATATGTCTAGCCGATGAACGCCCCCAAAAGGTTAGCAGCCTGACGGTAGAAGAGCACGCGTGATTGTTCGACTACGGCTTCGGCAAAGCGCGGCATCCAGACCTTTGCGTGATCGGCCATGAACTGATTCCACGCCGCTTCGGGGCTTCCGCCAGGCAAATCGGCCGAAGTCACTACATCGCCGGGCTCTTCATCGGTATCTTCGCCTTCACCTTCGTCTTTATAAAGCGTGTCACCCTCTGTCTCGGCGGCATCTACAGCAGCTCGCAGAGCCAAATATTCCAAAAGCTCAAGTTCGGTCGCCACCGCATCGAGTGGCTCGTTAGTACCTTCAGGGCGGCCCAAACCGCACGCCTTGCAGAAGCGCTCGACTTCCATGGAGTGCGGGTTTACGAACAAAAGCGCCTGCACGCCGTCGTCAGCCGCACGCCACACGCCCTCATAGGGACTCACCTCGGGCTTCGGTGCACCCACAAACAAACGCGTTGCCTCGGCACGCAGCTTCTTCTGTAGTTCAGCCGGGTCGGGCAGCGCTAAGACGCTTTCGGCCGGTGCATCTGCGGCCACCTCATCGGTCGACCACGCAAGCCCCAACGCACCGGCAATCTCGTCAGCTGCCTCGTACCACTCACCCGATGCCACCGCTTCGGAGAGCACCGAATCCTGCGGATAGCGCAGCGAGAGCGCCAAAAGCTCACACATGGCAGCACGGGCCTGCCAAGTATCTGCAGAAATGGTCATTGAAGTCTCCTTTGGAAAACTGGTCTGCGACAGCAGAGCACGACGTGCACTGGCCAGGCCCCCTCTATCGTCACTTCTACTACAGACCAACGTACCTTTGCACACAAAACGAGTCGCAAAGATACTGACAACGAAGCGAGTAAACGACACAGCGGTGCAGGAAGAATCGATCGAATCAAAATGTCTCCCATGTCGCTTTCTGAGTCAGGAGAGTCAAGCAAGACCGTTTCGCTCGCTCAGCTCTTCAAGGAACCACCTGTCACCAGCATCGTTGAAAACGACACCGAGCAGCTTATCAAAACCGCTTGCCGAGGGGGTTGGCCTGAAGCGATTGACCTTGCTCCCATGGATGCACAAGTGGTTGCCCGCGACTATCTTGCCGCAGTGTACCACGAAAGCGCTCCGTATTATGGACTTGACCCCTTCACAACCGAACGTATTTTTGTTTCCTTAGCACGCAACCTGGGGCAAGCCGCCACCTATGTCGCGATCAGGAAGGATACCCTAGGATCGACGGGAGCTGACCTCACTGATCGGCAGATTGGCGATTACCTCAGTTTTCTCCGTCGAATCTACCTCACGATGGAAATACCTGGATGGGAACCGCCCTCTCGCTCGAAGAAGCGTCTTCAGATTAAACCCAAGCGATACCTTGTTGACCCCTCTCTAGCGATAGCCGCACTCGGCATGTCTCCACAAGCTCTTATGGAGGACTGGCAGACGTTTGGCCTGGTCTTTGAGAACCTGTGCCTGCGCGATCTTGTTGTATACGCTCGAGCCCACGAACTCGCTCGACCCATCCCCGTCCGATACTATCGCGACGACTCCGGACTTGAAGTGGATGCAATTGTCGAATTGGTAGATGGACGCTGGGCGGCCTTCGAGGTAAAAACGAGCGAAAGTAAAGTCGACGCCGCCGTTGAAAACCTCAAACGACTTCGTAAGAAGCTCTGCGAGAGCCCTCGTGCACGAACAAAGCCACCCGAATTTATGGCCGTAATCGTCGGCATAGGGAAATACGTACGCGTTGCCGAAGAAGGCATCTACGTTATCCCCATTCGAGCGCTCACGGCTTAAACAATCACCAACTCGTGATCTTCGATCCCATAGGGGTGCACCTTGCGCAAGCAGTCCCACGTTGCCTGGAGTTCAGCAAACGCAGCAGCCTCGGGACTATCGGCGGAGACACCAAGAGGAATAGCCACCTCAAAGCCATGGGTGGCCGCAGTGTTTTCGGCCCACAGCGCCGCTTCCGATAGCAATGTGGCGTCGTTGGTGGCAAATGCTGCCAACGCCTCGATCATCTGCGGATAGAGCACCGACGTCTTTGAGCGGCGAGCACACACAGCAAAGTCATTCACCCAGGTAAGCATATGTCCGCGCACAAACGTCTCCTGGTCGCGCAACGATTCCGCAAGTTTTTCCAAACTGCCTTCGCGCAAACTATCCAGCGAGCTTTCGGACAAGCGCGCCATGAAGTCACACATGGTAGCAATGTGATCATCGGGAATGCGCATGAGACGCGCCAACTCAAAACCATGATCACGATAGATACGGCGCACGACGATGGTGTTTTCCTGGAAGTCGGCCAACTCATGGGTAAGATAGGGCGACTCGATGGGCTGGCAAGGCAACGCTTCCGGACCGATAAACAGGCGAGTGTACTCGTCACGTGCCGCATCAAGCAGCACTTGCGCGTCCACACATTCGCGCAGGTCGCACAAGAAACGACCGAGGCCCTGCATGGAAATATTATCACCAGTGAATTCCTCCACCGCATCGGCCGTATCAGCCGAGAGCAGCACCGTCAGCATGGCCGCATCCGGCGTACCGCCCAACAGCTTATGGAACAGCGTATACAAATAAGCACGCGAGAGTAGCAACGCTTCCAGGTCGATAGACTCGCGGCACAGGATTGCAAGGCCGGATGCGGAATCGGTTACATTCTCAATTGCAAAGCTGGTCATAGTTCCCCTCCTTTGAAAAACGGGCGACCCGAAGGCCGCCCGATATTGCTTACAGCGTGACGGCCGCGAAGTCGTCCATCTGGGCGCCGCGGGTGGGCTCCCACAGAATGTTCGGAGTCGTAGTGGCAGCAGGCTCCGTGCACGGCAGTTCGCTCACGGCATCTGGATGAGCAGCGCGCAAGTCGTCCATTTCGCCAAACTCGATGGCGCGCATGGGGCAGCTTGCCACACATACCGGATCAAAGCCGGCTTCACGCAAGGCGCGGCAGGTATCGCACTTCTGCACGATTTCATCTTCCTCGATGAACTGCGGTGCACCATACGGGCAGCTGTTCACGCAGGTCTGACACCCGATACAGGCCTCATCGTCATGCTGAACAGTACCGTCTTCGTCCTTATACATAGCACCGGTCGGACAATTTGCCACGCACGCCGGGCTTTCGCAGTGATTGCACGAGATGTTTAAATGGAACATCGTTACATCCGGATACGTTCCGCACTCGAAGCTGTCCACGCGGCGCAGGCGCGGACCCGCCACCTGAATGTCGCGACGATCCTTGCAAGCAACCTGGCAGGTACGGCAACCGATGCAGCTGGCCAGGTCAACATAAAATCCCAGGCTCATGATTTACGCCTCCTTCGTCTCGGTCGGCACCACATACGCGGCCAAACCGGCATCATCTACACCCGTAGCCAAGAACGGCCCACGCTCGAAGTCTTCTACAAGCGGCTCGCCGTCGTATTTCTCGATCTCAATAAGCAGGCTGTTGTAGCCGTTCAAGTGCGGGAAGTAATTGGACAGCTGATGGTCAGAAAGCATCTGCTCGCTGCCGCCGCAGTCGATGATGTTGTCGGGGTCGCTTTCATCGAACACCGAATGCGGTCCGTGTGGGATACCAACCGTGCCCGGCATCATCGACTGCATGGGCTGAGCAATGCGCAGCATACGGCCGAAGTCGTTGTAGCACATAACGGTGTCGCCAGCCTTAATACCGCGCTCGGCAGCATCGTCGGCGTTCATGAACACCGGGTTGCGGAAGGCCTCCTGCGTCCAGACCATGTTGTCGTAGCATGTATGTGCACGACGCAGGTAATGCGGGGTGAACGCCTGCAAGGGGAACTTACCCTTCTCCTTGGTTTCCCAATTCGCGAACGTTTCTTGATAGCCACGCCGCGGCACGAAGTAGTTCGCATAAGGCTTGATGGGTTCGGGGTTCAAACCCGTGCGGTTCACATTGTCGGCCTTGAACTGGCAATAGATTTCCAGCTTGCCGGAAACCGACGGACGCGGCCAGGCCGTATCGGCTACGACCACCGACTCACCGTCTTTCCCAATACCCAGCTTGTCGTCGCGATACCCCACATAGTTGCGCTTGTCGTCTTCGGAGCGCGTGCACACATAGCAACCTTGCGCCATGAAGTCGTCGAAGGCCACTTTGCCTTCCTGGGTCGGGAAATCCGCATGGTACTTCTCGTTGTCCGCATCGGTCCAGGTAATGACCGGCTCCCACTTCGACAAGTCGGGTGCCAGCTCGCGCATACCCAAGAAATAGCCAAGCCACTGGTCGTAGTTACTCTTCGGATAAGCATCGTCGGGGTTTGCACCCATGCGCTCGATGATCTCGCGGAACACCTGCTTCTCGTCTCGAGCCTCGTACAGCGGCTTGATGAGCGGCTTCCACGCCAAAAGCGCGTCCTTGCGCTGCTTCTGGCCGTTGCCGTCGCCAAAGGGGCTCGGCCACGCAAGCTCACCCCACGACTCATCGTCGTTGCCTTCCCAATGGGTGATAACCGGCAGAAGGATGTCGGCGAACTGAGCCGTAAGCGACATTTTGATCTCGAAGGACACGCACGTGTCGGCCTGACGCATTACCTTAATGGCTGTGGGCAGGTCACCGCGTGTTTGCATGAAGTTCGAGTTGGTGGCAATCAGCAGACGCGGATTGACTTCCATCTCCTGCGCTTCGTGATAGGTGGGCGTGTTAGCGCGCAGCTTCGTCGGATCGTTCACCGCATCGGAAGAACCCAGGTCAAAGGGGCCATCTGACGTGGTGATATACTTGCCGTCCAGCATGCAGCGCCACCAAGCGGGGCCTTCGATATTCTTGCCGGGGCCAGTCACCGCAGGCGAACCTACCAGGTTATCAATGTAGCCGTAGTCGCCGCCAGCGTGCTGAATGAGACGGTAACCCGAATCGCCCGCATCCCACGTGTAAATGGCCGCTGAGCCGTGGCCCGATTTGCCGTAGTGGCCACCCAGCGCCGACACGGTCATGAACGCCTGAGGCAGGTTCTCGGCGCCCAGATAACGCGAAGATGCATAGCTGTGTAGGAACGTGACGGCGTTGTTCTTACCGGCCATTTCTGCGTACCAGGTGATGTCTTCTACTGGCGTGCCGCAAATCTCGGTGGCCCATTCGGGGGTCTTCGGCGTATCGTCGTAGGCACCCAGCACATAGTCGCGGAAGTTTTCGTCGAGTTTCGCGTCGGCCGGCATCGTCTCAGGCGTGAATCCTACCGTGCGCTCGTTCACGAATTCCCAATCGATAATATCGCCGCGCTCTTCGTCGAGGCGAATCATCTCATAGATAACCGCCAGCAAAAATGCCGTGTCGGTACCAGGACGCACCCGAATCCAGCGAGCGTCCAACGACGAAGCCGACTCGTTGTAGTTCGGCCCCACGTACACAAATTGCGTGCCGGACTTCTTGGCGTTGTGCAGCCAATACATAGAGGAATGGTGGCACCATGCAGGATTGCATCCGTACAGCACGATGGTATCGGCATTCGGCAGGTCATACTTGTCGGGTGCCATCATAATGTCGGGGTGGTCGCCCCACGAATACATACCTAAAGCCTCGGTTTGAAAAGCCCACGTGCCGAACGATTCAACCTCGGAGTCGTAGATTGCGCCGCCGAGAACAGGGAACATCGCCGCACCCGGCACCCAACGCCATGCGTTGCAGATAACGCCCTTCTCGCCGTATTCAGCATACACGCGCTTCATCTCGTCAACCACGTAGGTAAGTGCCTCGTCCCAGCTGATGCGCTCCCACTCGTCCTTGCCGCGCAGTTCGCCGTGAGCGTTCTCGCCGCCGCCGGGCTGCCAGTTCTTGCGCTTCATAGGGTACTTGATGCGGTCGGCGTTGTACACCTGCTGACGCAGCGAATGGCCGCGCAGGCAGCTGCGCTGCTGAGGGCAGTCGAAGCTGTCGGCATGCGAGTCGTCGGTCTTCTGACGGATAACTACACCATCAACCACATATCCCATGTTCAAGCACATCTGGTTACAGTTCTGGTGGCAGTGAATGGGCATCCACTCGCCTGTTCCCTCGATGATGGCGGTATCGGAGGCCACCTCATGCGTGGCCGCGCCTGACCCCGCCCCCGAGGCACCCTTACTATCGGGCGCGCACCCGGCGACTCCCAAAGCGGCGGTGGCGGCCGCAGCAGCGGCGCTCGCCTTCAAGAAATCGCGACGCTTCAAGCTCTTATCCAACAGAGACATGAACATCACCCTCCTTTTTTCTCTTCCTCGTCCTATTCTTCCTGTCCTCCCTCAACATCCCGCATCATACGAAGGATGACGCGCACATAGGTAATACCTATAATGTAATCTTGCATATGCTTGAAAGGCATGTACGCAACAAGAGGACAGCCGGAAATAACGAGTTCGTGGGTTTATTTCTCACAGGCCGAGGAAGCAATCCGGCCAAACACAACTTGGCCGAACCGCCAAAAACAGGGGAGAAACGAGGGGAAACTATGGAGTTAAGAACGCTGCGTTACTTTATCGCCGTCGTGCAGGAGGGCTCCATCACAGCAGCTGCCAAGTCGCTCCATGTCACCCAGCCCACGTTGTCACGTCAGTTGGCCGCTTTGGAAGACGAATTGGGACACGCGCTCTACCAGCGCAGTCACGGGGGTATCGAGCTTACCGAACAAGGTGTCATCCTACGCCGTTACGCTGAATCAATTCTGGCCCTTGCCGACAAAGCCGAAGAGGAAATCGCACTTCCCGCCCGCTCCATCGCAGGCAAAGTACACATCGCCGTTGGCGAGACGCGTGCCGTAGAAGTACTCGCCGAGGCAATGCGGCGTGTACAGGCCACTTATCCGGGCATTCAATTCGAGATTTACAGCGGTAATTCGTCTGACCTCATGGACAACTTCGTGCGCGGCTTCTACGACTTCTTCCAAGAATGCGAGATCAGAAGCCACGTTGACATGAACGTCATGGTGCTTCCTCATAAGGACGTGTGGGGAATTCTCACACGACGCGACAACCCGCTTGCACGCCTTCCCTACGTCACTCCGAATAATCTGGTGGGTCAACCGCTTATTAGCTCGCGCCAGGGCGCGAAAACAGCGCTGGGACAATGGCTGGGAGAGCTGGCCGATCGTATGGACATCCGCGCCGTCTACAACCTGCCACACAACGTCAAGTTTCTCGTGCGCGAAGGCGTGGGAAGCGCATTTACCTACCAAGATCTATTCGAAACCAATGAGCTGACTGACTTCGCCTTCGTACCGCTATCGCCTGCATTGACGTCAACCCAGGGCCTCATCTGGCGCAAAACCTTACCCACTCGCCAGGCCCAGGTGTTTCTTGATGTATTGCGCGAGGTATGCGCCGAGGCGGAAGAGAGTAGCGAAATAACGCACCGTACCGAAGAAAATGCTGGCCACAAGCACCCCTAACAGCACCGAACGGGGACGATCGTGACATTGGGGTCAGTATGTGACAGTATGTGGCATACTGACCCCAATGTCACGTGTCACCAATACGCACGTTAAGACAAGTCGCCTTGCGTACGGGCTGCGGTGCTTACTCGAACGTTAACCCCTTCAGTGCGGCGAAAGGATGCAAGGGATCCATGTCGTCGGCATCACATTCGCAGGGGCCCTCGTTGAGGTTCGCCCCGCACGTGCTGCACAGGCCCGCGCAGTCTTCAGAACACAGGGGCAAAAGCGGCATATCCATCAGCAGCGCCGCTTCGATAAGCGGTACGGCATCAATCTTGCCATCTTCCGGCAAGTGATCAAACTCATCGTCATCCATATCGTCGGGCGCCTCAGCGTCACCGATGACGAAGTATCCCTCAATTTCGCCATCAAGCTCGATTACCACCGGATCGAGACAACGCGCGCAGCTGGTGGTGGCTACACCTCGCGCCGAACCGGTTGCCAGCAGGGCATCACCGGTGTTCGTCAGGTCGATGCTCCACGCCACTGGTTTGTCAAAGCGGTAAGAATCCGGACCGGCTTCGATGACGTCAACAGGCCACTCTCCCTCAAAATGAGAGCTCTCCGCAAGGGCGAAGAGCTCAGAGGAAACCTGTATAACAACGTTTCCCTGCGCGGCCATTAGCGCCCCACAAGGGAATTCGCGTTCAAGCGGTCGCGACAACGGCGAACGTTGTTGAGCAGCGTATCGAGACTCTGCTCCACGTGCCCAAATACCTCATCGGCGTAATCTTCAGCGCCAGCACGCGTCTGACGCTCGAGTTCGCGGGCATCGGCCAGCACCTGGTCGGCCTGTTGCTGCGAGATGCGCACGATCTCCTGCTCGCTGGCGATGGTCATCGCCTGACTCTGAGCATCTTCAATCAGGCGGTTCGCTTCGGCCTCGGCGTCATCAAGCAAGCTCTGACGCTCGCGAACAATTTGGCGTGACTGCGCGAATTCGCTAGGGAACGTGTCGCGGATTTCATCCATGATCTCGAATGCGGCAGCAATATCGACTTGGCGCAAGTTGTTCTTGCCGAACACCGGCTTCGAGTCCTCGAGCAGAATGGAGAGCTCTTCAAGCAGCCCCAACACTCCTGTTTCGTCCATCGTCTTCCTTCCGTCCGGTATGCAGTGCGCATCTTCCAAGTCATGGCAAAGCCGCAAAGCGCGCATATTCAATCCGACATGATAACACGATCTCCAAAAAGCAGGCAAAAATTATGTTCAGCTCGTGAATTCCTCGCAAACTGGCCGCAATCTCAACGTAGTCTTGCAGACTTGCCCAGCTGATCAACAGATGACAACAGCGCTTTTCTCCAGAAAGTTGCGTCTAATGCAACTTAGAGGTGAGAATATGTTAAAAACAGCGAAGATGCTTCAAGAAGAAATCTTCTCTTACAGAGCACCGAAGCACCCCTTAGTGCATATCGGCGAAGCGGGCGATGAGCGCTTCGTGCACGCAGGTGGGTACGAACTGAGCAAACTCTCCGTGTAGGCTGGCTATCTCACGCACGATGGATGACGAAAGGTACATGTACTCCGGCGGCGACATGATGAACATCGTTTCTAGTGAACTATCCATCTGGTAGTTAAGTGCCGCCATCTGAAACTCATATTCGAAGTCGGTAACAGCGCGCAAACCCTTCACCACCACATCAACCTCAAGCTCGCGGGCCACATCGGCGAGCATGCCCTCAAAGGGTACAACTCGCACGTTGGGAAGGTGTGCGGTTGAGCAGCGCACAAGCTCGGCGCGCTCGGCAAGCGTAAACAGCGGCCCTTTCCGCTTGGAAGCTGCCACACCTACCACCACTTCGTCCATCAGCTGCGCTGCGCGCGTTATGACATCCAGATGCCCGTTGGTTATCGGGTCAAACGTTCCGGGAACTAAAGCTCGTTTCATTCTTGTGTCTCTCCATCAAACCGTATCATGTCAACCATGGTAGCACCATACTTCTTGCGCTGCGCGCGTTGCATCCCCAACACAGCAAGCGCTTCGTCGACAGCAGCAGCACTCGCCGCTGCATGCTCGTATACCACAAGCGCCCCAGCAGTTGCAACGCCTCGCTCACGCAAGCCCGACACCATCTGCAAAACCTCACGCGGCTCAAACGCATAGGGCGGATCGAGCAAGATCAGGGAAAACGGCAGGTGTGCGTACTTGGGAGGGTTCTTCATCACATCACCCCGCACGATGCGCACCCGGCGGGCGTCAAGCCCCAGCTTCTCGGCGTTAGCCGTTACAACTCGCACCGCCTCGGGCGAGGTGTCGTAGAAGTACGCCGTCTGCGCGCCGCGAGACACCGCCTCGAGCCCCAGCGCACCCGAGCCAGCAAACGCGTCGAGCACGACCTCACCCTCAAAACCGCCCAGTGCACTGTTGACTGAGCTCATCATCGATTCCCGCACACGATCAATGGTTGGGCGCGTGCCCTCACCTTTGGGTGCGCACAGCGGAAACCCCCTGAATTCACCTGCTATGATGCGCATCGATCAACCTCCTTGCACCGTTACACCGCCCGAAAACGCCATACGTGCCTCGCGGGCGAGTACCCGGTTCTCGGGCAACTCCAGCGTCGGATCCGCCTCCAGAATGGCCGCAGCATCAGCATGGGCCGCTTCGATAACCTTGCCGTCACGAACGACATTCACCAGCTTCAATCCCGACGCGCCATGCTGACGATTGCCTAAAATGTCACCTTCTCGACGCAGCGACAAGTCGAAAGCCGCCAGCTCGAACCCGTCATCGGTGCGCTCCATGGCCGAAAGCCTCTGCAACGCCGCGTCGCTTTTCGATGCCGAAATCAAGTGCACCTGAGCAGGCAAGCTCCCGCGACCCACGCGTCCCCGCAGCTGATGCAGCTGTGCTAGACCGAAACGATCGGCGTCTTCAACAATCATCACCGTGGCGTTGGGCACATCCACGCCAACTTCGATAACCGTGGTTGCCACAAGCACCTGAATGCGACCTTGGGAAAAGCCTTCCATAACCTGCTGTTTCTCGGCTGCTGGCATGCGCCCGTGCAACAGCGCCACCTCGTAGTCGACAAACACCGTCGAACTCAAGTACGACGCCTCTTGTACGGCAGCCGACACGTTGTCGCCGTCGAAGTCGGCGTCATCTTCGATGCTGATAGAGGCGTACTCGTAGGCTTCCTCGTCGATGGTACGGGCGGGCGCGCGAGACGCCTTCTCATCACGTACAGACGCATCTTGCCCGATGAGTGGACACACCACAAACACCTGCTCACCGCGGGACAGTGCCTCGCGCGCGGCGTCGTAAGCGCGCCCTCGGTCTGCTTTTTTATGCACGCTCGTAGTGCGCACCGCTGAAGTGTGCGGACGATTTCTGATGTAGGAAAGCGTTAAGTTGCCGTACAACGCCAGCGCCAGTGAACGCGGAATGGGTGTTGCCGTTAAGTACAGCGCGTCGGGAAGCTCACCTTTTTCCAGCAGCGTCCGTCGTTGGTCGACGCCGAAACGCTGCTGCTCATCGATGACCACCAGGCTAAGCGACTTCGGCACAACGTCGTCTTCGAGCAGCGCGTGCGTGCCCACCAGCACGTCGACGGTACCAGCCGCGAAACGCTGCAGTACGGCAGCACGCTCGGCTGCTGACGTCGAACCACACAAGAGCTCCCACGTGACACCCGCCGCATCAAACAGCGGCGCCAAACTTGCGGCATGCTGACGGGCAAGCACTTCGGTGGGGGCCATGAGCATGGCTTGTGTCCCCGTGTCGGCAACGGCGGCTAAAGCGAAGGCAGCCACTACGGTTTTACCAGTACCCACGTCGCCTAACAACAGGTGACTCGCCGCGCGAGGGGCAGCCATGCGCGCAAGAATATCGTCTTTCGCTTGGCGCTGCTCATCGGTAAGGTGAAACGGCAGCGCGTCGGCAAGGCGCGCCACGTGCACCCCGTCAACAACATGCGATGTGGCCGTACGCCCCTGTTCACGCTCGCGCTCCTGCGACATGAGCATAATCTCCAGCAACAGCAGCTCTTCGTAGACGAGCCGCCGACGCGCTTGAGCGACCTCGTCCATCGTATGAGGGAAGTGGATCGACCGCAGCGCTGCTTGTCTGCCCATGAGCCGATAGCGAACCCGAAGATCGAGCGGCAGCGGATCGTACGCACCTGCCGTCGCGGCGAGCGCGTTGCCAACAAGGCGCCGCATCCACGCTGCAGACACCTTCTCACATGCAGGATGCACGGGAATGATCTTGCCTTGAGCCTGATCGGAACCAGCAAGCACTTCAAGGTATGGGTTCGTCATTCGCTTGAAGCCATAGCCAAATTCGAGCTCTCCTGCTATGGCGATGCGGTCACCCGCTGACACCTGATCCATGAGCCATGGTTGGCGAAATGCCGTAACTATAAGCGTACCCGTACCGTCAACAACAGTGACCTCAACAAGTTGCAGACGCGGCTTCGGACGCTTCAGCTTGATAGCATACACCTGGCCCTCGATAGTGCACTGCTGTCCAACAACCGCTGAAGCGATGGTTTCTTTCGAAGACAGATCAACATAGCGCCGAGGGAAATGCGTAACCAAGTGGCGAATCGTGTATATACCCAGTTTTTCTAGCGCGTGAGCGCGGGTGGGACTCACCAGCCGAACACGCGTTACTGGTTCATCGAGTGTGATTGTGGCCGCCAAGCGATCGGGCGGGGTTGCAGCCCCGCCCGCATCAAACGATCTGTTCACCGAGCCCGGCAACCCCGCTGCACGCGTTTACTCGACCGAGAAGATGATCGGATACAACGGCTGCTCGCCGCGGTGGGAATCGATCTCGATATCGTCGTAAACGCCCTCAATGCGCTCAATCAGCGCGTCAAGTGCGTCATCGGAATAATCGGCACCAGCCAGCAGCGTGAGCGTGTCGGCGTCATCGGCCTCCATCGAACTCAGCAAATCCATCACAACGTCCTCGATAGACGCACCCACAGCTTCAATAGAACCGTCAGCGATACCGATAACGTCGCCGTTTTTGATGGGGTTGTCGTGAGCGTCCTTCGAGTCCTTGATGGCGGTAGTCACCTCGCCAGTTCTCACCTCGGCGTAAGACTGCGTCATAGCAGCAACGTTTTCCTCAAGCGTCGCAGTTTCATCGAAGCCGAACAGCGCGGCGAACGACTGCGGGACACTCTTCGTAGGAACCACCGCGCAGGGAACCTCGGACAGGCCGCACGCGCTCTGAGCAGCCATAACAATATTGGAATTGTTCGGCATGATAATGACAGCGTCGGCGTTTACCTTCGACACCGCATCAAGCAGATCCTTCGTTGACGGATTCATAGTCTGCCCGCCCGACACCACAACGTCCACACCTAAGCTCTTCAGAATGCGCGCGTTGCCCTCGCCGGCGGCAACCGCCACAAACCCAAAAGGTTTCGAAGGCTCGTCGGCCTGCTCGGCGGCAAGCTTGTCCGCACGCTCGGCACTTTGCAGCTGCATGTTATGAATGAACACCTCGGAAATCTGACCGCGCTCTAAGAAGTACGCGAGCACCTTGTCCGGCGTGTTGGAATGAACGTGCACCTTGAACTTGGGGTTGTCGCCCACACACAGCTCACAATCGCCCATGGTTGCCAAAAACTCAAGCGCTTCGTCTTTATCGAGCGTGTCGGAATCAACCAAAAACTCGTTGCAATAGCGATACGCACTACCCTCCCAGTCGTTGATCTGCTCGATCTCGACCTTGGGAGCCACGCCAGCACGCGCAAGCGCCAGCTCGTCAGAAAGTGGGCCTTCCTTGCCGGTAATCGCCGCAACAAAGCCATCGATAAGGATAGCCAAACCAAAACCGCCGGCATCAACCACGCCGTTCTCCTTCAACACGGGAAGAAGATCGGGCGTGCGCTGCACCGACGCGTACGCTTCAGCGACCAGATAGTCGAGCGCTTCAGGTGTGGACATCTTCTTCTTGCGAGCGCGCTTAGCTGCTGCAGCTGCATCGCGCAGCACCGTAAGGATAGTGCCCTCAACGGGCTTGCGAACCGCCTGGAACGCCACCTCAACCGCCTGAGAAAACGCCTCGTCAACGGTTTCGGTACTCAGCTCAGTTGCGTTGGCGGCTCCTTCGCACAACCCGCGCAAAATCTGCGAGGTGATAACGCCGGAATTACCACGCGCACCCATGAGCGCGCCGGTGGTAATAGCGCGGCGAACTTCAGCATTACTCGCGCCAATGGGCAGCTTCGACAGGTTGGCTACAACACTTTCCAACGTGAGCGACATGTTAGTACCCGTATCGCCGTCGGGCACGGGAAACACGTTCAGCCGGTTTATTTCGTCCTTGCGTTCGGAAAGCACCTTGCTTGCGGCCGCGATGGAGTTAAGAACCTCGTTCGCAGTATAGATGTCTGGCATGTCGGTCGATTCTCCTTGGTATTGGGTCGCATCCAAGCGCGCCGCCCATGCAGGGCAGCGCGCTTGGATGCACTCGAAAAACGTTTACTTACGCACCTTGACGCCCTGTACGTGAACGTCGATGCCGTCGATAGGAACGCGAGCGTACTCGTTCAACGCGAACGAAACCTGCTCGACAAGATTCTGAGAAACTGTCGCGATGTTCGTGCCATATTCGATGATTACGTACAGATCAACGTGCACACCTGCGTCGGTGGAAGCCACCGTCACGCCACGGCGCAAACGGGAAGCAGGCAAAAGCTTCGCGATACCGTCAGCTGCGGACGGAGCGGACATACCCACCACGCCGTAGCATTCCAGTGCGGCGTTGCCCACCATGTCAGCAAGAACGTCATTGGCGATATGGAGATCGCCGGCAATTGTTTGAATCATTGCAATCCTTTCGCGATGCAGGCGCACGAAGGCGCGCAACGGAAAACTTGCGGAAAGTATACCGCACCGCCGTAGTATCCGCTTCGTTTCGCATATTTCTACGCGAAGAGAAGGTATCCTCCACGAAAAAATCTTGCACTTCGTTTGCCAGACGTGCTATAGTGCAAAGGCTTTGTGTCACTAACGGCTTGCGTAGCCGTGCGTATGAACGTAGATGGAGTGAGAACGATGTCGAAGGTTTGTGAAGTTTGCGGCAAGGCCCCCGCTGCTGGGCGCAGCATCAGCCACTCGCACCGCGTGTCCAACCGCGTGTTCCGTCCGAACGTGCAGAAGGTCACGATCAGGGACGAAAAGGGTCACGTTCGCAAGGCCAACGTGTGCACCAGCTGCATGAAGGCCGGCAAGGTGGAGCGCGCGTAAATCGCAACACGCCTGGCCCGCTGCCATGAGGCAGCGCCTTATCTTTAAGGTTGCAAAGCGCCCAAGCATTTGACGTCACCACATTGGATGATTTCAAATACTTGGGCGCTTCTTGCTGCCCTGATCCTTCCCCAGAAGTACCGAAAACCTGTCATCAACAAAGCCCGGTCGCTTGCTACTGACACCAATAGCGAAAGCTATAAGACAAGCAATCGTTTGCAATGCGGGCATGCCGCCACATTACCCTCAGCCTTCATGGCAACCAAGCGGCCTGCATCGATGGAGTTGCGGCACACACCACACGAGCTGCCATTCAGGCGACCAACCGCAACGCCTCCCGACCGCGCAGCAACCTTCTCGTATTCGCGCACTAGTTCAGCAGGAAGCTGAGTGACGATAGCAGCACGCTCGGCCCGAGCTTTCGCGCATTTCTCCTTCAGTGCGCTCCCTTTTTCCACGAACTCAGCTGTTGCAGCCTCTTCCTTCGCGACAACATCCTGCATCATCTCGCGCGCTTGTGTTATCACGGCGTCTATCTTCTCAAGTTCGGCATACGCCTGCGTGAGCTTCTCATCAAGCGTAGCTCGGCGCTTCGCCGCGCCGTTGAGCTCCTTCGTACGCGCGCCGACACTGCGGAAATCCCCTTTCACGGCATCGATTTCCTGTTGCAGGCGCTGTTGCTTCTGCGCAAGCTTGGCGTCTTCTTCGCCGATACGCGATATCTCATCCTCGGATGCGCTCGCAAGTTCCGCGAGCTTGTCTAGTTTCGCGTTAAGCACCTGTTTTTTCTTCCGGCAGTCGGCAATGATTGCCCGCTGGGGAAGCTCGTCAAGCTGCTTTTGGGCGGCAAGCCCGCCAAGATCAACCTGCTGAAGAATCAGCAGCTTCGCCAAATCGTCAGTGGCTACGCGCATGGAGACATTCCTTTCGACGCGGTGGTTTGGTCAACTATACGACAAACGAAGGCGAATACAGGCGAGCTTACACGCGAACAGCTTCAGGGGTCGTCCAGTTGTGCGACTGGTCGATCATAATGATGTCGCGTTCGGGAACGCCCGCGTTCGCCACCGCATCAGCGAGCACCGCCGTAAGCGGAAGTTCGCTCACATCGTGGCCGAGCTCAATGATACTCAAGCCAGCACCCGATAAGTCGAGCGCCTCGTGATATTTTATCTCACCGCAGATAAGGCAGTCAGCCCCTGCCGCCCGCGCCGCGCGACCCACAGTGCCCGCCGAACCTGTTGTTGTTACCGCAGTGCGCACTGGGGAGGAAAGATCGCCCCACACGCGAGGTGGCCGGCCGAACACCGCAACGCAGCGCGAAGCCAAGCGGCCAAGCGTTTCGGGAGCGTCGTCTACCAAGGGAACGTCACACAGCTGGCCATAACCTCGCACTCGCGACGAACGCGACGGCTCGACAACACGGCCCGAAAACGCCAAGCCGAGCATGCCGGGCAGCACGCGCGCAGCACGCGGGCTCACGTCGAGCGAGGTATGGAAACACATGAGCGCAACCTGGTTTTGAATAGCCGCCCACACACCAGCACCAGAGCTTGCCGCCACCGAGCGCTCGGGGGCAAACGAGTCAGGTGCGGAAAGAAACGGCGGATGATGCGTGACGAGCACGTTCGCACCACTGACCGACGCTTCGCGAATGGCATCGACTGTTGGGTCGAGCGCCACCGCCACACGCGAGACAGGCAGCGCAGACTCACCCACCACAAGCCCTGTGCGGTCCCATTCCTCTGCGTCGGCAGCAGGAAACACCCTCAGCAGCTCGGCCGCAAGCGTACCCACTGTATGTGCACGGACAGTTCGCGCCATAGCGTGTGCCGGCCGCTTTGTGAGAGCCGTGGGTTCTGTGGTGACATCCGTCCCCCGCGTGGCATCGTCGAGGTGCGATGCGTCATCGCGCGCATTCTCACTACTCTTCGGATTCTCTTCGTCTCGCTTGCCGTGCAACGTCATACTCACCAGCCCCTTTCCCAAAACCGCAAACTACGCATGATGCGCCCACTTCGTATTTACTCGATGGTAATGGTTCGGCGGTCGCCTGTAGCCGTCGGAACGGTAACAACACGGTAACCTGCCTCGTACATATAGGCATACGCATGCTCGATATCGCGCGCAACATTCTCGGGTTTGTGCGCATCGGTTCCCACCGTACACGGAACGCCCGCGCGGCAAAACTCGCGCAGCAGTTCGGGCGCGGGGAACATCTGCGCGCAGGCGTAATACGACCCCGACGTGTTCACCTCAACCATCTTGCCCGCCGCCGCGCACGCTTCGGCCATTTGCTGATAGAGTGGCGTCAGATCAAAGGATGGGTAATAGGCGAATTTCTTGGCCAGATCGGGATGAGACATAGCGGTAAAAGGCACATCCGACGACACTGCTTCACACCACAGCTCAACATAGCGCCGCCAGATGCGCTCGGGCGCGCCTGGTTGCTCCCACGCATCGCGCTGAGCAGGATCATCAAACGCCCACCGGTCCACGAAGTGAACCGACAGCAACACATGCACAAACGGATCGAAGTCGGCTGACACGAGGTTGCGATCGTCATCCGTTCCCAGCCAGTCAAGCTCGCAGCCGGTGATGATCTCAAGAGAAGGATGTGCCGCCCGTGCTTCTTCAACCGCTCGCAGGTAGTCAGGCATGCGCTCGGCCGGCACTGACAAGTAGCGGTCGGGATCGAAGGCCGACGTCAGCGGGAAATGCTCGGTGAATGCCAGCGCACTCATACCTGCTGCCTCGGCCGCAACGGCGTATTCTTCCACCTCACCTTCGCCGTGACCACAGTACTTGCTATGGCAATGCATGTTGATCAGTTCCATGCTCGCTTTCTCCTTCCCTTTGTTTCGATGATGTCATGTGTGAGTATGCCAAAGTTTGCCAAAGGGTCACCTGATTACACGTGGCAATGCCGCTATCAGGGCCTCTACGTCGCGCTCGGTGGTATAGCGCCCTAGCGAGATACGAAGCGCCCCCTGCGCGGCATCGGCGGAAACGCCGCAGCTGGTGAGCACGTGGCTGGGCGCAAGCGAATGCGACGAGCACGCCGAGCCGCCCGACACCCCAAACCCCAGCGCGTCGAGCCGCAAGATAAGTGTCTCGCTTTCCATGCCGCGAACCAACACGTGCACGATATTTGGCAAGAAGCGCTCGCTTTGCAAGGGAACCTCAACAGTAGGCATAACGCCGTCCATAGCCGCAAGCTCCGCATACAGGCGGTCGCGCAGCGCACACAGACGAGCAGATTCACTCACTTGCATGTTCACCGACGCTCGCAACGCCGCAGCGAACCCAACAATGCCAGCGACGTTTTGCGTACCACTACGACGAGCCGATTCCTGCCCGCCGCCAAGCAGCTGCGCTTCAAAGGGCGTACGTGTCTTCAGGTACAGCGCACCTACACCCTTCGGACCGCCCACCTTGTGTGCCGAAAACGACGCAGCATCGGCACCGATGTCCTGCATGCTTAAGGGCAACTTTCCTACCGCCTGCACCGCATCGGTGTGGAAGAGAGCGCCGCCATCGTGCGCCGCACGCGCAATGTCACACAGCGGCTGCACACTACCAAGCTCACTGTTCGCAGCCTGCACTGACACGAGCACTGTCTGCGGGCCAACCGCATCGCGCACAGCCTGCGCACTCACGAACCCTTGCCGATCGGGGCGAACGTAGGTTACACGGAAGCCCTGCGTCTCAAGCCGCTTGGCAGGCTGCAGCACCGCGTCGTGTTCGATAGCGGTGGTCACGATGTGCGGGGCCTCGCCGCGCGCGGGGTCGATATGACGCGCGTGTGCGGCACCGTGCGCTATTCCCACAAGCGCGGCAACATCGGCCTCGGTTGCCCCCGACGTAAACACCACTTCGTCGGGACGGCGCGCGCCGATGTCGGCAGCTACGCTCTTGCGTGCACGTTCCATCGCCTCAAACGCCGCGCGCCCCGGCGAATGGAGTGAATTGGCATTGGCACCCACGATCAAGTTGGCTCGGCCAGGCACCTGGTAGGCTGCCATAGCACAGGCAGCCTCGTCACACAACGGCGCAGTGGCCGCGTAGTCGAAATACGCGTAATCGTCGGTGGTCAAATCGCTCGTTGAACCGGTCATGCGAAATGCAAACCTCTTTCTTCCCAATCGTCGGGGGGGTGGCAGGCGCCACCTGCGCTCGCCACCCCCCGTTTTCCGCCCTCGTTTTCTGCTGCGCAGCAATGACCCGTAAACGAAGGCGATGCTCCCGTGAGCGCTACCCTTCCAGCGCTGCCATGCGGGCCCTGTCGGCCACGCGACACACCTCCTGCAACGCCATTGCTGGGTCGTCGGCTGCAAACACCGCATTGCCACATACCAGCACGTCAGCACCAGAAGAGGCGACGAGCGGTGCCGTACGCACACCAATGCCACCATCAACCTGAATCAGCGGACGCACCCCCGCCTCGCACGCAAGCGCAACGACTTCAGCCACCTTAGCATCGGAGCCCTCAATGTAGCTTTGCCCCGAAAAACCAGGTTCGACACTCATGACGAGCACCATGTCGAGATCGGAAATAATCGGCGCGAGCACAGCCGGCGGGGTGCACGGCTTCAGCGCTACGGCCGCCTTGCACCCCGCAGCGTGAATGGTGTCTGTTGCCTCTTTTAGCTGCGAGCCGTAGAGTGCCTCGGCGTGCACGGTGACAATACACGAACCTGGATCAGCGGCACCCTGCAACGCATCCAGAAACCAAGGCAATTCGCGTAGGGGGTTATCGATCATCAGATGAACATCGAGCGGAATGTGCGCCAGTTTTGCAAGTTGCTTGAGCACCGGCACGCCAATCGTGAGATTCGGCACGAAATGGCCGTCCATCACATCAACGTGCACAAAGCCCGCTCCAGCGTCTTCAATGAGCGCAATATCGCGGCCTAAGTTCATGAAGTCGGCAGATAAGATAGACGGTGCAATTCTCACCGGTTCGAACATAGCGTAAACCTTTCCTTGGGTTTCTTCAGGCAGTTTCTTGAGACGGTTTCCTAAGACATTTTTCTAAGACGGTTTCTTTAAGGCCCCAGCCAACCTACAGCCCGCAGAACTCGGTTGTCAAAGGACGCGCCATGAGCGCACGGGATATCTCGCGAGCGTCGGCTTTCTCCCAAATAACCTTGCGTACAACGTCGGTAATGGGAAGCTCGACATCGTATCGCTTCGACAGCACCTCAAGCGTCTTACATGCCAGCGCCCCTTCGGCAACCATGTGTGTTTGCGCCGTGAAGTCGTCAAGTGTGCCTCCTTCGGCAAGCAGTTTGCCGAATCGACGGTTGCGCGAATGCTCCGACGTACACGTGGCAATAAGGTCGCCCGTGCCCGCCAGCCCCATGCAGGTAAGCGCCTGCCCGCCAGCTTTCACTACCAGTCGGCTCATTTCGGCCTGACCGCGCGTCATGAGCATTGCGGCCGTGTTGTCGCCAAAGCCCAGGCCGTACGACACACCCACGGCAATAGCGATGACGTTCTTGAACGCAGCGCACAACTCAACGCCACACACATCGTCGCTTACGTAGGTGCGGAATGCATCGCGTGCGAACAGCTGCTGGAATAGCTGCGCAGTCTGCTCCGATTCGCTGGCAATAACCGTGCCCGACGGAATACCACGCACTACCTCTTCGGCGTGGTTCGGACCAGACAGCACCGCCAAGCGAGCGGCGTTACCCATTTCCGACTCAAACACCTCAACAGGTAGCATGCCGCTGCCGTCCTCAACACCTTTCGAGCAGATGACAACCGGAAACTCGTCATCAATCACGTCGGAAAGTACCCGGGCGACGCCGCGCATCAAGTTCGACGGCGTGACCACTACCACCGCCCGCGCACGCAGCAGTGCGTCGCGATACGACAGCGTGGCAACAATGTTGTCGCTCAAGCACGCATCGGTTAAATAGCGCGGGTTGCGATGCTCGGTGTTGATCGTATGCACAACTTCGGGCTTGCGCGCCCACAGTCCCACGTTGTTCCCATTCTGTGCCAGAAGCTGCGAGAGTGCCGTCCCCCACGATCCGGCTCCGATGACTGCGACTTTCATCTCTCACCTTCCCAACGGCCCGCCACCTACGGCTTGCCTATCTGCCAACGTTGCTGTTGAACCCAGTTTACGCGGCGCTCCCGTTCGAGCTGCCTGTCGAAGTTCCCCCGTTCGGGCCTTGCGGCTTTTTCGCCCCCACCTTACGCTCGGTGCCGGCTCGCAGGCGGGCAATGTTTCCGCGATGCGCCCACACCACGGTAACAGCCGCAAGTGTTACCAACGCGATAGCAACCCACTGCCCCGACAAAAACCAGCACGCCAAAAACGGACAAATAACGGCGGCTGCCAGCGATCCCGCCGACACGTAGCGTGTGGCTAGCACCAATACCGCGAACACCAAAAGCTCAATGATCGCACCCACAGGACCGAACACGAAGAACAAGCAGCCGATGGCCACCGCGATACCCTTTCCGCCCTTAAACTTGAGCCACGGACTGAAGATATGTCCCCACACACAACCAAGCACGGCCGTACCCAAACACAGCGCACAGGCAACGTCGGCACCGGCGGCGCTGGCCGCCTGCACATGCGGTGCTACAAACGTCGCAAGCGCACCCGAAAGCAGACCCTTGCCGAAGTCGAGCACGAACACCGCACTGCCGCCAACTTTGCCCATCGAGCGCATGGCGTTAGTGGTTCCGATGTTTCCCGAACCTTCGTTGCGAAGGTCTTTATGGAAGAACAACCTCGACACCACAACGCCCCAGGGAATCGATCCCAACAAGAACGTCACCGCGAACAGCGCCACCAACAGCACCACAGCATCAAAGGAGAGCATGGACTAATCCTTCTTCTTGAACTTCATGATTATGGGTGTGCCGGTTAAGTCGAAGTGTTCACGCATGCGGTTTTCCAGATAGCGCCGGTAGTTGTCGTCCACGACGTCGGGGCGGTTCACGAAGAACGTGAACTGGGGTGGGCAGGTGGCTGTTTGCGTGATGTATTTCATACGCAGGATCGTCTTGCCCTTGCTGACAGTATGCCCCGTCTCGCGGATTTCCTGCAGCCATGCGTTTAGCTTGCTCGTGGGAATGGTCTGGCTGTAGCTTGCGTAGGCCACATCAATTGCCTCCCAAACGCGATCGACGCGCTTGCCGGTAAGCGCCACCGTAGAAACTACCGGCGCGTAACCCACGAACATGAGACGATCGTCAATGCGTTCGCGAACCTTCTCCTTCGCCTCGGGTCCCTTAACAAGATCCCACTTGTTCAACGCGATAACCATGGCGCAACCGCGCTCGGCGGCATAACCTGCAACGCGCTGGTCTTCGTTGGTAAGGCCCAGTGTGCCGTCGATGACCAGGATAGTCACGTCAGCGCGATCGATGGCACGCATGGCGCGCACGAAGCCGTAGTACTCCACGTCTTCGTCGATCTGACTCTTGCGGCGTAGTCCCGCCGTGTCAACAATGGTGTAGCGACGCCCGTCATGTTCAACAAGCGTGTCTATGGCGTCGCGCGTGGTGCCCGCAACGTCGCTTACGATGGAGCGATTGCCGCACGTCATACAGTTCGTCAGCGACGACTTCCCTGCGTTCGGGCGTCCGATGATGGCCACGTTTATGCCGGAATCCTCTTCCTCGTGGGCGTCGTCAAGATCGAGCTTGCGCAGCTCGTCAACCACGGCGTCGAGCAAGTCACCGGTACCGTGCCCGTGAGTGGCAGAAACCGGCCACAGATCACCAAGCCCTAACTGGCAAAACTCCCACATGTCATCTTCGCGACCAGGCGTGTCCAGCTTGTTCACCACCACGAACACCGGCTTGTCGCTGCGGCGCAGAATGCGCGCGACCTCTTCGTCGTCGGCGTTGATGCCGGTGCGGCCGTCAACGACAAACAAAATGACGTCGGATTCATGCGTCGCATTGAACGCTTGGTTGCGAATGGACCCCTGAAATGCGTCGTCATCTCCCATTTCGATGCCACCGGTGTCCACCAGCTTGAAATGCACACCGTTCCAGTCGGCTTCGTGGTACGACCTATCACGCGTGACGCCGCGCATCTCGTGAACGATGGCCTCGTCGGCCTGGGCTATGCGGTTCACGAGCGTCGACTTACCAACATTCGGGCGGCCAACCACTGCTACAAGGGGCAATGCCATGGTTCGATCCTTTTCGATATCGGATGACAGCGCCTTGCATGCATACAGCCAGCGACGCCGGGAAACGACACGGCAACAAAGCGGCGATCAGCTGCGACGCTACATACGTCCTGCAAGGTCTGCGATCTCTCTCATAAAATCAGACGCGTTACAGGATACCACGGCCATCGGTTTGCCCGCAGCGTTTTCCATATCCTGCAAAGTCATATCATCTAAGGTCATGCTATCGTCGTTGAACATGACTTGCGGCAGCGCGAACAGGTTTCCTGTCGCATGCGCAACTGCGCGCGACACGTCGCATCCACACAGAAGCCCCGTGACATCCACGTTGCCGCCGAAATACTCGTTTCGCACTGTCAGCGGCTCGAATACGCCGGCAACGGGGCTTTTAGCAACCAGCTGGTTTAAAAACGGCTGCATTGCCTCGCCCACCACGTAGCGAGCCACAATACCCTGACTGTGCAGTACCTCGGCGCACCGCAGCATTGCGCCCGATGCTTCGGCGCGTTGCCAGTCGTCTACATATGACCGAATGATACCAATGCCGTCTTCAAACATGCTGAAATCACCGTAATGGCTGGTGGGAGGCAAATTGTCCAGTAGCTCATCGCCAAAGGCGTTGCTGTAGAACTCATCAGCCGCAAACACCCACGGAGTCTGCCGCTCGGCAAGAGCGCGCTCTTGAAACGGATGAATAACCTCCACCACCCCTCGCGCAGACGCTTCATCGTTGAAGCTTTCTGCGAAACACGTTTGGTGCTTGGTGAACCCCAGCGGCACAATGCCTACACCCACAATACCCGGCCGCTTATAGGCCCACAAAAGCGTTTCGCGCAGCACGTCGCCGTCGTTGTCGCCGGGAACCAGCACAATCTGCGCATGCACCTCAATACCCGCCGCCAACAGCCGATCGAGCACGGCGATGCCATGAGCTGCATGCTTTCCGATCATGCGGCGGCGCACCTGTTCATTCGATGCATGCAGCGACACGCGCAACGGCGATATGCGCTGTTCGATGATACGCGCCTCGTCAGCGGGCGAAAGGTTCGTTAGCGTAACGAAGGTGCCCGACAGAAAGCTGAGGCGGAAGTCGTCGTCACGCAGCGAAAGCGAGCTGCGCATGTCATCGGGTAGCTGTCGCATGAAACAGAACGTGCAGGCGTTGCGGCACAGCTTAATGCGGTCGAAGATAACGCCATCAAATTCAAAGCCCCAGTCTTCGCCTTCGTCACGCTCAAGTTCGACGGTGCCCACGTCGCCATCAAGATCGACATACCCCAGCACAACAACGTAACCCGACGAATGCCAGCGCCAGTCGATGATGTCGCGCAGCGGATGTCCGTCAACATGCGTGAGATAGCAGCCAGCCTCAAATCCTGCATCGTCAGCTGGGCTTTCCGGCACCACATACTCGATACGCGCCGCGCAGGGAAGCTGCGCGGCAACGTCGCCTGCGCATGCTGTTTGGGTGTCGTCTGTTGTTTGAGTTGTGACCTCAGCTCGGGCGTTGCCCGCCGTTTGGGCATTGCCTGCCACGCAAGCGTCGCCCGATACGCGAGCGTCATCCGCCACGCAAGCGTCGCCCGCCTGCCGCACTATATCCTTGGAAGGGTAAACGCCCACACGCGCCCACTTTCCTTACCTCGTCAACCAGCATCGCACTCCTGAAGCGCGCAACAGATAAGCGCCTTTGCCAGAGAGCGCTCTCATGATACATGATGACGCAACACATGATGAATACCGGCACATGTGCTACAATTGCCCCCGTTTTTCTCCGTAGATATTTGGCCGATAAGGCTTGATTCTCCGGCTCGCAGGTTCATCCGCCCAAGCCGGAATTGTACTGCTTGCTTTTGGAGGGGAAATGAACGCAACGTGGGGGAAACACCGACTACTTAAAGAGAAATGGCGCTATCTTGGGTTCGGGTTCAGTAGGTTCTTCGTTATTGGCTCGCTGTACTTTCTTCGTCACATCCAAGGAGCCGGTCATGGTACGCCGACAGTCTTCCTTGTGGGTGTTTTGCTTGCCACCGTTGTACTCACGTTGGCTATGCCAGCCATAGAGCAAAGGAGATACCGAGCACCACTGGCTATCTCGTCGGCAATTCTGTTTTGTATCGGAACATGCGTAATTGCTCTGACCGACAATAGATTTCTCGGAGCTGCCTTGTTGGGCTTATCCGGTGGAATCCTCATAATCGCCTGGTACGACGAGCTTTCACATTTAAATGAGCGAGATATGGTATTCATGGCGCTGGTGGGATGGGGAGCCGCTTCGGCCCTTGTCGCCATGACTATTGCAATCGGAACCAACCCTCTACTGGTTGCAATCATCGCTGGGGTCTTTTCAGCCTTCACGCTGTTTGTAGGCGATTTTGAAGAGGAAACACCCCAAAACGACGAAGGTCTCGAGGTGCTAGGAGCAAACACCTTGCAGTATTCAAAACGGCTTGTCGTAGGAATATTCGCGCTCCTTTTCACTGTTTCGTTTATCCATTTCTTCTCTCGCAACATGTTCTTCGCTGCCTATTACATCACCCCATGGATGGAGATTGCTGAAGAAGCGGTCGGAGCTGTATGCCTTATCGTGCTGTTTGTGTTCTGTCAACGTGTAGGCATATTGTCAGTGTGCCGAATCACGCTCCCCGTTTCGGCGGGAGCCCTGCTCCTTAGCGAAATCGTACCCTTGGATATGGGAGAGATCTTCGTCCTTTTGATGGGGTCATCACTCATCCTAACGCGAATGTTTCTTCTGCTTGCCACGATAAAACTCGCTCACGACAAACCAACTGTACGCTGGTTACTCTTTGGCACGGGAACCGTGATCGTGTACGGCGCCCATCTGGTTTCCATGATAGCCGCCCCTATAGCACTCTCTGTTGTGCCAGTGACGTCGTTTCCTCTTGTTCAGAACGCGTGCCTATTGGCACTTGTGCTGGTTGTTTCTCTGTTCGTTATGTCAAACGAATGGTTCTCCAACAGCGAAGCAGCCCCCAGCCTTGAGAAGAACCTTTCCACGGTACGATCCGCTGCCGAAGCCCATAGACTAACAAACCGTGAACAAGAGGTGCTCGGACTTATGATTGAGGGATTAACCGAACAGGAAATCGCAGATCGGCTGGTTGTTGAAAAAGGCACAGCACACACCCATATCGCCCATATTTACAAGAAGTTCAACGTACATAGCAAAGACGATCTCATGCGTCTGCTCCAGGAACAAGTTAGGTAAAACACCTGGTAAACAAGCCTTATCGAAAAAATATACCCGGGGGTAGAGAAGGAATATACCACCCTAACGAATAGATAAGAGAAGCCTTGCCCCGTACAGTGTCTAAGGATTTCTGGGAAAGCCAGAAAAGAAGCACAGTACGGAAGGAGAGGAAGATGACGAAGGAAAAGCTGTCGTCTTTCGATCAGCGCGACAAGGGGGGCGTAAGTCGACGCGAGTTCCTAAGCGGTCTTGCTTTGGCAGGCGCCGGGGCCGCAACATTGGGCCTTGCCGGGTGTACCCCAGGCGCGCAGTCGATTGACAAGCAGGCGAACGTGTCGGTTATGGAAAAGGCCGCCGGAACAACCGGAGCCTCGGGCCAGACCTATTCCACCATTCCCATCGTGAACACGAAAAACCCCACTATCGGGCCTATCGTGGAAGCGGTACCTGCGAACAGCCCGTGGGCGATGCCTGAGTTCATAGACGAACCCGACGAAGAAATGACCTGCGATCTGCTCTGCGTTGGCGCAGGTCTTGGTGGCATGACCGCTGCATTGACAGCCATGCAAAACGGCGTGAAAAACGTGATTATCGTTGAGCGCGCCGACGATGTGGGAGGCCAGTCGGCACAAGCTGAAGGCATCACCGGTATTGATACCAAGTGGCAACACGAACTGGGTTATTCCAGCGAAGACATCAATGTCGACTTCATCTTACAGCAGGAATACGACCATCATCACTACATCTGCAATTCAACGCTGTGGCGCGCAGTCTTCAAGCGCAATTCCACCGATTTGCAGTGGCTTATTGACACATGCGGACCAGACACAATTGTTGGCTGTGGCGGTGGGCGCTACGGATTACCCACGCACCACTTCTACAAGCATAACCGCGGGCACGAGATGTGCAACGCTCTGGCTGACGCCTGTCGTAAGGCTGGCGCTCAAATTCTGCTGAACACACGTGCCATCCACGTGCTTATGGACAACGGCACCTTGGTCGGCATGCAATGCCTCACATCCGATGGTAAGTGTATCAACATACACATCAAAGCTGCCGTGCTCGCCACAGCTGGTGCCGGCGCCAACAAAGACCTAATCGAGCGATGGAGCGAACGCAACACCGACAACCAGTTCTGGCATGGCATTCCCACCGTTACCGGCGACGGCATCATGCTGGCAGTCGAGGCAGGCATGGGCAAGCCATTCCGCTTCGGTGGCCCTGGTTTTGCTGCTGGCATCGAGCCACTCATGTTGGAATCGCATCTCAACATCGCCGCAGCCATGGAGTCGCGTGGCGTTTGGCTGAACCAAGACGGCCTGCGCTTCTACAACGAGGCCGCGAACAAGCAAGTGTATCCGCCGGTCAACGCGGTAGAGTCGCAAGACCGCACCTTCGTGGTGTTCGACCAGAACGCTATGGACTACTACAAGACCAAAGGCGTGGTAAACGGATGGGCACAATATGCATACCCCGGTGAGCAGCTGCTAAACGCCGAAGCGGAATGCGATGAGGAAATTGCCAAGGGCAACCCCTATGTCTTCAAGACAGATTCCCTCGAAGAGATGTTCGAGCAGATGCAACTTCCTGTTGAAACAGCCATGGAAACAATTGAGCACTACAACGCCATGGTGGATGCAGGAGAAGACACCGAATTCTTCAAGCCCAAAGACTATCTGGAAGCGGTGCGTAGACCCCCCTTCTACGGCGCTCGCCTGAAGGCCATGATCATCTCCCAGAAAGGCGGCATCCACTGCAACAACAAGGGCGAGGTAACAACCCGACAGGGAAAGTCGATTCCAGGTCTCTACGTTGCTGGCATGGATTGCGGCGGATTCCAGAGTCAGACTACGGGCATCAAGATTCCCGGCTCAGTTCAGGGCTACGCGCTTGGCATGGGCCGCATCAGCGGCGAGAACTCGGCCGCCTACATCTTAGGTCTCGAAGCCTAACCCTGCATTGTCTCCATCGAGTTCTAAAGGAGTAACCCATCATGTTAGAATCCCAAAACATTTCCCGGCGATCCCTGGTCGCTGGGGGCGCCGCCCTTGGATGCGCGTTTCTTGTGGGAGGCAAGCTGGTGTTCCCCACAGGGCAAGCAGTTGCCGATTCCGGAGAAACAGGAGAAACCGTTCAGTACGGTTTCTGGTGCGACACTTCGTTCAACAACGATTTTAAGGAATGCGTTGAAGCCTGTCGCACCGCCAATAATATTCCCGCCGACGAAGAGGCACTTTGCGAGGTGCGCGACTACCTGAGTAAGTACGGCCGTTATCGCCACGTGTTCACCTCGTGCATGCATTGCGCTGACCCGTCTTGCATGAAAGCCTGCCCAGCAAGCGCCATTTCCAAACAACAGGAAGACGGCATTGTAGTAGTAGACCACGACCGGTGCATAGGGTGCAAATACTGCAACACCGCCTGCCCCTTCGATGTACCCCGTTACAACGCTTCCGGAATGGTCAAATGCGATGCGTGTCTATCTGCCGGCCGCACCGAAGGAAAGGCACCTGCTTGCGTGGAGGCTGTTGCTAACGGAGCGCTGCATTTCGGACCCATTGACGACCTTATCAAAGAGTCCGGCGGAAGGGCCATGCAGATCACCGCTCCAACGAGCCCCTCGTATCTGCTGTCCTAGAAACCCTAAGGAGTAAAGATGATTGAGTTTCAAACGGTATGGGGATGGCAGCCCGCCTTATACCTTTTCCTCGGCGGCGTGGGTGCTGGCGCGTTTATTACAGCCGCTGTGCTCTACTTAATTGATCCAGCAAAGAATAAGAAGCTTGCGTTTATTTCCTCACTTGCATCTATCGCGTGCTTGGCAGTTGGCCTGCTGCTCCTGCTGACCGAGCTCACCAGCCCCTTGCGCGGTTTGATGGTGTGGCAAAGCTTCAGCAACTTTGGTTCCCTTATGGCCATCGGCGCATGGCTGCTCATGGCAACCATGATAGTTATTTTCGCAAACGCTGTTATCTTATCTGGGAAGATCGCGAAGGTTGCCGAAGAGAAGGCTACACTTGTATGTCGAGTTCTTTCGATAGTTGGCATCGTATGTGCTGCTGGCGTTGCAGTTTACACCGGTGTTCTTTTGATGCTGGCCGACGGCATTCCGTTCTGGGGAACCGCACTACTGCCCTGCTTATTCACGGTTTCAGCACTCGACACCGGCCTAGCTTTGACAATGATCCTCTTCCAGTGGCTTCGCAAAGATGAAGAGGCACATCGCACCTCGAGAATTATGGAAATCGCGGTTTTGATCTTAGTTGCTGTTGAGGCAATCATAGTGTTCGCATTTATGTCCACCATGCTTGCCGGCGGCGAAGTTTCCACCGTAGGCAACGACACTGCCACACTTGCTGCGGCAAGTTCGGCACAACTGCTGGTAAGCGGCGATTTGTCTGGCTGGTTCTGGATTCTCTTTGTTGGTATCGGTCTTGCAGTCCCCTTTGCCGCCGCTCTTGCCAGCATCGCCATGGGCGAAAAGGCCAGTGCGAAGTGGGCCAGTATCGGTGGCGCGGTATGCGCACTTGCAGGTGGCTGCGCACTTCGCTTCCTGGTGCTTCTGGCCGGCACTCACGCCGACTACATCACCGACGCAGTAAGTCGGCTTCTGTACTAGAACCACAAAGAAGCACCATCAGCTGGAAACAACGCACCTTAGGAGGTGTCATCAATTGAAAGACCTGACAAAACAACGGCGTGGCCTGCGCGGGAAGGCGATTATTGCCTGTGCGGTTGCCGCCCTCACTGCAGGATTGTGTCTAGTAGCCTGCTCTTCTGGAAGCAAAACCACCGCTGTTATCCCCGACGATCATATCGACCAGGCATCAATGGCGGTGACAGCCGACCATCAGAATTGCCAGAGCTGCCATGCCTCACTGCCTGAACAGTTCAATATGACCGGTGATCTCATGCAAACCCATATGGATATCCTCTCGAAGTACGATGCAGGCGAAACCACCGAAGAAACTGACCGCATTATGGGTGAGCACGCTGACGAAATGAAGCAGTACTTCTCCGAAGACACCATGGGCAATTGCACCAACTGCCACACCCTTGGAGTCAACGAAGCGGGTGATTTCGAGGTGGACATCACGTTTAAAGAGTACTGCGCGAGCTGCCACGATGACTACGACTATGTGATCGAGCAGACCGCCGATTGGGGCAAGGGAACCGAGATGTGGGATTGGCGTCTTTCTGACGAACAAGCAGAAGGCCAGATGACTTGGGAAGAGTACACCTCTTACCCCATCAACCCGCACTTGGCTCACGGTACCAACGTTGCCTGCGGCGACTGCCACAAGATTCACCAGAAAACCGACTCGTTCTACTGCTCTCAGTGCCACATTTGGGCAATGCCTGGCGATAACGGCGAAGAAACATACACCGATTGGGCATACGATCAGGAGATGTATCGCAACTGGCGCTCCGACAACCAATTTAGCCCTAACGAGGGCAAGCAAGGCTAATTCGTAATGCCACTTCTTTCCTAAAGATTGTCTTCCGCCTTCCTTCCCCTCTCTCTTCGGCGGAAGACAATCACAACAATAGACCGAGTCCAGCTTGCTGCAAGCTCATTGGATTCGGTCTATTGTTTTATGTGCTGCTTCAGCCTATTCAGATTGTCGGAGCTCCATCGCGTAAATAATATCCGTCTACCCTTTCTATGACCTGTATCGTATTTTCGGATTCGGGTTGCGAGACCTCAGCTACAACGTCTATCCTATCAACTTCAGGTTGCGCAGCTTCCACAGGACCTCCGGACTTATAAGGGCCACCTTTTCTGAATCTTCCCCCTTTTGACGAACAATGCTTAACTTGCTCTTAGCATATGTTAAGAGCAAGTTTGAGGTGACAATAGGGTCAGGGTGTGACAATAGGGTCACTCGCGCGCCTTTCGACGCTATTCGCACACGCGCTCTTCGCAAAACGCACGCAACGGGGGGATGTGGCTCTGAATGGCATCCCAGGCGATTTCCGCATCGAACATCTCGTAGCCATGAACTAAATGGCAGCGCATTCCGTAAATCTTTGACCAGGGTATTTCGGGATGAGATTCACAGAAGGCCTCAGAAAGACGATTGACCGCCTCCCCGATTTGGATAAGGCACAAGCTGCAGCTGTCTTGGAAGGGCTCCGTATCTTGAAAACGATCGAACGAATCTTCGAAGTGTGCCTTGGCCACCTCTAGCCTTTCGCAGTAGCGCAGGATTGTGTGCAACTGCTCAATGTCTCTTTCGTGTTGATCCATGTTACACCTCACGCGGCTTCGTAGAGGACTATGGCATCTGGCTTAATTCTCTCGAGGAAGCGCTTACTTGCGCCAGCCGTGGTAACCACGTCCACAGGACGGCCCAAAACGCGCGACAGATCCTCCTGGAAGTCAAGAACCTGCATGCCTTTGATTGCGCCTTTTTCCAGCAGAATGTCTACGTCCGAGTCCGGCCGCGCCTCTCCGCGCGCATATGAACCGAACAGGCTCACCTTAGCCGCCCCATATTGCCGGGCAAGATCAACCACGGCATACCGAATAGTCTCCGTTGCAAGCCGAGGTCTCTCACCAAACCGCTCGTCAATGAGCCGCCCTATCAGCTTTGACCGATTGGTTACCTGGCGACCCTCAAGACCCTGGCAGCGGTCCTGCTCGGCCCGCTCGCGCACCAGCTCATCAAGCTTTACCAGAGTATCATCGGAAAGATAGATTGAAATGGGTTGCGCCATGTCTTCGCCTCCGTGCTTTGAGACTATATATTAGTAATATAATAGAGCGCTACCAACATGTCTACCCTGTTATCTTGAAACCTGCATCAAATGAATGACAGAGTATCCGAATGCCCTGCCCCTATTGTCACCCGCTACCTTGCGGCGATTGCGTAGTAACCTCGCAGAAGGTTGCGCAGGGCGGCTTCCGTATGCGCTGGCGCTTCGCGAACATTCGCGTCTTCCGTGCTAATCACGTTCACCGACTCAGTGAAGAGGCAGTCGATTGGCACGGTTTCACCCACGGCGATTTCGTCTACATCGTCTTTCTCCACGTCACCTTCGCCTGCGTCACCTTCGCTACCTTCTGCATCGGCAAATAGCGACGTACCCAAAAAGTAGTTCTCGCCTGAAACATCCAGGTAGTCGCATAGTGTGGGAGCCAAATCGAGCGAGTTTCGCCCACATGCGTCAACAGTTTCCGGCTCCATACCGCGCGCGTAGATGATCAGCGGAATGCGATCACACATAGCACTTTCGCGGTGCGCATCGGGAAATGCCTCACGGTACGCGGCGTCGGCGTACGTGCAGTGATCTGAGGTGAACACGATAATGGTGTCGCGCGCGAGGTCACTTTGTTGGAAACGATTCATGAACTCACCAAGCCACCAATCGGCGTTGTAGAACTTGTTCAGCTCGGCCGACGACCCGTCGCCAAAACGCTTGTCGGGCGAATCGAGCGAGGCGTGCGTCCCAAACGTGTACAGCGAAACAAAGAACGGGTCGCTATCGGCGTGCGCACGCTCCATGGTGTCGTAGAGTCGCTCAAACGCTTCCCGATCGGACAAAGTTCCCGTCGGGCCGCAGCCGCCCTGCGACGCATCGCTTGCAAACTCGGCGAAGCCTAAGCGACTGAGATAATCACTGAACTCGGAGTTGCGGGGCTCGGTGTTGATGAACGTCGTGGAATAACCTTCGGCAGCAAGCAAATCCTGCAGCGATACGAGCCCGTTTTCGCCAAGGTTATCGAGCTGGTAGCCACTGTACAGTTGCCCGGCAAGACCGCGCCCTGTAGCAAACGTGTGGTTGTAGTAGTTCATAAAGCTGAGCGAAGAGGCTTGCAATCGATCGACATTCGGCATGATGTCGCGCTCGTCTTCTATCACGTGCTGCGAGAGCCCTTCCATGAATATGAGTACGACGTTTGGCCGATCGGCGAGACGTGCGTCTTTTTCCCGGAAATCGACAACCGAATCGTTCTTAAACCGCTGCGACATCTGGAATCTACGTTCGCCATCAGCAGCGATGTCGCTTACCGCTCTCTCGTCTTCAGCAAGCGCAATCGCATCGGCACCCAAGTTCACCCAAGCAAGCATGGGAGAAACCGGAGAGAACGCAACCACCAGCACCACAGAACAGACAAGCGTTATGCCTGATATTACGCGACGGGTTGCATGCGAAAGCGTTTCGGGAAAGTGTACTGGCAAGAAGCTTGCACCCACTGCAACCACTGCGGCTATCAGATACGGCACGGCATTTCCCGACAGAGAGCTTGCAAAGCACAGATTCGATAGCATCACAACGGAAATGAAGCTTCCACCAAAGTGCAGCACCGCCATCTGGGCGCTATACAGCAACGCCAGCAGCGAGTTAACCAGCCATCCGGCCTTCTGGCTGTGCTGCCACACGAGCTCCGACAACAGAAAGATCACAACAGCCTCGACCACAGAAGCAGCGCAAACGTAGGTATCGAGACGATACGTTGCCGTTACAGCGATCGCACACATAAACAGAAGCTTCACCACCGTGCATGCCCGCGCGAGCGCCAGGTTTCCGCCGCTTTGATTCCGCATGTCTTCTTCGCTCCTTGCCGTCGTAGGGAAATCCCTTCGTTACAGCAAGGATCATAGTTCGCCCCAAACACTACCTGCCAAGCGTTTGGAACCTGTTTTGGGCGTGAAAGGGTTTCGTTACCCACACGCAAGAAGACAATAAGAAATACGACAGAAAGTGACCCCCCTCCACACCAAAGACGGACTGACTACAGCGACTCGAGCCGTGCGATTACCGATGCGATCTGGTCTTCGGGTGTTGACGCGCCCGCCGTGACGCCCACCGTCACGCAACCATCGAACCATGCGGGCTCAATCTCGTCAGCGCGCTCGATATGAAACGCACGAACACATGCAGCAGCACACAGCTCAGCTAAGCGCGTCGTGTTTGACGAATTACGCCCACCGATAACCACCATCGCATCAACCTGGCGAGCCAGCTGTTCGGCGGCATCTTGCCGCTTGGTAGTTGCCGAGCAGATAGTGTTCTTCACCACCGGCTCAATGCCCCGCTCTCGCAGCGCATCCACCACGCGATCGAGCACGGCGCGCTTCTGCGTGGTCTGCACTACGATACCAACTGGCTGCGTAATGCGCGTTGGGATACTGCTAGCGTCACCCACGACCGACACTTCCGCACCAGTTTCGCGAGCACACGCCACGAGCGCAGCAACCTCGGGATGACCGTCCTCGCCCACCACTATCACGTGCATGCCACACGATCCAAGCTCTTCGGCTGCCTTCTGGGCGCGCGACACATGCGGACACGTCGCATCGACCACGGGCAACCCGAGCGCCAGAGCATCGCGTTTCACCTGGGGCGTTACGCCATGGCTGCGAATGATCACCGTAGGCACATGGCGAGCTACAGGCGCAACTTGCTCTCCCGGCAAGTCCGGCGCTGCTACCGTTGCCGCCACGTCCGCCACTGCCGCCATGTCCGCCACTACCACTGCTTCCGCCGCCTGCGGAAGCGGAATGTCGCCCAGATCGTCAACCGCGTGCACACCGCGCTCGCTAAGCTGAGCAACCACCTGCGGGTTGTGGATAAGCGGACCAAGCGTATATGCAATCGCGTCCCCTTCGCCTGCCTGAAGCGCCAGGTCAAGCGCACGTTGCACGCCGTAGCAAGCGCCCGCGCAATCAGCTCGAAGTACCTTCATGGTCGTTTACGCCTCCGCCCATACGTCGTGCCCACTCGCAAGCTCACAAGCGGTGTGTCGTGGCACACTATGTTGTAGGAACACCTCAGAGAAATCGCGAGCATCGGGAAACAGCTCGCGCATATCAACTTCTTCGGGTGCCACGCGCCGATTCAGGGCAAACACCTCGCGCATGGCGTACCACGTACACGCATCCAGGCGGTCTTCCTTCGGTAGGAAGTCGAAATCGGACACCAGAATGGGGTTACCAAACTCGATGGTCACCTTCGGAAAGCGCAGGTGCTGCCCGTGGCGCTTGATATTCTCCACGTCACGAACCGTCATGGGCACAATTGGCGCACGACCCATCTTGGCAATCAGTGCTACGCCAGCGTGTAGTTCGGGGGTCTTACCACTCTTTCCGCGGCGGGTTCCTTCAGGCATGATACCTACCAACTCGCCGGATTTCACCATGCGCGCGGCACGCTTCACCGCACTGCGATCGGCCGTATCACGCTTAACGGGAAATGCCCCCACGTGCGACATGGCCCACCCGAGCGCTCCGCCGCCTTTGACGAACAGGTCATCGCGGGCAACCATGCGCAACCACTGCTTGGGACGTACCGCTAGGAACATAAACACCACGTCGAGATAACTCACATGGTTACCAATGACCACAGCTCCGCGCTTACCCTCGAACCCGCGAATGTGCTCTAGTCCGGTCACCTGCATGCGGAAAGCAATGCGGAACACGGTTCCTACCACCGCGCACACCAGATAGGCAAACCACAACGGAATACCCCGCTCACCCGCAATGCGGGCGGCGCGCTTGTCCAGAGGCATATCCCAAAGCTTCTCGTAAGCTGCCGCCATTACAAATCCCCTTCTATCGAATTCATCTCTGAAAACTCTCGCGAACGCGCGCCCCACCCAACGCAAACAGAAGCGGTGAAGCCGAGAGTAAACACGCTACGAGTGCTACCTTGTCGCACGTTTCGTCTCAACACGGCGCACGATGTCATTGATAACGTCGTCAATACCGCGTCCCGTTGAGTCGATAAGCACCGCATCGGCCGCTTGGGCAAGCGGACTTGTTGCACGCGAAGAATCCGCTTTGTCGCGACGGCGCAAATCGGCTAACACCTCATCGTAGTCGACGCTGCCCACGCCGCGTTCCCTATTTTGCCGCACGCGACGATGCGCACGTTCTTCATCGGAGGCAGTAAGAAATACTTTCACTTCAGCATCGGGAAACACCACCGTTCCAATGTCGCGCCCTTCGATTACGTAGTCGCCCGCGCTCCCAATACGGCGCTGCTGATCAACCAGCGCCTCACGCACAGCAGGCACCGCCGACACAGGGCTCACCGCACGATCAATATTGGCCGTACGGATGGCCTGCGTCACCTCCACGCCACCGATAAACACGCGTTTAGGAACCGGATCGCCTGCCTCGTGACCGAATTCGATGTCGTAGTCGCGCGCAATGCGTCCAAGCGCACACTCGTCATCAAGCGGCACATCATCGTGCACTGCCTGCCAAGCGACGGCGCGATACATTGCGCCAGTGTCTAAACACGAGAAGCCAAGCCGCTTCGCCACTGCCTTAGCAACAGTGGATTTCCCCGCTCCGCTGGGGCCATCGATAGCAACGATCATCGCGCCAACCTTTCCATATCGCTCAAGAATTGCGGATAGCTTACGCAAACCGCCTCGAAATCGCGGATGCGCACCGACTCATTTCCGGTCAAGCCAACAAGTGCCCACGTCATAGCTAGGCGATGATCTCCCAGCGAATCAAACTCAAGACCCGTCGGCACCTTCATGCCAGAGCGGCCTTCGATGCATAGGTCGCACGACCCTTCGCACCACGCGCGCACGCCGAGCTTCGCCAGTCCCTCGACAATGGCGGCGAAACGATCAGTTTCCTTCACGCGCAGCTCGCTGGCACCTTTGAATCTGGTTACGCCGTTTGCATGCGCTGCAACCAAGGCGAGCACGGGAATCTCATCGACCATCGAGGCAATCTCGTCTGGCTGCACGTCGCAACCATGAAGACCGCGCGTGTAGCGAATAGTAATGGAACCGATAGGCTCGCGGCCAGCAGGAGCCAGGTTTTCTGCGGTTATATTCGCACCCATGCGCTCAAGCACGTGAACAAACCCAATACGCGCGGGAGCAACGCTCACCTGCTCGATCGTCAGATCGCTTCCCGGCACAAGCGCCGCCGCGCACACCGGAAACGCCGCCGAAGATGGATCGCCCGGAACGGCCACGTCGGCCGCATGCATGCGCTGGCCGCCGCGTACCGCCGCATAGCAGTCACCCGCGCGCACTTGCACGCCGAATTCGGGAAGCATGAGCTCGGTATGGTTGCGCGACGGTGCCGGCTCGCGCACTTCGGTTTCACCCTCGGCGAACACGCCCGCCAGCAGCAATGCCGTTTTGAGCTGGGCAGATGCCACCGGCGAATCGTACGATATGCCAACAAGCGGCCTTTGCCGCCCACTGCCCGCAACCACCAGCGGCAGCGTTTCGCGGTCTTCGGGCTGAAAGCGCGCACCCATAACCGAAAGCGGCCCGGTAATGCGCTTCATCGGACGGCGCGAAAGCGACGCGTCGCCTGTCAGCTCGACATCGACGCTCCACGGGGCGAGCATACCCATGAGCAGGCGCACCGTCGTGCCCGAATTGCCGCAATCGATAGCGCCAGCAGGCTGCGAGGGACCGTACGCTCCCCACCCTTCGATAGTTCCAGCCAAACTGCCGTCGGGCTGTTCACGCACATAAACTCGCGCACCGAGCGCGGCAACGGCCGACAACGACGAGCGCACGTCAGCCGAATCGAGCACACCCGACACGTTCGAGGTGCCTTCAGCCATAGCGGAAAACAGCACAGCACGGTGCGAGATCGACTTGTCGCCCGGCACGCGCGCAATACCGCATACGGGCGCAGGCAACGGGTTAACGGTGGTTACGGAACACTCAGACACCGGAGTCGCGCAAGATGCGGCCGACGGTACAGCGGCGTTCGCAATTCGTTCGCAATCAGTCGACATGCACATGCTCCTTCGGAGACAACGGCGAAAACGACGCCGCAAAGCCCGCCATAATGAGCTGCCCCATGAGCTGGCCCATGTCGCCCTCGTCGGTGAGCACGAGCGACAACACGGCGCTGTCCTCGGTCACGTGGTCGATCTCGATCGACTGGATGTTGCAGCCCACCGAGCTGGCGATGGTGGTCACCTCGGCCACCACACCAGTGCGGTCGGTCATAGGAATGCGCACTTCAAGCAGCTTTTCGGTGGAGGGCACCCAGGCAGCCGGAAGCGCGCGACGCGCGTCGGCAGAATCGGTAAGCAAGCCGGTGAGGGCCGCTTTGTCGCCTGCATCGATTGCGTCGGCGAATGACCCGATGATGTCCTGCATCTCGCGCAGGCCAGCCGTAAGCGCACCTGCATTGTCGAGCGCGATGCCACACCACAGCTTCGGCGAGCCGGCAGCAATACGCGTGGAGTCTTTAAACCCGCCAGCGGCCAGTCGCATGAGTGCTTGCGAATCGTCGGCATGGCGGCACGCCAGCCGCATGAGTGCCGAAGCCACCATGTGTGGCACGTGACTGACTATGGCAACAGCCCGATCGTGGTCTTCACGCGGCAACGAGATCACGCGGGCACCAATGCCGGTGATAAGCTCGTGCATGGCCTGAAAATGCTCCGGCACCGTGTTTGCGTCGGGACAAAGAATCCAGTTCATACCTTCGAACAGGTCGGCCCGAGCGGCGTCGATGCCGCACTTTTCCGAACCTGCCATGGGATGCCCGGGAATGTAGTTGTTGGGTTCAGGCAGCAGACGCGCCGCAGCGTCGAGAATGTGAGCCTTCGTGGACACCACATCGGTCACCACGCCGCCGTAACCCCATTCACCTAAGCGGGAAAAGTAATCGTCGACAGCAGCAACCGGTGTTGCTACCACCATAAGCTCGCAGTCGCTGCACACAAACTCACGCAACGCATCGTCATCGGGAGCATAGGCCGCGTCAGCCCAGCGTTTGTCAATAGCGGCAATGCGTGTGGCTGCGTCGGTGTCAACACCCACGATGCGCACATGAGGCATGGCGAGCTTAATCGCAGCCGCAAAGCTCGCGCCGATAAGCCCCAACCCCGCCACCGCAATGGCGGAGAAAGGTGCGGATGTTGGCGCGGGCACAGGCGCAGGCCCAGGTGCGGACGTGGGTACAGGCGCAGGTGCGGATATAGGCACAGGTGCGGGTGCGCTTTTCTCAGATACAGGCACGACGGAATCCGCTGCTGCACAGGCAACCGCATCCACAACAGGTTCCGAGCCACCCGTCGCATGCGCTGTGGGTGCGCCCGCGCATTCTTGCATGTTCTCTTGCATAAGGGTAGTGCTTTCTTGCTTGTAATTTGAACTCGCTTCGAGCGTTCCTGTATTGTAAACGCACCCCGCAAGCAAGCGAACATCATTCAACAAGCCAGCAGATTTTCCCTTCGGCAGAACAACGAAGATCGAATGTGTTATCGCTTTCATCGTTACTATGGTTGCTATTGCTGCAAGCGATTCCGTTTCCTCTGTAATGTGTCAGAAAACTCACGAAATGCGCGATTGTGCAAAGTTAGCCGTAGCTTCTGCCACTTTTTTTACGAAATGTACGATTTGAAGCGGTAAAAATGAGTAGAAATAGGCAGGGAACGAAAACCGCCCTTTATTTCTCAAGAGCACCTTTACATTTTCCCTGGTCAGAGACGACCGCTTATTTCCTGAAAAATTGGTGAGCTTTGCCGACTCCATCAAATCGTACATTTCGTGAAAAAAGTGGCAGAAGCTACGGCTAACTTTGCACAATCGCGCATTTCGTGGATTTTCTGACACGTTTGTCCGAACAGGCGTGTCAAAGGGCGACACACTCAGACGCCCCAAGCCTCCAACTGCTCGAGATTCGCCTCTGCCTCGGTAGGTTTTAGCACGTAATCGCGCAAATAGGGGACATTGAATCGCATAGAAGTATTCCCTCGCGAATGAACTATATCAAGTATAGTAAATATATCAAATATAGTAAGTATAAATCCCAAGGAGATGTATACCAAGTATTTGAATGCACCTTGGCCGCACTACACGCCGTGCTGGGAATAGGCCCTAGAGAGTCCAGAAAAACGACCGCACCCCCGAACCTGCACTAAGCTTGACAACCAACCCTACGACGCCCTCGACCGGGAGTCAATCCCGTTCGAGGGCCTTGGTGATCGGTTAGAAGATCAGATGTGCGAGTGGGGCCACAATGAGCAGGCTGATAATGGTGCGCTCGAGGAAGATAATGAACAACTCGAGCAAGTTCACGGGAATCTTCGAACCCAAGATCAGGCCGCCAACCTCGGACAGGTAGATGAGCTGCGTGACCGATATTACCGCCACGATGAACTTCGTCATAGGAGTGGTGATAGAGGCCGCAGCAATGACCGAGGGAGTGAACATGTCGGTAAACCCGATGATCATAGTCTTGGACGCCGCCGCCGCCTCGGGAACCTGCAACAGTTCGAGCAGCGGCATGAACGGCAGACCCAGAATCTCGAAGATTTGGGTGTTGTTCGAGAGCAGCAGAGCCAATGTGCCAATACACATAACCACGGGCATGACGCCAAACCACATGCCAGCGGCATTCTTTAGGCCGTTCTCGAGGAATTGGGTAATGCCGCGATGTTCTTCCACACGTTTAATGGCGAGATCAATACCGTACTGAACCGATGACGTGTAGCCTTCGGGCAATGTTTCGGCCATTGCCTTACCTTCAACCAGATACTCATCCTTTTTCCAGCGCAGAGGTGGAATGCGCGGCACGATAAGAGCACATACAACGCCGACCAAGCAAATGAGCAGGTAATACAATCCGAAGTAGTCCATCAGGTCGACCTGGGCGAGCACGACAATACTAAAAGTAATTGACACCGCCGAGAACGTGGTAGCCACGATGGAGGCCTCGCGCGCTGAGTAGTAGCCGCTCTCGTACTGGTTGTTGGTAAGCATAACACCCAAGGTGCCGTCGCCGATCCACGAGGTGATGCAGTCGACCGCAGCACGGCCGGGAATCTTGAACAGCGGGCGCATGAACTTCGTTAGCAGCGCGCCAATGAATTCGAGAAGGCCGAAGTCAAGCAACAGCGGCAGCAACAGACCGGCCAGAAGAAAGATGATGACAAGCACGGTGAGCAGGTCGTTCATCACAAAGCCACCCGCATCAGCTTCGGTGATCATGTGAAGAGGACCCGACCCGTCAGCCTGCACGCCCAGATAGGTAAGCCAAGCGAATACGGCGCCTAGGATACGGATGACCGCCCAGATGGGTGTAGTCGAAAACGTTTCGTTCATGATGGGATATGTGGTCAGAAACGACGGCTTTTTTAGTGACGCCACTCCAAGCACTGCTGATACGGTTACGATAAGCACACAAAGCAGCGGTAGGAAATCGGCCAGTACGCCGCCGAGCATGTCAGCAATGATCTTGACGATGATCGTCCAGCTGCCGTCGAATTTAACCGGAATCATAAACAGGATGACGCCAATGACCGAAGGTATGATGAATCCAAGGAGCTTCTTCGTATCGTAGTTGCGCATAGGGCCCTCTCTCGCTCGTATAGGGCGATCCCAACTGTTGTAAGGAGTGGGGATTCGCGTGCGTTGCGCGGGAGCGCGCTTCATGCACCGCCGCGCATTATACCAACATAAACCTCGCAACATCTTCAGAACCGCAGGATATCGCGTGACAGGGAGTGGCGGGTAGGCTGGCAACACCCTGGTAACACGCTGTAACTTTTCTGACTCAATATCCCAGACGAGCGGCAAAAGTATGCCTTACAACATAGCGACAAGCTTCGCTTCGACTCGTGAGTCGGCTTGCAGCGTGGCTTGTGGTGGGTCTTTTGCGTTGGTGTAGTTCGCGAGCTGGCTTGTGGCGTAGCTTGTGTCGTGGCTTGTGGTGGATCGACTTATGGTGTGACGCGGTTCGCAGCTGAATCTGTGTAAATCGGGTTGCGGGCACGTGGTGGCGCATCGGGTTGCGCTACACTTCGTCCCATGTCAAACAATTATCTTTACATCGTTGTTCTTCAAGTGCTCTGCTTTATTCCCGCCATCGTATTTCACGAGGTGGCGCACGGTTTTGCAGCGTACAAGCTGGGGGATCCTACCGCTAAGACGGCTGGAAGGTTGTCGCTGAACCCTGCGAAGCACGTCGACCCCTTCGGAACGATCATCATGCCGCTTATGCTTATGGCTATAGGTGGCCCGGTGTTCGGCTACGCGAAACCCGTGCCGTATAACCCACGTTATTTCAAAGACATTCGCAAGGGTGACATGCTGGTAGGCATGGCGGGCCCTGTGGCGAACCTGTGTATGGCGCTTGTGTCGGCGCTGCTGCTATTCATTGTGGCGCAGTTTGCGCCGCTGGGTATTCCGACAGGCTTTTCGGTGATATCAGTTCTGATCGATTTCTTCTATTTGTCAATCATGCTGAACCTCTACCTCATGTTCTTCAACCTTATTCCGTTGCCGCCACTCGATGGTTCGTCGCTGCTGCTGTTCTTCCTACCGAGAAAGTACCTGCCCCAGTACTACAAAGTGCAGCAGTACGCCATGCCCATTTTCCTGGTTGTAGTTATACTTGTGCCGTACGTGTTTCATGTGAACCCCATCGGCATCTATCTGGATTGGACGGCGGGGACGCTGGGCAGCCTGCTTTCAGGCCTCGCGTTTCTGTAAGGCGGCACTGGCCGCATGGCGTACCGCGTTCGCATAGACAGCTTTGAGGGACCCTTTGACCTGCTGCTGTATTTGGTGAGTCGGCAGAAGGTAGACATTGGGTCTATTTCCATAACTCAGATAGCTGATCAGTATTTAGCTGAGGTGTCGCGTATGCGCACCCTCGACCTGGATGTTGCGAGCGATTTTTTGCTGGTGGCCAGCACGCTGCTTGAAATTAAGGCCGAAAGCTTGCTGCCACACGAGCGCGATGCCGTACAAGATGAGCTAGAAGAGCTTGCTCCCAGCGAAGCACGCGAGGTACTGGTGGAGCGCTTGATCGCATACAAGCAGTACAAAAACGCTGCGCAGGCGCTGGGTGCGCGGCTTGCCGCCGAGGGACGCATGCATGTGCGGCCGTTTGGCCCTGATGCATGTTTTTTGGGTCTTATGCCCGACTATCTGGAGAACGTCACACTTGACGGACTTGCCCTGCTTGCAGCGGAAGCGTTGGCGCGCCGCGAGGTGTTTTTGCTGGAATCGGAGCATATTGCCGCCAAGCCCATTCCGGTTGAAGCGCACGTGCGAGCCATCCACCAGCGCATTGTGAACAAGCGACGTATGCGGTTCTCGGAGCTGATTGACGGCCGCACTAACACTCCGCTGGTGGTGGTCACGTTTTTGGCAGTGCTCGAGCTGTACAAGCGCGGCATGGTTCATATCGAGCAGTCGTGTGAGTTCGGCGATATTGACATCGATTACATCGAAGGGTCGGGTGAGCTTGTTCTTACCGGCGACGATGCACTGACTTCGTTGGAGAACGGATAGGTGTCCGTGGGTAGCAGGTAAGTGCTCTCGAGTAGATGTGCAAAAAGCAGCAGGTAAGAGCACAAGGGCGCCAAGGTGTGCGAGGGAGAGCAAAAGCACACAAGGGCGCCAAGGCGTGCAGAACGCAATGGATGCGAAGGAAGGAAAGCGACGTGGCTCAGGAAATCGGGCAAGAGCAATTGCCCGGCGCCATTGAGGCGCTGCTGTTTGTGACTGACGAACCGGTTGGCGTGCTCACATTGGCCGAGATGCTTAAAGCCGATGTGCGCACCGTCGAAAACGCGCTCATCTGTTTGCGCGAGCGGTTCGAGCAAGAAAATCGCGGCATCCAACTGCGTGAAGTTGCTGGTGGATGGCGGCTGTTTACGCATCCCGCTTATCACGAGCTTATTGAGAAGTATGTGTTGTCGTGGGATACACGCCGCCTGTCGCAGGCAGCCATGGAAACGCTCGCTATTATCGCGTATACGCAGCCGACCACGCGAGCTGGTGTTGCCAGCGTGCGCGGTGTGAATTCCGACAGCTCCATTAACTCGCTGGTAGAAAAGGGGTTGGTTCGCGAGGCGGGCGTGGCCGACACTCCGGGAAATCCGGTGCTCTATGCCACCACGCGGGCATTTTTGGAAAAGTTCGGGCTGCGAAGCCCGGCCGACTTGCCCGACCTTGCCGAGTTTGCGCCCGATGACACCACACGCGCGCTCATCCGCGAGCGACTTAGCGTTATGCGAGAAGATGCGCCTGCCGTGCGCTCGGTTGCTGCTGATTCGACAAGTATGGGTGTTGATGCGGGCCCGATGGGGGCAAGCGTTGATGCGAGTGGCGACGTGGCGGCTGCGGGTGCCGACGGAGCGGACGATAATACGTTGGGTTCAATCGGCGCAAGTACTGTGAGTGGGAATACTGCGAGTGAAGAAGGTGTCGGGAAGGTAGAAGGAGCCACAAACTCGCTCGATGCACAGGAAGCCGCAAGCGATGCGGCGCAGGATATGCTCGCCGATGCGATGGCGCAGGCGTTCGGCTTGGTTGATAAGATCGATTTCGATTCACTCACGTTCGAGACAGACGATGAGTAAGCCGACAGGTACAGCGGGCATGGGCTCTGATAACCCGCAGGAATCCGAACGCCTTGTTCCTATGAGGTTGCAGAAGTTTTTAGCACGCGCGGGTGTGGCCAGCCGCCGCGGATCGGAAAACCTGATGACCGCCGGACGCGTGACGGTAAACGGGCAGGTTGTTACCGAGCTAGGCAGCAAGGTTGACCCACGTGTTGATACGGTTGCGGTCGACGACAAGCCGGTACGGCTGGCACAAGGGGCCACTACCCTTATGCTACACAAGCCGCTCGGCGTGCTCACTACCATGTCTGATCCGCAAGGGCGGCCCACGGTAGCCAGCCTCGTTCCCACGAATGACTACCCGGGGCTTTTCCCTGTCGGTAGGCTCGATCAGGACACAACCGGTCTGCTGCTGTTCTCAACCGATGGAGAATTGGGACATGGGCTTTTGCGCCCGCGAGGACATGTGGATAAGACCTACCTCGCGCTTGTCGATGGCGTGCCATCGCCCGGCCAGCTACAAGCGCTGCGCGATGGCGTACCGCTCGATGACGGCATGACGTTACCAGCGCGCGTTGAGCTGCTACATGGCGAGCGTGAACGATCGGCGCTTACACTGCTCGATGCGCCAAGTCCGGTACCTCCCGGGGCATCGAAGCAGTATGCCCGCATCTGTCGGCAGCGCGCAACACGGCGATCAGTGGTGCGCATAACCATTCATGAGGGAAGAAACCGCCAGGTGAGGCGCATGTTGCAGTTCGTGAGGCATCCGGTGTTGGCGTTGCATCGCGAATCGTTCGGCCCAGTGTCGCTTGATCCCGTGCGTACACCACGTAGCACCTGGTGCGAGCTTTTCCCTGAAGAAGTAGCCGCCCTGCACACCGCCATAAAAGCGGGAGAACAAAGGTAGCCGAGCTCGACATTCAGACACACCTGTTCGGACAAACATGGCAGAAAAGCCACGAAATGCGCGATTGTGCAAAGTTAGCCGCATTGCAAAGGCCACGGAGACGCTTGTAACTGTAGCAGCAATGGTAACGATGATAGAGAAGTGAAATCCTGTATCAAAGGATCTCTCTTTGTCATCCTTTATCAAAGCGGCCCGGCAGAAATGCCGGGCCGTATTCACTCTTGAGCTTTTGCCAACTATGACGCCTGATGTTTATGCACCCTGATGTTTAGAGAAGTAGTCAGCGAGCCTCATTGTCGAACTATGACGCCAGATATTCACACACCCTGTTGCTTACGCGTTTTCGACCTCGAACTTCTTCATGAAGTCAACGAGCGCCTGCACGCCTTCGATGGGCATAGCGTTGTAGATGCTTGCACGCATACCACCTACACTGCGATGTCCCTTGATGTTCTCGATACCGGCCTCTTTCGCCTGAGCCACGAACTTCGCATCAAGATCGGCGTCGCCCGTGACGAAGGGCACGTTCATGATCGAGCGGTCCTCCTTGGCGGCAGTAGCGGTGTAGAAATCGGTGGAATCAAGATAATCATACAGCAGCGCGGCTTTCTGCTGGTTACGGCGCTGAATACCCTTGAGACCACCCTGAGCCTTCAGCCACTTGAACACTTTGCCGCAAATATAGATGGTGTAACACGGCGGGGTGTTGTACATGCTGCCATTGTCGGCGGCGGTCTTGAACTTCAACATGGTGGGCGTGTTGGTCAGCCACTCGTCGCGGATGAGGTCTTCACGAATGATAACAATAGCAACACCGGCCGGCCCAACGTTCTTCTGCACGCCGCCATAGATGACGCCATAGCGGGCAACATCAATGGGTTCAGACAAGAAGCACGACGACACGTCGGCCACAAGCGGCACGTCACCGGTTTCGGGCAGCTTGTGGTACTTCGTGCCGTAGATTGTCTCGTTCTCGCAGATGTACACGTAATCGGCCTGCGGGTCGAACTCAAGTTCGTCGACGTTGGGAATGTAGGAGAAGTTGCCGTCCTCGCTCGAAGCGACCAGGCGGGCGTCCCCCAGCATGGCAGCTTCTTTGTAAGCCTTTTTCGACCACGAACCGCTGACAATATAGTCGGCTTTACCCGAACCTGTCATGAGGTTCATCGGGATAGAAGCGAACTGCGTAGAAGCACCGCCCTGCATGAACAGCACCTTGTAGTTGTCGGGAATACCCATGAGATCGCGCAGGTCGGCCTCGGCTTCGTCGATGATAGCCTTAAACGCCTTAGAGCGATGGCTCATCTCCATGACCGACATGCCCGTTCCGCGGTAGTCGAGCATTTCTTCGGCTGCCTCGCGCAGCACCTCTTCAGGCAACACCGCCGGTCCGGCGGAGAAGTTGTACACACGAGCCATAAAAGACCTCCTTGTTCGGTTTGCTTGCCGCAGCGAGTATACGACTGCATTGTTACGCATTCGCGAAAAAGAAGAAAAAGATCGCTTTACTTCGGCAAAGTACCGACGGAAGCCTTTGGAATGAAACTTCAGAATGACACTTCGGAAGGCCCCCGCATCACCTATATCAAGCCCGGCCACCCTTGCTGGCGAAGCGCTTCGTAAGCGGCCACAGCTACGGCGTTGCTGAGGTTTAAGCTGCGCAATCCCTCACGCATGGGAATGCGCACGCAGCTTCCCTCATGCGTGTCGATGATGTATTGCGCAAGCCCGCTGCTCTCGCGCCCGAATACCAGGAAATCATCGGGGCCATATGTCACTTGGGAAAACGATCTCCGTGCCTGACCGGTGAACAGATGCAGCGCACCCGGCCCCGCCTCACCTGACCGCTGTGCTTCGAAAAACGCTTCAGCGCAGGGCCAACGCACGATGTCAACCTGACTCCAGTAGTCGCATCCCGCGCGCTTCAGGTTGCGTTCAGTAGGACGAAAACCCATGGGCTCCACAAGGTGCAGGCGTGCGCCAATGCAAGCACACGTGCGCGCAATGTTGCCCGCATTCTGCGGGATTTCTGGCTCCACAAGCACAATGTTTACCATGAATCCTCCTTTATGTGCTGAGTGCGACACAACGTGCCGTGGGACATCGGGGAAGGACGGGGACATCGGGGACGGGGTGGGACATCGGGGACGTAGGTTATTTTTACCCCCGCGGGGGGCCAAAAACGACCGACCCCGAGGGCCACCCCCGCCCCC